>CP119310.1:2610000-3210000 GCA_029203185.1 Candidatus Chryseobacterium colombiense | reverse complement strand
AGGTCCTCCTCCGCTCCCCATTTTTCTGAAAAGGAAGAAATAAAAAATTCCTAAAATAGTAATCCAGATCAACGCCTGAACAAGAATTTCCATCATTGGATTTTTCCCTGTTCCGTAGTCTTTCGTAGTTGCTAAAGCTGGATTAGCAGCTTTTACTTGATCAAATTTTTGTAAAAAAAGCTGAAGATCTCCATATTTGACAGTAAAATCAGCTTTTGGAGCTACTGAAAAGGCAGCAAGAGGATCATTTTCTTTTGATTTGTCCACTGTTGCTGTTTTTGCCGCTTTTGTAAGGAATACATCCGCTCTTTCAGTATCTTTATAAATTATAATGTTCTGAACTTTTCCCGCCTGCATTTCTCTGAAGAAAGCATCTTCATCCATAGATTTTGCACCGTCTCCTCCTAAGAAATTGGAGCCAACGAATAACAAAAGAGCAATGATTATTATTGGAAAAAACCAGTTAAATCCCTTATTGTTCATTTATACTTTTTAAAATTTAATATTAATTTTCAATTCGTGTAATTGCAGCATCTCCCCAAAGTTCTTCGATATCATAATACTCACGTACTTCTTTTTGGAAAATGTGAACTACCACAGAAACGTAATCTACCAAAACCCACATAGAGTTTTCTGTTCCCTCTACATGCCAAGGTCTGTCTTTAAGATCGTTTCTTACTTTTTTTTCTACACTGCCTGCTAAAGCCGAAACCTGAGTATTCGAGTTTCCGCTACAAATTATAAAAGTTTCTGCTACAGAGTTTTCAATATTGGAAAGATCAAAAATCATGATATCTTCACCTTTTACATCCTGGATAGCCTCTACAATTTTATCTATTAGTGCTTGTTTTTCTGCTGTTTTATTCATTAAAAAATACTATAATCTGCAAATTTATTGTTTTTCTTTTACTTTAGCCTTACTTTTACCCCCTTAATGTCTTAAAGTTTTCTTAAATGAGCCAATTATTCTATCTAAAAGAATGCTCTTCTACTAATGACGAAATAGCAAAGTTTTTACTTTATGATCATTCAGATTTTATTTCGGTGCACACCTACAATCAGACTCAGGGTCGCGGACAGTACGGAAATACATGGGCTGCGACTGCAGGGAAAAATTTAGCTTATACACTGGCGGTAAAGATCCAAAACATTTTGGTTTCAGATTTTATGTTCAATTATTATACCGCAATTATCATTAGAGATTTTCTTGCCAATCTGACTGAAAATAAAGTAGAGATAAAATGGCCAAACGATATTATCCTTAAAAATAAAAAAATCGTTGGAATTTTAATAGAAAAGAAGAAAATTAATCAAAATAATTATTTCATCATTGGGGCCGGATTCAATATCTTGCAGGAAAAATTTGACGAAATATCCAATGCAGGCTCTCTTTTAACGCAGACAGGAAAACATTTTGGCATCAATCAATTTGCTTTAAGCTTGCATGATTTTTTGGTTGAAAAGCTACAAAACATTCCTTCTGAGCAAGAAATTCTGAATCAATTCAACACCTATTTATTCCGGAAAGATAAAATTTCAGTTTTTGAGCTTGACCAGAAAAGACAAAATGGCATTATAAGACACGCAGATGAAAAAGGTGAACTCTGGATTGAGCTTGAAAACGGACTACAATCTTTTTATCACAAAGAAATAAAACTCCTTTACTGATTGGCTCTTTTGAGATATAAATAAGCTGCTAGAGGAAAAAAGACAAGATTTGGAAACCACATTGCCAATAACGGCGGCATGCTTTTATTTTCCGACACCACCTTTAACGCTTCAAAGGAAAAAACAAAAACAAAAGCTAAAGAAATCCCCACAGCAAGGTTAATTCCCAATCCCCCCCTCTTTTTCTGAGAAGATAATGAGAGTGCTAAAAAGGTAAGAATGACAATAGAAACAGGCATTGAAGTTCTCTGGTAAAGCTCATTTAAATGGGTATTTAAATTACTGTTTCCTTTTTCTTTCTCTCTGGCAATAAATTTCAGGAGTTCAGGAGTTGTTTTATTTTGCCCTAAAAGTTCATTCGGGAAGAGTTCTTCCGGACTGTGTCCGTAGCTTTTTCTCAATTCATTACCGTTTCCGAGTTTGGCAGAATTGTCTTTATTTATGGTTTTTTCAAGATAACTATTCAGAACAAACTGCTTTTTATCTTTATCCCAATAAACATCAGAAGCCTTGAGTTCATAGATCATTTTTCTATCCTTATCGAATTTCTGAAAAATAAATCCGGAACCTCTTTGTTCTCTTTTATTCCATGAATTTACGAAAATATATTCTGTACGGCTTATCTGTGCCGAAGCAGGAGCCGTTCCCAATACTTTTTCTTTATTTCTAGCATTGTAGGTATAGGCTTCGAGTTCATTTTTTTTAATGTTCGCCCAAGGCAATACGAAATGATTCACGACAAGAGAAATTCCGGCAATGAAAACAGAAGTCAACAAATAAGGTTTTGCAAAACGGTGAAAACTTGCTCCACTGCTTATAACCGCAACAATCTCTGTATTGTTTGCCATTCTTGAGGTAAAGTAAATCACTGAAATAAAAACCAGAATAGACAGAAACGTCATAACCAGGTTGATAATCCAGAACGGATAAAAATGGATCAAAAAATAAGTCACATTCAGTTTTGGATCCAGCTCTGTGGCACTCTGTATCCTGGGAATTTTTGACTGAACATCGATTACCAATACAACTATAGACAACAATATCAGCATGAAACTGAATGTCCCAAGATATTTTTTGATAATATATTTATCTATAATGGTAATCATCTCTCTTATAATCTTTGTCTAAGAACCGGAACTACCGATTTTTTCCATTCATAAAAGTCTCCTGCAATAATGTGTTCTCTCGCCACTTTTACAAGATCCAAATAAAATGCTAAGTTATGAATTGAGGCAATCTGTTTTCCTAAATATTCTTTAGAAACAAATAAATGTCTCACATATGATTTTGAATACTCTCTGTCTACGAAGCTTGTTCCGAATTCGTCTAAAGGAGAAAAATCTTTTTTCCACTTTTCATTTTTCATATTCATCACTCCTTTCCAGGTGAAAAGCATGGCATTTCTTGCGTTTCTGGTAGGCATTACGCAATCCATCATATCAATTCCCAAGCCTATAGATTCCAAAATATTCCAAGGAGTTCCCACTCCCATTAGATATCTTGGTTTTTCTTTTGGAAGAATATCTGTCACTTCATCAGTAATTCTGTACATTTCCTCTTCAGGTTCTCCTACAGAAAGTCCTCCGATTGCATTTCCTTCTGCCCCTGCTTCTGAAATCACCTCTGCAGAAATTTTTCTTAAGTCCGAATAAGTAGACCCCTGAACAATTGGAAAAAGTCGTTGTTTATGTCCGTACAATTCAGGATTATTTTCCGTCCACTCAATACATCTTTTCAGCCAACGGTGCGTAAGTTCCATTGATGATTTAGCCTGATTGTACTCACAAGGATAAGGTGTGCATTCATCAAAAGCCATAAAAATATCTGCTCCGATCTGTCTCTGGATTTCCATAGATTTTTCAGGAGAGAACATATGATAACTTCCGTCGATATGAGATTTGAATCTGGCTCCTTCTTCAGTCATTTTTCTGCTGCTCGCCAATGAAAATACCTGAAAACCTCCCGAATCGGTAAGAATGGGAAGATCCCAGTTCATGAATTTATGTAAACCTCCCGCTTCCTGCATGGTTTCCATTCCCGGACGCAGGTATAAATGGTATGTATTTCCCAAAATAATCTGGGCTTTTATGTCTTCTTTTAATTCTCTTTGGTGAACTGTTTTTACACTTGCAACAGTTCCAACAGGCATGAAGATAGGAGTCTGAATTGTACCGTGATCTGTGGTAATTTCACCCGCTCTCGCCTTCCCTTCTGAGGTTTTTTCTATAGTAAAAAACTTTTGCATCTTAAATTATCTTGATAAAGTCGGAACATTTTGAGGAGTTCCGTTTTTCTTCAATTTATCTTTTATGTATTGATCTGCTTTCGGATCTTTTTTTAATAAAATTGACTGAGCATCTTCAGTAATTCCCTGCATCTTTTGCTTTACGACATAATACTTAAAGCTTTCAACAAAATCTTCTGATTTTACATTATGTGATTTCAGGACATATCTCGTTCCCGCTTCCAGATTGGTATTCGGATACATGTAGGTGGCCTGATCATTAATCGAAAGATCTGCAATAATCTCCGCCATCTGATCTTTGGGAATCAGATTTTTAGGTTTATCAATATAATCCTGACATGAAAACAGACACATCAGAATAAAAATGAAGACCGCTTTTTTCATAATCTGCCGATAATTGATTTCCATTTTAAATTTAAAACCCCAAAAACAGCTTCATGAATAATCCCTCCGTTCATTTTACTTTCCCCCAAAATCCTGTTGGTAAAAATAATCGGGACTTCTACAATTTTGAATCCTTTTTTGAATGTTCTGAATTTCATTTCAATCTGGAATCCATATCCTTTCAGTCTTACATTATCCAGACCTATTTCTTCCAATACTTTTCTTGAAAAACAGACAAAACCTGCTGTTGTATCATGAATAGATAGCCCCAAAACAAATCTTACATATTTCGAAGCAAAATAAGAAAGCAACACTCTTCCCATTGGCCAGTTCACTACATTTACTCCTTTAGAGTATCGGGAACCGATGGCCATATCCGCATGTAAGCATGCTTCAAAAAGTTTTGGCAGGTCGTTTGGATTATGGGAAAAATCGGCATCCATTTCGAAAATATAATCATAATTATTCTCAATCGCCCATTTAAAACCATGTATATAAGCCTTTCCCAGACCATCTTTCACCTTTCTGACCGAGAGGTGCAAATAGTGTGGAAATTCCTTCTGTAAATCCTTTACAATTTCCGCCGTTCCATCGGGAGACGAATCATCCACAACCAAAATATGAAAGTCATCATCCAATGCAAAAACCGCGGAAATAATATTTTGAATATTTTCCTTTTCGTTATAAGTTGGAATTATGACCAGTTTTTTCATTTCAGTTTGCAAAGATAGTTTATTTAACCTTTTTATTTTATACAAAATAATCTATAATTTTGCAAAAAACATTCCGTTGTTATTATCACAAAATTTCATAAACCATGTAAGAATACCTGAAAACAACGATTGGGTAATTTTTATATTGCTGGGCTGCATCTTTTTATTTATTTTTATGATGAATATCATAGAAAGGGATGCCAATTTAAAAGATTTTCTGCTTCAGAAATATTTCGATGCCAGTAATAATTTGCCCAGTTGGGTTATTACCTCATGTGTAACTGCGCTCACTTTATCGGTTTTAGCATCTCAGTACATCCCTGTTATTCCTAAATTTGTTGCAGATATCCAAATTTTAGGCTATCAGCTTAACAAATTCGGGTTTACTTTCCTCACCATCATATTTTTTTATGCTATTAAATCTATTTTAGGTTTTTTATTTTATCAAAGTATAGGAGATGGAAAAAAGTGGTCAGTTTTTTATTTTACCGCCACAAAATTCTATTTTGTTTTATCATTTTTATTAATAATTCTCTGTGTCACCCACTATTATTTCCCGATAGACAGAAATAAAACTTTTTTGTATTATTTATACTTCTTTTGTTTTGTCTTTATTTTCAAGGTTTTTTTCTATTTATTTCACAGAAACAACGTTTTGCCAGAAAAATGGTATTATAAATTTTTGTATATTTGCACCCTCCAAATCGCACCAATATTATTGCTTTGGAAGGTATTATTTTTATAAAACAGTCAATGATGAGAATAAAGTCTATATTGGTTTCACAACCTGCGCCTAGTGAATCTTCTCCATATTTGGATATAGCGAAGAAGGAAAAAATAAAAATAGATTTCCGACCTTTCATCCACGTCGAAGGAGTTGACAACAAAGAACTAAGAACACAAAAGATAGATCTAACGCAATATACAGGTATCATCTTTACCAGTAAAAATGCGATAGACCACTATTTCAGACTTGCTGAGGAACTTCGTTTTTCGGTACCGGATACGATGAGATATATTTGTCAATCTGAAGCGATTGCCAACTATCTTCAAAAGCATATTGTCTATAGAAAAAGAAAAATCAGCTTCGGGGAGAAAAACTTCTCGGACCTTGCTCCTCTTTTCAAAAAATTCCCTACAGAAAAATATCTTTTACCATCTTCGGATGTACTAAGTCCGGATATTGTAAAAACATTAGATACGGCGAATATTGACTGGACAAGAGCAATTATGTACAGAACGGTTTGCAGCGACCTTACCGATATTAACATTAAGGATTACGAAATGTTGATTTTCTTCAGTCCTCAAGGAATTAAATCTTTACAACAAAACTTTCCGGATTTCAAACAGGATGAAACAAAAATCGGTGTATTTGGGAATACAACTTTAGCAGCAGCAGAAGAGGCAGGATTGAGAGTAGATTTAATGGCTCCTACAAAGGAAACTCCTTCCATGACTATGGCATTGGAAAAATATATTAAAACACTTCACAAGTAGTTTTTAATATCAAAAATAAATCAGCCGTCTTTTCATACAAGGAAAGATGGTTTTTTTTTAATTACATTTGAACAAGAATTAATATTGAATGGAAGCTCCACAGGCAAAAAAAATAGAAAAAATATTAGAAATACACGGCGACAAAAGAATAGACAACTATTTCTGGCTTAATGAAAGAGAAAATCCCGAGGTTATACAATATCTGGAAGAAGAAAATGCTTATGCAGATTTCATCATGAAAGATACTGAAAAACTGCAGGAAGATCTTTTTGAAGAGATGAAAGCCCGATACAAAAAAGACGACGAATCACTACCTTATTTCTTTAATGAATACTGGTATATCGTTCGTTATGAAGAAGGAAAAGAATATCCCATTTTTTGCAGAAAATATAAAAGTTTAGAGAACGAAGAAGAAATTATTCTTGATGTTAATATTTTAGCAGAAGGTGAAAGCTATTTCGAAGTAGGAAGTGTCGCGGTTTCCCCAAATAATAAACTAGTCTCTTTTTCTACAGATAATGTAAGCCGAAGAATTTACTCTATTAACTTTAAAAATCTACAGACTGGAGAAATTCTTACTGATAAAATACCAAATACAACAGGAAAGGCAGTTTGGGCGAATGATAATGAACACATCTTTTACATCAGGAAAGATGACAGTTTACGTGCATTCCAGGTATACAGACACAAACTGGGAACCGACACTTCAGAAGACGTTTTAATTTTCCATGAAAAAGATGACACTTTTGATGTCAATGTTTTTAAAACCAAATCTTTAGAATATATTTTTATCGCAAGTTCGAGCACGATTTCCGATGAACACAGATTTATTCCGTCTGACAATGTTTTTGCAGACTGGACCATTATTCAGCCACGAATTGATGATTTGGAGTATTCAGTTGAACATTACGAAGATGAGTTCTATATCATTACCAATGCAGACGATGCTATCAATTTCAAAATTGTAAAAACAAAAATTGACAATTGTGGAATGGAAAACTGGGTAGATGTCATTCCTCACCGTGAAAAAGTTTTGCTGGAAGGTTTTGAAATCTTTAAAAACTACCTGGTTCTTGAAGAAAGAGAAGAAGGACTGCTTCAAATAAAGATTATTGATGAAAAAACTCAGGAATCTCATTATTTGCCTTTCTCCGATCCGACTTATACTGCTTACATCGGGATCAACCTGGAATTTGATACAGAAGTGCTACGCTACGGTTACACTTCACTCACACAACCTGGTTCCACTTACGAGTATAACATGAAGGACAAAACGACCAAATTGCTAAAGCAACAGGAAGTTTTAGGCGGAAAATTCTTTGCTGAAAATTATATTTCTGAAAGAATATGGGCGGAATCAAGAGATGGAGAAGCGAAAGTTCCGATTTCTCTGGTGTATCATAAGAACACTAAAAAATCTGCAGATACTCCCTTGCTTTTATACGGTTATGGAAGTTATGGTCACACCGTTGATGCAAGCTTCTCCAATGTAAGGTTATCAATTCTGGACAGAGGATTTATCTATGCTATTGCTCACATCAGAGGTGGGGAATATTTAGGAAGAGAATGGTATGAAGACGGAAAAATGCTGTCTAAGAAAAATACGTTCTTCGATTTTATTGATGCTGGTAAATTTTTAATTAAAGAAAACTATACCTCATCAAAGCATTTATATGCAATGGGAGGAAGTGCCGGAGGATTGCTGGTTGGAGCAGTTGTAAATTATGAACCTAATTTATTCAACGGAATTGTAGCACAGGTTCCTTTCGTAGATGTTGTTTCAACGATGCTGGATGAAACTATTCCTTTGACGACCGGAGAATACGACGAATGGGGAAATCCGAATGATGAAGAATATTATCACTACATGAAATCTTACTCTCCTTACGATAATGTGGAAGCTAAAGATTATCCGAATATGCTCATAACAACCGGATTGCATGATTCTCAGGTTCAATATTGGGAACCTGCTAAATGGACCGCTAAATTGAGAGAATTGAAAACAGATGACAATCTTCTGATTTTCAAAACCGATATGAGTGCAGGACACGGAGGCGCAAGCGGAAGATTTGAATCCTTAAAAGAAGACGCATTGGAATATGCCTTTTTATTAAAACTAGAAAACAAAGATGATTAACGAAGCAGAATACTGGCAAAAAATACAACAATTTTTCATTGAAAATTTTGACACTGAAAAAGATGCTCCGATTGAAACCTATTTGTTTTTAATTGGATTACAGGAATTGGGAAGTGGCCAGCAAAAATACACTAAAGACGATAAGGTAAACTTAATCCATATTGCAGTTTGCAGATTGTTGGAACCTTTTGGATATTATAAATTTTCACATTACGATGATGATGGATATCCACACTTTGAAAAGCTGGAAGAGCTTCCGGAGCTAAAACCAAACGAACAGCAGATCCTGATGAAAAAAGCGATCATTCAGTATTTTCAGGATGAAGAACTGATATAAAAATAAAGCTTGGAAATATTCCAAGCTTTATTCTTTATGATAAAAGAATCTCTTCCAACTGATTCAACCCTGTTTTAAAACCTTCTTCAAAGCCCATTTCCAATAGTTTTTTTAAACCTTCTTGTGATGCAAAATGAATATTAACGGTAACCTTGGTCCCTGCTTCTACTCCAGTAAAACCAAGCAGCCATCTCGCCTGCGGAAAATCTTCATTAGTTTTTCCTTCCTCATCGCAGAAAGCATCCGTTCCATCAAAACTTCTGTGTTCTTTGATTTCTCCGTACTTCAACAAAGAATAATGTCTTTCTCCTTGCGGACCCACCATTGAATATAACCAAGTTCCACCTTCCTTAAAATCTTGTTCTTTGGTTTCACACTTCCAGGGTTTTGGAGCCCACCATTGATCTAGGAGTTCAGATTTGGTAAAATAATCCCACACTTTTGACACTTCTGCGTCGTAAACTTTCATTACATAGACAGAATTTGAATCAAAATCAGCATTAAAAATAATCGTAGATTTCATAACAATATTTTGGTTTAAACAAAGCTAGTTTTTTATTCTCAACCGGAAATCAATTCTATAAAAATGATTAAATATTTATAAATAAATGTTAAAAAACACTCTTTTAAGAAAAATTATACAATTTTATGGCCCGTATTTTGTTTATCAAATCATAAAATGATTAATTTTAACATTCACAATTATAAAAAACTATTAAAATTAAATAATGAATAACAAATTCATCCCAATAATTTCAGTGTTTATGACGATTTCATTGATCGTTTTTGTCACACTCCAGTTTTATTGGCTGAAAGGTTATTATGGAGCATTGGAACAGGAATTCACAAACAAAGTGTATTCTGCTCTCGAAAGCACCTCAAAAACTATTGGCGAAATTGAAGTCGAAAAATATCTGAATGAAGATTTTAAGGATTTCAGAAAAAATATTTTAGCCAACAGTGAGCAACCTTCTTTAACAACGATACAGCAAACAGAAGATTCCGGAACACAAAGACAGATCATCTATTCTAAAAATATTATCGAGAAAACCCAGCTTCCTATTTCCCAAAAAGGCGACTCCATAAAACTTACCACTTTATATACAGATGAAGCGGCCTATAAGCTAAAAAGAGATACGACCAATCGGGAACCTCTTACAGCAGATATCAATCAGGATATCGAAACGGGCGATTATTCCATGAAAGAATATGTAAAAGTTTATGGCAATAATCTTCCGATCACCAAGAGAGTAGATCAGAAAGTTCTTGACTCTGTTATTACCAAAGAGCTCAGAATAAGAGGGATCACCGCCAGTTTCGGATACGGAATTACCGACAAAAACAATAAACTCACAAGTATTGCCGACAAAATATATAAAGAGAAAAAAGATAATAATTCCTACAACTATCCTCTTTTCACCGATAAAAAGGACAGGACCATTTACGGACTTACTTTAGTTTTCCCGAAAAAGGAATATTCTTTAGCCATGAATAACTGGCCGATGCTTTTGGGAACATTCCTTTCATTACTTACGATTTTAGGAATTTATATTATTTCCATTAATTATATGATGAGGCAGAAAAAACTGGCAGAAGTAAAAACAGACTTCATCAACAATATGTCTCACGAGTTTAAGACTCCGCTGGCAACCATTTCCGTTGCCACAGATTCTTTAGCCAATGATAAAATTGCGACCAATCCCGATAAAGTAAAATATTATTCGGAACTGATCAAACAGGAGAATCTGAGGATGAAAAAGCAAGTGGAGAACGTCCTGAATATGTCTAAGCTTGAGCGTAATGAAGTCAAATTATTCTTAAAGGAAACCAATGTAAGAGAACTGATCAAGAGGACAACAGAATCTTTCAATCTGATCGTCCAGCAAAGAAACGGGACACTTAATCAAGAATTTAATGCGACGAATTATGTCTTTAAAATAGATGAATTTCACATTTCCAATATGCTGGTGAATCTTTTGGACAACGCCAATAAATATTCGCCGGAAGCACCGGAAATTACAATTAAAACAAAAAACGAAGGGCATTTCTATGTAATTGAAGTTTCAGACAAAGGAATGGGAATGGAAACCCAGAATAAAACGAAAATTTTCGAAAAATTCTTCAGGGAAGAAACCGGAAATATTCACAATGTAAAAGGACAAGGTTTAGGCTTGTCTTATGTAAAGAAAATTGTAGAGCTGCATAAAGGACAAATCATTGTAGACTCTCATAAAGGAAGCGGAAGTACGTTTACAATCAAACTTCCAATGAGCTAAAAAAGAAAGATTTAATAAATAAAACCAAATAACAAAATATAAGAAGAAAAGAGTGACCCGTTCATTCTTACATATTAATTTTAATTAATTTAAAACTATGAGCAACAGAATATTATTAGTAGAGGACGATCAGAGTTTCGGGGCAGTGTTGAAGGATTATTTGACAATAAATAATTTCGAAGTTACTCTTGCCACAGATGGAGAACAGGGATTAAAAGAATTTACAGAAAATGAATTCGACATCTGTATTTTTGATGTCATGATGCCTAAAAAAGACGGTTTTTCGTTGGCAGAAGACGTTAAAAAAATTGATAAGAACACTCCGATCATTTTCCTGACCGCAAGAAATATGAGAGAGGATATTTTAAAAGGATATCAATTGGGAGCAGATGATTACATTACCAAACCATTTGATACAGAACTTCTTTTATACAAGATCAAAGCCATTCTTCAGAGAAGCTCTACACTGGAAAATGAAGAGCAGGAACAGTTTAAGATCAGCAACATTTTCTTCGACTCTATGCTGAGACAATTAAGAGTTGGGGATAATGAATACAAGCTGTCACCAAAAGAAAATGAACTTCTGAAACTTCTTTGCCTGCACAGAAACGATTTCATGCCAAGAGATCTTGCTTTAAGAAAAATCTGGAAGAAAGAAAACTACTTCACCGCAAGAAGTATGGACGTTTATATTGCAAAACTTCGTAAATTATTAAAAGACGATGAAGGGTTGGAAATCATCAACGTACACGGGGAAGGATTCAGACTCTTAGTAAAAAACTAAGCGGCTTCAATAGAACAAGATATTATTTAAATTAGCAAGACATTTCGAAATGTTTTGCTAATTTTGTTTTAATCAACCAAAAGCGGAATTGAACACTTCTCACGGAGAATCTTGGCATGACTGCGCTAAAAAAGAGGGAGATCTTCTTTAAATTTTTTCGTAAATTTGTCGTTGTGAAATGGGCACAGATCATAGTATTTATTTTCTGTTTAGGAATCTTCCTGGTTCCTAAAGATAATTTCTATGCTCAAAACATGCAGGAAACTTGCTGCAAATCTGAATCCGGAATGGATTGCTGCAAAAACGATCATAAAGAACATTCAAAAGATAACCATAACAAGAAAGAACAAAAATCTCATTGTAATGATGATTGCTGTTCAACATGCGTGGCGTGTTATACTTTTATAGAAACTCCTTTTTCGAAGAGTTTTCAATTGGACATTTCTTACTATAAATCAAACAAAAACTTACAGTTTCAATACTCCGATCCGTATATTTCAGATCGTTTAAAAGAAATCTGGCAGCCGCCAAAAATAGCTTAATTAAATAAAATGTATCAATGTATCAGTTTAGCAATTTATCAATGATTATTAGATTATTACATCGCTAGATTGTTACATTAAATCTAATTAATCTAAATTTTAAACAACATGAAATTATATATTTCCAGGATTATTCTTGGTATATTCTTATTATCTACACAATTTATTTTCGCTCAGCATTTTTCCAAAAGTCAATTCAAAGTAAAGGGAAACTGCGACATGTGCAAGGAAAGAATAGAAAGTACCGCCAAAAAATCAGGAGCAAAAAAAGCGGAATATTCTATCGATTTACAAACTTTAATGCTAGAAACTGACGGGTCAACTTCCACTGATGATATTCTGAAAAAGGTTGCAGAAGCCGGACATGACAATGAAAAATTTAAAGCGTCCGACGCAGCATATGAAGCTCTCCCCGGGTGTTGTCATTACGAAAGGGATCTACAAACAAAACCGGTTGAAAATCATGATCATCATTCAAAAAAAGAGAATGAATTCTACGTAAAGGGAAATTGTGAATCATGCAAAGCAAGAATTGAAAAAGCAGCCAAAGATGCAGGAGCAGAATCCGCCGAATGGAATGCAGAAACACAAACTGTTATTTTGAATTTTAATTCGGCAAAAACTTCCTCAGATACAATTTTAAGGAAAATTGCAGAAGTTGGCCACGACAATGAAAAGTATAAATCCAACGACAATACTTACAAAAATTTGCCCGCGTGTTGTCTTTATGACAGAGAAATTCCTTTTGAAAAAGCGAATCCAAAAGTTCACACCGAAGAAGGTGCAGCATCTGAACACAGTAATCATACTGAGCACAATAAGGCGAATGAAAAACAAATTGAAGGCGTTACCGTAACAGGTTCGAAAGCAGCAACCTCTTTAAGCAAAAAAGAAGCAGGATTAGTTTTTACTATTGATAAAAAAGAATTATTAAAAGCTGCTTGCTGTAATTTATCCGAAAGCTTTGAAACCAATGCAACCGTTGATGTTTCTTTCAGCAATGCTGTGACCGGAACAAAACAGTTAAAAATGTTAGGCTTAGACCAAAAATATACGAGTCTAACGAAAGAATTATTACCCGAAATCAGAGGGCTAGCTTCTGCTTACGGATTAAATTTTATTCCCGGAAGATGGATTGAAAGTATTCAGCTGACGAAAGGCGGAAGTACGGTGACAAACGGTTACGAAAGCATTACAGGGCAAATCAATACGGAATTGCTGAAAAATGCCGAAAAACCGGAAACCTCACTCAATCTTTTCGCAGATTTTAACGGAAGAGCCGAAGCGAATATTACCAGTGTTTCCAAGATCAATGACAAATGGTCACAGACGTTTTTGCTTCACGGAAACGGAACTTTCGGAGACACCGATATGAATAACGATGGATTTCTTGACAGACCCAAAGGAACTCAGCTAAATACAGCTTATCTCTTGAATTACAACGATCTGGAAAAGTCAGGATTGGGTTCCCATTTTGGAATTAACTTCATTAAAGACGAAAGAACAGCCGGACAAATTGGTTTCGATAAAAAGATTCCACAGGACAAGCAATCCCTTTACGGTGTCGGAATTGATATTTCGAGATTTCAGGTTTGGAATAAGACAGGATATGTTTTCAAAGGGAAACCTTATCAAAGCTTAGGATGGATGAATCAATATACCTATCATCAACAGGATAGTTTCTTCGGATTAAGAAATTATTCCGGAAAACAGCAGACCTATTATTCAAATCTGATCTTTGAAAGTATTCTTGGAAATACCAATCATAAATACAAAGCCGGAGCAAGTTTTATGTATGACGGATATGATGAAACATACTTAACGGATCATTTTAAACGAAATGAAATTGTTCCCGGAGCTTTTGCAGAATATACATTGACAGGTTTAAAATATACTTTGGTGGCAGGAGCAAGAGTTGATTTCCACAATTTAGCAGGTACTCAGTTCACACCAAGACTGAATTTCAAATACGATTTTACTCCACAAACTATTTTGAGACTTTCTGCAGGAAGAGGTTTCAGAACAGCGAATATTTTTGCGGAAAGCCAGCAATATTTTGCCTCGAACAGGAATGTTCAGATTTTACAAAACGGAGGAAATATTTATGGTTTAAAGCCTGAAATCGCATGGAATTATGGAGCAAGTCTGCAACAGGAATTCAAACTTTTCGGAAGAAAATCTACGGTTGTTGCTGACTTTTTCAGAACAGATTTCCAGAATCAGGTTTTGGTGGATCTGGACCGCTCACCTCAACAACTTACTTTCTATAATTTAGACGGAAAATCTTTTGCCAATTCTTTCCAGACTCAGTGGGATTTTACACCTTTCAAGAATTTTGATATAAGATTGGCTTATAAATATTATGATGTTCAGGCGGATTATTTAGGAGGAAGACGTGAAATTCCATTCATGGCAAAGCACAGAGGTTTTGTGAATCTGGCTTATTCTACCAATAAAAATAACAATGGTGGTTTCTGGAGTTTCGACACCACATTGAATTGGGTAGGAAAACAAAGGCTTCCCAACACGTCATCAAATCCTGAAGAATTTCAATTGCCAACCTATTCCGAATCTTATGCAATTTTGAATGCTCAAATTTCAAGGAATTTCAATAAAAAAATCAGAGCATATTTAGGAGGAGAAAACCTGACTTCTTATTATCAGAAGAACGCAATCGTTGATTTTAAAAATCCTTTCGGAAATTATTTTGATGGCGGAATGGTATATGCTCCGATTATGAAAGCTAATTTTTATGTCGGACTTGATGTAACGTTCTAGATTTGAGTGTTTGAGAATTTTAAAGTTTGATTGATAATTATTTCTCATAAATTCTAAATCATTCGAAATAAATTTGAACCATTAAGATCTCTGGTAAGACGTTAAGATTATTAAGATGAGCTTTACTTCAACGTTATGCTTATTAAAAATCAAATTGATTTTTCTTAATTCATCTTAATCGCTTAATTCCCTTAATGGTTTGAAAAAGCATGGTTTCAATAATTTAACAATTGAGAAGCCATGCTTTTTTGTACCTTTATCTTAAAGAAAATCTATGTCACAGAAGCTTATCTTTGAAGATCATTATAAGAAATTAGGTTTTGAAACTTTTTCTGAAAAGAATCTGCAAACATTCAAAGATTCCAACTATAAATCTGAAATTAAAGTATTCTATGTTCCTTCCGGGTATGAATTGACCATAGATTTTAAACAGTATACAACAGAAAAACCGGCCTTATTTTTTCTGACCAACCAACATTTAAAAGTTGAAAATGGTATAGAAGAATCTCATCTTTTATATTACAACCGCGATTTTTACTGCATTCAGATTCATGATAAAGAAGTTGCCTGTGACGGATTGCTTTTCCATAATGTTTTTGAAATTCCTTTTGTAGAGCTGGATGAAAATGAAAACCTTATCATTCAAAATCTATTTCAAAGCATAAAAGACGAGCTGGAATGGAAAGATTCTTCCGCCGAAGAAATGATCAGAACTTATGTAAAACAGATTATCATTCGGGCCACCCGAAAATGGAAAAAACAAAATCTGGATAGTGATAACCTGAAAATTCCAACCAACGAACTCGATATTTTTCGTGATTTCAGCCGACATCTGGAAATTCATTTCAGGGAAAAGCATCATGTAGCGGATTATGCTGACTTCCTTCATATTGCTCCGAAAACATTAACTCATAAATTTAAAAGTTTAAACCTTGAATCTCCCAACCAATTTATCATCAACAGAATTCTGCTGGAAGCCAAAAGACTTTTATTTTATACTGATAAACCTGTGAAAGAAATCGCTTATGATTTAGGCTACGAAGATCCGGCATATTTCAACAGACTTTTTACCAATAAAATCGGAAGCACACCTGCAAATTTTAAGAAAAACTACACTTCGGGAAAAAAGTACAATATTTAAGTCGATTTGTGTATTTATCCGGAACAATATCTGATATACCTTTGTAACATCAAAAAATAACAATAGTAACAACACAAAAAAAACAAAACATTATGAAACGTAACGCAACAGCCGTTTGGAACGGTACTATTAAAGAAGGAAACGGACACATCACTACTCAAAGCACAACATTAAACCAAACCCAGTATTCTTTCAACAGTCGCTTTGCGGACGGAGTCGGAACAAATCCTGAAGAATTATTGGCTGCAGCTCATGCGGGATGCTTTACCATGAAATTAAGTGCAGAACTTTCTCAGGCAGGTTATACTCCTGAAGAATTAACTACAAAATCTGTCATCACGTTAGACCCCAATATTGGAAAAATCACAAGGTCTGAATTGACATTAACAGCAAAAGTTCCGGGAATTTCAGAAGAAGAATTTCAGAAATATGCTAAAATTGCTGAAGAAGGATGCCCAGTAAGTGCTGCTTTCAATTTTGAGATTACTCTGGAAGCTACTTTGGCTTAAAATCTCTGAAACGGAGTCGATCTATAAATTATTAAATCTGAGCTCAATCCGGGGTTCAGATTTAATTTTCAAACAAAATATACCGGTCGGTATATTTTTTGTATATTTGCATGATAAAGTCTTCAAAATGTCAAAAGCAGAAAAGACAAAACAATATATTATTGAAAAAACGGCATCTTTGTTTAACACTAAAGGTTATACTTCTACGTCTTTATCTGATATTACACAGGCAACCGGCTTAAGCAAAGGGAGCATCTACGGAAATTTTGAAAATAAAGATGAAGTGGCTCTTGAAGCATACAAATACAATTCCGGTCTCCTGGGGAAAAATATGGCTCGCTCGCTGGGCAACGAATTTCCCAGTACTATCGATAAGCTGAAAGCATTTGTGGATTTTTACAGAAAAAACTGGAAAGCTGTTTTTGAAAACGGAGGATGCCCTATAATGAATGCAGCAACTGAAGCAGATGATACCTTCCCTGTTTTAAGAAAACAAGTTACAGAATCTTTCGAAAGCTGGATCAGGACTATAAAAACGGTCATCACAGAAGGACAGGAAAGATGTGAAATACACGCTCATGTAAATGCTGACAAATACGGATCATTATTCATTATGATCGTTGAGGGCGGAATTTTACTCTCTAAAACTACCGGAGATGAAAAATACCTCAATCTTGCTTTAGACAGAATATTGCTCATGATCAATCAGGAACTTAAAATTATTCCATCATAAACTTCACCATATGGAAACAAAAAAAGTGGCAATTGTAGGATACAACAGAATTCCGTTTGCCAGAATCAACACAGCATACGCGGATAAAGGAAATCAGGACTTACTGGTTCCTGCTTTGAATGGTCTGATTGACCGCTATCATCTGAAAGGAAAACTTTTGGGTGAAGTCGCAGGAGGTGCGGTAATCAAACATATTTCCGAAAGCAATCTCATCAGAGAATCCGTTATGGAAACTTCTCTTGATCCGGCAACTCCTGCGTGCGATTTGCAGCAGGCCTGTGATACAGGAATTGAAGCTGCAGTTTACATCGGAAACAAAATTGCTTTAGGACAAATTGAAAGCGGAATTGCCTGCGGTGTTGAAGCCATGAGCAACATCCCTTTTGAATCTTCTCCGAGATTAAGAAAAGCTTTACTGAAAGCCAATAAGGAAAAATCTGCATTCGGAAAGATCAAACAATTATTAAGTCCGAAACTAAAAGACTGGATGCCGATTCCTTACAAAGGTCAGGAACCGAAAACAGGCTTGGTAATGGGTGGTCATACAGAAATTACTGCAAAATATTACCAGATTTCCCGTGAAGAACAGGACGATTTAGCATTGAAAAGTCATCAAAACATGGCAAAAGCCTATGATGAAGGATTTTTTAACGATATGATCACTCCTGCTTTTGGTTTAAATACAGACAACAATCTTCGCCGTGATACAAGCTTGGAAAAATTAGCTTCTTTAAAACCAGCTTTTGACAAACAGAACGGAACTTTAACAGCAGGAAACTCTACACCATTTACTGATGGAGCCTCTGCCGTTTTATTGGCAAGTGAAGAATGGGCAAAAGCGAATAATTTACCTATTTTAGCCTACATCACTTTTTCAGAAGTTGCCGGGATTGAATATGTTGAAAATCAACAAAATTTACTTCTTGCCCCTGTTTTCGCAGCCGACAGAATGTTGAAAAAAGCAGGAATAAGTCTGGAGGATTTTGATTATTATGAAATTCATGAAGCATTTGCAGCACAGGTTTTAGCAACGTTAAAAATCTGGGAAAACGATGATCTGGCCAAAAAATTCGGACTGGAAAAAGCATTAGGAAAAATCGACAGAAATAAATTGAACGTAAAAGGCGGAAGTTTAGCTGTAGCCCACCCTTTCGCAGCAACCGGCGGAAGAATCATCGGGACATTAGCAAAATTACTCCATGAAAAAGGCAGTGGAAAAGGCTTTATTTCGATCTGTGCCGCTCGCGGACAAGGTGTAACGATGATCTTAGAAAAATAAAAGTATGGACAGAGTAGAACAATTAAAGCAATTCATCGGAAAAGAATTCACAGCCTCACCTTCTCCGTTCATGAGATGGCTGAATCCGATCGTAATTTCTGCAGAGAAAGGACAACTGGAGTTTCAATATACGGTAAGACCGGAGTGGCTGAATCCAATGGGAAATCTTCATGGTGGAGTTACCGCTGCAATTTTTGATGACGTAATTGGGGCCACCATGTTTTCTTTAAATGAAAAAAACTTTATCGTAACGATAAATAACAGCATCGATTATTTTTCAACGGCAAAAGAAAATGATAATATTGTAGCTGAAACAAAAATCATCAAAAGAGGAAAGCAATTTGTGAATGCAGAATGCGAAATATGGAATGCAGACAAAACACGATTAATTGCACGAGGAACCTCTAATTTATTCAAAATTAATAACTAGTATGAAAAGAGTTGTCATTACAGGACTTGGTGCAGTGACGCCATTGGGAAATAATGTCGAAGAATTTTGGCAAAACAGTATAAACGGGATAAGCGGAGCTAATAAAATCACCCATTTCGATACAGAAAAATTTAAAGTACACTTTGCCTGTGAGGTTAAGAATTTTGATCCTAAAGTTCATTTAACACACAACGAAATCAAAAGAAGCGATCTTTTTTCACAATACGCTATGTATTCAACTACGGAGGCACTGAAAGATTCAGGTCTTGAGTTAGAAAATATGGATCCGTTTGACACAGGAGTGATCTGGGGAACCGGACAAGGCGGAATGTGGACTTTCGAAAGCGAAGTAATGGAATTTACTAAAGGTGACGGAACACCCCGTTTTAATCCTTTTTTCGTCCCTAAATTTATCGCCAATATGGCTTCGGGAATGATTTCCATGAAGTTCGGTCTTCAGGGAATTAACTACACTACTATTTCAGCTTGTGCTACTGGAAATACAGCATTAATGGATGCTTTCAACTATATCAGATTAGGAAAAGCAAAAGTGATCGTAAGCGGTGGTTCTGAGGCCGCCATTACTCCTGCTTCAATCGGAGGTTTCTCCATTATGAAAGCAATGTCTACCCGAAATGATGATTTCGCAACCGCAAGCCGACCTTACGATGCAGAAAGAGACGGATTCGTAATGGGAGAAGGCGCAGGAGCCTTAATTTTAGAAGAATATGAACATGCCAAAGCAAGAGGTGCAAAAATCTATGCAGAACTGGTAGGAGCAGCAATGACAGCCGATGCATACCACATGACAGCACCTCATCCAGATGGAGTCGGAGCCATAAAAGCGATGCAATTGGCGTTAAAGGAAGCAGGAATCAACACAGAAGATATTGACTATATTAATCCTCATGCAACGTCCACTCCGATGGGAGATTTGGTTGAGCTCAATGGTATTAATAAATTATTTAAAGGAGATAAAAATCTTGACATCAGTGCTACAAAATCAATGACAGGTCACTTATTGGGAGCAGCAGGAGCGGCAGAGGCTATTCTTTCCATTAAAGCTATTGAAAACGGAATTATTCCGCCAACGATTAACCTTCATAAGATTGATGAAAATATTCCTAAAGATATCAATATCGTTTTTGGAGAAGCTAAAGAAAAGAATATCAACTATGCATTGAGTAATGCATTTGGATTTGGAGGACATAATGCAACTTTGATCTTTAAAAAGTTTTCTTAACTTTATTCTCTCAGGAATAATGTCAAAACTAAAAGAAATACGGGAGCTTCAGAACCTGACTCAGGAAGAGTTGGCAGAAAGCTCCGGTATTTCTGTAAGAACAATACAAAGAATAGAAGCCGGAACAATCCCTAAAGGATATACACTTCGAACGTTATCAAAAACCTTGGGAATTTCGGAAGATATTCTTCAAAATATCCGAAGCACAGAAACTGAAAAAGAGCATACTTCAGTTCAGGAAAATAAGAAGGAAACAACAATCAATTATTCCTTACTCAAAATCATCAATCTTTCATCGATTCCTTTTATAGTATTTCCGCCATTAAATATTTTGGTGCCCATTCTTCTGATGTTTAAACTGAAGCAAAAAAATATGGTAGCCAAACAGATCATTTCCATTCAGATTCTCTGGACAATTGCCGCACCTATCGTTTTCATGTTATGGATCTTTCTGAGACTTAGAGGAAACTATACTTTAGGAATGATGGTATTCATTGTTCTATCCAATTTATTTATTGTCATTCGAAACACAATTGAAATTGACAGAAAGCAAAAGCTTCATTACAAACTGAAATTCAACATGATATAATTTAAAAATATAATTGTCGGGTTTTTGTCGGGTTAATTTTTTTGTCTTAGAAACAAGAAATTGAAACTTTGCTGAAAAATAAAAACAATGACAAAGACAATTCATTTTCTCCTTTTCATCTTCTTTCTTTTTTCTATTAAAAGCAATGCACAGGCAAAAACTACTGATCCTATTTTTAATGACAATAGTACCATTGAAAACTGGTTAAAGGAAAATCATATTCGAACTCTCGGACTCGGAATTATTGAAAACGGAAAGCTAAAACAGATTCAGGTTTTTGGCGAAATCAAGGATGGAATTTCAGCACCTTATAATACAATGTTCAATGTAGCATCACTTACCAAACCAATTACTGCAATGGTTGCTCTGAAATTGACCAGTTCAGGAAAATGGAACCTTGATGAACCTGTCTATAAATATTGGACAGACCCAGATATTGCGGATGATCCCCGAACCAAAAAGCTAACTACCAGAATCATTCTGAGTCACCAGACAGGATTTCCAAACTGGCGATGGATGAGGGAAAATAAGAAATTAACTTTCGATTTTGAACCTGGGACAAAATATCAATATTCGGGTGAAGGTATGGAATATCTAAGAAAAGCTATAGAAAGTAAATTCAAAAAAAGCATTGAAGAAATAGCAAAAGAACTCCTGTTTCAACCTTTGGGAATGCATGACACCAATTATGTTTGGAATGATAAAACCGATGAATCAAGATTCGCGATCGGCTATGATAAAACCGGAAAACCTTATGAGACCGTAAAAAATAAAACAGCAAACGCAGCAGACGACCTGCACACCACAATAGAAAATTACGGAAATTTTCTGGTCAGTATTCTTGACGGAGGAAGTCTGAATAAAGATACTTATTCGGAAATGACAAAAAAGCAGGTAAAAACGAAAGAAAATAAATATTTCGGGCTTGGCTTCGAGATCTATGACCTCGGAAATGATGAGTTTGCCTTATCTCATGGAGGCTCAGATTTGGGAAGTCAGTGTATCACTTTTATACTACCTAAATCCAAACAGGGAATTTTAATTTTTACCAATGCTGATGAAGGTTATAAAGTCTATGAAAAACTGGTCGTTCATTATCTGGGAGAAAGAGGGCAAAAAATTGTAGATATAGAAACGAAGTAAAATGGAAATACATTTAATGCCATTTTTTTCGTAAGTTAGCACATACACTACAAAATATTTTATGACAAAACTGAAGTATGTTTTATTAATCTTTATTTTCAATTTCCTATATTCTCAAAATAACTTTACGATTAACCTTACCTCAGATTCCTATATTAATGACAGCATTATGTTGGGAGCTCCCATAACAAGAAAGGGATTTGGTGATCTTTATACTTTCAGAATACAACCTAACAAAAACGTATCAGATTTTAGTACGAAAATCAATTCGGATCATTCAGTATATTATTTAAAAATTCAACAGGAGAATATCATTAGTGGTTTTTTAGAATATCCTCAACCTGTTGCTTTCGGCCACACGGATCATCAAACCCAAACCTTTGTAGGCTCCAAGATATTTTTTCTGGAAAAAGGAAAACTCACTATTAAGCTACCTCACAACTTCAACAAATTGGATCTTAATCTAGGTTCTCCAACCAATAAAGAGTATCAGACTTTACAAAAATTATTATCACCATTGTATGTCCAATCCAACAATTCAGATCGATGGGACAGCTTGGTAAGTATGGACAAAAAGCAGGCATTTTTAGGGGAATACATCAAGAAAAATCCAAATTCATATGTTGCATTATGGGAAATCGTAAATGATTACACTCTGCATGATTATCACCTGATTATTTAAAAAACCTAAATCTGTTTTCAACAACCTTTAAACAAAATAAATTATTCAAAGGGGTTGAAGCCCGTTTAAAAGCAGAACAATCTGCATCTGTTGGGAAAAAAATTCCTGATATTTATTTTGATCAGCAGAATAGATTAACAGCAGAAGATTTCAAAAAGTATAAACTAACATTTATTGATTATTGGTCAACCACTTGTGCGCCCTGTATAAAAGGTATGCCTGAAATTGTAAATTTATATCATCAATACAAAGACAAAAATGTAAACTTCATTACGGTTACCGATGAGCAAAAGCCCAACAGAATAGAACTCACTAAAAATATTCTAAAGAAAAATAATGCTGACTGGAATAATTTCTTTGATCTCAATAAAGACTTCCAAAAGAAGGTAAATGCAACAGGCTATCCTCTTCATTTTATTATTGATGAAAACGGAACAATCATTGCCCGGCTCAGCAATGATATTGAAGAAGCCAGTAATATAATGAAAAAATATCTGCAATAATTTTCAAAATAAAAAGCAGTCAATTTTTTGACTGCTTTTGTTTTATGATTTCAACCATTCCGATTTGGAAAGGTAGTTTTGATCAGGATAATAAATAAAGAGAAGATTTCTTCCTTTTATTGTATTAATGATCGGCTGTGTCAAATCTCTCGGAATTGCAGGGCATCCCCAGCTTCTTCCAATTCTTTTGTGCATTGCAGCAAATGATTCACTTACATAATCTGCACCGTGCATTACGATTGCTCTTCTGTAAGCTGCATCGTTGAAACCTTTATCCATCCCCAGTAATCTAAGAGAATATCCGTTGTCTCCGCTATACGTTGCATCTGTAATGTAAAACCCTAAGCTGCTTTGAAGCGAGCTTTCCGTATTGGAAAAGTTCGTTGCAAATTCTTCACCTGTATTTTTCCCGTGAGCAACCAAAGAATTGAACAAAACTTTCTTTTCTTCAGTATCAATTACCCAAAGTCTTTTGGTATTGGAGGACATAGAAAAATCGCATATCGTAAGAAGATGCGAGTCCTGATTAAGCAAACCAGCTTTCTTCAAATTCTCAAAACCAGTTAAGGCTTTGAAGAAAACTTCTTCGTTAAGTTCATGTCCCTGTTCAAATCCAATAGATTTGTATAATTCTTCTGATGAAGATCCTGTATTGGCCGTCTTCTCAGATTTCGTGTCTTCTACTCTTTCAACTTTTTTTGTACTGACCTCATTCGTCACAATTGCCTTTTTGGGAGACAAATAGAATGAAGTCGTAATCATGTAAACAATACTTAATACGCTATAAAATCCTTTCATTCAATATTATGTTAAATTCAATTGAGTGGGGCAAATGTATAAAACATAATGAGTTGAAACACAATAACTCCACAAAGTTTAACTCAATTTAAGAAACTTTAACTTCCTGATTTTGTGATTTAAAGCAGAGTTATTTTTCAGAATCAGGAACAAATTCCAAGCTTATAGAATTCATACAATACCGTAATCCTGTAGGTTTCGGACCATCATCAAACACGTGCCCCAAATGAGAATCGCATCTTTTGCAAAGCACTTCTACCCTTTCCATTCCGTAAGCTGTATCTCTTTTATAATATACTCCTTCTTTGTCAGCTTCAAAGAAACTCGGCCAGCCGCAGCTGCTCGAAAATTTGGTATTCGAACGGAATAAATGATTTCCGCAAACCGCACAATAATAGTCTCCCAATTCATCAAAATCATTATACTTTCCGGTGAAGGGTCTTTCTGTTGCGGCCTCCCTTGCGATCGCGTATACATCCGGAGCTAAGACTTTTTCCCACTCCTCATTCGGAATATCAAGTTTTGTACGGTCTGTTCTGGAATAGTATGGATTGTTTTTTGCTTGGTTTTCCATGAAATAATTTTAAGTATTTAAATTATAGTACAGTTACTACATTCTTGTAGTGTTAAAGTCTTTAGACTAATTAAACGTCTTATAAAATAAGATGAATCACATACCCAAATTTACTAAATTTGAGAATATGAATGATGAAGCCAAAAGAAAACAGTTAAGAAAATATAAAGCATTCGCCACCGGATTATTTCTGTTGATGGCGGCCGTTTTTATCATGACCACGATCCTACAGAAATCCAACGATTCTCATTGGATCGGTTACGTCCGTGCTTTTTCCGAAGCAGCAATGGTAGGTGCTTTGGCAGATTGGTTTGCGGTTACAGCACTGTTCCGTCATCCTCTTGGATTGCCCATTCCACATACGAATTTAATTGAAAACAGTAAGGAAAAACTGGGTGACAATCTGGGAAGTTTTGTAGTGAATAATTTTCTCTCACCTCAGAATATCCGTCCTTATATCCAGAAATTAAAAGTTTCGGGTTTTGTAGGTGAATGGCTCGTAAAAGAAAAAAACCAGGACATCTTAATTAAAAACCTTTCAGATATTGTTTTAGATATTTTAAACAAGCTTGATGATTCTGAAGTAAGCCATTTCATCAGCAAAAAGGTTTCGGAAATGACGGATACAATTAAATTAAATGTCATTCTCGGAAATGGAATCACCTATCTTTTAGACAAAAACGATCATCAGAAAATCATCACCAACCTTTCGTCACAGATCAAAAATTATATTCTTGAAAATGACGAAATGATTCAGAAGCGCGTAAAAAAAGGAAGCTATTCCTTTATTCCGGCTTTTGTTGACAATAAAATTGCTGATAAAATTGCGAGCGGACTTTCAGATTTTTTTAAAGAAGTGGAAGAAGATCCCAACCATGAAATCAGAGCTTTGGTTACCCGAAAAATTTATGATTTCTCCAACGAACTCAAACAGGATCCGAAGTGGGAAGATGAATTTGCAACCATTAAAAATGACCTTTTAAAAGGCAATAAACTTGATGAATATTCAAATGACATCTGGATTTCCATTAAAAACACATTGAAAAAAGAATTACAGGAAGACCAGTCTTCTTTAAAAAATTATATTTCAAAAAATCTGAACGAATTTTCGCAAAACCTAAAAACTGACGAAATCCTTCAGAATAAAATCGATCACTGGATTCGCGTAACCGCTTATAAATATATCCTGAAAAACACCCATCAGTTCGGAAACCTCATCAGTTCAACCGTTGGAAACTGGCAGGGAAAAGAATTAAGCGAAAAACTGGAGCTGGAAGTTGGAAAAGATCTTCAATTCATCAGGGTTAATGGGACTTTAGTTGGCGGACTGGTTGGATTGATTATTTATACAATTTCGCATTTTTTCCTCTGAAAATTTTAAATTAAACGACAACCAAACCATGAAAAAAATACTCTCACTGTTATTTTCTTTGGGTTTAACATTTTGCCTCTGTCAGAAAGTTGAATTAAAAAAAGTAATAGATTCTTCTCAAATTTTCAAAGGAGAAATTGCAGGAAATCCAATTATTTTACAACTGGATTTTGATGGAATTATCGATTGTGATCAATATCAGCATTTTGTGAAAGGTTGGTATTATTATGATAAATACAAAAAGAAAATTCCGTTAACGGGAGTTTATAATCTTGGGGAATTGTTCCTTTTTAATTTTGGAGATCAGCAAAAAAGCTCCACTAAAGGTTTTAAAGAAAAAATGTCTCGCGACCTTGTCGAAAAGTCCGATAGCATAGCAAAAACTTTAAAGGCTAAAGAAATTTTAACTTTCTCAGATAAACAGTCCGGCAAAGATGTGTCTGGAAATTTTTTGATGGGAAATAAAAGCCTTTCGGCTAGATTATTCACAAAAGATATCCGAATTTATCGCTACAATAATTACTTAACCGTTCCGAACAATAAAAAAATCAACACTTACGATTTCATCAACAAACTTGGCGGAAATAAGCTTGTTTCTTATGCTTCAGACAAATCTGGAAATCGGGTTTTGTTATATTTTGAAGAATTATCAAATTTTAATTTCTGTGGGATGTGTGGCGCAAGTGATGGTGAAAAAGGCTACCGGGTTTTATATTTTACCAAAGATTGGGATTATAAAAATTTTAAAGAATATCTAACTGAAAGCTGCCTTGAAAATATTTACGACACTACTTCAACGAAGATAAAAGATTCAAAAGTTTTGAAATTTAATATAAAAAAAACATCGAACACACCTTCTTATACTTTGACGGTTGATGTGAGAAATGCTTCGGTTACAAAGTCGAGATAATAAAAAAGAGAGCTAAAAAACTCTCTTTTTAAATATATTTTCTTAAAAATTATTTTGGTAAACGGCTTGCTCTTTTTAAAACCTCTTTATTGATATCATTAATTAGTCCCGGACCTTCATAAATGAAGCCTGTGTATAGCTGAACTAAAGTTGCGCCTGCGTCCAGTTTTTCAATCGCGTCTTTTGCAGAATGAATTCCGCCCACTCCGATGATCGGAAATGCTCTGTTGCTTTTATCAGAAAGATATTTGATCATTTTTGTACTTCTCTCACGAATCGGTTTTCCGCTTAAGCCACCGTTTCCAATTTGTGCCAGAACTTCAGGAGATGTTTTCAGCCCTTCCCTGTTTACTGAGGTATTGGAAACTACAATTCCGTCGATTTTCGTTTCAGCGATCAGTTCAATAATTTCGTCTAATTGATTGTTATTCAAATCCGGAGCTATTTTCAGTAAAATCGGCTTCTGTACAGCTTTCGACTGGTTGATCTTTTTAACTTCAGTAATCAGTTCGCGAAGATATTCTACGTCTTCCAATTTAGCGTGACTTCCTACATTTGGACAGCTTACATTCAGCACGAAATAATCTACGTAAGGATGAAGTCCTTCAAAACAATCCAGGTAATCCTGTGTATAGTTTTCAGGAGCTGTATCTGTATTTTTTCCGATGTTCCCTCCAATAATGATTTTTCCTTTGTTGCCTTTCAGTTTTTCAATCGCAGCTTGTAGTCCATCATTATTAAAGCCCATTCTGTTGATGATTCCGCCGTCTTCAATCAATCTGAATAATCTTTTCTTTGGGTTTCCAGCCTGCGCTCTCGGAGTTACCGTTCCAATTTCTACAAATCCAAAACCTAAGTCTCCCAGTTCATTAAATAAAACTGCATTTTTATCAAAACCAGCGGCCAATCCTACCGGATTTTTAAATTTCAATCCAAAAACTTCTCTTTCCAGACGTTTATCTTGAACAGGTTTTGGGAAAAATAATTTAGTGAGGAATCCAAAATTCTTTAACATTGAAAAAGTAAAGTGATGGACTTCTTCAGGATCGAATTTGAAAAGAATTGGACGAATGAGCGATTTGTACATTGAAAAAAAGTTTTACAAAAATACTCATTTTAAAATTAACCTTAAGTTGATCCGTGATATTTTATGAAAAAAGGTATTATAAATGCTATCTATAAAACACTATTATTTATCTGTCTGTTATAAAATCTGTGAATTTTTTAACGCAAAGATTTTAACTTTAGAATATAGTATTCAAGAAGAGCAAAGTATTAATCAACAAAGTTGATTTGATGAAGCGATGTTTTCAAGCTTCGCGAAGCAAATCTTATTTGCTTTTGATATCTTAAAAATAAAACGTTTGAAAAATAATCTTTGCGTTTAAATTAAGAATAAGAACTCAGATCAAACTTCAAAATATCCCCCACTCTTTTAAACTCATCATCTATAGTGGCATTTATCATAATTCTTTCATTAGAAATCGGATGATTAAATATTAATTGATGAGCGTGAAGCGTCATTTTGTTGATACCAAATGTGTGCAACCACAATTTATTCTGTTTGTTACAGCCATGTTTCCGACAGCCTAAAATCGGATGTAAAATATGTTTAAAATGTTTCCTCAATTGATGAAATCTTCCCGTTTCAGGAATCGCTTCTACCAGACAATATCTTGAAGTCTGATGTTTTAAAAAAGGTAAATCTATCTCTGAAGTCTGCAGACGATGATAATAAGTGACTGCATTTTGTTTGACTTCATTTTCGTTAATTAAGTCATAATCAATGGTTTCTTCTTCCTTTGCCCAACCACGAAGAATGGCAATATATTTCTTCTCAACTTCTCTTGATGCAAACTGGTCGCTCATAATTCTTAGCGTCTCTTTATCTAAAGTAAACAACAATACGCCCGAAGTTTTCCGGTCCAATCGATGTATGGGATAAACTTTTTGCCCGATCTGTTTTCTCAATTCCTGAATAGCGTACGTATCGGCCTCTCCAGCATAAAAGGATTTGTGAACCAATAATCCGCTGGGTTTATTGATGGCAATAAGATGTTCATCGCGATAAAGAATTTCTAACATGGTGCAAAAGTAGAAATTTTCTATTGACCCTCCTTTTTAGAATTAAAAAACATATAAAATTTAATTCAATAATGAAATTAAATTCAGTTCTATAGTTCACCTATTCATAAAGTAAGAAAAAAATTTACCAATCCCAAATTTGAATTATTCAAAATCTGAATATTTTATAATATAATCTTCTTTAAAAAATCGATTTAAAGTATAAATAATATCTTCATAATATATTTTAAAAAATCTAAAAAGTTCTTCATTGCTATAATGAGATTCTAACAATCCCTTATAATCATAGTTAGGATGCTCTATAATCCATTCAAATATTTTTTTACTTTTTAAAACTCCGTCAATATTAATATCAGATATATCTCTGTAATTAATATTTTTATACATATCTCTATGTGTATATATTTGGCTTAGTCTTTTTCTACTGATTGCTGCGTGTATTGCATCTGATATTATTTTATCTTCCATATTTTTAAAATCCATGATTAAACTTAATTTCTTCTATTTTGTTAATAAAACCAAAAAAACCTCTGCTAGATAATTCATCTTTTAAATTTCTTCTCACTAAATTTAAAGATGGTTTATAATGACCACTTCCATCTGTCACTTCTTTAATAATACCTTTCTCAATTATCATTTCTCCAGCAGCTGCTACAGGCTTTCCTGCTAAAAATGAAGAATGATGAAACTTACCAAAAGCATAATTTTTTGATAAATAAATATTTCCTTCTTCCGACATAACAAAAATAGCATATTCTGTTGAGACCACATCTCCATTCTCTAAAATAGAAATGCTTCCGTTAGTGTCTACTAAATCTCCATTAAAATCAACAATCTTATCATGCTGTACAAAAATCTCATAGGGTTCTCGTTCTTTTTTAGTTAGATATTTTACCCCTTTTTCAAAATCCTTTTTAGAACCAATAGTATATATATTTTCTAGTTTTTTTGTTTCGTATTTATTTCCAGAAGCATATTCTTTATCAAAATATTTCCAGACTTCATCTTCCATTTCTTCCAGAACCTCAATAAGCTTATCTCCTTTATCATAACTTCCTTTTAGATCTTTTATTTGTTTATAAAAAGAATTTTTATCACCTTTTGCAACAATATTGCCATTATAAAACAAATTATACTCCTTACGAATTTTATTTCCTTTACTTACATCACCTGATAATAGAATGACTCCTTTTTCTTGTAGTTTTAGCATTTGGTATTCATTAAGAGAGCCACTTGTTGCCATAACAACTTCTGTATTCTGGATAAGAATTTTCACAGAGCCTCTCTCAAAATTAGTTAGATTGACTTCTAATAAAACACTTATCATGTGTGCCGCAATTGTTTCCTTCAACTTGATATTTTTAATAATTTCAGGAATTGTAAGAAGTTTTAATCCCATTTTATAAAATAAGCCTACTAATAAACCTCCAGCCGTTAAAGCTCCCCCAACAAGGTAAATTTCCTCCCACGTCTCCAAAAACTCTTTTCCTCCTTCATATTTTAAAATCTCTTCTTTAAAAGTCTGTATGGTTAAATCTGCCCCCGCCAAAGAAATATCCGCAATAGCAAGTAACAGAAAATAGGGATTTCCTGCCGGTAAAGTCAGTACACCTATAATTACAGCCACAATATCTGCCGCTATACGAATATTTTGTAGCACAACTGCCCATTCCTGAGCATCTGATAAAGCCTTTAAATAAATCGCAGGAACAAAGTAAGAGACCTCTTTCTCTCCACTTATATCTTTAATATAGATCATATCTAGCGGATGATATTGTGCTCCATCATCCAGATCTGTTGTTACAATCCTTGTACCCTCGCCAGAAGTTCCCATTGTTTGGCTACTTTGGATATTATGAGTCTCTATTTCTTCTTTTTGTTGTTGCAAGAAAAATGTATCTCGATACTTATCCCCGTCCTGCTGAAAAACTCCACCTTCTAAAATATTGCTGTTTACTTTATAGCCTTTTCCGATTGTAAATGTTTTGATGTTTTTCTTTTGTTTAGCATTTTTAGCAAACATCGAAAAAACAAGCATAATATTAGCCAGAATCATTCGATTGCTTATCACCTTTCCGTCATATTCTCCATTCTTGTCCAAATTATAATAAATCCTGTTTAGTTTGTCAGGATTTTCCCTGAAGTAGTTTAAAATAGGAACGGGTCTTATAAATGTCTTAAAAATTTTGATCACTGCTGCACTACTATCCTTAAACAAATCAGAATCATCATCTTTTGAAAGAATTTCCAAATGATTAAAAAGGACTTCATTATCTAGCTTATCAGAAAGTTTTTCTATAATAGATTCTGGAATATTTTCATAGATAAATTTCAATCTGTCAGCATCTTTTTCATTCCGTAAAACAGTTGCAAAATTTTGAAGAAAATAATTGTAATCTGCCTCATATTTATCCACATCGCCATAATTTAATAATATATTCAAATTTCTAAAATCCTTATACCAAGATGTTTCGAGAACAATGGCTAATTCTGAACTATTTGCATAATAAAAATGTAATCTGTAATAAATCTTCTTATTGCGTTGATCTATCTGTTGAGTTATCCTTGTATCTGACCATTTTACACTTACATTTCCAATTTTAGAATTCCTATAAACTTTTAACTGGATAAATCCGTCACTCCTATTTTGAATACTTTTATTCTGAACATTGGCTTTTAGCTCCTGAAAATTATACGCGAATTGATAATCATTTATTCCACTGTTTGCAGCTTTTATTTTAATAATTAACTTGTCTAAATTAATATATTCATCTGTTATCCATTCTGTAGCCTTTGCCATAAGTTCAGAAATATTGGCTGTTTTATCTACGGATATTACATTTTGCATAGATAAATTGCTTTGTTGTAGGGATTCTGGAATTACTTTCTTTTGAAATGCCAACAGAATTTTTTGACTTTCTTTATCAAAGTCATCATAATCTTTAAAATAGTTTTTGTTGTTCATTGATGTTTTTTAATTAATTACTAGATTTACTTATTCACAATAGAAAATTTTGGATTGAACAAAATCGTTGAATTCTATCTCGCTTAGATTCTTTTAGACAAATATGACCATTGAAAACGACAAAAGTCGTCGCGTTATAATTCATTTCTTTTTCTTAATTAGACTTAAGAAATCCAAGAAATCTAAACGATTGCTTCTTATTTTGATTCCAACAAAAACTCCGCAACAAAAGACGAAATAAAAATAAAAAGTAGATTTGCATTATTATTAACTGCATTTTTTAATGAATCTCATGAAATTGGGATTCAAATTGCTATTTTTGCACTTCAGACGAAAAAAATTATGGCAAAGCAAGAAGATGTTTTCAAGAAAGTGATTTCTCACGCTAAAGAATACGGTTTTATTTTCCCTTCGAGTGAGATCTACGATGGTTTATCCGCTGTTTATGATTATGGACAAAACGGTGCCGAATTAAAAAATAATATCAAACAATATTGGTGGAAAGCGATGGTACAGCTTAACGAAAATATTGTCGGCATTGATTCAGCAATTTTGATGCACCCTACAACATGGAAGGCATCAGGCCACGTAGACGCTTTCAACGATCCATTGATTGATAATAAAGATTCCAAAAAACGTTTCAGAGCGGACGTTTTAGTAGAAGATTACTGTGCTAAAATTGAAGATAAAGAAAACAAAGAGATCGAAAAAGCAGCGAAGAGATTCGGTGAGTCTTTCGATAAAGATCAGTTTGTTGCAACGAATCCAAAAGTATTGGAATACAGAGCAAAAAGAGAAGCTATTCTTTCAAGACTGGCAAAATCTTTAGAAAATGAAGATCTTGCTGATGTAAAAGCTTTGATTGAAGAATTGGAAATTGCAGATCCGGATACCGGTTCTAAAAACTGGACGGAAGTAAGACAATTTAATTTGATGTTCGGAACTAAATTGGGGGCTTCTGCAGATTCTGCAATGGATCTTTATTTGAGACCGGAAACAGCTCAGGGGATTTTCGTTAACTTTTTGAATGTTCAGAAAACTTCACGTCACAGACTTCCTTTTGGTATCGCACAGATCGGAAAAGCATTTAGAAATGAAATTGTTGCAAGGCAGTTTATTTTCAGAATGCGAGAATTCGAACAAATGGAAATGCAGTTTTTCGTTGCTCCGGGGACAGAGCTTGAATTCTATGAGCAGTGGAAGCAAAAACGTCTGAACTGGCATAGAGCGTTAGGTTTAGGTGATGAAAATTACAGATTCCACGATCATGAAAAACTAGCGCACTACGCAAATGCCGCAGCTGATATTGAGTTTAATTTCCCATTCGGATTTAAAGAACTGGAAGGTATCCACTCAAGAACAGATTTCGATTTGAAGGCTCATGAAGAGTTCTCTGGCAGAAAACTTCAGTTCTTCGATCCTGAAAGAAATGAAAACTATGTACCCTATGTAGTGGAAACTTCGGTAGGTTTAGACAGACTATTCCTTTCTATTTTCTCTCATTGTTTAAGAGACGAAACATTGGAAGACGGTTCAGAAAGAACGGTTTTATCTTTACCTCCGGCTTTAGCGCCAATTAAAGCAGCTATTCTTCCATTAATGAAGAAAGATGGTTTAGCAGAATATGCAGAAAAAATCTTCAACGATCTGAAGTACGATTTTAACTTATTCTACGAAGAAAAAGATGCGATCGGAAAACGTTACAGAAGACAGGATGCGATCGGTACGCCTTACTGTATCACGATCGACCACGATTCTTTAACAGATCACACAGTAACAATTCGAGATAGAGATACTATGGTTCAGGAAAGAGTTCCGGTATCAGAATTAAGAAGAATTATCGACGAAAAGACAAGTTTCAGAAATTTACTTTCAAAAATATAAATGTAAAGCCTTGAGAAATCAGGGCTTTATTTTTTTATCAACATATATCCTAATTTGTTATTTTTGATTTTCAAATTTTAACCATGAAAAAAATAACACTATTGATGTTTGGTCTGATTCAGACATTCTCATATTCTCAAACACAGGATTTAGCCACTTTAGCATCAGGGGAAAACATAGGAATGAATGCTCTTTTCGATTCCAAAGATAATTTATACGGTTATGTCTCTTTATATTCTTACGGAAAGACTGATAAAAAAACACAGAAATTTGAATATGTCCTTCTGGATAAAAACCTCAACCCTATCGCCAATAAAGAATTTGAAGCCAATCTTTTAGTTTCTAATTATTACGGGTATGTAGATTTTAAAGGACAGATCATCCTTCGTCCTTCAGATTTCAATTATCTTCAGGCTTTTTCAAAAGATGCTGCAATGCCGGTATCAATGGTTATAGATCCTAAAACCAACACCGTAAAGCCCAAAGTGTATTACGATTATCTTGAAAACGGAACTTTCGTGGAAATTAATCAGCCTAAAAGCTTTAAAGAGGAAAGAAAAGAAAACCGTGCGGAGAAAAAAGATAAAGGCTACAACTATGTTGCTACTGTGGGAGAAATTAAAGAAGGAGGATTTCTTGCAGTAGAATACAATGATTATGGCAAATATGTCAACAAAAACAGCCTGATCAAGTTTGATGAAAATAAAAAGGAAGTCTGGAGATACCGCTACAATACGGATGGCAGCAAAAAGATATTTTCAGATCTTACTTTATTAGAAAAAGATGAAAACCGTCTTTACGGAATTTTAAGAAAGGTAAATGATGACGACAAAACTTTTTCCCTTTTGGTGATCGATATGAAAACAGGAAAAGAACTTTCAAACCAACCCATCACAGGTCTGACTCCGGAAACAATTTATAATATCGATGCATTATACTCCAGCGGAAAGAAACTGGATAACGATAAAACATTTGATGATAAAGTCGTTTTAATGGGAAGAAATTTTGATAAAGGAGACAAAGGTTTCGCAAGATTCATCTTAGATAAAAATAATTATCATGTTGATCTTAAAACATTAAATTATAAACCCGATTTATCCAACCATATTCCAAAACTGAGCGCAGACGGCGGCGTAGAAAACGGCTATTTCCTTCAGACCAAAGACGTCTATTTTATGAGCGATGGCAGTGTGGGAATTCTTTCTGAAAAATTCAAGCCAGCGGGACAATACAATGCCCCTAAAACAACCGATTTGGTTTATATTAATACCGATAAAGATTTTAAGGTAAAAGATGTTCAGATTTTTGAAAAGGAAAAATCCAAATGGGTAAACAGCGATTACCTGTTCTCACAATATCTGAATGATGGGAAAGATGTTGTTTTCTTCTTCCGTGATTATAAAAAGGACCAGGTAACCAAAGAAAAAAAATGGAATCTTTTCATTAATACCATTATCGACGGAAAGTTCAAGCAGGAGGTCATTCCTATTTCTGAAAAAGATAATTTCATAGTGACGCCTTATATTGCAAAAGAAGGTTACATTTTGCTTAGGGAATATAATGAGAAAGAAAAATTCAATAAGGTTCGTCTTGAGAGGCTAAATTATTAATGATAAAAAAGAATCCTGACCTTCGGTCAGGATTCTTTCGTCTGATAGTAATCTGCAATATTTTTGATCTCATCCAGGCTCAGATTCCACATAAAATTGAGGAACTGCTGATAGCTTTCACTTTGGTTTTTAGGATCTACTCTATCGAGATACCGGTTAAGATTATAATTTTTTCGTGCTTCATAAATTTTAACAAAACATTTTCCCAGCCAATCTTTATAATATTTTTCTTCTTCCCCGTCCTGTAAGAACTGCAGACTTGTATAAATTCCTACTCCGTAATCTTCGGAATGAAATAAATTCGGAAGTGTTTCCATTCTTGCGATCTTTTCCAAAGCAGCATAAGATTCTGATGCTTTTTCGGCATTCACATCATTTTTCAGTTCAGGGAATATTTTTCGAAGTTTTTCTATTCTTAATACCACTTCAGGATGCGAAGCCAAAGAATCTTTATTAAGCTTTTCTTTAAAATTATTGTAATTATACAGTGAAAAATCCTCTTTTTTAAGCCATTTCTCTTTAAAACCCTGCTTCGGAAGATCAAAATACTTTTTATAGGTTTCTACTTTTAATATTCTTGGCGAAATCGTATCAAAATCCTGAAGTCTCTTCAATGTATTAACGAATTCTGCCTTCTTAAAATCACTGTTTTTAAAAATTACATATCCTAAAGAATCCGCCTGCATTTCATCTTTTCTTTTCTCTGCTCCTTTTCGGTAAATCCTGTTTTTCATCACCTTAAAAGCCCTTTCGTTACGGTTTTCTTTGGTTGATTTAATATCCTGCAGTGTAATTCTGTCCAGCTGATCCTGATCAATCATCTGCAGAAACGTTTTCAGGGAATGTTCAGATATTTTGTGCCCCAATTCATGGGAGATTACCGCTCCAAGCTGATCATCATTATCCAGCCAGCTAAAAAGTCCCATATTGATTACAAAAACTCCATCTGCAAAGCAGTATGCATTCGGCGTATTATCTTTCGCAACAAGAATCGTTAAATCCTGTGGAATCTGAGGATTATTCTTCTTTAAACGGCCAATCAGACTTTTCACTTTTCCTTCGAACACAGAATTGAAAACAAAGTCTTTATTTTTAACCTGTTTTTCAAAGTCTTTTTCAAGATCTTTATAGATTTGTGACAGTTCACTTCCTCTCTTTCCTGAATAGGTATTTTTACTTTTCGTGATCAGGTTTTCATTATTGGCGGCAAAGCTTTTAAGAAATTCTTTTCTTTTAAGATAATCTGCTGTATCAATAGGTTTATAAGCCTGCCCGAAACACATTACAACAGCATAAAGAAGTAAAAAAGTAACAATTTTTTTCATCATATTACATCATATTCTCACAAAAATAAATCATTTCGTTTCATGTTTTTAAAATTATTTTAAATTTGTTAAAGATCAAATTGTATGATAATCTTCTTCTACTTCATTACAGGTATTATTGCTTTGGCGATCATCATGTACCTTTCAGGGTATGCCTATCTTTTTAATGGAATTTCAAAAACCTATCTGCGCGGGAAATCCAGTGCCAATATCGACGATGGTAAGTTATTTTCCAGCAACCTCATCGCCACAAAAACACCAGAACTTTGGGAAGAAGCACCAGAATACAACAAAACAACATTACCGAAAAACATAGTTGATGATTTGACTCAGTCTAATACCGCTTCTTTTCTTGTCGTAAAAAACGGAAAACTGGTTCACGAACAGTATTGGAACGGTTATAATCAGCTTTCAAAAACCAATTCTTTTTCTATGGCTAAAGCAGTCACTGTAATGCTTTTAGGAAAAGCTCTGGAGGAAGGTAAAATAAAAAGTATTGATGATAAATTCTCCGATTATTTTGAAGAATTTAAGCATAAAGAGTTCGGAGATCAATTGACGCTTAGAAATTTAGCCCAAATGGAAGCAGGTCTGAATTGGGATGAAGATTATAAAAATCCTTTTTTGCCCAATGCAAAAGCGTATTATGGAAAGAGTCTTATTGATGCTACTTTTTCAAGGAATTTCAAAGAAAATCCGGGTACAAAATTTGAATATCAGAGCGGTTCTACCCAACTTTTAGGATTTGCCGTAAGAAAAGCCGTCGGTCAATCGTTAGCAAGCTATTTATCAGAGAAATTCTGGATTCCGTTAGGAATGGAGCAAAATGCAGAATGGAGTACTGATGACAGCGGAATGGAGAAAACCTATTGTTGTATTCATTCTAACGCAAGAGATTTTGCAAAACTGGGACAATTGTTTTTAGATAATGGGAGAGCTTACGGTGAACAGATCTTAAATCTTAATTTTATTAATCAAATGAAAACTCCGACTAAAAAATCTGAGGATATCTACGGAATGGGATTTTGGATTAACAATGACAATCCCATAAAGCATTATTATTTCCTGGGACTTCAGGGACAATATATCATCATGATCCCGGAACATAATATGGTCATCGTAAGAACAGGAAGCTACAACAATCTTCCCAAAACCGACAGAGGAAGACCGGATCAGGTGAAATTTCTCGTGAATGAAACCGTATCATTATTTCAGTAGGATCTATGGAAAAATACAATACAAAAGTTGATGAATATATTGAGAATTCTCAGGATTTTGCAAAACCTATTTTAAATCATATTCGTGAAACCGTTCATGAGACATGTTCCCATACGGAAGAAACCATCAAATGGAAGTTTCCCACTTTTATGTACAAAGGAAAAATTCTTTGCTCTATGGTTTCGTTTAAACAGTATTGCAGTTTGGGATTTTGGCTTCATCATGAAATGAAAACGCTTAAAAACATCGAAACCGACGTTGAGCAAACCAATATGTTCAGCCTGGGAAAAATTACAAAAATCGAAGATCTTCCCTCAAAACCATTGCTTAAAAAAATGATTCTTGAAGCAATAGAACTTACCGATATGGGGGTTACCATGAAAAAGGCAGCTCCGTTAAAAACAGAAACTGAAGTTCCCGATTATTTTCAGAATGCTTTAAAACAAAATAAAAAAGCATCAGAAGTATTTGCCAAAGGTTCTCCATCATTCAGAAAAGAATATATCAACTGGCTTACAGAGGCCAAAACAGAAGCTACCCGAAATAAACGAATGGAACAGGCTATAGAATGGCTTTCTGAGGGAAAAGCGAGAAACTGGAAGTATATGAAAAAATAAGCACCCGTTTTAAGATATTTAGATACATTGTTATTTTCAACTAAAATCTTAGTGGAATCTGAAATTGGCTTCAGGAAGCGTATTATTTTTTAAAAATGCTTCATATTCCGGAGATAATTTTGCGCGTCCGAAAGTATTTTGCCCACTCATGCTTCCGAGGCGTACTTTATCTTTTCCGAATTTTTTGTTCATGGCATCCATTGCCTTCATTACCGGTAAATGCTGATTTTGAATATCCTCTTCAAAAAAACTGATCTGCCTTTGATCTTCAGGAACGAAATCATTCACAAAAACACCTGCTCTTTTGTAATGAAAACCATCTTTATAAATGGCTTCAAATAGTTCATTCACCACTCTCCCTATCAAAATTGAAGAGTTGGTAGGATTAGGAAGGATTTGGGTCATCGCTTTTCTGTATTCGGGCAGGTCTTTTCTGAAACGGTTGGTCTGCACAAAAACCGTCACCATTTTACAGCAGGTATTTTGCTTTCTTAAACGCTCCGAACAATACATCCCAAAAGTTTCTACACGTTCCCGAACTTCTTCTTTTTTTGTCAGCATTTCCATAAAACTTCTGGTCACCGCAATCGATTTTTTCGGAGACGGAGCATCCAGTTCCAGCTGGCGGATTCCTTTCAGTTCATTCACCATTCTTACTCCGTGAATTCCCATGATATTGCGAACCCACATTTCCGGTTTCTGTAATAGATCCCAGGCTTTGAAAACTCCATTATCCTGCATTTTAACAGTAAGACGTCTTCCAATTCCCCAAACATCTCCAATATTCAGCCATTTTAAAGCTTTTTCAATTTTTTCAGGAGTATCTAAAGCAAAAACACCATTGAATCTTTCAGGATCTTTTTTTACGATTCTGTTGGCAACCTTACAAAGCGTTTTTGTAGGAGCGATTCCTATGCTTACAGGAATATTGACTTCTTTTTTAATCTTATCCTTAATTTCAACACAATAGTCATATATATTGATGTATTTAAACCCGGTAAGATTTAAAAATAGCTCATCAATACTATAAACCTCATGCTCTACCACATATGATTTGGCAATATTTATCACTTCCTGGCTTTTGGCATTATATAATTCAAATTTTGCAGAAAAGCTCTTTACGTCATATTCTTTAAAAAGCTCTTTATATTTGAAAGCCGGAGCTGCCATCGGAATTCCAAGATCTTTTGCTTCCTTGCTTCTGGACACAACGCACCCGTCGTTGTTGGAGAGTACCACAACGGGTTTATTTTCGAGATCCGGATCCAGCGTTCTTTCACAGGAAACGAAAAAATTGTTGCAATCTACTAAAGCATACATGATTCAAAACGGAACATTTCAATACACAAAATTATGATTTTTAAAATAGAAAATTGTAATTATTTAAAATTTTAAAACTAAATTAAAGAACTGATTTACACAACATTAATTTATTTAAAATACGTCAAGTTTTGTCGCTATGCAGGCTTAATTTTGGTTTCTAAAAACGCTAAAAAGTTGATATTATGGATAAAATAACGATACAGAGAATTGAAAAACTTCATCCCTTCGTAAGAGAGGAAGTGAAACAGATTATTAAAGAGTGTGATGAAGTCTTAACCGGGAGAGCCAAAGTAAGAATTACACAAGGCTTAAGAAGCTTTGAAGAACAGGAAAAACTGTATGCCATCGGAAGAATTACTTCAGGAAAAAAAGTAACCAATGCCAAAGCCGGACAAAGCATACATAATTATGGACTTGCTGTTGATATCTGTCTGATCATTGACGGAAAAATAGCAAGCTGGGACACCGTAAAAGACTGGGATAATGACCAGGTTGCCGATTGGTACGAGTGTGTGAAAATTTTCGCAAAACACGGCTGGGACTGGGGCGGAAACTGGAAGACTTTTAAAGATCTTCCCCATTTTGAAAAGAAGAATATTCCAACCCAGAAAGGTCTGGTGAAAACGAGCTGGAGAACGTTGATTAAAATGCCCCGTGATAAAGAAAATTATGTGATTTTTTAGGCTGATTTTTATTTAAAATTATTTTAATACGACACGTTCTGTCGCCTTCCCGAACTATTTTTACTATATAGAAAAACAACTAAAATATCTTTTATAATAAGTTAAAACCAATAATTATTTCTCAAAAATTATTGGTTTTACTTGCCTAAAGGAATAAAGTAGTTCTGGGAAAAAACAAAAAATCATATGAAAAAGACAACCATTCTTTCTTTAGACGGTGGCGGAATCAGAGGAATTATCACTTGTATTATTCTGCGTTATATGGAAGAGCAGCTGCAGTTGCATGACCATCCTGCTGCAAAACTTGGCGATTATTTCGACCTTGTTGCGGGAAGCAGCACAGGGGGGCTGATTGCGTCTATTATTCTATGTCCCGATGAACACCGGAAGGCAAAATATTCTATCCAAAAAGGATTGGAATTATATGCCGAAAAAGGGGGAGATATATTTCAGGTATCTTTCTGGGAGCGTCTGGTGAATCCTTTCGGGTTGCTGAATGAAAAAATCTCACAGGAAGCCCTTGAAAATAATCTAAATGACTTTTTCGGAAATTTAGAGCTTAAGGAACTCATAAAACCATGCTTGATAACCAGCTATGACATCGAAAACAGAAGAGCCAAATTATTCAACTCATGGAATGCTCATTTAAGCACTGATAATTTTTATGTGAAAGATGTTTGCAGGGCCACTTCTGCTGCACCAACTTATTTTACACCGGTTCAGATCAGATCAATGTACGGACAAATCTTCAGTTTAATTGATGGTGGAATGTTTGCCAATAATCCTTCACTTTGTGCTTATGCCGAAGCCAGAAAAATTCCTTTTGCCGAAGTATTGAAAAACCATCAGAAAGCCAATCATCCAAGCGTAAATGATATGATTATTGTTTCGATCGGAACCGGAATTGAAGCGAAATCCTATTCTTTTAAAAAGCTGCAAAAAGCTGGTAAAATCGGCTGGGTAAATCCTATTATTGATATTTTAATGTCGGCAAATGCTGAAACTGTAGATTATCAGCTTTGTCAAATGTTCCAGACTTTGGGAATAAGAAACCAAAAAAATTATTACCGACTAAATCCTTCGCTAAAAAATGCTTCTCCAGCAATGGACAATGTAAAAAGATCAAATATTGAGAATCTGGTACAGGCTGGACTGCAGTATATTGATGATAACAAGGAAATACTGAATCAAATTGTCCAAAAACTGATTAAAAACAAAATATAAGCTTTTTAACTTATAAATTACTAATATAAGCTATTTTGATTATACTTATTATAGTAGCTTATATTTTCATTCTGATTTAGAAACACTTAAAAAAAAGATAATTATTTCTCATAAAATTTTTTAGACACGTCAAGTTTTGTCGCCTTCCACCCCTACTTTTGAAGTATAAATAAAAACACAAAAATTCATTACTAAAAACTAAAACATAACTTTTTGAATTCAACATTCCCTAATGATGAACAGCCAAAATTCTGTTCAAACCTTAATGAAAAACTCAAACAACAAGGCATGGAAATATCAAAATCCAATTCGCAAACCTCTTTCAATGAAAGTATTTATACAATAGAATGGAGCGATATTGAAAATATTGAGATCGATTACGACAATTATCTTAATGACCTCGAAAATTTTTTCCGGGAAGATTTTGAGAAAGATATTCTTGAAGAAGATATGTATTAATCTTGTTTTTTAGCACAGTTCAGAAACTTCCAACGATTTCTTCTATACTCACATAACACACCAATCCATTCAATAAACATTTCAAACACCCTTTGAATTCACCATTCACACCATGTTGGACAGCTAGAACTGTGCTTAAAAATCAAACTAAAAAACAGAATACCATGAAACAAAAATGTAAACAAAAGGTGAAACACTTTGCCTGAAACCACTAACAACAGGAGCTTCTTAATGGAAATAAGCTTCAATATTAACTTTTATAACCAAAAAATTACAAAATGGCAGAAAACGAAACTCCTGCAATGCCAATTGCAGAAAACACACCAACACAAACGCTTTTCAGATTTGTAAGTTTGAGAAGTCCTCAACTTTCTGATGACAAAGATCAAGACAAAAGGTTTATTTTAATTCCGGATGTTTTAAAAGCGGATAACCATTTTTATATCCCCGTTACGACAGGAACCGGAACCAAAAAAGATCTTTTAAAGAGATATGCAGCAGATTACAAAGTGACTTCTGAATGTATTAATGATGTCAATTATCTGAAAAATGACTTTGGTGATCTTTATAATTTCGCAACATGGTTAGCCAGACATAAAAGTACCTCCACTTATACAGAATTTGTTACTAAGAGAGAGGAAATATTTCCTCCTGTTTATGCGCTTCCTGAGTTCACTCAGTTATGGAATAACTTAATTTACCAGGTTGTTACACAAAAAGATTTTTACATCAAGGAAGTTATTATGCAAATGCTATTGGCTATGCATACTTTATCCGCAACTAATGAAGAAGATTTCAAATTGGCAGTAACGGCAAGAGTAGTCCTTCCAAAAGAGCTAATGGTAGATGCAAGTTCTTCTTTATCTCAAATCGCTTCAAGAGTTGCTGACAGTGCAGTAAAAGAAAGTTTTCCGACAGAGGAAATGAAACAGCAACAGGCAATTTCTGCAGCGAAAACAAAACTTAGCAGAATCGAGAGCTTGAATAAAAATCTTTCTATTGTTCAAAAACAATATCATAAAGAATATCAAGCAGAGTATAAAACTCAAAATGAAGCTCATCAGACAAGAATAGAACCTCTTATTCAGGAATATAATGAATCTGTTGAAGCAGCAAGGACTGAATATTGTGGAGTAAGATCTCCCGGAACTGAATATAATCCGGAAGATCCCTGCCAAAAACCGAAACAAATTCCGTTTCCTAAACTTCCAACTTTTGAATTTAATTTCAGAGATGAAATAGCTGCATCATCTTTAGTTAGTTCATTAAAACAGGAAAATCTTGAAGCATTACTTGATGTTTTAGGTCATAAATTTGACCGAACTGAAACAAGCATCGAACGTTCTTCGGAACAAGATATTGCCGATCTTGAAACATCATTGGAAGGCAGAAATACATTTGCAGAAATCACTTCAGCAATCAATGAAGCTGTAGAAAAGCTTAATAATATCATTCTTGAAAATACGCAAGGAAGTGAAGAAACTTACACAAGTATTGGCGGTATAATTGTTCCCGTCGCAAGAACAGTTTCTGTTCCTTTTACCTATCAGGTTTGTCCTAAATTTGTTTATAAAGCATATACTCAAGATTTGGCTTTAACTGTTCCTGATTCATCATGGGATGTGAGCTATATTTCTTATAATTTGATTCCCAAGAATTCGACGACAAGTATTGATAGTGATTACTTTGTGAAATCAAGAACGGGAAATACCATTTTCTTGAGTGATATGCATTACCCAGGAGTAGATTTTTACAGTATTCAGGATGCTACTTTGAGAGTAAAAATTGTTTTTTCTAACGGGAGAAGCACGGAAATTCTGGTGCCAGGAATTCAAGCAAGAGCATGTAGCTCAGGCGCGTTTGAACTTGAAGTTAAAGAGGGAGAACCACCAGTAGCTGTTGATGAAGAAAATAGCTTTATTCCATCAGGATTTGGATTCAAAAATATTGGGGTTGCAGATTATTTGAAAGTTGAGCAAAGTACTCATGCTTATGTAGAGGGTGAAGTTGCAAACATTGAAAACGTAATGGCGAGAGAATATCGTGAAAAGTCTACCAGAAGACTAAGAAGGAGCGAAAATACCACAACCTCATCTACAGATACAGAAAAAGAGCAACTTACTGATACAACGACTGCCAATCGTTATGAAATGCAGAGTGAGATTTCGAAAATAGCACAAGAAGCCAGAGATATGAATCTAAGTACTCATTTCGATGCTTCATGGAAAACACCTGGAGAAAACGGAAGCTTTACTACTGGAATTGCTGCAAACTATGCCACTCACAACTCAAAAGAAGAAAGCACAAGACAGGCGGTAACACAAGCTCAGGATATTACCTCCAGAGCCATGGACAGGATTGTAACTAAAATACATGAAGAAAGAATCGAAAAAATTATTGATGAATTTGAAGAGAATAATTCTCATGGATTTGATAATAGAAAAGGAGATAAACATGTAGTAGGTGTTTACCGATGGGTTGATAAATTGATGAAAAATCAAATTTATAACTATGGTAAACGAATGATGTTTGAATTTATGATTCCGGAGCCTGCTAAGCTTCATACCTTGGGAATGACAACAGATAAAAGGGCCTCTCAGACTTCATTAATTAAGCCCGAAGACCCAAGAGCAGTCGGAAATATGCAAGTTGCAAATTATGGTGATTTAACTGATGAAACAAAACTAAAATACTGGTCAAGTAAATATAATGTTGAAATAGATCAAAAACCGGACAGCAGTATTACTTTAGGTAAAGGATTATCTTTTAGTGGAGCGGATCCTAAAGCTCTATTTTTTAGTGATAAAGATAATTTAACAATTCCTGACGGTTATGCCGCAAAAAAAGCAAAAGCATGGCTTTCGGGAATGGAAAACCTTAATAATGGAAGAGGATTAACGGCAAGTGCAGGAGATGTTATTTTTGTTTCTTTTGGAGGGATGCAAAACGGAGGAAGATATGAAGGACAAGGATATACTTCTTTTACCCAGGAATTTAGAAAAAGTATCCCTATTACTGCATATTCATCCAGCTATTATACTTCATATATTAACATTTCTATTTATTGTGAACTTACCCAAGAAGCTAAAGTTGCTTGGCAGCAAAAAGCCTTTAAGGCCATCATTGATGCTTATGAAGAAGCTTTAGTAGATTACAATAACAAACTTGCAGAAGAGCAAAGCAAGGCAGTGGAAATAAAAGATTCAAATCCTAATTTCTACAGACAGATTGAAAATACTGTATTGCGTAAAAACTGTATTTCCTATATGGCAGACAGAGCAACAGATTCTACACATGGTTATGGTTTATCCGGATTGACCCAAGGAAGTACTTTTAAAGATTATGAAACAACTCTTTCTTCAAAATTAGATAAGTATACAGCTTTCGTAAAATTTATGGAACAAGCTTTTGAATGGGATAATCTTTCTTATTATCTATATCCTTATTATTGGGGAAATAAGCAAAACTGGGCAGACCTTTATCTGTCTGAAAATACAGATCCTTTATTCCGAGCTTTTCTACAAAGTGGAATGGCAAGAGTGATCGTAACGGTTCGTCCTGGATTTGAAGATGTTGTACAATTCTATTTAGCGACCGGAAAAATCTGGAATGGCGGCGAAGTCCCTGTAATCGGTGATGAACTTTACCTGTCAATTGTTGATGAAATGAAACAGCCAAAAGGAGAAAAACAAGGAAAAGCTTGGTTAACAAGACTCCCTACCACATTGAATATCCTTCAGGCAGAAAGTATCGGATTGAAAGTCGCTCATGCACTACCATTTACAACCGAAAATCCTGATGATTTTGAAGTTCCGTCTGAAGTCATTACCGAGACCAAATTCAATTTTGAAAAAAACGAGAATCTTCTGGGCATACAATCTCAAAATAGCGAGAGTGTCATTACAGGAAACTGGGTTTAACTAAAAAAAATAAAAAAACAATGTCCGATATAGGAAAAATTATAAGAGTAAACGCATTACCACCTCCCGACAAAAGAGAAAACAATGTTATTTACCAAGTAGCTGCACCAGGTGCAGCTACTTATAAAGACTATGCTATTGATGCTAATGGTGATCTAAAAACACCATCTTACATTCCATTAACAGGAACAGAAGAAGGCAAACCTTTAACCAAAAATATAGAAGTAGATCCAAGTGAAGACGGAAGTGTTGGATTTGTTTCAAATACTCCTGATACCTCTGAAGCTGTTTTAGCGATTCAAGAAGATGATAGTATACTTGCCAAATCACATAACAGCTCAGAAAATAGCTCTTCTTCTATCCATATACATTATGATAATGGTATAGAAATATCAGCAACAATATCAGATGAACAATTTTCTGCCATTCTTGATACATCCGGTCTAAAAGGAGACCATTACATCCCTCCAACAAGTGATGAGCATTATGTACAAAAAAAATTTGTAGCGGATAATTTCACTTCACAACCTGCTCTAAATAGTACTTTAACAAACTATTATACTAAATCAGAGACATATAATAAAGCTGAAGTAGATGCTAAACTTTCTGCGGTATATAGACCTAAAGGTTCTGTAGCTAATTTTGCTTCATTACCAACTACTGGAAATACAGAAGGCGACGTATGGAATATATTAGATACAGGAGCTAATTATGTCTGGGTACTTAATCTAAATAATACAGGAACTCCTGGATGGGATAAGTTATCAGAAACTGTTGATCTTACGAATTATGTTACTATAAATACTGAACAAACTGTTGAAGCTAGAAAAACATTTAATGGGGCTACTAATAATACTTATACAGGAGCAGCCATTATGGTTAATGGTAATCAAACAATAGGTGCTTATCCAACAATAGCATTTCATCAACCTGGAAGCCATGCAGGAACGATAAGTTTGAGAGATCCAAATCAATTTTCTTTTAGAAATATTAGTGATTCAGACTATATTTACTTGACTGCAAAAGGATTTAATAAAGATGGTTCATCAGATTCGTATGTACTAACAGGAGGAGGAGGGCATAAACTTATATCAGATTTTGTTGATAAGACAACTGGACAAGATATTACCGGATTCAAAAACTTTATTACTTCGGGTGGGAATAATTATGGTAATAACACATTAAGAATCGTTAGTATTGATGGTTCAAATCCTGCGGTAACATTTAATAAATCTGGTGTAGTAGCAGGACAACTTAAATTTAAAGAGGATGGTTATCATTTTCTTGATCCTAATTCAGGGTATAGACAAATTAAAGCTGCTGCTTTCATTAAAGATGGTTATGATGATAATTGGATTTTGCTAGGTGGTGGAGGAAGTAAATTAATATCTGATTTTGCTCTGTCATCACAATTAGGAAATTATGTGAATAAGTCAGGTGATACTATGACTGGAGCATTAACAGCTCCATTTTTCAAATCTCCTTATTTTGGATATGCAGGTCTTGCTGGAGATCAAATTATGTCAGCATCAACTGATACAATTTATGCAGGTAATACATCACTGCCAACTTTTAGAATAGAATCTACAAATGATATAATTCATTGGAAAAATGGAGTTGGTCCTGGTACAATTTGGACTACACATAATTTTAATCCAACAAATTATGTAACAATAAATACGCCTCAAGCTATTATAGCGGATAAATATTTTTCACAAACTGCCAAACTTACTATATATGGTAATGAGTCGTCTAATCAAAATAACACTCAATCATTTAATACAACATCTGGCAATGGTAATATAGTATCTGGATGGGTAAATACTTTTTACAATAGTTGTTGGAAATATGGTACTGTTAGAGGAGGAGATAGTTCATCCTCTGATGTTAAGTTTGGTTTTGATTTTTCCACGGATGGAGGTATTACTTACAATAGAATGTTTGACATTGACGGAAATACTGGTTTAGTTAGAGCTAATAGTATTTCTGCAAAAGGTGGAACTGATAAACTTATCTACGACAATATAGAAAACTATGGTTCACCAATTAAAATAAATGCAAATGCTAGTTTGGGTATACAGCTGCAAGCTAATGGATCAACTATTTTTGAAGTTAGACCTACACATGTAGAATCTAATAAAAATCTTTACATTACAAATGATTATGTAATTTATACCACCACAAGTAATTCTAATTACTGGTCTATTGCCTATACCGATGGTTTAGTTAATAGAAGTAATGGATTTCAGTCCAATATAGACGCTAACAATTTAGGAAGTCAAAAAAGTGAAATTATTTCATTAGAACTAGGCAACGGAACAGGTAATACTAATTTCCCTAATAACAGTGGATATGGTAATTTTTTAAAGATGTCAAGCAGGGCATTTACTTCTGAGTTTTTTCATGAAACTAATGGTTCTTTATCTCATAGAAACTGGTATTTTTCTGGGGGTGGTAATCCAACAGACATACCATTCAGACAACTTTGGGATAATGTGAATTTACCAAATCCTGCAAGCCAATCAGATTTAGGGTCTTATCAGACTTTAAGCACAGATCAGAATATATCTGCATCAAAATCTTATTATTCGACAACGCCATTTACATTTAAAAATATAAATTATAAATCATGGGTATTTCATAAACCATCATCAAATAATTTAATTTTTGCGCCTTCTTTAAGTAATAATGCTGATGATTTTGATTGGGCTAATCAAATTGAATTTACTGATTCAGGCAATATAATTACTAAAGCATTTACAGCATCAAGTGCAGTTTGGAGTAATACCTTTAATTCAGGAATATTAGCAGGTAATACATTTATAGCGACAAACTCCACAGAAATATATTTTGGAAATAACGCTTTAAATTCTGTTTATTATCAAACGCATACATCACATTATTTTATGGTAAATGGTGTTAATGTAGGATCATTTAGTTCAAGTGGATTAGGCGTTAATGGTGCATTATCAGTAAATGGGAATAACGTTTGGCATGGAGGTAATTTCAATCCAGCAGATTATGTTCCAATATCAGGAAATGTAGACATTTTTAGTACTAAAAGATTTACTGGTATTTCAACCGAATGGATATTAGATGCTGATGCTACAACAAATGCTAGAGGATTCTTGCAATCAATGGGATCAGGATTCTTTACGGGAACGGTGAATGATAAAGATTATGGAATTTACAGAAATGGCGTTCAAAAAATGCTAATTCAAGATTCTACAATTGCGTTTAACTCAAATGTTATTTTAGGAACTAATAATCTAAGTACTACTGGAGTTATTTCAGCATTTGAATTTAATGGGAATATATTTTCATCTAATGGAATAACGGGAAATCAGGTTTTTAATGCTAATAATGTAAATGTATTGGTTTTTGGAAATGATGATATTCCAAATGTTTATTATACAACATTAGGAAATCATACTTTTATTAATAATGGCATAACTAGAGTTGTTATCACTAATTCAGGATTATCTGTTTCGGGTGCTTTGGCTGTGAATGGTAGTAATGCGATAACAGAAGCTCAAAGAGGTATAGCAAATGGCTTTGCTCCCTTAGGTTCAGATGCCAAAATATCCTCAGCATATTTACCAAGCTATGTAGACGATGTATTGGAATTTGCAAATCTTGCATCTTTTCCAGCAACAGGCGAATCAGGAAAAATATATGTAGCAATTGATACAAATCTTACCTATCGTTGGGGAGGTTCAAGTTATATTCAGATTTCATCTGGAGCTGTTCAATCCATAAACGGACAAACAGGAGTTGTTAACTTAAGTAAATCAGATCTTGGATTATCAAATGTAGATAATACTTCAGATGGCACGAAAAACGTTTTAGCTTCCACAAAATGGACAACACCTAGAACATTATCTTACATAGGCGATGTAACCGGATCAGCTTCTGTTGACGGATCAGGAAATGTTGGTATTGCTATGACCTTAGCGAATTCGGGAGTTTCTGCGGGAACTTACAATAATGTAAATGTTGATGCGAAAGGTAGAGTTTTATCTGGCAATAACGTGAATTATGCTACAGAATCTTATGTAACAGATCTTCTACAGCAAAACTATTTCAATCAGGCTGCATCAGATGAAAGATTTGTGAATACTGAAGGGGATGAAACAATTAATGGCAATAAAACATTTAGTTCTAGTCCATCTATTCCTGCTGCAACAAGTGGAGATCATGCCGTAAACCTAGAACAGTTAGCCGCCAATTTAGCACATGTTGTTAATGACAACGATGACTTTAAATTCTTAGAAGTATATAAACTAATAGATAGCAATCCTATTGATCTGGATGACACAAGTATTAAAAAATACAATATCATTTTCGATGGTAGTTCAAACGGATCTGTCAATATCACTCATTTAAGAGATAATCAATATTATCAATTCTCAAATGTATCAGGATCTGGTGCTGATTTAAGAGTAGGTGTAGAAGGATATGGTATGATAGATGTCGTTTCATCTGGTAAAACAGCTGTATACATGTCTTGGGGTGGCGGAAAACTATTGAAAATATCTGAAAATGCAAATGTTTCAATTATATAAATACTGTCGCCGACTTTAGACGTCTGGTAAATATCCTTTTATTCAAAGTCTCCTAATTCAGCTCTTCCAAATATAATAATGAGTGCATCATAGGAAACTTTGTCTTCAATCAAATTATTAACTAAAAAAAACAAACAACAATGTCCAATATTGGAAAAATTATAAGAGTAAATGCATTACCCCCGGAAGGAGAAAGAGAAGTAGATGTGATTTATCAGGTAGCAGCACCAGGCTCCACGACTTATACAGATTATGCAATTGATGCCAATGGTGATTTAAAAATGCATGCCTTGGCAGAAGTCAGGAATTATAAAGTTTATGTCGCGAAATTACAAACAGATTCTTCTTATAATTTAATTACTACCGTCCTTGAGAACAATTTAGGTAGTATTACCTGGAGTAAAACAGCTACAGGAGCATATAAAGGTCTTTTAACGGGAGGACACTTCGTAAGTGATAAAACAGTTGTTTCAATTAATGTGTCTTTTGAACCTTATACCATGTTCAATAGCATAGTATATAGTTTCCCATCTGATACAGAAATTAATTTTTCTTCGGGTGAAGGCTTGGAGCTAATTATCCCTTTAGGAATGATGGAAATAAGAGTATATAATTAAAAAAATACCTCATTTAATTAATCAAAATTGGCAGAGCCTAAAAACTCTGCCTTTCTATTAACATCAAAAATCACAAAATGAGCTTAGAAATAAATAACAAACCATCCTTTAAAGAGTACTCAAAAAACAATTGGGCGGCATTCGATTTAGAAAATTCAAATAAAAATGAAAAACTTACTACTCAACAAATGGCTGATCAATTTTTCGGAGGGAAACCTTTAATCAAATCTGAAGGATATGAGGTTTATACAGACGAGACAGATCCTATTAAAGAACAACAAATTGAAGAAATACTAGTTTATAAATATTATAAAGGGATTTTCGGAGACATTACTGTTAAACTTTTTGCCAGCAAAGACGGAGTTTTTTTATTAGAGAGATTCCGACAAATCCAAGAGCCTACAGATAAAACTATTATTCTATTTATGGAAATAGATGATAAGTATAATTTATACACAATAGCGAGAATGAAAGTCTCAAAAGATTTAACTGACCCTAAAAAAGTACCATTCGCTGAAGTTCTGAATTTTGTACGAGATCATAATATCACAATTTCTCCAAAAGAAATGAGAAGTCTCTTGGAAAAAAAAGTTCTAGCCAATAAAAAAAGCTTTTTAAACTGGTTGATGAAAATTATAAAATCACCTATTTCGGATATATTCGATTTTTTCACGAATGAAATATTTGAGCAAGGAGCAAATTATTTTACAAGTATAGCAAAAGGTATAGAGAATCTTAAAATAGACGAATCCGGATGGAATCCTAAAACAGAAAAAGGAGAGTATAACCCAAAACTAATTCCTCAAAGTGTTTGGGAAACCATAAAGCCTTTTTATGAGCATAAAAATGGTACGCCAAATGAAAATGTTCTAAATAGTCAAAAAGTAGTATCTGGAATTTTTGATAATCTTTTCGAACTGGTAGAAGGTACCCGGAAAAATTTCAAATCCATGATCACTGGTATGGAATCATATTTACCAAAATCTATTTACAACGTCCTGAATGTCGAAATTAATGGATTTTTCAATAAAATAGTCAATGTAAAGAAATCTTTGAAAAGCTCTTTGCCTTCTCTTCAGGCAATTATCTATAAAAATTTTACAACTGCAAATGCTTTGGTATGTGGAATATATAACAGTTTAATAGATGTTATTGCAGGTATTTTTTCTCTTATTGGCTTCTTCTTCAAGGCAAAAGCAGAATGGGATAAAATAAAAAAAGAAGCCTCTGATGATTTTATGCTTTTTATTGAATATTTTCTTGAAATAATAGAAGGTATAATTGAAAGTATAAGAAATTTCGATATTTCAGATTTCATTGTGAATACAGTCGTTTTCGAGGTACAGGCAGCATACAAACTTTATCAATGGTTAACAAAAAGTTCCGTAGAAGTCTCCCTAGAACAGGTCTTTTATTATTTAGGGTATATTATCGGGATGATTATAGACATTGTTCTGGAAACATTCCTTACAGGCGGCGTTGCAGATGTTGTAAAACTTTTTGAAGGCGTTGCTTCTTTCATGAAAAATCCTTTACAGAATCTTAGTAAAACTGTAGCCGCGGCTGTAAAAACGGCAAGTGATACATTTTCAATGGGTATTGAATTTATCCGTTTTATTATTAAAAAGCTAAAAGAAGGTAGTAAAGCTCTATTCAAACAATTATCAAAATGGATTGATGATATTTTTAATCTTGGTGGAAAAGTGAAAAATTTTGTGAAAGAAATTTATGATGATTTTTTCAGTCCAAAAGTAAGAGAGTATTTGGAAAAAATAGGGTTACATCCTACCAAGATAGAGAATGGAATATTTAGTATGTGTCCAATATCTTAAACAAATAATATAGGAAATATGAAGAAATGCATTAAATTAGGAACTGAAATAAAGAATGGTGAAAAAGTATGCTACATTCTAAGAAACGACGTGAAAATTGCTGAAAACATTCCTGCCGAACAAATTGATAATTACTTTGTTAGAATGGAAAAAGAAGCAAAAAAAAATAAACAAACATTAGATCAATACTTAGATAACTTATTAGAAACAGTGTTTATTTTAGGACGCAAGTTCGATGAACATATTGAAGTCGGTCATATTACAATAGAAATTGTAAACAGTAAAATTCCTAAGAAGATTAAAGTTAAAGGAAAACTTAGACCTAATCCGGATTATATTATAGAAGAATATAAGTACATTTTAGGAAAAGGTCGATCACAAAGCAGTATTAAACCACCCTATCAGGCAAGAATAAAAGGATCGGGAGGCTCTCATATTATTGGTAAAATAAATAATCAATTTGTTAGAATTGTAGAAAGCGCAACTCATGTAATACCGTCCGGAGAGACTATTCGTATAGCTACTATCAAATATTGGATAGAAGAGAAAAGAATCTGGAAACTGAAAGATGACATACATACATTCTTTCCTTCTAATTGGAATTTAGAAAAAATAAGACACGTTGTAAATGAAGCAAGTGGAAATATTATTGAAAAACAAGGCAATCGAGTTGTTGGTAAAACAAAAAATGGAATAAAAATAGAAATGAGGATTGACTTAGAAACAAGAGAAGTTTTAACTGCCTATATTGTAATTAATTAAAATGAAAAAAATAGAATTTAAAAAAATTGACGATGGTTTTAGAACCGTACATCCGAACGACCCAAAATTTATTTTACTAAGTTTATTTATTGGAAAATATCGTTTTCCTAAAAATATTCAGCAAATCATAGATTTATTGGAGTCCGTTATTGATAATAATAAAACATGGGAAGAAGCAGTAGAACCGTATGCTGACGACACATTAGATATTGGATATGGAAGTGGTGAGTTAGATGTTCAAGAAAATACCGCATATTTTTTCTCTAAAAATGATGATGAATCTTTTGATATGCCTCTTCAAGAGCTAATCGATATTATGAAAGAATGGAAAAGTTTTATGAGTTAAAAGAATGGAATATAAATGGCAAATTTGCTTGTTTTTCTCTTCTTATTTTTAGATAGCTAAAAGTTAAAAATGAATACAGACGAAAATTTTATACCAAAGAGTATATGACAGTGAAAGAAGGTTATGATAATCTTTATAAAGAATGAAATATTTAAATAACATCGAAGGAATATTAAAAGGATGGGGTACAATATATAAAGGTTGTTCATTAAATGAAATTAACAATATTGAACAAAAAATTGGAAAAAAGCTACCTTTGTGTTACAAGGAATTTCTAGAAAATTTCGGATATGATATGGATAGGAAAGACGATTATTCAAGAGGTGGTTTTGTCGGTGAATCTATTTTCTTTGATGATGTTTTTGGAAATTACACTAACAAAGATGGTTTAATAGAACAATTACAAGAGGATGGTAAAATAAACTTAATCTCCCAGATTAATAATAATATTTTTGTATTTAGCAGCCATCAGGGATATATATATGCTTTTTTTAAATTAAATGAGGGAGATAACCCGCCCGTTTATGGTTATCAGGAAGGTCAGAAAAAAAACAGTTTTCCAAAACTTACAAATAGTTTATCAGAATTTTTATAACACTATTTAGAAGATGGTAAAGACCCTTTTAATAATTTAGATTAGCATTCCATATATGGAAATTATAATTTAAGCCAACAAAATAATAAGCCGAATACTATAATCTTTAAAAATTATTTTATATTATCAACTTATGCTAACACATCAAGAAATGCTAGCCATAGCAGAACGTTTTATAAAGAGAAGAGTAGACAAAGATACGGAAGCCGTAATATTACATGAAGAAACTATTAAAAAGCCTTATGGTAATATTCATTATTTTCAGTCTAAAGAATTTCTTTTAACAAGAGATTTCAATAAAGTATTGACGGGTAACCCTCCCTTTTTAGTAGAAAAAAATACAGGAAGAGTGGTTAGTTTTGGTACAAGAATGAGATTAGAAAATTATATACAAGCTTATGAAAACGGGACTATGTCTACAGCTTTAGATACTTATTGGTATCCAGACGAAGATAGATTTGATTATAAATAATACTGATATGATCTTAAAAAACAGCAGAATATTTTTCTGCTGTTTTTGTTGTCTTTGATAGTTAAAGTAAAAAATCACAAAAATTGAAAAAAAATCATGTTAACAGACCAAGAAATGCTAGCCATAGCTGAGCGTTATTTAAAAAGTAAAGGAGAACATTTTGGAGGAGCGGATATTGAAGTGATGGTAGAAACCAATAATATTATCAAAAAACCACATGGCAATATTTATTATTATGATTCTAAAGAATATATTTTAACTGGAAATTTTAATAAATCTTTGGTAGGAGCAGCTCCCTTTTCCCGATGAAGATCGTTTTAATTATAAATAAAGGAATAAAATTTTCCAACAAAAAATAAAACACGACACCTTTTGTCGCATTAAGCCTATATATTTGTCTTATAAAATTCATCCATGAAACGCTTACGTTCCATTCGACAAAATAAAACGCAGCAAAGCTGGAACATAAATATATCCGAATGAAAAAAGATTTTTACCTGACAAGATATGCTTTAATTATAAAAAGATTAGAAAGTTCTCCGGCTACCTATTCGCAACTGGAGGACTATCTACTCAACTCTTTTGAATTTCAGGATGCAGAAATCAAAAGTTACTCGATCCGTACTTTACAGAGAGATATTCGGGAAATTTCCGATCTTTTTAATCTTTCCATTCACAATAAAAAGAAAGGTGACAACCGGTATTATATTGAGAGTCGCCCGATCATGGAAGTGGATGAATACAACCAGAAACTGCTCGAGTCTTTTCAGGTAAGCAATGCGATGAACACCCATCCGGACTTTGCCGATTTCATTTTCTTTGAAAGCAGAAAGCCAACCGGGGTTGAAAATTTTTACGACTTATTTTTTGCCATCCGAAACAGAAGAATCGTTTCTTTTGAACATTATAACTACAAAAACAAACTGATGACTTCCCGAAAAGTTCATCCGTTGGCTTTAAAAGAATCTAAAGACAGATGGTATCTGATCGCTATTGACACCAAAGATAAAATGCTGAAATCTTTTGGACTGGACCGAATCAATTATCTTGATGTGAGCGAAAAACAGTTCAGGGAAAAGTATAAATATAACTTCAGGGAACATTTTAAAAATGCGTTCGGTGTGATGAATCTTTCCGAACAGAATCCTGAAAAGATCGTCCTGAAGTGCAGCAGACATCAGGGAGAATACATCAAAAGTTTTCCGCTTCACCAGTCTCAGAAAGAACTGAAGGAAACTCCTGAAGAGATTTATTTTGAATTCTTCCTCCACCCCACTTATGACTTTATGCAGGAAGTTCTTTCGTATGGAAAAGAAGTACGAGTTTTAGAACCTAAAACTTTAGTTGATGAAATTCGGAACCACCTTCAACAGTCTTTGAATAGCTACCTCAGCGAATAAAAAAGAATAAAGAATTTCGGTTATTTTTGATTACATTTACATAAATATTTCAATTTGAAACCTATATTCTTTTGTTTGTTTTGCCTTATTTCTTCTTTTTGTTTTTCGCAACAGACAGAAGAATTTAAAAATGTAAAAAACTTTTACAATCAGCATCGCGGTATGCTCAATACTGAGTTTAAAAAGAAATTCGACGCGGAAACCAATACATTGATCAAAGCATCCATAAAACAGGATTTCCTGCTGTTTATGAAAAAAATGGACAGCATTGAAAATGTTGCCATGATCGGAGCTTTATTAAAAGTTAAAAATCTGGAAGATTTAAAAAAAATCAACCATCAAGGCGATAAAGTAGAATTATCCAACACTCAATCCAAAGGAGGTTCAGCAGTAAGTAAAAATGCCGATTACCCAGGAGGAATCAATGCTTTGAGACAGGAGATTGCCCAGATTTTTTATACACCCGGAGTATATTCCGAAAGCAAAACAATCAAAGCCAATGTTGATTTTATTGTCGAAAAAGACGGAAGTATCAGCAATGTAAATGCTCAGGGAGATAATTTCACTTTCAACAGGCAAGCCGAGATTGCGCTATACTCTATTCCTGAGAAATTCTCTCCGGCAACGCTGAATGGGGAATCGGTAAGATTCAGTTTCAAGCTTCCTTTAACGATGAATATTGAATAAATGTTTACGGACGAATATTACATGAAAATGGCTTTACAGGAAGCCGGAATTGCTCTGGAAAAAGATGAGGTTCCCATTGGCTGTGTCATTGTGTCTAACAGCAGGGTCATTGCAAGAGCCCACAACCTTACCGAAACCTTAAATGATGTAACCGCCCATGCAGAAATGCAGGCCATTACTTCTGCTGCTAATTTTTTAGGTGGAAAATATTTGAAAGACTGCACGCTGTATGTGACATTAGAACCTTGCGTAATGTGTTCCGGAGCCCTTTCCTGGTCACAAATTTCTAAAGTAGTGATCGGAGCACGGGACGAACAGAGAGGATTCATCAATAAAAACCTTTCTCTTCATCCAAAAACGGAAATAGTAACTGGGGTGATGGAACATGAATGTTCTTTAATCGTAAAAGAATTTTTTAAGTCCAAAAGATAATTCCCTTATTTTCTATTAATAATATAAAGGTAATCATCAAATAAAAAAGCAGCTTTTATAAAGCTGCTTTTTTATTTATCTTTCCCTAAAAAATAAAGCCCTTTCAGGGTATGCAACCTGTCTGCAATATGAATTTTATTTGTCAAAGGTTTGTAAACATGGGAAACACCCCCCGTTGCGATTACAAAGCAGTCATCATCCACTTCATCATTAATTCGGTCTATAAACCCTTCTACCATTCCCAAGAAACCATACACCATTCCGCTTTGCATACAAGTTACAGTATCTAAGCCCAAAACAGTTTTTGGCTTTTTTAATTCAATTTCCGGAAGCTGTGCTGTTTGGCTGATTAATGAATTGAGAGAAGTAACAATTCCCGGAGCTATAATCACTCCCAATGTCTCCCCATCTTCGGCAACGCAGCTTGCAGTAAGGGCAGTTCCGAAATCCAGAATGATTTTTTTTCTGCCGGGATACAGGTTATGAGCCGCTACAAGATTAGCATAAATATCTGTTCCCATTTGCTTCGACTTTGCCTGAACCCCGGAAGGAGTAGATCTGTCTACAATGACAGGAGTAATATCGTGTATTTTCTTGATCGCAGCACTCATTACTTTGGTAAGCTGCGGAACAACGGAACCGATAATTATTTTACTGATTTCTTTAGGTTCAATTTTATACGTTTGATACAGCATCACCATTTGAACATATAACTCATCGGCAGTTCTGTAAGGTTTTGTATTGATTACCCATGAAACATCACAGTTATCATCATTAAAAAGTCCAAATCTGATATTGCTGTTCCCAACATTTATGACAATTGAATTCATTGATTTATGTTTCAACCCGGCTTACTTACTAATAGAAAAGCCACATTAATTTAAGGCTCAAAATTAATGATTTTTGATAAAAACAAGCCCCTAGAACACTCGAAATTATTTCGAAATTTTTGTTTTTTAAAACAATTAATTATATTTAAAGTCACAACCACTCAAATATATCCTACAGATATGAAAAAGCTCGTTCTGGTATTTTTTATAATGATCAATCTGACTCTTTATGCCCAAAATAAAGCTTCCATTAAAGACATTTATCCTGACTTAAAGAAAAAATCCCAAATCGATAAATCTGATAAAACGATTTATAATCTTTTAACGACTTTTTATGAAAAAAATCTCCAGGCAGACCAGGAAGAAATGACTCCCGAAGACATCCAGCAAATTGAAAGACTGGTTTCCGATCCCAATACCAAAAATCTCCATATTCTTATGCTTTTTCTAATGTATCAGCAGCATATCAGTAAAACAGCAGCCGTAGGAAAAGAACCGGATCCAGACTTCCAGATCGAGACCATGAATATTCTTGAAAATGAAACAAAGGATATTTTCGGAAAAATTCCTGTCATTATTTATATTTATAAAGCTGAAGCATTAGAAAGCGGTCATAAAAAAGAAGAATTTCAAAATACCGTTGCACAAGGCTTAAAAGAATATCCGGACTCTGTTCCGCTTAAAGTGTACAGTTACCTGAATACCAAAGATAGCACGATAAAAGATGATTTGATTAAAAATCATTCGAAGCATTGGATGGTACAGCAGTTCGGAATACAGTAAATCATTGTTTTTTAATCAAAGTGACTAAATTATTGAGCACCTATTGTTAAGTTATAAAAATTTTTAAATAATTCTTATCATACAAATTAAATTCACTACTTTAGGATAAATTTAAAGCGGGATCCGAAAAGCTTAACAAAGAGTAGGAAAAATACAGAAACAAACTATTAATCACTATGAAAAATCTTAAAAAAATTTCAAGAGAAAATCTAAAAACAGTAAAAGGAGGGTATACACAGCAATGCGTAGATAATATGTATGCTATGGGATGCCAATTAAATCCAGGACCTGATTTAACGTACACATCTATTCCAGGATGCCCAAGCTCTGTTAAAAGATATTGCCTTATATAGTAAAACTTAAACTTACAGAAAAATCACCCATTAAAATTGATGGGTGATTCTTATTTTTAACTCTTTATGTAATGCTATTCTAAACATTTTGTTCGAAATAAAAAATTCCCGGAAAAAGTTCTCCGGGAATTTTTATTATTGTAATTGTTTATTATTTCACCTCAACAAAATTGTCCTGCAAATTGATATCTGCCATTCTTTGGCTAAAATCAATTCCTAATGCAGACAATTGAGATTTTGTATAAGGAACCGTAATTGAATACTCTTTCTGTGTCCAAGGCCAATAAGGCATTGTTTTAAAATCTCCGTAAATATCCTTTTCTTTCCAGGTATGGGTCATATTCATCGGAATCTGATAAGTCACAATCTTCTTATCTGCTGTTATAATGCTAAAATCAATCGGCATCGGAACTTGTCCGTTATTTACCAATGTAACTGTTGTGGATTTTGCATCATACTTTACATCCTTAATTCCATAATCAATGGTTTTTGTTGTATTGATCCAGTAATTCTGAAACCATTTCAGATCCATCCCCGAAACTTTCTGAGCAATGTGCAGAAAATCCCTGTCAGAAGGATGTTTCATTGCCCATTGATCATAATATTGCTTTAAAGTTTCTGCTAGATTCCGCTCTCCCATGATGTAACCTAACTCAACTAAATACAATTCTCCTTTCACATAAGAAGCATATGTATAAGAAGTTCCGTTATCATGATGATCTCCTAACCAAACTGCAGGCTCTTCAATTCCTTTTTTAATAAAATTTCTGTAAGCATCCAAAGAGTGTGCAAACGGATTCGGAAGATCTTCCGGAAATAACTGATACACTACATAGTTTTCCGCATAGCTTGTAAACCCTTCATCCATCCACGGACGCATTGATTCGTTTGTTGCCAACATTTGCTGATACCATGAATGGGCGCCTTCGTGAGCCATTAATCCCATCAATCCTTTAATATCTTTTGCTTCTCCTAAAATCATCGTACACATTCCGTATTCCATTCCGCCGTCTCCACCCTGAATGAAAGCGTAAGTCGGATAAACATATTTTCCGAAGTGGGAATTCATCAACTGATAATATTTTGTAATATAAGGTTGAGCCTGCTCCCAGACTTTAGTTTTGTCATTATTTTGATACACCAGGAAAACCTTTGGACCTTCTGGAACATCAAAACTTTTTACAATATAATCTCTGTCGGCCGCCCAAGCAAAATCTAAAATATTTTTAGCCGTCCATTTCCAGGTAGCTTTATTTTTATCGGCTTTTATTTTTGCATTCGTATCATAGCCTTTTACTTCTGTTGGATTTTCAAGAATTCCTCCTGCTCCGATAACATAGTCTTTATTGATTTTAATCGTCACATCAAAATCTGAAAATGGCGCGTGAAATTCCCTTCCGATATAATCGAATGTTGCCCAGCCGTCGTAATCATATTCTGCAATTTTCGGATACCATTGCGTCATCGTCATATCAACACCTTCCTTATTATTTCTTCCGCTTCTTCTGATCTGTTGAGGAATAACCGCATCCCAATCCATCGTGAATGTTGTGGTTGAATTAGGCTTAATCGGTTCCGCCAGATATACTTTCATGATCGTTTCCTGAACTTCAAACTTCAGTGTTTTTCCGTTTTGTTTTATCCAGTGAATGTTTTGCGCTCCTTCCTGATCTTTCGGAATAGAAGCCAGTCTTGAAATCCCATCTTTCTGCAATCTCGAATCCCCGTTTTTTCCTTGTCCGGCAACTCTCTGATCCATCATGGAATTGGGTTTAAAAGCATTCCAGTACAAATGAAAATAAACAACATTGAGCTCGTCCGGAGAATTGTTGGTGTATTCTAAAGTCTGATTTCCCTGATACGTAAATTTTTCAGCGTTCACATCAATATCCATCTTGTACTTCGCACTCTGCTGATAATAAGCCCCCTGTTGAGCATGAAATTGTGAAATTATAAACGCAAATAGGATTGCAACCGATTTTTTCATTTAAAATTTTTTAGTTTTCTAAAGATAAGTAATTTAAATAAAAGCCTCAAATCTGGCGTTATGATGAGGTTTATTGTGGTTTTAGATGTATTTTTACGAGAGTTGTTAAATCTCTATTCTTTTTCAAATTCTTTCCCTACTAAACTTAATTTCCCGAACAATTTATTTGAAAAAATCAAATCCTTTGGGCATTTTAAATTGTGAGAAACCATAAAAAGGGAATAAAATGATGAAGGGAGAAGATACTTTCTGCATGGTTTAAAAATACTTAATTCGTCAAAAGCCTTTTAATCAAAATAATCTGTCCCAGATGATAATAGGCATGTTCAATCATCCCGTCAATATTTCTTAAATATGTTCCGTATTTTTCATCAACAAAAACTTCATTCATTTTAGAATCAGGCATTTGTTCTAATAACGCAGCAAACTTTTCAGAATCCATCCAAAGTTTGTTTAAAAGCTCTTCCCATTCTTCCTGAGATTGAATCGAAGGGAGGTCAAAACTATATTTATCCCTGATTTCCAGATCACCGCCTTCAAAAACATTCACAAGACCTGCAATATAATAATTGATATGAAAAGTAAGCATGGCAATCGTATTCAAAGAACCAATTTTTGTTGTTGCCTGTTCCCAAGTTACATCCGAAAGCTGATCTTTAAAATTCGTATTGGCAATCCACAAACCATCCAATAATACTTCCCGAAATCTTTTTGCTAATTGTGATGTTGAGCTCACTTGTTTTTTATTTTTTTAAAGATAATTATTTTTCATTCAAATTTATTTCTCCCACAGATTACACAGATGATTGCACATATTTTTTTTAATTTAAACATGAACATCTGTGCAAATCTGTGTAATCCGTGGGAAACAAAAAAATCCTTCAAAGTTTAAAACCTTGAAGGATCATATTCTAAATTGTAATTAAAATTATTTTTTAGCAGAAACTTCTTTCTTTCCGCTTTGTAAAATCTTTTCTAAGATTCTTAAGGTAATCAGATAAGTTGGTTTTACACCAGTAAGTCCCAAACCACCTGAAGAAAGCGTACTTCCCGTTTCCAAAGGATTATCCGAAGCATAATAAGCATACATTACAAACAGATCCGGTGAAATATGATGTCTGATTTTAGACGCTACCTGAATTGCTTTTTGATAATGCGCACCTTCCATTTCAAGTCCGATTGCTTTCCATGAAGTATTCATAAAATAAGAAAGAATATCTCTGTTTTGAAGCGAAGTTCCTAAAACGGTAATCATCGGTCCTTCAAACGCTTTCAGTTCATCATCGTGAAAATCCGCCAGTTTCAAGGCATTTTCAAAAGGATAGTTATCTGCCGTTCCTTCAAAAATATGCGAAGTCGGGATCATAATATCACCTTTTCCACCTTCCAGAATTCCTGCTTTCCCCATAATGGAAACGGATTTTACTTTCATCATGTAAACTTCACCTTTATGCTCGTAAGGTCTTAATAATTCGTCCATTACCTCATAAGCCTGTTCACCGAAAGCATAATCAAAAACCATAATTACATCGTCTCCTCCAAATTTAATATCATGGAAAGGCGTGTTTTTAAGGTTCGTTTTGCTTAGATCAATAATCTGAACATCAATATTACTTCCGCTCTTATCATTAATATAGATCATCCCCTCCTCCAAAGCGTATTTCGAAACCTTGTCGCGAAGTTCTTTTTTATCAGAAATATCTCCATACAATTTGTAGTCTACTTCTTTATGATCTTTTTTCTTTAATGCATCGTTGGCGTACAACATATTTTTCACCGAGTGCATATTGGCAGAAATGATATGCAACGGACGCATGTGAAGATTGTTTTCAAATAAAACTTCCTTCACTTTGTTTGCCCATTTTTCACCAAAATAGTGATGCCCTACTCTTTCCTTTAAAATAGCACTGAAATGAATTTCTCTTTCCCTCGTCTGTTTTGCATCTTCCAAACTTACTTTTCCTAAGTTGTAGATGATCTTAAATAAACGATCAGGATTATTATCGTCTCCGAAAGTATTGTAAGCATTTAACGTTTCTTCAAAAGTTCTTCCTATTAAAGAAGATAAGTGAATCAAAGCAACCTCTTTTTCTTTTCTGCTGAATTTCTTTTCACCTTTTACCACTTCTTCGATAATTTTAAAAGCACGTGTAGGCTTCCAGTTTTCTTCCTGAATGAAAGCTAAATTTCTGATTTTATCTGCTTCTATGAATAAGAATGTTAAGTGGGTAAGAATATCATAGATCTCTGAACGCCCCAAAAGAACTTCGATGTTCATCTGGTGTTCGTCGATTCTGTAACAGTTTCTTCTTCTCTTTTTGGGAACGATCGGCTCGAAACTTCCTTTATCAAAACCTTCGTCTGAAGTTAAATGAATGAAAGCACATTCTTCAATACCTTCTGGAAGTCTGTCTAAAACATACATCAAACCATCCAATTCCAATTTGCTTGGAACACTCATGGTACCGTAAATTTCCGGATTGATCGTTTTCAACAAACTTCTAATGCTTTCTCCAGAAACTCCGCTCGGCTTAAAAAACCCCCTATAAAACAAATGTCTCATAGATATGTATAGTCTTTCAATTGCTTCGGTAGTTTCTCTTGCTCTAGAATTTGTCATAAAATAAATTTCACACAAATATACTACATTCACAAATTATTATTTAAAAATGCTATTAATTATTATTTATTTTTTCATTACATTTGGTATACAACAAATAATTTACTATGAAAAATCTAAAAAAATTAACGCGAGAGCAATTACGCTCAGTATCAGGAAAAGGTAATTCTTGCCCTGCAGAACCAGCTTCTGTTTGTGGACAATGGTGCAATATGTCTTTATGGCAACAGAGAAACTGCCCTGTAGAGTTTGATCCATCAACTTGTGATTGTTTATGTCTTATTGGAGGAATCTGCCCAGAAAATCCCTAAAAACAAAAAAACAGAATAAAAAAAATAAAACACCCCATATTTTTAGGGGTGTTTTTATTTTATCTTATATTTTTTTGTAAATTTGCCCTGTAAAAAATTAACCTATATGTCAACTTTAAGATTCAAAGCGTTAGAAACTTTACCATTTAAGGACTTTAGAAGAGATAACTCTGTGGAAGTTCCTATGAAATTGTCAGAATTATTCTGCCAGAATGTTTTCTCAGAAGAAACAATGAGAGAATATTTAACAAAAGAAGCATTCCAATCTATTTTGGATGCAATGAAAAAAGGAACTAAAATCCAAAGGCACATTGCAGATCAGGTAGCAGTAGCTATGAAAGACTGGGCAATGAGCAAAGGAGTGACTCACTACACACACTGGTTTCAGCCTTTGACGGGGACAACTGCAGAAAAGCACGATTCTTTCTTCACACCCATCGAAGGAGGGAGAGCGATCGAAAGATTCAGCGGAAACTTATTGATTCAGCAGGAGCCTGATGCTTCTTCTTTCCCGAACGGAGGAATCAGAAACACTTTCGAAGCAAGAGGTTATACAGCTTGGGATCCTACTTCTCCGGCATTCATTATGGGAACCACACTTTGTATTCCTTCTATTTTTATCTCTTACACAGGAGAAACTTTAGATTATAAAGCCCCTCTTTTAAGAGCTTTGAACGCGGTAGACGAAGCTGCAACCAACGTAATGCAGTATTTCGACAAAAATGTAACAAAAGTAACTCCTACTTTAGGTTGGGAGCAAGAATATTTCCTGGTTGATTCAGCATTGTATCAATCTCGTCCGGACCTTGTATTAACAGGTAAAACTTTGCTTGGACATTCTCCTGCAAAAGGACAGCAATTAGATGACCACTATTTCGGTTCAATTCCTACAAGAGTAATGAACTTCATGAAAGAGCTGGAAATCGAATGTATGAAATTGGGTATTCCTGTAACGACAAGACACAACGAGGTGGCTCCAAACCAATTTGAGCTGGCTCCAATGTTTGAAGAAGTAAACGTTGCTGTTGACCACAACTCTTTGTTGATGGACGTAATGGCTAGAATTGCTCACAGACATCATTTCCACATTTTATTCCACGAAAAACCTTTCGCAGGCGTAAACGGAAGTGGAAAGCACAACAACTGGTCTTTAGCTACAGATACAGGAGAAAACCTTTTAAGCCCTGGAAAAAACCCTAAGAAAAACTTACAGTTCTTAACATTCTTCGTAAATACAATCAAAGCGGTTCACGAATATGCAGATTTGTTGAGAGCAAGTATCGCATCTGCAAGTAACGACCACAGATTAGGTGCAAACGAAGCTCCACCGGCAATTATTTCTGTATTCATCGGAAGCCAATTGTTCAGAGTATTGGAAGAGCTTGAAAAAGTAACAGAAGGAAAACTTTCACCGGACGAAAAAACAGATCTAAAATTAAATGTAGTAGGAAAAATTCCTGAAATTCTGTTGGATAATACTGACAGAAACAGAACTTCTCCATTCGCATTTACTGGAAATAAATTCGAGATCAGAGCGGTAGGTTCTGCAGCAAACTGTGCTGAATCTATGACGGTAATGAACACGATCGCGGCAAAACAATTAAACGATTTCAAAAAAGAAGTTGATGCTTTAATTGAAACAGGTCTTAAAAAAGACGAAGCGATCTTCAACGTATTGAGAGAATACATCAAGCAGTGTAAAAACATTATGTTTGAAGGTGACGGATATTCTGACGACTGGGCAAAAGAAGCTAAAAAGAGAGGGTTGAACAACTTAAAAACTACTCCGGAAGCTCTTAAGCAGGAAATGGATAAAAAATTCCTGGCCCTTTATGAAGAAATGGGAATTTTCACGCACAGAGAGGTTGAAGCGAGAAACGAAATTAAGTTAGAAAAATATTCTACTGTTATCGATATTGAAGCAAGAGTTTTAAGTGATATCGCAAGAAACCACATTATTCCTTCAGCTTTAAACTATCAGAACAGATTAATCGAGAACGTAAAAGGTCTTAAAGAAATCTTTGGAGATAAAGAATTCAAATCATTAGCGAAAGAGCAAATGAGCTTAATTACAAGCATCTCTGAAAACGTATCTAAAATTAAAGTTGGTGTTGAAGACTTAATCAAAGCTAGAGAAGCTGCAAAAGCGGTCTCAGACAGCCAAAAACAGGCAGAAACTTACTGTAACAAAGTAAAACCTTTATTCGACATCATCAGAGAAGCATCAGACAATCTTGAAATGATGGTGGATGATGAACTTTGGCCAATGACAAAATACAGAGAAATGTTGTTTACAAAATAACATTTGTAAAGTTCCATATTAGTGAAACTCCTCGATTTATCGGGGTGTTTTTTTGTTTAAAATGTCATATAAGTTTATTTAAAAACCTTAGAAATTTAACCCTAAAAAGAATACAATACCCCAAAACTCAATTTTAAAAAAGCTGAAATTTAAGCAAGTGTAGAATATTAGAGTTAAATTGTTTAAACAGGCTATTAATCAAGCTTTCATTAACAAAAATTATAATTCATTTTCTTCATTTAAAATTTATAAAAATCCTGTGATAGGAATAATCTATAATAATTATGTTAAAGAATCTTAATAAAAAAAACCGTAGACTCACCTAAAATAGGCGGTTACGGTTTGTTTTTCTTTAACATACTTAAATAATATGTTAAAATGTGTTAAATAAAGAACCTGACAATTATCATATCAGGGGTCTTTTTATGGGAATCTTTATTTTTGTAATGCTTTTGAAAAATAACTATTCCTTTTAACACGGATAATCAAATATATATGAAGAAAAGAGTTTTGTTTTATTTAGTTGCTGTAGTTTCTACAATGTCATTACAATCTTGTGTTACAAATTATGTAGTTTCAAAACCAGCAACTTATACAAAAGAATACAAAACAGATGCCAAACTTGCTTCTTTCGATCCTAAGAAAGCAGAGCTTGATAAGCAAAGATTAATTGATTCTTTCCTTGCTGAAAAAGCGGTATCTATTGCCAATGCGAAAAACGCGGTTAAAAATTCTGAGATTGCAAAAGCAATCAAACACAATACAACAATCGACAACATTTTATCTGAAGCTGCTACTTATTTAGGAACGCCTTACAGATATGGAGGAACAACAAGAAACGGAATTGACTGTTCAGCCTTCGTTCTTTCAGTTTTCGGTGCAGCAGCAGGTCTTAGCTTACCAAGAGTAGCATCTTCTCAGGCACAAGAAGGAGAAAAAGTAGAAAAAGAGAATTTACAGAAAGGGGATTTGATTTTCTTCTCTCATGGCAGAAGAATTTCTCACGTAGGAATTGTTGAAAGCGTTTCTGAAAACGGAGAAGTAATGTTTATCCATGCTGCCACTTCAAAAGGAGTAATGGTTTCTTCTCTTAACGATTCTTATTGGGGACCTAAGTTCAGATTTGCAAAAAGAATCATCAATGAAAACGGTGAGGCTTATAATAATTTAGCTGCAATAACTCCAGTATCAAACGGAACAAGTTTTTAATTTTAAATAATTGATTTAAATAATGAAAAGCCTTCAAAATTTTGAAGGCTTTTTTCTTATAATGTATCAGACGAAGTTTTAAGAATCCATATATTATTAACTATTCTTATCAATTTCAATATTCAACTTATAAAGAAGACCGTAAACTTCAGAGAGTGAAAATTTAGCCTTTTTAAGCCTGTTCTGAGCCGGATCTATCAAATAGTTAACGGATGTCCTCAAATCAGCTTTTTCAAGATTAGTATTGTCAAAAACAGCTCCGGATAAATCGCAGGCATTAAATACAGCTCCGGATAAATCACATTCCGTAAAATCAACTTCAATAAGCTTTGAATCCTTAAACATAGTCTTCTTAATTGATGTTTGATAAAAGACAGAATTATTTAAGAAACATTCGTCAAATCTAAAAGACAACCCGAATTCATTGCAGTCATTGAACTGAAGCCCAAACATTTTACATCCTTTGAAATTAACATCCCGAAAAGCAGTTCCTAAGAGTTTTACCATACTCAAGTTACAATCTATGAACTCACAATCATTAAAATTGAATCCTGAAAGATCGATATATTCAAAACTACAATCTCTGAAAGTACAGTTATCATATTCACCTTTCTCCAGAGGTTGTTGAGTAAAGTATATATTCTCAAAAGTTTGATCTAGGATGTAAGCCTCTTTCATAAAGCTTTATGATTTATTTTTGTAGTTATTTCGTAAAATAATTGATTAGACTTACTTAAGGTTAAACCAAGCTATTCTTATCGGAATAGTTCAGTTTAAAGAAAATAAAAGTCATAATAGAAAAGGCAAGCAATGAACTTCCTCCGTAACTAAAATATGGCAAAGGAATTCCAACTGTTGGAAAGAGCCCCATTACCATCCCTAAATTGATCGAAAAGTGCATCAAAAGGATCGAAGCAAAGCAATACCCAAAGACACGATTAAATGAGGACTTTTGTCGTTCTGCAAGATAATAGATCCTTCCTATGTAAATCATGTAACAAAGAATCAAGACAGAACTCCCTACAAAGCCCCATTCTTCTCCCACTGTACAGAAAATATAATCGGTTTCCTGTTCCGGAACAAATTTTCCCTGAGTAACGGATCCTTCACGGTATCCTTTTCCTAAAAGACCTCCTGAACCAATTGCCGTCTTCGAATAGAGCAAATTGTACCCGGAAGTATCTCTAAATGCTTTCTCCCCTTTAAAAAGAACTTCAACTCTTTCTCTTTGGTGTTTTGGCAGTTTTTCTAAAATATAAGGAGAACCAAAAGCCAAGCCACACAAAACAAGAACAGATCCTACAATGCTGGAAATTGAAATAACATTCCAGGACATTTTATAATAATTGAGAGCAATCCAGCCTCCTACAATAACCAATATCGAAATCACTACATAAATAGGGGGAACAGCTAGAGAAACCAGGAAAACTCCTGCAAAAAGAAATCCGACAGCGAATAGCATCCCGCTTAAACCTTCACGGTATAATGCAATGAAAAATGCTATAAAAACCAACATGGATCCCACATCCGGAATAGCCAATACGACAGCCGCAGGAATTCCTATAATGGCTAAAGTGGTGAGTAATGATTTTCTGTTATTTAAATTAAATTCCGGCCCTGAGACGTAGTTTGACAACATCAGTGCCGTTCCTATTTTGGCAAACTCCACCGGCTGCATGGTAAAACTCCCGAATTTGTACCAGTTTTTTTGTCCGAGAATTTCTTTTCCAAACGGGAACAAACCAATAAGAAGCAAAACCCCTCCAATGTAAATGATTCCCGACATATTTTCAAAGAACTTACTTCTACCCACAAAAATAACCAGCCCAACAAACAGCGAGATGCAAAAGAAAACAAGCTGCTTCTCACCCAGTTTTTGGTCAACACTGTAAATATTCGCAATGGCAAAAATACAAAGCAGAAAATACAACCCCAGACCTAGTTTATCTATTCCTTCTGCCCACTTCATTGTTTTACCTTTTTAGTGTTGTTAGTACTTTTTGTTTTTTCGTCCAGTTTCTTCTGCAGCTTAGCTTTCTGCTCTTTAATAAAGTTTAGGCTATCCCGCATTCTTTTTAGCTTTATGGAATCGGGTTTGGGTTCTTTATACAGACCTTTACGCTTCAAATCAGCAATCCATTGTCTTTTATATTCAGGCATGAAACTGGCTGTCACCATTTTTTTATAAAGATAATCTCTTTTTATGTCTCCGGTCAGATACTTTTCAGCAATTAATGTACAGGCTGGTCCCGCCCATGTAGCACCGAAACCGGCATGCTCCATTACAGCCGCAACAATAATTTTGGGCTTATCTGCAGGAGCAATCAAAACAAAAATCGAATTATCTTTTCCCTGAGGCACCTGCGCCGTACCTGTTTTAGCCAACTGAGTGAAATCCTGAGATTTCAGACCTGCCGCCGTTCCACGAAGTACAACAGCCTCCATACCTTTTAAAACAGGCTCAAAATGTTTTTTATCTACTAAAGTCTGATGTCTTACTTTAAATCTTGGATCAGGATTTGGCTTACCGTCAATAGATTTTACAATATGAGGAGTATAATACCAACCCCGATTGGCAATTGCCGCAACGTAATTAGCCAATTGAATAGGTGTTACAAGAACATCTCCCTGCCCCATTCCGTTGTAGATTGCTCCGGTAGGCATTTCGTCCCAATTTTTAAAATCAGTTCTCTGCGATCCGCTTGCTTTCATAATGGCTTTAAAGCGTCTTTCATAGAAATCACCTGAAGGAATCCTTCCTCTTGCTCCTACCGCAAAATCATTATTTAAAAATTCCCCTACGCCGAAGCTACTCATAATCTTTTTCCATTCATCAACTCCTTTTGAGGGATTTCCCGGATATTTTTTAATAATCGCTATGAATGCATACGTGAAGAAACAGTTACTAGAAACCTGAATGGACGGAATGAGCGGTTCTGCTCCTCCGTGACCTTTAATTCTTTTCCCTCTGTAAAAAAAACCACCTCCACAAGGGAAAATTGTTTTCTCATCCATCACTCCCATCTGCATTGCTGCCAAAGCTGTCAGTAATTTAAATGTAGATCCGGGAGGATAAGCTGCCTGTAGTGAACGATCAAAAGTTGGTTTGTTTTCGTAAACCGTATCTTTCGACAGCGCGTAAAGATTTTTAGATTTGTTAGGACCTGTAAAAAGATTCGGATCTATATCCGGACCTGTAGCTGAAACCAAAACTTCTCCGTTATTAGGATCTAATGCCACTATGGCACCATGTTTATTGACCATCATCTCTTCTGCTATTCTCTGAAGATCATAGTCTATAGTGAGCGTAATATCTTTTCCCGTTACAACTTCTTTATCTAAAGAGCCCTGTTTATAAGGACCAACATTTCGGAGTCTAATATCTTTTTGGATATACTTCATTCCCTTCACTCCACGAAGCTCTTTTTCATAAGATTTTTCAATTCCTGTTTTTCCTATGAAATCGCCCGGAAGATAATAAAGAGAATCCTTTTTAATTTCACGTTCATTGACTTCACTCGTATATCCTAAAAGGTTTCCGGAAGTAGAAACTTCATATTGACGCTGAGGTCTTGATACGATACTGAACGCAGGATACTTGAAAATAATCTCCTGAACTCTTGCAATATCCTCTCTACTCAAATCCTTAATGAAAGTCATTGGAGTAAGTTTGGAATAATATTTTTCTTTTTTAATAAGCTCTATTCTTTTAATAAAATCTGGCTTCGTAATTTTCATTAAACTACAAAACCCTAGAGTATCAAAATCGGGTTTCATTAATGCCTGTGTAAATGAGATTTCATAGGCAGGCTGATTTCCCACCAAAATTTTTCCATTTCTGTCAAAAATGACTCCTCTCTGTGGAATAACATATTCAATTTTAATAGAAGTATTGGCTGCATTCAGAGCATAACGGTCTGTAAACAACTGTAAATAAGAAAGTCTAGCCACGAAAATCAAGGCTATAACTACAAGAACGGAAAAAATCTTTAAATAACGCGTATTCAAACTTTCTGTTTGATTTTAAATATTAATGCATATATAACTATAAATATAAACGAAATTATACTTGTTACCAACACATTAAGTAATATTTCAAAAAATCTGCTCAACTTAAAGAATTCGATATACTGTACTAAAAGCTGATGCAAGAAGATACTTGAAAAAAGAAACAGCAAAAACTGCCCCCATTGTAAGGACTGAAAAGAGAAAAAATCTGTAGAAGTATCCGTAGAAGTTCTGAAAATTAAAGTTCTGAAATAGGCGATTGCAGTAGTTGCAAAAGCATTGATTCCTCCTGACTGTAAAAACGTATCGATCGCAAGACCCATTAAAAAACTTAAAGCTAAAAACTGAAATTTATTTCTAAAAAAAGGATAGAACATGACAAACACCGGATACAACACCGGAGTATATTTACCGAATAGCGTAATCCTGTTCAATACAAAAATTTGTAATGCAACCAGAAAAATCATGATTAATATATCCGTAAATAATGTTCTGCTAATCATTTTCCTTTTTTATTACAGCTTGCATTGTATCTTGAATCTTTTGAACCTCAGCTTTTTTCAGGTTTTTAACCACATATACTTTGTTCAGTGCTCCCATTTTCTCACTTAGCTCAACGGAAATATCCCAGAAACCAGTCTTATTATCTACAGAATATCCAGCAACAGTCCCTATCATGACTCCTTTAGGAAAAATTGCCGACTTTCCGTCCGTAACTACGGTATCTCCGATCTTTAAGGCAACATATTTGGGAACATCAGCAAGGTGCATAACGCGAGAATTATCTCCATTCCATGTTAATGTCCCGAAATAACCAGAGTTTTTCAATGCAGCGTTGATTCTGATTTTATTCACACTCAAAACAGACTGAACCAAAGCATAGCTATCTGTAGAGTTGATCACAATACCTGCAATTCCTTTTGGTGCCATCACACCCATTTGCGGATACACTCCATCTCTTTTTCCTCTGTTGATGGTAAAGTAATTATTTCTTCGGTTAATACTGTTGAAAACAATTTCACCATCTACGAAGGTATAAATCTGTCCGCCCCCCAAAGTGTCGTGAACTTTTCTGAAGACAGGATTTTTTGCGCCCTGCTTTCCGTACAGCTCCATCATTAAAGATTTGTTTTGAGCAACAAGATCTTCATTGATCTGCTTTAATTTAAGATATGAAACCCCTTCATCAATATATCCGGAAACCCAGGAATTCAACGCAGCAGACTGCCCGGCAATCCAGGATCTTTGCATTGCATTTCTAGAAAATATCAGAACCAGAGCAATAATTTGCAGAAATATAAAGAAGACAAAAAGTGCGTTCTTCGAAAATAATCTCAGCAAAAATCCCATTCAGATGTGTTCGTAAAAAGGTTAGAATTATTTTATTAAGAAATTGAATTTATCCATATTCTTAAGTGCAATACCGGTTCCGCGAACAACGGCTCTCAATGGATCTTCTGCCACAAAAACAGGAAGACCTGTCTTTTTGTGCAGCCTGTCCGCAAGACCTCTTAATAATGCACCTCCTCCTGCAAGATAAATACCCGTTTTGTAAATATCCGCTGCCAATTCCGGCGGAGTTAAAGAAAGGGTTTCCATTACAGAATCTTCAATTCTGATGATCGATTTATCCAAAGCTCTTGCAATTTCCTTATACCCAACCATAATTTCTTTTGGCTTACCTGTAATAAGGTCTCTACCCTGAACCGGAATATCGTCAATATCAACTTCCAAATCTTCAACTGCAGATCCTACCTCAATTTTGATTCTTTCAGCAGTTCTTTCTCCAATATAAAGATTATGATGTGTTCTTAAATAGTAAGCAATATCATTTGTAAATACATCCCCTGCAATTTTCACAGATTTATCACAAACGATACCTCCTAAAGCAACCACAGCAATTTCCGTAGTACCTCCACCTATATCGATAATCATATTACCTTCAGGCTTTTGAACATCGATTCCAACCCCTATTGCCGCAGCCATTGGTTCATAAATCAAACGTACTTCTTTAGCGTTTACTTTTTGAGCTGAATCTCTTACCGCTCTTTTTTCAACCTCCGTAATTCCGGAAGGAATACAGATTACAATTCTTAATGCAGGCTGAATAAATTTACCCTTAATTCCAGGAATCTTTTTGATAAACTCCTTAATCATATGCTCAGAAGCATGAAAATCTGCAATAACCCCATCTTTCAACGGACGAATTGTTTTAATATCCTCATGAGTTTTCCCCTGCATATGTTTTGCCTGTTCTCCTACAGCAATCGGCCTACCCGTAGAGCGTTCAATTGCTACAATTGACGGCTGATCTATAACAATTTTATTATTATGGATGATAAGGGTATTAGCTGTACCTAGGTCTATCGCAATTTCTTGCGTAAACATATCGAATAAACTCATATTTTACTTCTGATTTTTTTAAAGATTTACAAAGATATAAATTTAACACTACCAAAGGAATTCTGCAAGCATATAATTTGGTTAAAATTTTATTAAATTTTCTAATCGCTTATTAACTTTTACTTTAGATATTTACGAACTTTGAGCTCAACCAGATTTAAGGTAATTTCGAGCAGCAAAGGGAAAAGTCGAAAACCAAAAGTATTTAACATAATAAAATCTATATCATAAAACAATTTTGATTCATCTTAAAACTTTTAACATCCGCATAAATCCCTAGTTGCATTTTTAATCCGAAGAAATAGTTTTTTACGATAATTATCATATATACTATCTGAGACTGATTAATTAAAAAAAACGTAAATTTGCTGCGCTTATGTTACAGTATTCCAACATCCATCAAACTGCGAATTTCTCGGTACTTTCCATTAGCTTTGAAAAGGCTGATGTAGAAACCAGAGGAAAATTTGCCTTCTTTGATGAAAACATCAAAAATTTTGTTACCCGAATTCACGATGAGAACTTAGGGGATGCATTTGTAGTATCTACCTGTAACAGAACCGAAATCTATACCACTTCGCCCAATTATCTTTTGATTGCGGAAGAATATTGCAAAACAATAGGAGTCAATCTGATGGATTTTCTGCAGTTTGCCAATATTTTAACAAAAGAAGAGGCTTTAATTCACTTATTCAGAGTGGCAGCCGGACTTGAAAGCCAGATTATCGGGGATTTTGAAATTATCGGGCAAATTAAAAAAGCATATAACCGATTCAAGAAGGAAAGACAAAATTCGAATCCTTTTTTAGAAAGAGCCATAAATTCTGCAATTCAGATTTCTAAAAGAATCAAAAACGAAACCGGGATTTCTAACGGAGCAGCTTCTGTTTCTTACGCCGCCGTTCATTACATCTTAAATAACCAAAAGAGAATTGCCGAAAAAAACATCCTGCTTTTGGGAGTTGGTGAGATTGGACAAAATACGGTTGAAAATCTGGTAAAGCATGTTTATCAGCCGAAAATCAAGATTGCGAACAGAACTCAAGAAACCGCAGCAAAGATTTCTGAAAAATATAATATTCCTCATATCGATTACGCTGATTTTGACAAAGAACTCAGTGGAACCGACATTCTTATTGTTGCAACCGGAGCAAGACATCCTATCGTCAACAAATCTCATTTCCCGAACGGAAAAGAAACTCTGGTAATCGACCTTTCCATTCCTAATAACGTTGATAAAAACGTAATGGAGAATGAAAATGTAACATTGATTGATATTGATGAACTTTCAAAACAGATTCAGGAAACGATTCAGCAGAGAGAAAAAGAAGTTCCAAAAGCTGAAGGCATCATCAAAGAGCTGACAAAAGATTTCCTCGAATGGGAAAAAAAGAGAAAATTAGCTCCCAACATTCATCATTTCAAAGCGGTTTTAAAAAATATGGAACGTAATGAAATGCATAATTTTTATAAAAAAAATAAATACATAAACATCACGGACATGGAACTTTCCGATAAAATGATTCAGAAAATCACCAACCGTTTTGCAAAATATATCATCGATAATCCTTTAAAAGCCGAAGAAATTAGTAAATTAATGCACGAAATATTAGTTGAACAACCAAACAACGAATTCAATGAAAAGCATTAGAATCGGAACCAGAAACTCCGCATTAGCACTTTGGCAGGCAAGGGAAGTTGCAAGGCATCTTCAAAACAGTAATTATTTAACGGAGATCGTCCCTATCGTTTCTTCAGGGGATAAAAACCTTACCCAACCACTTTATTCTTTAGGAATTACAGGTGTCTTCACAAGAGATCTTGATGTTGCATTACTAAATGACGAGATCGATATTGCCGTGCATTCTCTGAAAGATGTTCCTACCCAATTACCTCAAAACATTGAGATCATTGCCTATCTGGAAAGAGATTTTCCACAGGATGTCCTGATCAGAAAAGAATCTGCAAAAGACAAAGAATTCCACGAACTTAAATTAGCAACCAGCAGTTTAAGAAGAAGAGCCTTCTGGCTAAAGAATTTCCCGAATGCTGAGTTTTCAGATATCCGAGGAAACATTCAGACCCGTCTTCAAAAATTGGAAGAAGGGGATTTTGACGCTACGATTTTATCTTTGGCAGGAATCAAGCGAATGAAAATGGACATCGATTATGAAATGTTGCCATTTTTAATTCCGGCTGCATCACAGGGTGTGATTGCCGTTGCCGGACATTCCGATAAAAAAGAAATCAACGACATTTTACAATCAATCAACCACACTCCTACCCAAATCTGTGTGGAAATGGAAAGAAATTTCCTGAGCACACTGGAAGGCGGATGTACGGCCCCAATCGGAGCATTTGCTGAAATTTTTGAGGATCAGATCCGTTTTAAAGGAGCCCTTTGTTCATTAGACGGTAAAAATTGCATCGCAACAGATGAAAGCTTTCTTTATAATGAGGAAGAAAATTTCGGAGAAAAATTTGCAAAAGTAGTTCTTGAAAATGGTGGAAAAGAATTAATGACAGAAATTAAAAGTCAGATTTAACTGATTCTAAATTTTCCTGATAATGAGAAAGTATTTCACCATTCTTATCATTATGTTTTGTGTTTTGACTTTACAAGCACAGAATCAGTTTGCCCAAAAGCTCTCTGATGCGGCTTTAAGCTTAACAAAAGACAGAGTAACGTATGATCCAGCTTATTTTACTATAAAATATCCGAACGGAGATGTTCCATCGGACAAAGGCGTATGTACTGATGTTATCATCAGAGCCTACAGAAAACTGGGGATAGATCTTCAGAAAGAAGTGCATGAAGATATGGTGAAAAATTTTTCAAAATATCCTAAAACATGGGGATTAAAAAAGCCTGATACCAATATCGACCATCGAAGAGTTCCGAACCTGAGAGTATTCTTTGCTAAATTCGGAACATCAAAATCTATAGAAACCAAGCCGGAAATGTATGTTCCGGGGGATATTGTAACCTGGATCTTACCTGGAAATTTAACACATATCGGAATTGTAGTGAATAAAAAATCCGCAGACGGAAAACGATATTTAATTGTTCATAATATAGGAGGCGGACAGGTTGTCGAAGATTGTTTATTTAAATTTACCATTACCGGACATTATCAGTATCAGAAAAGAGGATGAAAAATATTATTTGCTTTCTGTTTGTATTGATTATAGGTTTTGTGGCAGGACAGAAAAACGAACCCACAATAATTAACAAACCTATTAATTATTCTGAAGAAAGAATTCGTTTAAGTTTAGAATATCTAAAGGAACATCACGGATTGGTTCAAAAAACACCGACTATAGTTACTAAAATGATCGTTCTTCATTACACAGCGGGCGGAACGGTAGAAAGCAATTTTAAATATTTTAATAAAAATACCCTTGAAAATGGGAGAAGTACTTTAAAAAAACAAAGTACATTAAATGTTTCTTCACAGTTTATTATTGATCGTGATGGTACAATTTATCAGTTAATGGAGCCAACTCAGTTTGCAAGGCATACAATAGGATTAAATTACTGTGCGATTGGAATTGAAAATATCGGAAGCAAAAAAGAACCGCTTACAGAAAAACAGGTTTTAGCCAATGCACAATTGGTAAGGTATTTAACCCAGAAATATAAAATAGAATATCTTATCGGCCATTCGGAATATGGTGTTTTCAGAAATTCAAAATTATGGAAAGAATCTGATCCGAAATATTTCACAGGAAAAGAAGATCCGGGAAAAGATTTCATGAACAAAGTGAGACTTCAGGTCGCCGATTTACATTTAAAAGATCAACCTTAATGAAGATTTTATTTACTAAAAACATAGATCCAGCCATTATATCCAAAGAATTAGGAGAGGATATTTCGGTTGACTGTGTTGAGGTAATTAAAACAAACCCTGTAAAAATAAGACCTTTTGACCTGAAAAATTATTCGTTGATTTTTACGAGTTCAAAAGGAGTCAGTTCTTTTTTTAAAAATGGTTTTAAACCTAACGAGGATTTTACCGCGAAGAATTACAATAAAATTTATTGTGTTGGTGAAAAAACAAAACGGGAAGTGAGAAAAAATGGTTTCGGAACTTTTAAAGTGCTGAAAAATGCCGATGCCCTTTCAAAATTTATTATCACCCATTGTCAGCATGAAAAGTTCCTGCATTTCTGTGGAAACATCGCATTAGATGTGCTTGACGAAAATCTTCCTCTACAAAACATCAGCTATAAAAAAATTACGGTTTACAACACTGAGGAAATCAATCCGTTGATAAATGAAAAATATCATGTCGCTGTATTTTTTAGTCCGAGCGGAGTTCGTAGTTTTGCAAATCGAAATTCCCTTGATGATATGATCTTAGTTTCTATTGGTGAAACTACGGCCAACGAACTGAGAAAATATACTTCGAACCCGGTTTTAGTATCGGCAGGAAATAATCTGATCTCTGTTTTAAAGTTAATCAGAAAGGAAATTGTAAACAAAAATTGAATATTTAATTGTCTTTTTGACAATATCAGTCTATTATATTATGATTAAGAACGACCTATACTTAAAAGCACTTCGCGGAGAAACCGTAGAAAGACCGCCAGTTTGGATGATGAGACAAGCCGGAAGATATTTACCGGAATTCATTGCACTACGTGACAAATATGATTTTTTCACAAGATGTCAGACTCCGGAGTTGGCTTCTGAAATTACGGTACAGCCAATTAGAAGGTTTCCGTTGGATGCTGCGATTTTGTTCTCTGATATTCTGGTAGTTCCGCAAGCAATGGGAATCGACTTTAAGATGAAAGAATCTGTAGGTCCATGGTTGGATACTCCGATCAGAACTATGGAACAGGTTCAGAATGTTGTGGTTCCGGATGTGAATGATACGTTAGGTTACGTTTTTGATGCCATTGAATTGACGTTGCAAAAATTAGACAATGAAATTCCATTGATCGGCTTTGCAGGTTCTCCCTGGACAATTCTATGCTATTGTGTAGAAGGGAAAGGAAGCAAAGCTTTTGATATTGCTAAATCTTTCTGTTTCCAGCAACCGGAAGCTGCTCATTTATTACTTCAGAAAATCACAGACACAACCATTGCTTACCTGAAAAGAAAAGTAGAAAAAGGAGTTTCTGCAGTTCAGGTTTTCGATTCTTGGGGAGGAATGCTTTCTCCGGCAGATTATCAGGAATTTTCATGGAAATATATCAACCAGATTGTTGAGGCTTTAAGCCCGCTAACTCATGTTGTTGTCTTCGGAAAAGGATGTTGGTTTGCTCTGGAAGATATGACCATGTCTAAAGTTTCTGCTTTAGGAGTTGACTGGACTATCACTCCTGAATTGGCAAGAACAATGACCAATCATACGATGACGCTGCAGGGAAATTTTGATCCTGCAAGATTACATTCTACCCCTGAAACAATCAAGAAAATGGTGACTGAAATGATCAACCGTTTCGGAAAAGACAGATATATCGCCAATTTAGGACACGGAATTTTACCTAATATCCCTGTAGAAAATGCAGAAGCATTTATCAGAGCGGTGGTGGATTGGAAGCCAACTACTCAGTTCTAATTCTTACAGATATTTCTGTTTTCAAAATAAAACAAAATCCCTTTCAATAATTGAAAGGGATTTTTCTATAAGTAAAATAATTAATTGACTTCTGTAATGAAATCTTCTTTTGGTTTTCTCACTTTAGTAAGGTTTACCAGCCAGTCGCTTGAAGCATCTCTGTAACCTAACGGCAGCAACAGAACACTTTTCAACCCTTTTTCTTTTAAGTTTAATACTTTATCCACTTCTTCCGGAGAAAAACCTTCCATTGGCGTAGAATCCACCTCTTCGAATGCCGCAGCGATAATGGCAGCACCAAAAGAAATATAAGCTTGTTTTGCCGCGTGAGTAAAGTTTTCTTCAGCAGATCTTTGTGGATATGTACTTAACAGCATCTGTCTGTAGTTTTCCCAACCTTCGTTTTTAAAACCTCTGATATCATTCGTCAGATCAAACATTTTGTTGATTCTTTCCTCTGTATAGGTATCCCAAGCTGCAAAAACCAAAAGATGAGAACAATCTGTGATCTGTGGCTGATTCCAGGCATGAGGTTTAATCTGTTCTTTGATTTCCTGATTGGTAACCACGATGATTTCAAAAGGCTGAAGCCCGCTTGATGTAGGCGCTAATCTTGCTGCTTCTAATATTTTATCCACTTTTTCCTGTGGTACTTTTTGACCGTTCATTGCTTTAGTTGCAAATCTCCAGTTCAATTTTTCAATTAATTCCATGCATTAAATTTTGACTGAACAAAATTACTTCATGTTCCACAATATTGATACACGAATTTTTAAATTTGATCTATTGTTAACATCTATTACTCTATGATGGGATAAATAATCTTATAAAGAAAAAGCTCCCGAAATTCAGAAGCTTTATTTAGTTATTGTTTGATAATTTTCTTTTTCACAATATCTTTACCATCATCAATCAGAATCATGTATGTCCCTTTCGGAAGATCAGATAAATTGTATGATTCCGATTTACCAGCGAATATTTTCACTATTTTCCCTGACATATCCACTACAGACACCTTTGAATTCAATTTTAAATCATTTTTAATGTAAAGATTGTCTTTTACTGGATTTGGATAAATCTGTAGCTCATCTTTAACAAAAACATCAGAAGTTGCTAACGAGGCATTTGTAATGGCTACATCGTCAATTACAGCTCCATAGGAGTAATCTCCTGCATCGTTGTAAACAAACCTTAGCTGAAAATTAGCATTTATATAAGGAGTTAAATCAATATTTGCAGCATTTTCATAAGCATCAACTGTGTACATAAACGTATTCCAATCAATTCCCACTGTCCTGAATCCCCGGAAGAACTAAACACCTGAACCCACGAAGTTCCGTTGAAGACCTCTACTTTTATCGTGGAATCCAGATCATAAATCATATTAGCATATTTAAATGACAGTTTTGGACTCGCAACTCCAACAAGATTAATAACGGGTGACACTAATCTTGCATTAGAATTAATGCTTGAGGATCCCGCATTATCATCATCAAAAAAAGCTGCACCACTCGGAAAAGTTGCGAAACCTGACTGACCTCCTACTCCCCAGTTAAAAGCCGTATCTGGATTATTGACTGTCCATCCTGCAGGCATTGAGCCTCCATTAAAATTTTCGGAAAACACTTGTGCATTAGATAATATTCCACAAGCTAACAAGAAGAAAAGTAATTGTTGTTTCATAGTAATATTTTTAAGGTAGAATAAATTTAGTGAATTATTTTAAAAAACAACATAAAACACTCATTTTCAAACATATTACAATAAAAAAAAGCACTTCTGAAATTTAGAAGTGCCCGTATCTTTTATCTTTTTAAAGAATTAACTTAACATTCGCTGTGCCTTTTTCACGCCTTCTACAAGTGAGTCGATCTCGTTAAAAGTATTATAAACCGCAAAGCTGGCTCTCACTGTTCCTGCTATATTAAAGAAATTCATGATAGGCTGTGTACAATGGTGCCCTGTTCGTACAGCAACACCCATTTTATCAAGGATCATTCCTACATCAGAAGAAATTCCCACTCCTTCAAGATTAAAAGAAACCACCCCCGTTCTGTGGGCTTTTTCACCATATACTTTCAGTCCTTCGATTTCTAAAAGCTGTCTTTGAGCATATTCCAACAAAGCATTTTCATGATTCTGAATATTCTCCTGCCCTACTTTTTGGATAAAATCCACGGCTGCTCCCAATGCAATATTCCCTCCAACATTCGGAGTTCCTGCTTCAAACTTAAAAGGAAGTCCGGCATACGTTGTTCCGTCAAAAGAACATGTCGCAATCATTTCGCCTCCTCCGTGAAATGGTGGAAGATCTTCAAGAACTTCCTGCTTTCCGTATAAAATACCTGTACCCATCGGAGCATACATTTTATGGCCGGAGAAAACAAAGAAATCACAGTCTAATTTTTGAACATCAATTGTAAAATGCGGTGCAGACTGAGCGCCGTCAATGACAATATAGGCATTGGAATTGGCTCTTGTTTTAGCAATAATTTCTTCAACAGGATTTACAATTCCCAACGCATTTGAAACCTGATTAACTGAAACCACTTTCGTTTTTTCACTTAGAAATTCATCCAATTGATCCAATTGAAGAATTCCGTTTTCATCAATCGGAATAACTCTTAATTTCGCCCCGGTTCTTTCACAAAGCATTTGCCACGGAACAATATTGGAGTGATGCTCAAGATAAGAGATGATAATTTCATCGTCTCTTTTTAATTTCTGAGTTAAAATATAGGAAATAAGGTTTAATCCTTCTGTTGTTCCTTTTGTAAAAATAACTTCGAAATCATGTTTAGCATTGATGAATTTCTGGATCTTTCTTCTTGAAAGCTCCATCTCTTCTGTTGCTAGTTGGCTTAATGTATGAATTCCTCTGTGCACATTAGCATTAATCTCTGTGTAATAGTTGTTCCAAACCTCTAAAACCGAATTGGGTTTCTGAGATGTTGCTGCATTGTCTAAGTAAACTAAAGGTTTACCATTCACCTTCTGATCTAATATAGAAAACTGACTTCTTATTTCCTGAATGTCAAACATTTATTAAAATTTTAAATTAAAACGTCCTTATTTAGAACTCTTCAAATTTACGGCTTTTTCTTAATACTTATTGTTAAAGAAAAGTAAAAAGCACTTCAAATTGAAGTGCTTTTTTATATTGTCAACTATTGATTAAAATTCAATATCTACTTCTAATTTTTCAGCCAGCAGCTTAGAAATTTTCTCTTTTAGAGGTTCAATATCAATATTTTGCATAGCATCATTGGCAAAAGCATATAAAAGTAAAGCCTGAGCTTCTTTTTTAGAAATTCCTCTTGCCCTCAGATAAAACAATGCATCTTCATTCAACTGACCTACTGTACAACCGTGAGAACACTTCACATCATCCGCAAAGATCTCCAGCTGAGGTTTTGTATCAATGGTTGCGCCTTCGCTCAATAAAACATTGTTATTTTGCTGATAAGCATTTGTTTTCTGGGCAATTTTATCTACAAATACTTTCCCGTTGAAAACCCCGTGAGATTTTCCGTTAAAAATACCTTTATAGTTCTGATAGCTTTCACAGTTTGGCTGATTGTGGTGAACCGCCGTATGGTGATCTACCAGCTGATCTTTCCCGATAATGGTAATTCCGTTCATAAATGAATTGATATTCGATCCGTTCTGAATGAAATCTAAGTTGTTTCTTACCAATTTACCTCCGAAAGAGAATGTATTTACAGTCGTTAAACTGTCTTTCTCCTGTTTTGCAAAAGTATTGTCAATTAAATAAGAAGTATCGTTATCGTTCTGTAATTTGTGCCAGTCTGCTTTTGCATTAGGATGCGTAAAGATTTCAGTCACAGAATTCGTCAATACATATGTACTGTCAAAATTATGGTGGCTTTCAATGATTTCTACTTTCGCTCCCTCTTCTACTATTAATAAGTTTCTCGTATTATAAAAGGTATTTTCTTCCTGATTCTGAGAAATGTAAAAAATGTGAATCGGTTTTTCAATTACTACATTTTTAGGAACTTTCAAAAAGAAACCATACTTACAATAAGCCTGATTTAAGTTCGTAAAAGCCGATTTATCTGCAGCAATTGTATTAAAATATTTATCGAAAACATCTTTATGCTTCTCGTCGTTCAACGCATAATTGAATGAAAGAAACTCAACATTTTCAATTGATACTTTTGATAGTTCTTTGTGAAGTTTACCGTTTACGAAAGTAATCCAGTCAAAATTTTCTTCTCCCAGATGCAACTGATCCAATTGCTCTTTGGTGATATTGTGACTTTCTTTCGGAAAAAAGTTATATGCTTTTTCAGTAATTTCCTTTAAGCTGGTATATTTATATTCTTCGTCTTTTTTAGTCGGAAAACCAACACTTTCAAATCTTTGAAGAGCTGCTTTTCTATCTCCATCCAGAAATCTGTGATGAAGACTCTCCAAAAATTCATTATGGTTTTCTTTAATCTGTTCTTTTAATGCCATTACTGGTATATCTGTGGTTTGCACCATTTTTCTTTTTATTTGAGCTAAAATATTGTCATTCCGGGGAATGAGGAATCTAATTGTATGATTAGAGATTCTTCATTTCGCTACGCTTCATTCAGAATGACAACGAAAAATTTTTAATCTTTGCGATAGTTGATTTCTTCTTAATTAAGAAGCCAGTCGTACCCTTTTTCTTCAAGTTCCAAGGCAAGAGATTTATCACCTGTTTTGATGATTTTTCCATTGGCCAAAACGTGAACAAAATCCGGTTGAATATAATTAAGCAATCTCTGATAGTGGGTAATCAAAAGAACTGCATTTCCTTCATTTTTGAAAGCATTCACACCGTCTGCAACGATTCTCAAAGCATCAATATCTAATCCTGAATCAGTTTCATCAAGAATCGCTAATTTCGGATCCAGCATCATCATCTGGAAGATTTCGTTTCTTTTCTTTTCACCTCCTGAGAATCCCTCGTTCAATGATCTTGAAAGGAAGTCTTTTTTGATTCCTAATTTTTCAGATTTTTCACGGATTAGTGCCAGCATTTCTTTCGCAGGCATTTCTCCCAATCCGTTTGCTTTTCTGTTTTCATTCATCGCTGCTTTGATGAAGTTTGTTACAGAAACTCCAGGAATCTCTACCGGATACTGGAAAGAAAGGAAAATCCCTTTGTGAGCTCTTTCCTCAGGAGCATCTTCGATGATATCTTCACCTCTGAAAATGATTTCTCCGTCTGTAACCTCATAATCTTCTTTTCCTGCGATCACAGAAGAAAGAGTAGATTTACCAGCTCCGTTCGGCCCCATGATAGCGTGAACTTCTCCCGGCTTTATTTCAAGATTGATACCTTTTAAAATTTCTGCGCCATCTTCAATTTTGGCGTGCAAGTTTTTTATATTTAACATACATTCAAATTTATCGCAGGGTCAAACTTTGACTATATCCTTTGTAACACTAAACCACAATTAACAAAGGCATTAACGCTAGCGAATGAAATATTATTTTATTCTTTTTTAAACATTAAAATTGAAATCAACCTTAATGTATAGTTTGTCATTTCTACGAAGGAGAAATCTGTTTCAACCCAGATTCTTCACTTCGCATTGCTTCGTTCAGAATGACAAGACGCCAAACTGTCTGAAATTGAAATTTTATCCTACAGAACCTTCTAATGAAATCTCCAGTAATTTCTGAGCTTCAATAGCAAATTCCATTGGTAATTTATTTAAAACTTCTTTACTGAAACCATTTACGATCAAAGCAATTGCTCTTTCCGTATCGATACCTCTCTGGTTACAGTAGAAAATCTGGTCTTCCCCAATTTTTGAAGTGGTTGCTTCGTGCTCCAATTGTGCAGAAGGATCTTTGATCTCGATGTAAGGGAAAGTATGGGCTCCACATTCATTACCCATCAGCAAAGAGTCACACTGAGAGAAGTTTCTCGCTCCTTTCGCAGTAGGCATTACTTTTACCAGACCTCTATATGAATTCTGAGATTTTCCGGCTGAAATACCTTTAGAAATGATCGTTGATTTTGTATTCTTTCCGATGTGGATCATTTTTGTTCCTGTATCGGCATATTGGTGATTGTTTGTCACCGCAATTGAATAAAATTCACCTACAGAATTATCTCCTTTCAAGATACAAGACGGATATTTCCAAGTAACCGCAGAACCTGTTTCAACCTGAGTCCAGGAAATTTTTGCATTTTTTTCGCAAAGCCCTCTTTTCGTTACGAAATTGAAAACTCCTCCTTTTCCTTCCTCATTACCCGGATACCAGTTCTGTACGGTTGAGTATTTAATTTCAGCATTATCCATTGCAATAAGTTCAACCACAGCTGCGTGAAGCTGATTTTCATCTCTTGATGGTGCTGTACATCCTTCAAGGTAAGAAACATAACTTCCTTCATCTGCAATCACAAGCGTTCTTTCAAACTGTCCTGTTCCTGCCTGATTGATACGGAAATACGTTGACAATTCCATCGGACATCTTACTCCTTTTGGAATATAGCAGAAACTTCCATCAGAGAATACTGCGGAATTCAGTGCTGAATAGAAATTATCTCCTCTCGGAACTACTTTTCCAAGATATTTTCTTACTAAATCGGGATGATTTTTGATCGCCTCAGAAATAGAACAGAAAATAATTCCTTTTTCCATCAATGTTTCCTGAAAAGTCGTCTTTACAGAAACTGAGTCTATTACGATATCCACAGCAACTCCTGAAAGTCTTTTTTGCTCTTCAATGTTGATTCCTAATTTTGCAAAAGTTGCTAATAATTCGGGATCAACTTCGTCTAAGCTTTCCAGTTCAGGTTTTGCTTTTGGTGCTGCATAATATTTAATCGCCTGGAAATCCGGTTTTTCATATTTAATGTTTGCCCATTCCGGCTCTACCATTTTCAACCAGATTCTGAAAGATTCCAAACGCCATTCCGTCATCCATTCGGGCTCTTCTTTTTTAGCAGAAATTGCGCGAACGATGTCTTCATTTAAACCAATTGGGAAATCTTCGTAATCGATTTTCGTTTCCCAACCGAATTCATATTTTTTATTTTCTAGATCGACTCTTAGATCGTCTTCAGTGTATTTACTCATTACTTTTTTTTAGATTTCAGATGTTAGATTTCAGGATTTGATCTGATTTCTATTATCTTAATGTCTTTTCTATAAAGAAAAACTTTCTCCGCACCCACATGTTCTTGATGCGTTCGGATTGTTAAAAACGAACCCTTTTCCATTCAAACCTCCAGAGTATTCTAGGGTGGTACCTGCCAAATAAAGGATTGATTTTTTATCTACAACAATTTTTATGTCATTGTCTTCAAAAATCTGGTCTGCGTCTGTTTTTTGGTTGTCAAACTTCAAAACATATTCTAAACCAGAACATCCTCCGCTTTTCACGCCCACTCTTATATAGTCTTCAGCTGGGTTAAAGCCATCTTCTGTCATCAGTTGAATAGCTTTTTCCTTTGCGTAATCTGATACTTTTATCATTGTATTTATTTAGAATGATTTACTTTCTGCAAAAATACGAACTAATTTCCGCAATCTCAAATTGAAGATATCTATTTTAATGATTCTGTTAGTAATAAGATTATCATTAATAGATTAGATAATGTTAAAAAATGTATAAATTTTCCCTATCAAATCTGCAGATTCTGTTTTTGATTTAACTTTGGACCGTATTTTTTATCTATTAAAAAAAATAGCAGTGAAACAGAAATTACTTGTTTTTTTTGTATTGTTTTCATTAACAATGTCCTACGGACAGACAACACGGTTTATTTATGAAACTTTGGTAAATCCTGATTCTATCAATCTGGTAACGATGAAGACAGAGAGAACTTTTCTAGATATAAAAGCAAATCGATCCTTATTTATCAGTGAAAATAAATTAATCAGAGACTCTTTATTTGCCTCTTTTAAGCCTGAAGAAAAAGAAAACAGAAAAAAAGAGGAGAAAGATTTTTCAAAATCAGGAAAGATAAAAAGACCTGAAGCTACTTTTTTTGAATATTTTATCACAAAAGATATTCCTGAACAAAAAATTTATTATCATGACAAAGTAGGGGTAAAGCAAATTTATTATCAGGAAGACCGACCTATAAAATGGGAAATCACCAGTGATATTGGCAAACAAAATGGCTATAACGCTCAAAAAGCAACTACTAATTTTGGAGGAAGAATCTGGACAGCATGGTTTACAAAAGATATTAATATCCCCGATGGCCCTTACAAGTTTTCAGGTTTACCAGGACTTATCGTGAAGCTGGAAGATGATAAGGGAGACTACAGGTTTGATCTTGCCAAGAAAGTAATGCTTCAAAATGCTTTTGAAGAGCTAATAAGTTCTGATGCAAGGCAAAGCACCCGAATTAATTTTAACGGAGACAAGGCTGCTTTGGAATTGGAATTTATGAAAAATAGAAAAAATATGGCTGGAAATGGAGAGGGGATGCCCAACTTCGGTGGTGGTGGACGACGAGGAGGAGGTATGAACCGAGGAGGAATGCAGGGCGGAGGAATGGGCGGCATGCAAGGCGGGATGGGACATCGAGGCGGCATGGAAGATGGAATGCAACAGATGCCCAATATGAATACTGAAAACAGGAGTTCTTCAATGATGAACAAAGCTCCTCAAAATCCAATTGAATTAAGATAAAAAATGTAAATAAATGAAAAAATTAGGAATTGTAGCTTTAGCGCTATTCATCCAGACAGCTTTTGCACAAACCAACAGATTTGTGTATCAGGTTACCATGAAATCAGACGCTTCTAATAAAAATGATGTAAAGACAGAAAATGCCTACTTGGATATTTCGGCGGAAAAGTCTCTTTTCTATTCTGAAAACAGATTTAAAAGAGATTCTATTATGCAAAAAGCTTTTCAAAGTGGAGGCGGAAGAGGAAGCTTTAACAGAGATCAGATGGAAAGTTTGAGATCAAACATCAATTACTCTGTTGAAAAGGATAAAGGAAATCAAAAAACAATTTATAAGGACAGATTAGGCCGGGATATTTATGTATACGAAGAAGACCGTCCAATCAACTGGAAAATTTCTTCTGAGACCACTAAAATAGGAGATTATAAAGTTCAAAAAGCCGAAACAGATTTCGGAGGCAGGAAATGGACTGCTTGGTTTACTACAGATTTACCGTATCAGGATGGTCCTTATAAATTTAGTGGGCTTCCGGGGCTTATCATTAAAGCTGAGGATGATAAAGGAGATTATTCTTTTGACCTGATGAAAAATTATAAAATCTCAGAAATTCCTGCATTAAACCAATTTGGAAATGTTATAAAAGTAAAAAGAACTGATTTTGTAAAACAACAGGAGAAGTTTAAAACAGATCCCATGTCATTCATGAACCAAGGCGGCGGCGGTGGAATTGCTGCTCCGATGAGAATTGGCGGTGGCGGTGGAAACCAAAATCCCGGTGATATGAGAAAAAGAATGGAGGAAAGAGTAAAAGAGGAATCCAAAAGAAACAGCAATCCTATAGAACTGCAATAAACTAAAAATCCTGAAGTTTTTCTTCAGGATTTTTTATTTGGAATTAATTATTATTTAAAATCTGGTTAAAGGTATTCCCTTGCTTAATATCTCCAGTATTATATCCTTTCATAAACCATTCTTTTCGCTGAGCAGAAGATCCATGCGTAAAGCTTTCCTGATTTACATATCCCTGTGATCTTTTCTGGATATTATCATCCCCCACTGCTTCTGCAGCATCTATTGCAGACTGAATATCTCCCGGTTCTAATATATGTTCTCTGTTATCTGTCTGTTTTGCCCAAACTCCCGCATAAAAATCAGCCTGAAGCTCTGTAGCAACTGAAACTCTATTCACCTGCGCTTCGGAATAATTTCCACTTGTTCTTGCTTTATCAGTTTCGGTCAGAGTTCCCAATAGGTTTTGCACATGGTGTCCCATTTCATGGGCCATTACATAGGCAATAGAAAATTCGGTCACTTTCGCTCCAAAACGTTGTTCCAGTTCTTTAAAAAAGCTCATATCCATATACACCGTCTGATCTACAGGACAATAAAAAGGTCCCATTGCAGATTGAGCGGTTCCACATCCAGATCGTGTAGTATTTTCAAACAAGACAACTCTTGCAGGCGTATATTTTATTCCGTTTTCAGCAAAAATTTTAGTCCAGGTTTCTTCATTTTCAGCGGTTACCATTTGAACAAAATCTCTCACTTTAAGCTCATTGGCATTAAGATCGCGCTGTTCGGTTTGCGCTCCTCCATTTCCCATATTTCCTGAAGAAAGAATAGAAGAAGGATCTCCTCCCAGAAAAAATACAATTGCAGCAATGATAAGCGTACCAAGACCTCCTCCAACAATTGCACCACCACTTCCAGAGCCTCTCCTGTCTTCTACATTACCACTTCTATCGTCTGTCCATTTCATATTTTAGTTTATTTATATGTAAATTTAAAATAATATCATTACTAAATAATTACTTTTGTGAAAAATTAAAGCTAAAGTGAAAAAAATTCAAATTTTCCTTTTATTATTGGGAATCGTAAGTTTAAACTCATGTAATGAAGAATCTAAGGAAGATGAGGTAAGCAGCATCGACAAAAGTGCTTCCATTGAAACCGAACTTTCAGTAAAGCATATTGACACCGCAGATGTTCTCATCACCAAACATAAGATCTGGAAAAACAATAAACTTTTTAAAGAGATCATTAAAACAGATACCATTCCTTCTTTGGGGGATACTCTAATCAGTGGTGAAGATAAAGAGGGGTATGAACAATCCGCAAAAACTAAAAAAGATTACGAATTTTATATCACTGTTCAGTAATGAAAAAATCAAGTTCTATAAAATTGCTTTTTGTAACAGGACTTCTCGCTTCATGTACTCAAAACAAACCTGAAGATCAATGGAAAACTGAGAAAAAAGTATACATGAGATCTGATACCACAGCTTCTTATACCAGAAGCCATGGTTTCATGCCCGGATATTTTTGGTATCATGCATTCAGACCTTACGGTTCTTTTCACAACGGTTCTTATCAAAGAGCTGGATATTACAGTGATGCTATCAGTTCCAAATCCAATGTCGGCAGAAGTACCTATAAAGGGAATGTAGTAAGAGGCGGACTGGGCAGAAGCGGATTTAGAGCATCATCATAAGTATGGAAAGAATTACATCAGGTTTCCGAAAAAACTGGGAACACAAACTTGAGAATTTAGGCTTTGGATATCATTCTTTAGATAGTCTTTACTGGGATGAAAGCCATTATTATCAATTCTCATCAGAAGAGATCAATATCATAGAAAATGCAACTGCCGAGCTTTGGCAAATGTGCCTCGAAGCAGTTGATTATATTATTGAAAAAAACCTTTGGCACCGGTTCAATATTCCGGACTGGTTTAAAGACTATATCATTACAAGCTGGGAAGAAGATCACCCTTCTATCTATGGCAGATTTGATTTCGGTTTTGATGGCAAGAATCTAAAGCTTTTAGAATTTAATGCAGATACTCCGACATCGTTATATGAGGCATCTGTAGTGCAATGGTACTGGCTTCAGGAAATGTTTCCGTATAAAGATCAGTTCAACTCTATGCATGAAAAGCTGGTTGATTACTGGAAGTACCTTAAAAACTATATGAATCCTCATTATATCTATTTCGCATCACTAACGAATATTGAAGATGTAACAAATGTGGAATATTTGAGAGACTGTGCTACTCAAGCCGGATTTGATACTGAATTTATCGCGATTCAGGATATTGGCTGGGCAGAAGATATTGAAGAATTTATTGCCGGAGACAAAACCATTATGGAATATATTTTTAAATTATATCCTTATGAATGGATTCTTGATGATGGTTTTGGAGAAAAGCTGGTTAAAAATAATTTCAGATCTCAATGGATAGAACCTGCCTGGAAGCTACTGCTTTCCTCAAAAGCAATCTTACCTATTCTTTGGGAACTGTATCCTAACCATCCTTATCTGCTTGAATCGTATTTTGAGCCAAAGCATTTAAAGGATTTTGTAAAAAAACCGATATATTCCAGAGAGGGAGCAAATGTAACTTTGTTTAAAAATAACATTCCTTTAGAGCAAAACAGTGGCGTATATGGTAAGGAAGGATATATTTATCAGCAGCTTTTTGATCTTCCGAATTTCGATGGAAATTATCCTGTTATCGGAAGCTGGGTGATAGGTCAGGAATCAGCTGGAATCGGCATTAGAGAATCGGTTCATTTAATTACCAATAATCAAAGTCGTTTTATTCCTCATCTTATAGGTTAAACAATAAAAAAGGAGCTTAATCAAGCTCCTTTTTCTTTTTATATTCAATTAAGAATGTCCAAACCCGATGTTTCCTTTTTTACCGGATAAATTCTTCTTAAAATCGATCATTCTTAAAGCGGTTACTGCTGCTTCCACTCCTTTATTTCCAAGGTCTCCTCCACTTCTTGCAATCGACTGCTCTTTGGTATCATCAGTCAGTACACAGAAAATGGCAGGTATATCGGTAAGAATATTACAGTCTTTAATCCCCTGAGCTACTGCAGAGCATACAAAATCAAAATGAGGAGTTTCTCCACGAATCACACATCCAATCGCAATTACTGCATCATATTTTCGCTCTTTGCAAAGCTGCATACTCGCATAATTTAATTCAAATGCGCCAGGAACTGAGAAAAGAGTAATATTTTCTTTTTTCACGCCTTCTTTTTCAAGAATTTCCAGTGCTGCATCACGAAGATTGTACGTTACAAAATCATTCCACTCAGAAAAAACAATGCCGATTGAAAATTCATCGGCATTCGTTATATGAAGTGGCTTGTAATCGGAAAGATTAACTGTTGCCATGTTTTAATAATATTTAGTCATTTCAATATAAGAATCAGACATTCCGTTGTCGTAGTCCTGATATTTTTCATCAATTGTAGCAAAATACTTTTTAGCTTCAGCATTTTTCTTAAGACCTAATGCCACAATTCCTGCTTTTCTTGTGAAATAATAGCTTGTGTAAGGATCATCTGAAGCTGAAGAAGCTTTGTCTAATAAGCTAAGTGCTTCATCATTCTTGTTAAGACCTGATTTTGCATCTGCCATTGCTCCGTACTTCATAGCCATCAATGTTTTGTTGTCTGAAGAAAATTTATCTAAAAGATCATATGCTTCCTGAAATTTTCCTTCTTTAAACTTCAACAATCCTGCATTGTAAGCAGAAAGTTTTCCAACTTTAGTTCCTGAATAGTTTTCATACGTTCCTAAAAACCCAGGATTAGCAGCAGATTTACCACCAAGCGCTTCTTTATCTTTTCCTTCAGCAGCATATTTCTGTGCAGCAAGGTAACTTTTTACAGCTTCTACGTTCTTTGGAGCTTCTACAAATTGCTTATAGCCAAAAAAACCTAAAACTCCCAAAATCAAAACTCCGAAAACGATTCCTATTTGTTTTGAGTATTTTTCAAGAAATCTTTCAGTGTTTAAAGCTTCTCTGTCAAGATCTTTAAAAAATTCTACTGTTTCTTTACCTTCTTGCTCATTGTGAGCATTCTTTTCCAATTTTGCCATAAGTTTTTAAAAATTGAACTGCAAATTTAATTGTTTCTTAGTGATTTACAAAATACTTTGTGCGTATTATTAATAAAAGTGAATAAATAGTAAATGAAGGCGGCAAATTGCTAATCATTATTTACAAAAAAAGCTTCATAAATCGTGTTTATGAAGCTTTAACTATGTATTTAAAATTTTAGTATTCTAAAATATGATAGATTTCTGCGTTAAACTTTTTAAGTTTTTCATCTCCATTCAATCCTTTCAATCCGATCAGAAAGCTGAATTGTGAAACCGTCGCACCTTGTTTCTCGATCAATTTTGCAGCAGCTTCTGTAGTTCCACCTGTTGCTAACAGATCATCGTGAATCAAAACTCTTTGCCTGGGTTTTATCTGTCCTTCGCGAGTTTCAATTATAGCACTTCCGTATTCAAGGTCATATTTTTCTGAAATAATCGGTGGCGGAAGTTTTCCTGCTTTTCTGATTAAAATAAAAGGAACTTCCAAAGCAACCGCAATCGCAATCCCGAATAAATACCCGCGGCTTTCAATTCCGCAAACAGCATCTATTTTCCCTTTGCTGAAACTTACCAAATCTTCTATTACTTCTTCATACAGTTTTGGATTCAGAAATATCGGCGAAATATCTTTAAACTGAATTCCCGGAATGGGAAAATCAGGGATATTCTCAATGGTACTTTCGAGTTTTTTGATAAGGTCCTGTGAAGCCATTATGGGTTTATTTTATAACTGGAAATCTTCCAGTCGCCATTTACATTTTTAAGTCCGAAAGTTACTTTTAAAGAAGTTGTTTTTCCACTTTTATCGGTAACGTCGTATGTGGCATTTACACTTGCCCCATTTGTGTTGGCTCCAGTAGTCGTGATATTTTTAACGCTTACATTTTTCACTGCTCCAAATCCTGAATTTGGATTTGAAAATGATTCATAACTTCCCCAGCTTGGATTGCTCGATGCATTGTAAGCTGCTTTAAGGTTTTGTGAGCTTACATTATTCAAAAAGCTGTTTACCGTAGATCTTGGATCAGCAGCCGGCTGTTTTGGTGTTGCAGGCGTTGCCGGTGCAGCAGCTGGATCAGTAGGAGTTGTCGTTGGTGTTGCTCCAGGATTATTGGGGTCTATTACAGCAGGATCCTGATTAACTGCAGTAGAATCTACTTTAGGAGGTGCCGGAACCTTTAACGCTGCAAGATTAACATCCAGTCCGATTTTAGACATTTTGAATGTTTTGGCAGTTGTTTTTACTGAAACTGTAATATCAATTTTACCGTCAATTACCTTAGCCGCAGGAATCGATGAAAACTTTAAATTAAATCCTTTAAAATTATTATCCTGCATCAGGTTTTTCGCAGTGGCAAGCTTCACTCCGTTGCTGAACACTTCAAGAGTTGCTTCTAATCCTGCTCCTGTAAAAGATACCGGATTTCCAGCATTGTCTACGAGTCTCGGAACAATTTGCAAGGCAGTTGGCGCTCCGGTTCCATCGTCACCAGTAGGTCTTGTAAGAATGCTTAATGAGTTGGCTCTTACATCGTTCGCATCACTTTCTTTTGCTTTATCGTCCCCGAAAATATTCATTTGACCCAAAGATGGCGGTGCTGTACTTGCCCACTCGATACCGTTTTTCTGAGCTACTTCATCTGCCATGGCCATGATTTCCGGAACTTTTTTACCGTTAATTAACTGTCCTAATGCTTTAAGCTCATTAATATCTCCATCAGCATCTACTCCAAACGTTTTTAAAATATATAATGCCTCATTAAATTTAATCTGCTTTATAGTAGGCAGACTTGAAGTCATATCATTAATACTTGACTGTAATGTTTTTGTATTCGTTGCATCTACATGATCTTTTTTACATGCCGTAAACAGCAATAAACTGAGAATTAGTAGAAAAGAAAACTTTTTCATTTTTTCCGGGTTTGCTGCAAATTTAGTAAAACCATTTATTAATGCAGATTTTATTTTTTATTTTCTTGCTGTTTTAGCTAACTCCTGATGAAATTATTGAAAACAGTCTGTAAATTGACAGAATAGAAGTTTTCCCTTCTATCATTACTATTAATCAATGTTTACATGATTACTGTGATGTTATAAAATTATTTAAACATGTAACTTTTAAAATAAAATATTAGTTTTGTTTTAAACAGAACTTATGATCAGAAAAAAGATTGAACAGGTCAACCGTTTGGTAAAAGATATGGCAGCTTTTGGAAAAATTAACAAAAATACTCCCGAAGATACTTCCAAAGCTGTTCTTGTTCATATTAATAACCACACTCTTTATCACCGTTTTTTTTATTTGCTGTTGAAGTTTTACAAACTGGCAGGATATAATGTTTATTATCCAATGAATTTTTCAAAATTTAGAAATATACGGAACAAAGAGAAATATCTCAGTTTATTGGTAAAAGAAGAAAACTTTTTAATTGTTAATCCAAAATATCAACCTGAAAATTATATTGAAATAACAGATGAAATGTTCAGCCCTGATTATTTTGCCAGTTATTTTGAAAATGGAAACAAAACCGATGATGTGTTTCATATTCCAATGAGTTTTCATCCTTTAATGTACCATCATGGAATGTGGAATGATGAAATTGATCTGAACAGAAAAAGATGCAATTCAATTTTTTGTTATGGTAATTTCGATGCACAGGCTTATCTCGATATTGAGAGAACAGAATTTTCTGTAATTTCAAGAACGGAACTTCTTAGCTATTTCAAAAATCAACCAAACTTCATTTCACCTTCAGGAAAGTCAGAGCTATTAAAAAAAATAAATGAGGACAGTATGGAAAGAAAATATGCTTTTGCGATTAGAGAGCATTTTACCCTGCCCATGGAAGATGTGAGGGAGACTTTATCTTATTTTAACTTCTACCTTTGTTGTCCGGGAGTGGTAATGCCTCTATGCCACAATGTGATTGAAGCAATGTCTGTAGGAACAATTCCATTGATTGAGAAAGAATATGCAAATGTTATGTATCCGAATTTAACTCATAAAGTTAATGCAATCATTTTTGATGGCATGGAAGATTTGGAATCTATTTTAAATGAGATATTTGACATCCCTGAAATTGAGATATTGCAGATGAGAGAAAATGTTTTAAAATATTTTCAAGATAATCTTACTCCAGACAGCGTCGTGAATCATATCAATGATAGTATTAAAAATAAGAAGCTAATTTATTTACAGGCTGAACATCGAAGTGTCAAATTTGTCAAATAAATACTCTGTCTGTTTATCAAGTTCATTTCTGAAGCTTTAAAATCAGAACAATATTATAAAAAAAAGACCAATCAATGATTGGTCTTTTTATGTATCTCGTTACAAGTCCTTAGAAAGGATACTCATAAATTTCAGATTCGTGTAGGAATGGGTTTCCTGTAGGAATTAATTTTAGCTTAGACAATGCTGAAAGCACAGTAAACATAAATAATCCAACTACGAATAGGATTGCTCCCAATACCAATAAGAATACTTCAGGAGTGTTCCAGTATGGACCTACCGTTCCCGGCATTACCATATTGAAGTAGTCTAGAATGTGACCACAGATAACTACTACAGCCATTGTCGTAACTACTTTGTAATTTCTCTTGATACTGCTACTTACTAATACTAATAATGGTAACAAGAAGTTCACAATAAGCATTGGTAAGAACGTTGGAGAATAGTGTTGGAATCTTCCAAAGAAGTAGTTCACTTCTTCCGGCACGTTTGCATACCAATAAAGCATGAACTGTGCAAACCATGTATATGTCCAAAGCATACTTGTAGCGAAAAGGAATACTCCTAAATCGTGTAAGTGATTATCATTGAACTGAGGTAAGAAACCATTTTTCTTTAAATAAACACTGAAAATGATGATTACTGCAATACCACTTGAAAGGCAGCTAACCATTGAATACCAGATATACATTGTAGAATACCAGTGAGGGTCAATAGACATCAACCAGTCCCAAGCCCAAGCTGCAGAAGCAAATCCGAAGAAAGCGATATATCCTACTGCCCATCTGTAAAGCATTTGGTACTCTACTTTAGATTTAGTCTCATCTACTTTCTTAGACTGAGCTTTCAGTTTCCATGCAAAGAAAGATGCTCCCAATACATAGATGAAAGTTCTTACAGCGTAGAAAGGTATATTTAAGAATCTTTTCTTTTCAAATAGGATCACATCGAAGTGAGCAGAAGTTGGGTCTGTCAAATCAGGATCCATCCAATGGAACAAGTGACCATTATGTGTGATGTTTATAATCATCAATATAATTAAAATAGCACCACCCCAAGGAATATAAGAAGCAATAGCTTCCATTACTCTTGTAATAATGATTGGCCATCCTGCATGTGCAGCGTGCTGAATAGAATAGAAGAATAATACACAGCAGCTAACTCCAAAGAAAAATACAGCTACGAAATGTATTGCTGCTAAAGGCTGGTTGTGAACCTGCAAAGTAGCGTGCTCAAGGTGAGCAGCATGATCCTGAGGTCCTACCATTTCACTTGAATGTGTAGGTGCAGTATGACCAGAAGCATGAACAGCCTCCATCATTTCTCCTATTTTTTCAGTAGAAAGTCCCTTATTCATAAAGAAACCAATACCAAATAGAACTAAACCTACAACAAGAAGGATTATAGAAGTTGATTTTAATTTTGGTGAAAAACTATACATTTCTTTTCTTATTTTTTAGTTTCGGTAGTCGTTTCAGTTGTTGCAGGCGCTGCTGCTGGTGCTGCCGCTCCTTTTTTGAAAGCACTCATCACATACATGGCTACTCTCCATCTGTCTCCAGCATTCAATTGACCTGCGTAAGATCCCATGTTGTTTCTACCGTTCGTTAACACATAATGAACAGATCCTACAGTAATGTCTCTGTCTGCATAATTAGGTACACCAGAATATGCTCCACTTTGTACGATAGGTCCTTGTCCGTCACCTCCTACACCATGACAAGCAGCACACGTTTTTTCAAATAACAGTTTTCCTCTTTCAATATCTTTTTCTGCATTGGCAGGATTTAAAGGAGAAGATGTTACCGTTTTCGCTGCAGTATAACCTGCATTATACTCATCTGTTGTTTTTGGAAGTAAACTTTCTTCAAAAACTCCGTCTTTATTCTGAGGCACTGATCCTTCTACCGGAGAAAGACCTGTTGCTCCATTATTTTTAACAAATGCCGGAATTTCATTTTCATGATCTGAATAAGCATCCTGAGCTTTCATCAACGGATCGTAAGCTACTGGAAAATACATATCCGGAAAATACACCAATGGGGTATTTTCTTTCGGTCCGCAAGAGTTAAGTAAAACTGTTGTTAAACCTAAAACCGCTGTAATTCTTAATACGTTCTTTTTCATTTTAAGCATCTTTAACAGTTATTTCTTCAACTCCAGTTTCAATTAGCAACTGCTTTACAGATTCTACATCTTCAGTTACGAATTCCATCATGAATTTATCATCCGTTGTTCTTGGATCAGGGTTTTGTGCAGGAGCTCCAGGATACATTTTGTTTCTTACTAAGAAAGTTAATGACATCATGTGAGCAGCACAGAATACCATAAGCTCAAACATTGGAACTACGAATGCAGGCATGTTGTGAGCCCAGTCAAAAGCAGGTTTACCACCAATATTTTGAGGCCAGTCATGATTCATCACATACCAAGTTACAGTAGCACCGATAGTAACACCGTAAAGAGCATAGATGAATGCAGCATCAGAAATTCTTGTTTTCTTTAACCCTAAAGCTTTATCTAGTCCGTGAACAGGGAATGGAGTATAAACTTCGTTTATTTTAATTCCTTTATCGTTGAATGCCTTAACGCCGTTCATTAAATCGTCGTCGTCAGCATAAAGTCCGTATACAATTTTAGTGGTGCTCATCTCCTTCTTTTGCTTTATAAGTTTCACCTGAGATTTTCAAAATCGATTTTAATTCAGCCTGTGCAATTACAGGGAATGTTCTTGCATATAATAAGAATAATACAGAGAAGAACCCGATTGTTCCTAAGTATACACCCACATCAATGATCGTCGGCTTAAACATTGTCCAAGATCCTGGCAAGTAGTCTCTAGAAAGGTTGATAACGATGATATCAAAACGCTCGAACCACATACCGATGTTGATAATCAAAGCAACGATGAATGTCCAGATAATATTCGTTCTCAATCTCTTGAACCAGAAAGATGCAGGAACAACAAGGTTACAGATGATTAGCGACCAGAAAGCCCACCAATAAGGTCCTACTGCAGCACCTGGAGAAAGATAAGTAAAGTCTTCGAATCTAGATCCAGAATACCATCCGATGAAATATTCAGTTGCATAAGCTACTGTTACCATACCACCTGTCAAGATAATTACGATGTTCATAATTTCGATATGATACATTGTAATATACTCTTCTAAGTGACATACTTTTCTTGCAACCAACAATAGGGTCTGTACCATTGCAAATCCTGAGAAGATCGCACCAGCAACGAAGTAAGGAGGATAAATTGTAGAGTGCCATCCTTTAATTACTGAAGTCGCGAAGTCAAAAGATACGGTAGTGTGTACTGAGAATACAAGTGGAGTTGCCAAACCTGCAAGAACCAAAGAAAGTTCTTCGAATCTTTGCCAGTGTTTTGCTTTACCACCCCAACCGAATGCAAGGAATGTATAAATTTTCTTAGTCCAAGGAGTCTTCGCTCTATCTCTGATCATTGCAAAGTCAGGGATTAGTCCCATGAACCAGAATACAGTTGATACTGAGAAATACGTAGAGATCGCAAATACGTCCCAAAGTAGAGGCGAGTTGAAGTTCCCCCAAAGAGAACCGAACTGGTTTGGTAAAGGGAATACCCAATATCCTACCCAAACTCTACCCATGTGAATTACCGGGAAGATTGCCGCCTGTACCACCGCGAAAATCGTCATCGCTTCCGCAGATCTGTTTACAGACATTCTCCATCTCTGTCTAAATAATAATAATACCGCTGAGATTAGGGTTCCGGCGTGACCAATACCTACCCACCATACGAAGTTGGTGATATCCCAACCCCAGTTAATAGTTCTATTAAGCCCCCATGCTCCAATACCTGTCCCGATAGTATAAGCGATACATCCGAATCCATAGATGAATAGAACTAAGGCTGCATATAATGAGATCCACCATAATTTACCTGCTCTTTCTTCGATAGGTCGTGCAATATCTTCTGTGATATCGTGATAAGTTTTGTGACCAATAATTAGAGGTTCCCTTATCGGAGCTTCGTAATGTCCTGACATTTTTTACCTATTTATTATTTAAACTTTATTTTTCTACTCTGTTTCTTACTTTAGTGTGATAGAACACATTTGGCTTTGTTCCGATCTCTTCAAGTAAATAATATCTTCTGTTGCTAGAGTACAATTCTCTTACTTCAGATTCTTTGTCATTCATGTCCCCAAACGTCATTGCTCCTGTAGAACAAGCTTTAGAACAAGCTGTCTGGAATTCTCCAGCTTTCACTTTTCTTCCTTCTTTCTTCGCTTCAAGAATAGTTGCCTGAGTCATTTGAATACACATAGAGCATTTCTCCATTACCCCTCTCGTTCTTACAACTACATCTGGATTTAATACCATTCTCCCTAAATCGTTGTTCATGTTGAAATCGAACTTATCGTTTAGGTTGTATGTAAACCAGTTGAAACGTCTTACTTTATATGGACAGTTGTTTGCACAATATCTTGTACCAATACATCTGTTGTATGCCATATGGTTTTGGCCTTGCTTACCGTGTGAAGTAGCCGCAACCGGACATACAGTTTCACATGGAGCGTGGTTACAGTGCTGACACATTACCGGCTGGAAGATAACATCAGGATTTTCAGCAGGGTGGTTTAATGCCCCTCCTTCTTTGTTGAATGCAGTTCCATACAATTCAGGAACAGCTAATCCATCTTTTAATCCTTCATAAACTTCTACTTTTTGTTTAGCAGAATAGTAACGGTCAATTCTTAACCAATACATATCTCTAGACATTCTGATCTCATCTTTACCTACAACAGGAACGTTGTTCTCAGCCTGACAAGCAATAATACATGCTCCACAACCTGTACAAGAGTTCAAGTCAATTGATAAGTTAAAGTGAGGTCCGTCTGTATCATCAAAAGCATCCCAAAGATCTATTTTTCTTGCAGGAAGTGCTCCACTGATTGTATGATATTCCAATGGTTTATTCCATCCATTGTGCTCATCATCAAATGCTACGTTCAGATAATCAGCCAAAGGAACTTCTTTAGCGATTTCGTAACGTCCCATTAGTGTATTTTGAAGCTGGATACCTGCGAACTCATGATCTTCTCCAGTTTTTTCGATTTTAGCGTTAGCAACAACTAAGTTAGAACCGTCAAATAAAGGATAAGCATTTACACCAGTATCCGCTGTAGCTCCTGAATCTTTTTTACCATAACCAAGCGCAAGACCTACAGATCCGTCAGCTTGTCCCGGTTGAACGAACACAGGAACATCTTTTATTGTTACTCCGTTCACAGTAAGATTTACGATAGAACCATCCAACTGCATTCTCGCGTTAAGATCGTTATCAATACCCAATCTTTCTGCGTCTTTCGGAGAAATTGTCAAGTAGTTATCCCAAGACATTCTTGTCAATGGATCCGGTAATTCCTGCAACCAAGGGTTGTTTGCCTGAGTACCATCTCCCATAGAAGTCTTAGTATACAATACCAATTCTAAATCAGAAGCTTTGAAAGCACTTAGTTCAGCAACAGCCTGAGCACCGTTTCCACCTGCGTAAGACAAAGTCGTAGCGTTATTAGAAACATTGATCCCGTTATATAAAGCTTTGTTGAAAGAAGTTGCTCCTAAGATAGAAGTTGCGCTAGCTTTTAAATAATCATAATAATTATTAGCTGCGTTATTCTTCCCATTTTTCCAAACCAATAGAGATTCTTCAATCTGTCTTGATTTGTAGATTTTCTGAATCGTTGGCTGCATTAATGAATATACCCCTGTCTGAGGCTCAATATCACCCCAAGATTCTAGCCAGTTAGCTACAGGAATTACAGCCTTAGCTGCTTTGTACATTTCATTTTTCTTATCAGCAACTGCGATTACATAAGGAACTTTAGTTAAAGACTTTTTGAAATCTTCTCCTTTATGATAAGAATAAATCGGATCTACATTGTTAGCGATCAATACACCAACCTCACCTGCATTTACCCATCCAAGGAATTCCTGGAATCTTGCTTTATCGAAATCTTTTAGGAAATTAGCTTTACCTGTGAAAGCAACAGATCCTAATTTTTGGTTAATTAAGTGTGCTAAAACCTGAGCACCTTTAGAACCATCTGCAAAAACAACAGCCTTGTTACCTTTTGCCAATAATTCTTTAGCCAATTCAGAAGCAGTCTTATCTGAAGTACCTCCTCCTACGATGGCGTTGTAAACTTCAACTAAAGTTTTGTTTACAGCACTTGGTTTCAGTCTTACTCTTTCGTCAGCATTTGCCCCTGTGATCGACATGTTTGATTCTACTTGTACGTGTCTCAACATGTTTGCACCCGGCTTTCTTGCTGCTGCATATGAAGTTTCTAAGCTTCCTGCGTTATAGTCTCCTAAGAAATCAGCCTGGAAAGCAACTACTAGCTCAGTTCCTTTAAGGTCGTAAACCGGTAATGCTCTTGCTCCGAAAACTTCCTGAGCTGCGTCTAATGCTGCAGCATAAGGGAAAGCATCGTAAGTTACTAATTCTGCTGTAGGATATTTTGCTTTAAATTCAGCAAATAATTTTTTGAAAGTAGGTGAAGCAAAAGAATGTGATAATAACACAATTCTTTTACCTGCAGCTTTAGCTTCTTCTAACCCTTTAATTACAAAACTGTCTACTTTATCGAAAGTTTCGTCTTTACCTTCAAATTTAGGTTGTTTTACTTTATCATTATCATAAAGAGAAAGTACACTCGCCTGAGCTCTTGCATTTGTTTTCCCTAAATCACCAGCAGCTGGGTTCGGCTCAATTTTGATAGGTCTTCCTTCTCTGGTTTTTACTAAAACACTAGCAAAGTCAAAACCGTCGAAATATGTTGAAGCGTAATAATTTGGAACTCCCGGAATAATATCATGTGGTTTTACCACGTAAGGAATCGTTTTAATTACTGGAGCTTCACAAGCAGCTAATGTTACCGCTGCCGTAGAGAAACCTAATAGTTTTAAGAAATCTCTTCTTGAAGTACTAGAACCATTCTGTTCCGCGTCTCCAAGGAAATCTTCTACAGGAATTTCTTCCTGGAACTCTTTCTGAGCCAGCTTATTGTTTAAAGCCGGATCTTTAAGTTCATGAATACTTCTAAATTGTATTTTGTTTGAAGCCATTTATACTTCTAATTTTTAGTTATTAATAATGACATTTACCACACTCAAGACCTCCAATTGCATCTACAGTAATCTTACCACCGTCTTTAGGGTATTGTTTTTTCAATTTGTCATGTAGATTTTTGAAGTATTCTTTATTATAACCGTTGTTCATATCAACCTCTGTAGTTCTGTGACATTCGATACACCATCCCATAGTGAAATCATTAGCCATCTGAACAACATTCATTGTATCGATCTTACCATGACAAGCTTTACAAACAACATCAATTTTGTTCGTTGGATTCTTTTTGTTGAAAGAATTAATAATCGCTTGCTCACCTGCTACTACGTGTTGAGAGTGGTTAAAGTAAACAAAGTCTGGCATGTTGTGGATTCTTGTCCATTCAACCGGCTGAGTTTTTCCTGTATATTGTTGTTTTGCAGGATCCCAACCTGTTGCAGCATAAATTTTCTGGATTTCTCCATCGTAGAATGCTTTATCTTTTCCAGGCTCCATGTAATGTTCTGCGTTGTATTCACCGATTGCTTTGTGACAGTTCATACAAACATTCATAGAAGGAATCTCAGATACTTTACCGTATTTAGCACTTGAGTGACATAACTGACAGTCGATTTTCTGTTCTCCTGCGTGAATTTTGTGAGAGAAGTAAATTGGTTGTTCAGGCTTATATCCTTTGTAAACACCAATCCACATAATCCAGTTCCAAACACCATAAGTTGCTAATAAAGCAAGGATTGCGATCAATCCCTTACCTACATAGTGGTATTTTTCATAAACTTCGCTGAAAGATTTTACTCTTGTTTCGTTTAGCCCCGCTAAGTCTTCAGACTGACCCAGTTTCACAAGCTGTCTTAGTTTTACTAAAATCCAAACTAATAAAGCTGCAATAGCTAAAAGGGAAATGATGACAACATTTGTTGTTGTGCTGCTTGCCGGAGCCGCCGTTACTTCCGCCCCTTGCGCTGCTGTTTTTTTATCAGCTGCAGGCTCTGGAGCCGGAGGATTAGTTGTGTATGCTAAGATGTCATCAATATCCTTATCTGAAAGATTCGGAAAGAGCTGCATCTCAGTCTTATTAAATTTTTGAAAAATCTCATTGGCGTATTTATCGCCAGATTCTCTGACTTCCTTGTTGTTCTTGATCCACTTGTGAAGCCACGCTGTATCTTTGCCGCCTTCTGTCTTAACTCGTTCTACCACTCCTTTCAAAGGTGGACCTACAACTTGTTTGTCTAGCGCGTGACATGCAGTACAATTCGCTTTGAAAAGTTTCTCGCCGTTTTTCGGATCGCCGTCTTGCCCGTAAATTGAAGCACTGGTTGATAACAATAAGCCTATTGCAACCAACGTTTGTTTATAATGCTTTCTCCAACTAATCATTTAAATTATCTTATGTTAGTAAAATATTGAACATTCAATCAATTCCGCAAAAATAATATATTTAACAGAAATTTAACGGCATATAGAAAGGGGAAAATATCATTTCAGTTTAATTTGTATTGATTCTAAATAACTCAGTTTGGTATAATTTTTTATTTGTATAAATTTGCTGAAACAACTTTTAAATGAAAAATTTGATAAAATTATTTTCGATATTATCCCTGATTAGTTTTTATAATATTGATGCACAACAGGTTGTAAAAAAAGACACTTTATCCGGCACAGAGCTTATTATAAGCATGGACCCCCGAGTAAATGATGCATTGACGAGTCTGGAAGATAAATGTGCTAAAGTTTCTTACGGTAAATCTTCTAACATTATAGACGACGATACCCCTTCCAGACCCACAAAAATTCTGGTTCCGAACAGAGAACTTACCAATGCTGAAATCTGCAGAAAAAATCCTAGAATTTTAGGATACAAAATACAAATTACCACTGTAAAAAGTAATGATGAAGCCAACGAAATCAAAACTTATTTCAGAAAGAGATTTCCGAATCTAAAAGTGGAAACTGATGCTTCATTGCGGCCTAATTACAAAATTTTGGCAGGAAGTTATTTCAGTAAACAAAGTGCTGCTTCCGATCTTTCTAAAATAAAGGAATACTTCAAATCTGCCGTTGCTGTACAATACAGAATTTTCTGTGCAGAAGCCAAATAATCAAAGAAATACAAAAAATAAAAGCTGAGAATTTTCTCAGCTTTTTTATTGATAAAATTTATTCAGAAAGTCAAAAAACTCTTCCATTCTTAAATAGTTATTATATCCTAAGTAAACCAACAATACACTCACAACTGCAGTAAGCAATGATAGCATTTTCGGTGAGGATTTATATGCATAAAAAAGCCATCCTAACAACAAAACATACACAAAAACAAAATGGCCTCCGTAGATATAGGACGTATGTAACCCAAATCTCATAAAGCAGTGGATAATAATATCTATAGCGAAAGAAATGACAATAATCTGAACAAATTTATTTTTAAAATTTTTACAATAACTCCACAAAAGAAGTCCAATTATTGAAAAGACAAACAGATAGGAAACCGGTGACGAATACACGTCCATAAACAACCCTTTGTAATGAAAGCCTTTCATATTATGTTTATCTCTGATGAAAAATCCCGGGAAGAGCATATTTCCTCCAAAAAAGAAAGAAACAATCATATCCCAAACTGAGGCCGGCTCAGCATTCGAAAATTTTTCATACTGACTGCTGGTTTTGGAGAAGATATTCTCATACTTGAACTCAATTCTGTTCAGATAAAGCAACACAAAGCAGATTACCGTTACCAAACCTCTTATAAACGCGTTCAGAAGTTTTTTCCAGCTTTTAAATAAATCTTTTTCAAAAAACACAGGAATAAAAACCTTTACCAAATTGGTAATGGTAAGTCCTCCGATAGTAACCCCCGCAGTAACCAATGCTAATGGAGAGATCTTTTTGTCATTTTTAAGCGTTGTTGCAGCATAATAATTGAAAAGCATTAATAAAAACAGCGTGTAGGTAAAGTTTTCCGGAGTAAAGGAAAGCAGAATCGCTGTAGAAAAAACAGAAAAGAAAGCAATCAGTAAAAAATTGATTATTAATGGCAGCTCAATAATATTTTTCAAATATTTAAAGATTTGCACAATACTTAAACTTACCATCAGATTACTCATCCAAGCTAAAACCAATCTAAAAGTATCATCTTTCTTTCCACCAGAAAAAAGAAAAGCGAATTCACGCAACCAATTGAAAAAATAGTAAGACAATGGGTGACGCTCAAAGCTCCCTCCCGTCATCACAATAGAGCGGTTGTCAAAACTAAAATAAGCATCCCAGGGAATTCTATCATCGAAAATTACGGTATAATTCACCGCTATATAAGACCCTAAAATCCCATAGACACACAGAAAGAAAAGGAAAATACCAAGTTCTATAAAAGTGGAAGGAAATACTATTTTAAAAAAACTGTAAAGTTTTGATTGTATGGACACTCCTAAAATTTTTGCAAAAGTAAAAAATACAACCTGAAATGAATAATTATTTTCAATTATTCACATATGAAAGTCTATTACTCCAATATTAAGAGCTACAAGACAACATAGAACAACCCGAAACATCATCATATTTCGATGGTCTTTTTACAGAAAATTCAGGAAATTTTTCTTCATAAGGATTTTCTAATGCTCCGATTAATTTTTCAAGCAAAATAGTCTTTCCATTTTCAATTTCTTCAATGCATTCATAAAGAAGATAATTTCTCAAGGTGAATTTAGGATTGGTTTTCTGCATTAATTGTAAAGATTCTTCTCTTGAAATTTCATTTTTCTCAAGCCTTAATTCATATTGATTGATAAAATTTCTGATTTTTGAAAAAGCTTCATCTTCTAATGGAACATATGAGATATTTTCAAATTCAACTTTCAAATCAGGATTCTCACCAATTCTTTCCAACACATTAAAAAAGAGTGTATAATCAAGTTGAAATTCCTGCATCAAACCCTGCCAATTGATAAAAAACTCTTCATCACTTTCTAATAATTGATCAAATCCAAATTTATTGCACAACATATTGTCGTGTCCTTTCCAAAAGTAATCTCCGAATTTATTTAGGGTATCTTCTAAAAACTTCTCGTCTTTTATAACTGGATGAAGTGCATTGGCCATCTGCCAAAGATTCCATTGAGCAATCTGCCCCTGTTTTCCAAAAGCATATCTTTTTCCCGGAAGGTCTGTCGTATTGGATGTAAAATTCAGATCATATTCATCCATCATTGAAAATGGTCCGTAATCTATCGTAAGGCCGAGAATTGACATATTGTCGGTATTCATTACCCCATGTACGAAACCGACCCTAAACCACTCCACCATAAGATCGGCTGTTCTTTTCGCTACATTTTCAAAAAAGTCTTTATACTTTTGATTTCCTTCAGATTGGATTTCAGGAAAATAATTCTTTATGGTAAAATCCAGAAGATCCTGCAATGTTTTATATTCCTGTTGAGCAGACAATAATTCGAAGTGCCCAAACCTTAAAAAGCTTTCTGCCGTTCTGATAACCACCGCTCCTTTTTCTTCCTGAGGATTTCCACTATATAAAATATCTCTTACTACCTTTTCTCCTGTAAAGCTTAAACTTAATGCTCTTGTTGTAGGAATGCCCAAATGACACATTGCCTCACTCATGAGATATTCTCTAACAGAAGATCTGAGTACCGCTCTTCCGTCCGCATGCCTTGAATAAGGCGTTGCTCCGGCTCCTTTCCATTGTATCTCGTTTTTCTCTCCTAACTGGTTTTCAATTTCTCCTGCATAAATTGCTCTACCATCTCCTAATTGTCCTGCCCAGTTCCCAAACTGATGTCCTGCATAAGCAGTTGAATAGGGTTTAATATTTTCAGGTAAATGATTTCCTACCAAAAAACCGAGATCTTTTTCTTCATAACTGCCTAATCCAATTTTTTCGGATAGCTTTTCATTAAAAACAATAAGTTCAGGATTTTTAAATTCGACTGGAACAACTGTCGAGAACAACACTTTAGGGGTCATTCTCTGCATTGGATTTCCAGAAAAATCTCCTGGAAAAACCTCTTTAAATGGCTGCTTTATATTAGTAAGATTCATATACCAAAGATATTAATTTGATTACAAAAAAGCCTCCCATTTCTGGAAGGCTCTATCTAAATTATTTATTATTGAAATCAATTTCGTCTCCTTTATTGAGATTGTCATTTACATTCTCATCCTTCTTATCGGAATTCTTTTTAGGAGAAGGTTCTGCAGGCTTCGGATTTTTAATTTCATCTAAAGTTTGCAATCCTCCATCATCTCCATATCCACTTCCTAATCCTTTAAGGTTGGAACATCCATCTTTCCATTCTGAAGGTTTTACAAATTTATCCTGAGTAGAAATCCCTAAACTTTTATCTGCCCATACTTTCTTCATATAGATCGCCCAAATAGGCAAAGCCATTTTTGCTCCCTGTCCTTCACCCGTTCCTAAGAAGTGCGTCGCTCTGTCTTCCCAGCCTACCCAAGCTCCTGTCGCTAATTTTGGAGTAATCCCCATAAACCAACCATCGGAGTTATTTTGCGTTGTTCCTGTTTTTCCGGCAATTTCAACATCCTTCGAAATACCTTTTCTACCTAATTCCCCAGAAGCAGTACCATACTGTGCAACCCCTTTCATCAATTCAATCATTGTATAAGCATACAAAGGATTCATTACTTCTTTTGGCTCCACATTTACTTCTTTGATTACTCTACCATTTGCATCTTCTATTCTCCAGATCATTTCCGGCTTATTGTAATTTCCGTAATTGGCAAAAGTACTGTATGCTCCTACCATTTCATAAATAGTAATATCTGAAGCTCCTAATGCCATTGGCAAACTGGTTGATATTTCTTCAGTAACTCCTAAGTCCCTCGCTGTTTGTATCACACTTTGTGTTCCTGTCATTTCTGCCAAACGTAGTGCAACCGGGTTTTGAGAAAATGCCAAAGCATCTTTTAAGGTAAGCATTCCCCCTCTTCCAGGAACGTGATAACTTCCTTTGTCGAAGCTTGCATTAGAAATCGTAGAACATGGCGTTAAACCTAATTTCATAATTGCAGTCGCGTATACGAAAGGCTTAAATGTAGATCCTACCTGTCTTTTACCTTGTTTAATATGGTCATACTGGAAATGCTGCCAGTCAATACCTCCTACCCAAGCTTTAATTTCTCCGGTTCCCGGAACTACAGACATTAAACCTGCCTGCGCAATCTGTTTATGCCATTTGATAGAATCCCAAGGAGACATTTCCACCTCTTCTTCTCCGGCCCAGGTAAAACGGGATGTTTTAACCGGCTTTTTAAATTCTGCAATGATGGCTTCATCAGAAAGACCATCTTCTTTCAACAGTTTATACCTTCCGGTTCTCTTCATCGCCTGAACCATCAGATCATTAATTTGTGTACTGTTAAGATAGTAGAAAGGTCTGTCTTTTCTTCCTCTTTGTTCGGCATCAAATCTTTTCTGAAGATCCGTTAAATGTTCTCTAATTGATTCCTCAGCATATTTCTGCATTTTAGAATCAAGAGTAACATATATTTTTAGACCATCTCTGAAAAGATTAAGTTTTTTGCCTGTCTCTTTTTCGTAATCGTCAAGATATTGATTGATCTCTTTTCTAAGATAATGCTTGTAGTAAGCAGAGTATCCTTCCGTAATATCTTTGATAGGATGGAAATCAACTGTAATTGGAGTTTCTTTTGCTTTTTCATAGGTTGCCATATCAATGTAACCTGTTTTTTGCATTTGCTCCAAAACCACATTTCTTCTTTCTTTTGCTTGCTCAGGATTTCTATAAGGATTATTTTTCCTCGGATTTTCAAGCATCGCTACGAAAGTTGCCGCTTCCGGAAGTGTAAGTTCAGAAGTCTTTTTATTGAAATAAACTTTTGAAGCCATTTCAATTCCATTGGCATTAAATAAGAAATCAAACTTATTAAAATACTGAGTAATAATTTCTTCTTTAGTATATCTTTTCTCCAGACTTACTGCAACTACCCATTCTTTTAGCTTCTGAAAAGCTCTTTCAAATTTATTTTGAGAAGCATTTCCTGTGAAAAGAAGCTTTGCAAGCTGTTGAGTAATCGTAGAACCCCCTCCTCTTGAACCACCATATACTATTGCTCTTGCAATAGATTGTAAATCAATTCCGGAATGTTCTTTAAAACGCTCATCTTCTTTTGCCTGTAATGCATAAACAAGATACAGAGGAAGATCTTTATAAATAACCGGCTGTGTTTTTTCTTTTTCAAATTTACCTAAAACAACTCCGTCTGAAGAAATAATTTCAGATGCTACATAGATGTTAGGATTTTCAAGCTCTTTTACATCCGGCATTTCTCCCAAAAAGCCTTGAGATACAGCAAAGAAAAGTCCTGATATTCCTAAAACAACGACAATAAATCCTATCCAGATTACTTTCACCCACTTTTTCCAAGCGGTGTCTTTCTTTTTTTTAGGTGGAAGAGGAAATGTTTTTCCTTTACTTCCATTATTTTGTTTATTTTCTTCCATGTATGGTTACGGTTTAGCCGTTTCTATTTTCACTCCAAGATCTTCTATTCCAGGGAGGTTATCATTTCTCATAGCCTGAATTACTCCTATTTCATATTTACCTTTTTCCGGAAACTTATAGTTGAGTTTATATTGGAAAAAAGTTTCCTTCGTATCACCAAAACCTGTACCAAGCCATTCTCCATTGGGTTTTGCCAGTACATAATTTAACGTATCCACGTCTTTTTTCTTGTTTTGAAGATTGGTGAAATTCACAATAAATCTAATATTGCTGTAAGGATATTCATTATTATTCCTTACCACAAAAATAATATTTTTAGGATTTTGCGGATCTGAAATTTCCAGATTAAATTTCTGCTCCTGCTTCTTACCCCATTTATTATTGACGGAATTCATGATAACATCTTCTCCCGAAGAATTACAACTCAACAGAAAAATAAAAGCTAATAATCCTAAAATTTTACGCATTGTTATCTTTTTTGGGAGGAAATTTCTTTTTGAACTTTTTCTTATTCGGGTTTGGCTTTTTCTCTGCATCAGCATTTGGTGCTGCTACTTTTTCCAACTGGGGTTTTGGCTGCTGATTCTTTTGCGGTCTTGGTTGATTGTTCGCATTAGAATTTTGCGGCCTTTCAGATTTTTCAGAACGATCACGATCTTGTCTTTCAGGCTTATTACTCGGTCTTTTCTGACCTTGTTGTCCTTGCTGATTCTGATTGTTTTGATTATTATTGTTGGATCGGTTCTGGTTTTTATGCCTGTTGTTCCCTTTATTTTTTTTCTCGAATCGATCTACATTATTTTCCTGAATCAAATCAATGCTCTTTATTGAAGTTTCAGGCTCTTTCAGATCTTCAAGCGGCAATGTCTTTTCACCTCTTTTATTTTTAGAGATTAATTTTTTTACCAGATCGATATCAAAATCATACCATGCCATAGAATTTTCAACATAAGCAAACCACATTTTCTTTTTGAAAACGTCGATTTTAATACAAAACGCTCTTCCTTTTTCTGTATCTAATGTTGTAGATGACGACGGGAAATTACTTAATGCATCAAGATAGCTGTCCAATTCATAGTTAAGACAACACTTCAGCTTTCCGCACTGTCCTGCTAATTTTTGAGGATTAATACTAAGCTGCTGATATCTGGCAACATTTGTATTGACCGATCTGAAATCAGTAAGCCAGGTTGAACAGCACAATTCTCTTCCGCATGAGCCAATTCCGCCTACTTTTGCAGCTTCCTGTCTGAAGCCAATCTGCTTCATATCAATTTTAGTTCTGAAAGCACCTGCATAATCTTTGATCAGCTGTCTAAAATCAATCCTATTGTCAGCCGTATAATAGAACGTAACCTTCGATGCATCTCCCTGATACTCAACATCTGTGACTTTCATTTCAAGTCCCAGTCTTTGAGCAATCTTCCTTGCTTCTATCTTTACACTATCTTCTTTTTTTCTTACTTCCTGCCAAACTTCAATATCTTTTTGGTTTGACTGCCTGTATATTTTAAGTGCAGATTCTTCAGAAACTTTTTTCTTTTTCATCTGAATCTTCACCAATTCTCCGGTGAGACTTACTACACCTATATCATGTCCGGGACTAGATTCTACTGTTACAACGCTACCTATATGTAAAGGAATATTATTTACATTTTTATAAAACGATTTTCTATCATTTTTAAATCTAACTTCAACAAAATCACACCTATTAGATACGGGATTTTGTATGTTAGATAACCAATCGAAAACACTTAATTTATAACTATTACCACAGGTATTTACATTTTCACAACCATTCGCTGTTTTTTTAGGACCACACGAATGCGCAGAATCGCCGGATGTTTTACATCCACAACTCATATAACAATTATTTATTCTTGCAAATTTATAGATTTTTATTTTTATCCGATTCTAAAAATAGTAAATATTAAAAACAGTATTTGTTTAATTTTAAACTTAATTTAATATTAAAAACAAAATTGCACACAAAGTACTAAAAAGCAAAAGATTGCATATCCCTAAGCAACACATATTATTTTAAACATAGTTTTCTTTTGGCATATTGTTTAAATAATTAAGAAATATTAACAGTCGTAACTAAAATAATTTTATATTTGGGTTATATAATAATAGTCTATGAAAAAAATATTAGTATCAACCGCTTTATTGGCAGGTGTTCTATCCTATGCAGGAGGTTTTAGAGTTTCTTTGCAAGGGGTAAAACAATTGGCCATGGCACACACAAGTGCTCATGCTGAAGATGCAAGTGTTGCATTTTTCAATCCTGCAGGAATGTCTTTCATCCCTTCAAAACTAAGTATAGTTGCCGGAGCATTTGGAGCAAGCAACAAAGTGACTTTTCAAAATCTGAATACATTACAAAGCACACAAACGGACAACCCAATGGGAACACCCCTTTATGCTGCTATCACTTACAAGCCAATTGAAAAACTATCTGTAGGTTTTAGTTTCACCACTCCTTTTGGAAGTACTATAGAATGGCCCAATGACTGGGAGGGAAAAGAAATGGTTCAGAAACTTGAACTGAAAAGTTTCTATTTCCAACCCATGGTTTCATATAAATTCAATGATTGGTTAGCTTTTGGAGCAAGCTACATTTATGCAAGAGGACAAGTAAACTGGGATAAAGCCATTACACAATTTGGCGGGCAAATTAATATTAAGGATGAAAAAGCAAGCGGGCACGGTTTCGGATTTGGATTCTACTTCAGACCTGATCCAAAATTGGATGTAAGTATTGCGTACCGTTCCCCTGTTGACATGAAAGCGAAACACGGAACAGCAACCTTTAACTTCCCATCAGCTTCTATCTATCCTTTACTAGGTTTGGATGCAGCAAAAAGAACAGATGGTTTCACCGCAACTTTGCCTTTAGTTGAAGAATATACAATAGGTTTAACTTATAAAATAACTCCAAAATGGTTAGTTTCTGCTGATTTCAATTACCACGGATGGGAAAGATACAGCCAGCTGACATTGGATTTTGCAACAGCACCAATCGGAAATCAGGCTGACCCAACCGTTTCAGTTTCTCCTAAAAACTTTAGAAATTCCAAAACATTCAGATTGGGAACTCAGTACGCTTTCACCAATATGATCTATGGCCGCTTAGGAGCATATTATGATGAATCTCCATATTCTGACGATCATTTCATTCCGGAAACACCTTCTTTCAACACTTATGTTGTAACAGGAGGAGTTGGTTTCAAATTAAAACAATTCGGAATTGATGTCGCAGGAGGTTATGCAATGCCACAATCAAGAGATGTAAACAATGCTAATCTTGGATTCTACGGACAGGCTAAAGCCACCGCATTCTATTTAGGTCTAGGTTTATCTTACAACCCATTTTAATTGAAAGACTATGAAAAAAATTATAATTTCTACATTCGCTATTTCTGCACTTCTTTTTACAACAGGATGCCAGGATAATTTTGACACAGATGTAAAAGATATTGTTGTAAGTAAAGGGGAAGCAGACTTTTCAAACTATATTTCTATCGGAAATTCACTAACATCAGGATATAGAGATAATGCCTTATATATTGACGGTCAAAACGAATCTTACCCGAATATTATCGCTGGTCAAATGAAACTTGCAGGGGGAGGAAATTTCGTACAACCATTAATGGCAGACAACAATGGAGGTTTACTATTGTTAGGAAACACCATTCAGGCAACAAAACTATACATCAAATCATTTACAAACGGATCTCCGGACATTGTAAATGTTGCTGCAACGCCAACAACTGATGTATTAACCAAAATTACAGGTCCACTGAACAACTTTGGTGTTCCCGGCGCAAAATCATACCATCTGGTAGCTCCGGGATATGGAAATCCATCAGGAATCCTATTGGGAACAGCAAATCCTTATTATGTAAGATTTTCTACAAGTACTACCTCTACGGTTATTGATGATGCCGTATTAAAACATCCTACATTCTTTTCTTACTGGATCGGAAACAATGATGTGTTAAGCTATGCAACAAGTGGTGGGAACGGAACCAACCAAACAGGAAATCTTAATCCTGCAACTTACGGAGCGAATGATATTTCTGATCCCAATGTAGTAGCAGGAGCTATCAAAGCAGGGTTGGATAAACTAAAGGCAGGAGGAGCAACAAAAGGTGTTATTGCTAACATTCCTTATGTAACTTCAATTCCTTTCTTTACTACTGTTCCTTACAATCCTTTGACGCCAGCTTCTTTAGGATCAAATCTTACAACACTTAACACCAGTTTATATGGACCTTTGAAGCAAGCACTTACAGCTTTAGGAGCAGGAGACAGAATCAACTTACTGTCTAGTACATCTTCAAATCCTGTTTTAATTAAAGATACTTCTCTTGCAAATTTATCTGCACAGCTTACAGCAGCTTTAACTCCTTCTTTAGGACCCGTAAATGCAGCTGCATTCGGACAAATCTTTGGACAAGCGAGACAAACAACCTCAGAGGATTATATTCTTCTTACGACAAGATCAGTCATTGGAACAACTGCTCCAGGAGCACCATCTCCGGTGAATGTTTATGGAATTTCCTATCCTTTACAAAATCAGCATGTTTTAACAAAAACAGAGACCGCTGCAGTAAAAACAGCTGTTGACGCTTATAATGCTTCAATCAAGACATTGGCAGATTCTTACGGATTAGCATTTGTTGACGCTAACAAGAAAATGGTAGAACTAAACGGTCAATCAGGAATTTCTTGGGATGGTGTAAAATATTCTGCAAAATTTGTGACCGGAGGAACTTTCTCATTAGACGGAGTTCACCTTACAGGTAGAGGATATGCGATCGTTGCTAATGAATTCATTAAAGCGATTAATACCAAATACAAATCTACTCTTCCACAGGTAGATCCAAACAAATATTCGGGGGTAACATTCCCATAATAATTGGTAAAATAAAAACTTAGAAGCCACAGGAGTAAATCTTGTGGTTTTTTTTTAAATTTGCAAAATCTTTAAAAAGTAAAAATGGCCGATCAGTTAAGTTATCTATTTTGTACAAGGACGAGTAAGGACTTGGCAGAAAAAATTGCCCAACATTATGGGCAGGAATTAGGAAAAATCAACTTTCAGGAGTTCAGCGACGGGGAATTTGAGCCTGTTTTGGATGAATCTGTAAGAGGAGGAAGAGTTTTCTTAATTGGATCTACATTCCCTCCAGCAGACAATCTTTTAGAACTTCTTTTAATGATTGACGCTGCGAAAAGAGCTTCTGCTAAGAGCATTACTGTAGTACTTCCTTACTTCGGACTTGCAAGACAGGACAGAAAAGACAAACCAAGAGCTCCTATCGGTGCAAAATTGGTAGCTAATCTTTTAACCGCTGCAGGAGCAACAAGAGTAATGACAATGGATCTTCACGCAGATCAGATTCAAGGATTCTTCGAAATTCCGGTAGATCACTTATATGCCTCTACAATTTTCGTAGATTATATCAGAGACCTGAATTTAGAAAATCTTACTATTGCTTCTCCGGATATGGGAGGTGCAAAAAGAGCAAAAAACTATGCCGGACATCTAGGTGCTGAAGTAGTAATTGCCTACAAAGAAAGAAAAAAGGCAAATGTTGTAGAAGAAATGTTCCTTATCGGAGATGTAGAAGGAAAAAATGTTATTCTTATCGATGATATGATTGACACCGCGGGAACACTTTGCAAAGCGGCAGATATCCTTATCGAAAAAGGAGCAAAATCCGTAAGAGCAATGGCTACTCACGGAGTTCTTTCAGGAAAAGCTTATGATAATATTGAAAACTCAAAATTATTGGAAGTGATTGTAACTGACTCAATTCCTGTGAAAAATAATTTGTCATCTAAAATAAAAGTGCTATCTTGCGCCCCATTATTTGCAGACGTTATGAAGATGGTTCACGAACACCAATCAATTAGCAGCAAGTTTGTTATTTAATTAACAATCAGACATTTGCAAATCAAAAAAGAAACAATTTTTTAAATTTTTATAAATGAAATCTATTACAATTCAAGGTACAAAAAGAGAAAGCGTGGGCAAAAAGTCTACAAAAGCTTTACGTGATGCTGAATTAGTTCCTTGTGTTGTTTATGGAGGAACAGCACCTTTAAACTTCTCTGCTGAAGAGAAAGCTTTCAAAGGTTTGGTTTATACTCCTGAAGCACACACGGTATCTATTGAAATTGACGGACAGGTAATCCCTGCAGTTCTTCAGGATATTCAGTTCCACCCAATTACTGACAAAATTCTTCACGCTGACTTCTATCAACTAGCTGATGACAAACCAGTTATCATGGAAGTTCCTGTAAGAATTACTGGACGTTCAAAAGGTGTTGTAGCTGGTGGTGTTTTACGTCAGTCTTTCAGAAAATTGAAAGTAAAAGCTATTCCTGCAAACTTACCTGATGAGATCGTTGTAGATGTTACTCCTCTAAGAATTGGTAACAAAATCTATGTAGGAGGTCTTAAGCCTGAAGGATATTCTTTCATGCATCCAGATAATGCAGTGGTTGTAGCTGTTAAGATGTCTAGAAATGCAATGAAAGGTGGTGCAGCAGCTATGGATGACGAAGATGAAGAGGAAGCAGAAGAAGTTGCAACTCAATCTCCTGACGTTCCAACAACAGAAGAAAAATCTGCAGAATAAGAATTCTTATTACGCAAAATATAAAACCTGTCTTTATGACAGGTTTTTTTATTTTATAACTTTAATTCCCTCTCCAGGCACGGTTATCTTTTCTATCTGAACGTTTTTTCCCTCTTTCAAGATTATAGGCAAAACCAATACCCAGAGTCTGTTTTAGCTGTGTTTTTTGAATCTGATTATGATCATACAGTAAATCCAATGTGATATTTGCTGAAATATATTTATTGATCTTCATACCCAGCACACCGTTATAGGAAAGAACAAGCCTCGTAGGATGATCCAGATAGTTTGAAAAAACAGAACCCGTACTTACTAAATTCACATTTTCCATAACCTTCAATTTATAAACCGCTGAACCCAGGAAACCAAACTGAAACAGAGATGAATCTCCATCATTTTTCAACCCATAAGTACCTGCATATTGCAGATCAGGATCTAAAACCAGTGTCCATCTCGCATTCGTAGGCCGAAGTGTCACCGTAAGATTATCATTGGGCCTATAGGTAATACCTGCTCCTAAGTTTATATATCCCGGAGCCATAAAACTTGAAATTTTGGCAGCTGAAGGATTATTCCCGTCTTCATAGCCAGAAGCAAACTGAGTCTGCAAACTTGCCCCACCGGAAAAATACCAGTGTTCTGCAAATTCCTTCCCAAAATTGGTAGAAATATTTACAACATCCTGTGTCTTTCTTGTCCCTATTCCTTTTGTATTATTTTGTCCAAATCCTAAAATAATAAGATTTTCCCATAGTACTTTATCTTTTTCATAGGTAATATTATAGTTTGCTCCAGCTAGCCAACCTACATTATTGGCTCCTCCACCTACCCAGTTTGAAAAAGCAGCCTGATTCAGCATTAAGGTATTCTGCCCTTGAACCGACCATGCTTTTACAGTGTCCACAACCGGCACATTTTCCTTTACATCTTTTATTTCCTGTGCTGCGACAGTTACTCCAACCAAAACTGAAATCCCTGCTAAAATTCTTCTCATACTAAACAAAATTTCTATCCGCATTACAATAGCAAAAGAAATACCTTTTACCTTCAGCATATCTCTTTTACTTATTGTTATTTAAACAAATGAATGACAAAATATTTTATAAAAATAAAAAACCAGTCTCTTTTGTCAAAATAAAAAAAGATAAACAAAATTTTTCGACAAAATTTCCGAAATTTATTAATGGCTTTTTATTTGAGAGTCATTGAGTATGTTAAAGAATATCATTCACAAAAAAGCAATAATAAATCCCCTACTTATGCTATCCGCAATGTGGTTGGGCTTTCTTTTACAAACTATGGGCTTTTTCTCCAATTGTACGGGAGCAATCATTCCGCTTCTTCCGGAAGGGCTTGTCGGAATTATCACCTCTCCTTTGCTTCATGGAAACCTTGACCATATTATTGGGAATTCTATTCCTATTGCTATATTAATGTTTTTATTATATCAGTTTTATCCTTTGGTTGCCAATAAAGTATTCTTTTTAGGATGGATTTCCACCGGTTTACTTCTTTGGTTATTACCCCCCATTGATATTTTAACCGGAGAATATACTTATACATGCACGATCGGAGCCAGCGGAGTTGTGTATGTTTTAGCATTCTTTCTGTTTTTCAGCGGCATATTTAAGTGGAACATGAAACTGCTTACCATTTCCCTGCTTGTGGTTCTGTACTACGGAAGTTTAATTTGGGGAATGATTCCTGAAGAATTATTTTACAATCTACAGGAGCCCAGTAAAATCTCATGGCAGGCGCACCTTTCCGGTGCTATTGTAGGAGTGATACTTGCTTACACTTTTAAACAAGTAGGTGACAAAAAAAAGAAATACATCTGGGAATTCCCTAATTATTACAATGAAAAAGATGATAAGCTTTGGCAAGAATATAAAGAAAATCATCCTGAAGATTTTTTAGATTTGCCCTACAAAAAAAATGACGATATCTGGGAACATTTAGAAGAATTAAGAAAAAAATAGCTCATATTTCGTTACATTTGAATAAAATAACACACAAATGTATACGGAAGAAAATCTTTTTTCTATCGCCCTTAGAGAATGCTCTAATATCGGTGATATTAATTTTCATAAACTCATCCGAGCTTTTGGGAGCGCAGCCAACGTATGGAAAACTTCCACAAAAGAACTTCAGAAAATACATGGAATCGGGAGAAAAACAATCGCCGATATTGGAGATAAGAAACATCTAAAATTTGCTGAAAAAGAAATTTCCTTTTGCGAAAACAATAATATCCAAATCAATCTTCGCCACCTTGATCAGCTCCCTTTTTTATTAAAAGAATGTGAAAATGCTCCTTCAATATTGTATCAAAAAGGGAAAATCAATCCGAATCTGCATCCTGTAAGTATTGTAGGAACACGTAAAGTCACTTCTTACGGAAAGAACTTTATTGAGACATTTTTTGAAAATTCTAAAAAATACAAATTCATCTCTGTAAGCGGATTAGCATTAGGAACTGACAAAGAAGTTCATGTAGAATCCATCCGTCAAAAAATTCCGACTGCAGCGGTGCTCGCTCATGGTTTTCACACCCTATATCCTTCCAGTCACAAAAACCTGTCTGAAAAGATACTATCGGAAAACGGGGCTCTTTTTACTGAATTCAATTCTTCAAGGAAACCTGACAGAGAAAATTTTATCCAGAGAAACCGCATTATTGCAGGAATATCTCCTTCAACAATTGTAGTGGAAACCGCATTCGGAGGAGGTTCTATGAGTACAGCAACTTTCGCCAATAATTATAACAGGGATGTTTTTGCACTTCCTGGAAAAATCACTGATAAATTCAGTCAAGGGTGTAATCATCTTATTTTTCAGAATAAAGCCGTTGCCATATCTACCGTTCAGGATTTGATCAATCAAATAGGTTTTAATCACCCTAAAGAAAAAATAGAAGAACTATTCCCTCACGCAGAAACAGCCATACAACTCACTGAAAATCAAGAATCAATCTATAAAACAATTAGCTCTCATCCACAAATTTCTCTGGATGATTTAGCCGACAAAATAAATATGCCCAGTCATAAAATTTTAGCAACTATTTTGGAGTTAGAACTTTTAGGGAAAATAAAATCACTTTCCGGGAGACAATTTATACCTATTTAAGATTTAATGATTTCTTAATATTGCATTATTTCAGACATAACATTTAATTTTTAATAAAATTTAAACACAAATTATCATTTTAATAATATTTCGACACATTATTATTAAATTTTTAACAATCTTCAAACATGGTATTGTGAATCTTGAAAAAAAAATTAAATTTGTTGGCAATAATATTCAACCTTAATATATGGAACAATATAATATTGACCAGAAAATCCAAGAGTTTATTGCTAAGATTGAGGCAAAAAACCCTAATGAACCAGAATTTTTACAAGCTGTAAAAGAAGTTGCTGTAACTGTAATTCCGTTTATTATGACCAAGAAGGAATATACAGGGATGAAGCTGCTTGAGAGAATGGCTGAAGCTGAAAGAGTAATCATTTTCAGAGTTCCATGGGTTGATGATAAAGGTGAAATTCAGGTAAACAGAGGATTCAGAATTCAAATGAACTCTGCGATTGGACCATACAAAGGAGGGATCCGTTTTCACCCGACTGTAAACCTTTCAGTTCTTAAATTCTTAGCTTTCGAGCAGGTATTTAAAAACTCTTTAACTACCCTTCCAATGGGTGGGGGTAAAGGAGGTTCAGACTTCGATCCACAAGGGAAATCTGATATGGAGGTAATGCGTTTTTGCCAGGCTTTCATGACGGAAATGTGCAAACATATCGGTCCGGAAACCGACGTTCCTGCAGGAGACATCGGTGTTGGAGCCAGAGAAATCGGATATTTATTCGGGCAGTACAAAAAGATCAGAAACGAATTTACAGGAGTTCTTACAGGAAAAGGTCTTGCTTACGGAGGTTCATTGATCCGTCCTGAAGCTACAGGATACGGAGTTGTATACTTTGCTGAGCAAATGCTTAAAACGATCGGTCAGGATTTCAAAAATAAAATCGTAACGGTTTCAGGTTTCGGAAACGTAGCTTGGGGAGTTATCAAAAAAGTATCTGAATTAGGAGGAAAAGTGGTAACGATTTCCGGACCAGACGGATATATCTACGACAAAGATGGTATCGACGGAGAAAAAATCGACTATTTATTAGAATTAAGATCTTCAGGAAACAACAGAGCCGAAGATTATGCTAAAAAATATCCATCCGCACAATTCTATGCCGGAAAACGTCCTTGGGAAGTGAAGTGTGATGTTGCCATCCCTTCTGCTACTCAGAACGAACTGGATCTGGAAGATGCTAAAGTATTGGTAGGAAACGGATGCGTTTGTGTAACTGAAGCAGCCAATATGCCTTCAACTCTTGATGCTATTAACTATTTCTTAGACAACAAAGTATTGTTCTCTCCAGGAAAAGCTTCGAATGCAGGTGGTGTTGCTACTTCCGGTCTTGAAATGACACAAAACTCAATCCGTCTTAACTGGACATCTGAAGAAGTAGATGCAAGACTGAAAGAGATCATGATCGGAATCCACAAAGCTTGCAGAGACTACGGAAAAGAGGAAGATGGCTATGTAAACTACGTAAAAGGTGCCAATATCGCCGGATTCGTGAAAGTTGCAGAAGCAATGTTAGCTCAAGGAGTGGTATAAAATATAAGGTTGGGATTATTCCCGACCTTTTTTAATATAACCTGTTCCCGGGATTATAAATGGGAAAAAAGTAAAAAGTGAAAGGAGAAAGCGTTGATTAATTCAACGCTTTTTTATTTATGGCTTTATATTTTTCATCATGCTTTCCACAAATTCGTAAGCTGCAGGACAAATAATTGTATTTTTCAGCATTAGATTATTGATCTGGTAGATCTTTTTTCGGTCTGTATGAGGATATTCCCTGCACGCTTTTGGCCTCACCTCATAGATAGAACAGGTATTGTCATCATTCAGAAAAAAGCAGGGAAGATTCTGAAGTACTTTATCATTATCTTCATCCACCCTTAAAAATTTAGCCTCAAAATCAGCAATTTTCATCCGAAGATGTTTGGAAATACGTTCAATATCCTTTTCAGTATACAAAGGTCCTGTTGTTTTGCAACAATTCGCACATTGTAGACAGTCTATTTTCTCAAAAACTTCATCATGGGTGTCCTGAACGATATAGTCAAGATTCTTAGGCGGTTTTTTCTTTAGTCCGTCTAAGAATTTTTTATGCTCTTTCTGCTTTTGTATTGCCTGTTTTTTATAAAAATCCAAGTCCATTATTATTGTACCTCCATTATAGAAGGAAGTTCTGTTTTTTGATATTCATTAATTTTATCCAGATCGAGAATCGTTGACAGGTTGTCTTTACTTGGAGAATACATCGGGACGAATTTAGCTCCAAAAATGATTTCCTCCGAAACATAAGAAGTCCTCTGCACCACTGTATTGGAAAAGACTTCGTCGAAAGCCCTTACCTGAATAATAATCTCAATATCCGTATTTTTAAAATCCTCCTCCGTAAAACCATAAAACGGGGAATTTTCATCAATTTTGTGGACGATTGTCCAGTTCAATGCCAACGTATTGATCTTGCTCAACTGGATCTCTAACCTGTAAAAATTACTTTTGGGAACACCATTTTCAATAACTTCTATTGCCGTTGAGACAATTACATCCGCATCCGATAGAGCATTATTCTTGTAAGGAGCAAGTCTGAACATCAAAGCGGTCGTATCCTGAAAAGGGGCAATAACAGCGTTATCTGAAAATCTTAAATATGCCCTAGGTCTTGAAAATCTCCCATAAAATAACCCTGTTGCGATGGCAAAGGTAAGCAATCCTAGAAACGCTTCAAAAGTAGCCACTAAACTTGCCAAAAAACCAACCGGCGCAATTCTTCCGTAGCCAACCGTCGTAAAAGTCTGGGAGCTGAAGAAAAACACATCAATAAATTCATTAAGAGGATCACTCTTGTCAATTCCTGTAAGGTGCTCTACTCCGATCATGTAATATATAAATGCAAAACAGAGATTTACAAGTATATATGCAATTACCAAATAAGACAAGAACCGGAATGTAGACAGGTTCAGCATGGTATGATACCAACTGAGCTTATTGAAAACATTCACTCCTCTCCTTTTGACATTGGGAAAGCCGTCTTTGTTGATGAACCTTCCGGAAGCATTGTTCCCGAAACCACTATTCTCCGTATTTTTCTGGCGAATTTTTTGTCTGAATCCTCTTGCCATTGTTTTTATTTAATTTTATTTATCGACAGCTTCATTAAAAAACGCCTCCTTCTACACCGCAAAGATAAAATATTGTTTTCATGAAATTTATCAACTTACCGCATGAATTTATAAATTGATTTTAAACTAAATTTGACCTATGAAAAAATTGGAAACCCGGGAAGATATTGAACAGCTTGTCAATTCCTTTTATGCGAAAGTAATTAAAGATGAGAAGATTGCATCATTTTTCACGGACATCACAAAAGTAGACTGGGATAAGCATCTTCCTAAAATGTATTCGTTCTGGGAATCCATTCTTTTCGGACAAATGACCTATAAAGGCAATCCGATGGGAGCACACTTTCCTGTCAATGAGATCAAAGCCATGGAGCAGGAGCATTTCGAGCAATGGCTTAGTTTATGGACGCAGAGTATTGAAGAAAACTTCGCGGGAGAAAATGCCGATTTAGCAATTTATAAGGCACAAAATATAGCCAAATTGATGGCTTTTAAAATGGAACTAGCGAGAAGACTTTAATACAATTAAGGCACGATTACCGTAAAAATATATGCTGCAAGATTTACCAGCAAAACTGTACCGTAGAGAATATTGGTTTTTCCTCTACTTAGAGACAGCATCACTATAAATACTGACAGAGACAGTAAAATAATATCTTTTTTGTCTAGTCCCAATACCAGCGGAATATCATACGTAATACAAACGACAGAAACCGCAGGAATCGTTAATCCAATACTTGCCAATGCAGAACCTAAAGCCAGGTTTAAACTCGACTGAATCTGATTACTTTTTGCAGCCCTGATTGCAGCTACCCCTTCAGGAAGTAAAACAACGGCAGCAATAATAACCCCCACCAAAGATTTCGGAGCTCCTAAACCCTGCACCATGCTTTCAATAGATGAAGATAAACCTTTCGCCATCATCACTACAATAGCCAAACAGATCACAAGAAATACAAAACTGACCAGGGTTTTAGCTAACGAAGGAATATAATGCCCTTCAGGATGTTCTTCGGGAATGATAAAATAACTTCTGTGCCTTACCGTTTGCACCATTAAAAAGACTCCATAAATAACCAAACAAGCCACAGAAACAAAAGCGAGTTGTGCTTCATTATAAAACGGTCCGTTAACAGTTGAAGTAAAATTAGGCAGTACCAATGTAAGAACAAGAATAGAAACAATACTCACAAGATAAGTCGTAGCAGAAGTTCTGGCAAAAAACTGTTCATAATACTTCACTCCTCCTACTAGGATACAAATCCCCAGAATACCGTTCAGAATAAGCATTACGGCAGCAAAAACCGTATCTCTTGCCAAGGTAATCGCCTGATCTCCTCCGGCAACCATTAATGAGATAATTAAAGCCACTTCAATGATCGTAATACACAGTGCTAAAATAATGGTCCCAAAAGGTTCTCCGACTTTATGCGCAACTACTTCCGCATGATGCACCGCAGAAAGAACGCTCCCGATAAGCAAAGCACCCCCTATCATGTCATAGATTGTTCCATTGCCCAACAAACCGGAAAAATAATATCCGACTGCCAAAATGGGAAATATATAGGTGTAATGTAATAATTCTTTTAGTTTCATAAGTGTCTACAAATTACAAAAAAACAGCAGATTTTGAAATACCGAAATAAAAATATAATGGAGTTTTAATGACACCAGCAATGAAAATCCTGAAAATCGGTCAGCATATGAATCAGAAGACCAATGCCAATAATTCTTATGTTTCCTTTAAAAAACAGCATCAGAAAATACACTGCAATCGCATAATAAGAATGCAGAAAATGAAAACCAATGCTTCCTCTGTTCGGATCGAAAATAGGATCTGCCAATAAATGATCCAGGTCTACAAGCATCGTAGTCAACAGAATAAGATATACTTTTTTCCAGTCTTTACGATAGAAAACAAAGGCAATGATCCCCGGAAAAATCAGGTGCAGGAAATAATGGGTTAACGTTTTCCAAAAGAAACAATCCATCAGATTCTGCCTTTTAGATAATCTTGCCTCAAATCTTCATCCAGCTTTTCAATCGCATATCGAAGACATGTTCTTGGCATTTCTTTATAATATTGATTGAGATAGCTGAGCAACTCATGTTCATTTTTCTGTCCCATTTCTCTCAACAACCAGCCGTTTGCTTTATGCATCAGATCGTGGGAATGTTTTAAATTCAGAGTTACAAATTCTTTTGTAAGCTCATATTCTCCTTTTTTTACGTAATGCATTGTTCCGACAACTGCAATTCTTTTATGCCATATTTCTTCGGAAGCAGCAAGCTTTCTTAATAAATCTTCCTTCTGATTTTCAAAAGCATATCTGCCGAGAATTTTATAACAGCTTGAATCCACAAGGTCCCAATTATTGATATGCTTCAAATGGTTTAAGTAAAACTCAATGATTTCCTCTTTTACAGCTTTATCTTTCGTTTTTTCAAATTTAGAAATCAACATAAACAAAGCAGTCAATCGATGTTCATGATATTTTGATGAAAGTAATGTACTTAAATCCTGTAATGAAATTTTAGCGTAATATTCCTTCGCAATCGATCGTTGGTCCGGGACTTTTACTCCTAAAAACAGATCTCCTTCACCATACTCACCTTTTCCTGTCTTGAAAAATTTAGGAAAAAAAACTGCTTTTTCAGGAATGGATAAAACAGCAAGAGCTTCTTCTATTTCTTTTAGCATATTACTCATTTATTTGCAATACATTAATGAGATTCATCTAAAGCAATACTTTCCTGTTCTTTTTCTTCAGACTCTATCTTTTTCGGATTCGCTACTTTTGCAATGGTAAGTCCCTGAACAATAATAGAGAAAACAACTACACAATAAGTAATACTTAAAATAATTTCGCTGTATTCACTTTTGGGAATAGACATCGCCAAAGCAATGGAAACGCCACCACGAATTCCGCCCCAAACCAATACTTTTACGGTTTGCGGACTGAATCGGGTTCTTAAAGACATAAATTTCGTTGGTCCCCAGATGGAAATAAATCTTGCAATCAAAACAACAACAATAGCCAACAATCCCGGGATCATAAAGTGTTTCAGATCTTTGATCATTAAGAGCTCAAAACCAATAAACAGGAACAATACCGCGTTCAGAATTTCATCGATAAGCTCCCAAAACTTGATCAGATAATCCTGAGTTATAGACTTCATTTTAAATTTCACATTAAAATTCCCCATGAATAATCCCGCTGCAACCATCGTCAAAGGTCCTGAAATATGCATCTGTCTGGCAATAAGATACCCTCCCATTACCACAGAAAGTGTTACCAAAACGGAAATAATATAATCATCAACCTCTCTCATCAGCCTGGACGTTACCCAACCTAGCAAAACTCCCAATAACAATCCTCCTCCGGCTTCTTTCATGAGTAAAAGTCCTATATTCTCAATTCCCAAATCCACTTCTTTTCCAACCGCCAATTGCAGTACAACGGTAAAAACAACGACTGCCATACCATCATTAAAAAGTGATTCTCCCGCAACTTTTGTTTCTAAGGATTTAGAAACATTGGCCTGCTTCAAAACACTTAAAACCGCCACAGGATCCGTAGGAGAAATCAGCGCTCCAAAAACGAGACAATAGATGAAGGGCATTTGTAATCCCACCAAAGGCAACAGATAGAACATTCCAAAACCAACAATAAAAGTAGAAATCACCACTCCTGCCGTGGAAAATATGACAACAGGCCGCAGTTGTTCTTTCAGGTCATTGATGTTAATATGGATTCCTCCTGCAAAAAGAAGGAAATTAAGCATAGCTCCCATCAGAACTTCCGTGAAATCAATGCTGTTCATCAGATTATTAAGATGTCCGAATGTTCTCGGAAGAAAGTTTTCTCCGAAAAAAACCAATATAATAGATACTACAATGGCGATTACCATGATCCCAATAGTACTTGGAAGTTTAAGAAAACGGTAATTAAGGTATGCAAATATTGATGCTAAAACGATTAAAGCTGAAAATGAATAATATAACTCCACTAAGCGGTTTTTATTTTTTAATGTTAATTGCCCAAATGCAGGACTTTGATATATATTTTATTGTCATCCTTCTCCCAGAGATCAAGCATTCCGTCTTTTACTTCTTTTGAGGTTCTCGTATAATCCGGACCGATATTCAGCATGTTCAACAAAATATATTCATCTCCAATAGTGTTGACATTGTATGCGGTTTTTTCAGTCTTTCCATCTCCCGAATTTTTCATCGCGTCTGCCAACAGCCTGAATTGGCTCAAATGATAAACAAAATTGTTCGCATCCTGCTTTGCATCATAAGAACGAAGCAAAATCAAAAGTACATCCAGATTAGTAGGATCTTTATAATAAAGCGTTTTTCCTAAGCTGATACTGTTTTCCCAATCCTTATTTTTAAAAGCTTCCGCCAGACTTTTAAATCTTTCATCTTCCGTCGAAATAATATCTCTGAAATTTCTTCCATAATAAAGATATTGTGCTTCTATACTGTCTGTAGATTTTGGCAGTCCTTGGAATTTGAATATAAGTTTTTCGTAATTGTAAGGAGACTTGGGATCTTTACTATTTTTCTCAATATTTTTAAAATCAATTTTCGATTTCTGACTAAACCCAGAAACCGAAAAGAGAAAGCAGTAAAGGAGAAAAATATATTTCATTAAGGTTGGTTTTCTTCCTCATCATTATCAAAATACTCAAAAAGGAAATCGTTGTAAGGGAATCTTGAGATGTGAATTTTCATCACCTCATCATAGATCATCTTTTTCATTTCCGGGAAGTTTTCTTTCGTTAAAGCCGAAATAAAAACCGTAGGATATTTTGATTTTGCCATCCAGGTGTTCCTCCATTCATCCAGAGAAATATTCTTTTTGGTTGAAGGAGTAAGATCATCTTCATCTTTCTTCTCATAGCTGAAATCATCAATTTTATTGAAAACCATAATCATCGGCTTCTGATGAGCATTGATCTCCATTAACGTTTGATTGACAGATTCTATATGATCTTCAAAGCTTTCGTGAGAAATATCTACCACATGAATCAACAGATCCGCTTCTCTTACCTCATCCAATGTTGATTTGAATGATTCTACAAGCTGGGTAGGCAATTTTCTGATAAATCCTACTGTATCCGTTAACAAAAACGGTAAATTTCCGATCACCACTTTTCTTACGGTAGTATCGAGCGTTGCAAACAATTTATTTTCAGCAAAAACCTCAGATTTAGACAAAGCATTCATTAAAGTGGATTTTCCCACGTTGGTATATCCAACCAAAGCAGCACGCACAACCTTTCCACGATTGTTTCGCTGGGTTGCCATCTGCTTGTCTATTGTTTTCAGTTTCTCTTTCAGCAATGAGATTCGGTCTCTAATGATACGTCTGTCGGTTTCAATTTCTGTTTCACCGGGACCTCTCATCCCGATACCTCCTTTCTGACGTTCCAAGTGAGTCCACATTCTGGTCAGTCGAGGCAAAAGATACTGATATTGCGCCAGTTCAACCTGGGTTCTTGCATAAGAAGTTTGTGCCCTTTGAGCAAAAATATCAAGAATAAGATTAGTTCTGTCTAAAATTTTGACTTCAATTTCTCTTTCCAGGTTCTTAAGCTGCGAAGGAGACAATTCGTCATCAAAGATTACCGTTCCTATTGCGTTTTCTTTTACGTATTCTTTTATTTCCTGAGCTTTTCCACTTCCAATGAAAGTTTTGGAATCGGGCTGTGTTAATTTTTGGGTGAAGCGTCTGTCTACCGTTCCTCCTGCAGTATAGGCCAAAAACTCCAGCTCATCCATATATTCCTGTAGTTTTTCTTCATCCTGATGCTGAGTAACCACTCCTACCAAAACTGCTTTTTCGTAATTATGTTCTTTCTTTTCTAGCATTAAATTCTATCTATGTTTATGAGATTTACAAGTTACCATTTTTTAAGAAAAAAAACAAAATGAATCTTTGAAGTCTTCATTCTTTACACGAATTTAAAATCAGAATATTATTGGTCCATGGAAAAGTCACCAATTTATTTTGTCAGCTTAAATGATATCTGAAGGTTTAAATCTTTTAAAAACCAGGGTTAAATCCTAATTATCAATGGTAATGACAGATTATTCCTGTTTCATATTTTCCAGTTGATTAATCCCAGTCTGATGCTACAAATTTCATCGTATTCCCTTTATCATCCGATAGTGTGAGAAAATGACCCTCCACTTTATATTTTGTCATGGATTCAAATTTCTTCTGAAACTCACTCTCTAATTCCATATTCTGACATGCTTTCATGGTAGAGATCAATCCTTTTATTTTTAAATTCCCATTGTTTTTAAATTCGGAAGAGAATGAAATATTGTTACATCCCATAAATGCCATAGCTTTAATTTTTCCTTTTTCCGATTTTCCGGTTAAATCAATTTTAGCTCTATAACTTACCAAATCAGATTTAGTAAAACGTCCAAAAGAAACCAACATCCATTCTCTCTGAATCTGATAATTCCGAGTGTTCATCTGTGTATTTTCCTTAGTTACAGAAGTACAATTCAACAATATCCCTAAAAATAAAACAGGTAAAACCGAAAATAATATTTTTTTCATAGGAAGCCTCCTCCCATTTTCATACCAATCCGGGACAGAATATCGTAAAAATTAGTAAATTAGCGACACAAAAATTATTTTATAAAATGAAAAGAATACTTCTACTATTCACTTTCTTATTGAGTTTTGCTCAAATGAGGGCCGATGAGGGGATGTGGCTCTTAATGCTCATCAAAAGACTTAATGGTGTTGACATGCAAAAAGAAGGTTTGCATTTGACTCCGGAAGAAATTTACTCAGTTAATAACTCCAGTTTAAAAGATGCTATCGTAAGTTTTGGTGGTTTCTGTACAGGAGAGATTGTTTCTGATAAAGGTCTTATTTTTACGAATCACCATTGTGGTTATGGCGCTGTTGCCGCTGCTTCTACTCCGGAAAAAGACTATTTAAAAAATGGTTTCTGGGCGATGAAACAGAAAGACGAATTTAATGCAAAAGATCTATATGTTAGATTTTTAGTTAGAATGGATGATGCTACACAAAGAATCAATTCTAAGCTAAACAATAAAATGACGGGAGCAGAGAGGAAAGCTGTTATTGATGCTGAAACAAAAGCAATTCAGTCTGAAAACTCTGAAAACGGAAAATATACGGTAGTCGTAAAAGATTTCTTCAACGGAAATGAATTCTATTATTTCGTATACCAAGATTATAAAGATATCAGATTAGTAGGTGCACCACCTTCAGCATTAGGAAAATTTGGTGGAGATACTGATAACTGGGAATGGCCAAGACATACTGCTGACTTCACTGTTTTCAGAGTATATGCAGATGCTGCGGGAAACCCTGCTGAGTTTTCTCCAAACAACGTTCCTTTAAAGCCTAAACATTTCTTACCGGTTTCTCTTAAAGGAGTAAAACCTGGTGATTTCTCTATGATTTTAGGATATCCTGGAAGAACCAACCGTTATTTAACATCTTACGGGATCCAGCAAATGGTAAATAAAGATTATCCGGCTTGGGTAGAAGCTTCTAAACTGGCAATGGATGTTATGAAGAAGTATATGGATAAAGATAAAGCAACTCAGCTGAATTATGCTTCTCAATATGCTTCTGTGGCAAACTACTGGAAAAACAGACAGGGAACTATAGACGCTGTTGACAAAAACGGAACAATCTCTGATAAGCAAAATATCGAGAAAACGTACAAAGTTTGGTCTATGCAGGCTGGAAACGAAGACTACGACGGAATTTTAGAAGATATCGACGCTTATTACAAGCAGGTTTCAGACAGAAATGTTGAAAGAAACTACGCTACACAGCTTACAAGAAATGCTAAATACATCAGTTTAGCTTTACAGGTAGGAAGTGTACTTAAAGCATATGCTGCTCAGGATATGGCAGGAAGACTTGCCATGAAAGCAAAAACAGAGGCTGCGATCAAAGCTGCTTATGAAAACTTCAACCCTTCTTTGGAAGGAGAAATGCTAAGCTCTATGGTAGCTCTTTACCAAGCAAGAGTAACGAATAAAAATGTAGCTTCTGCTACTATCTTAGGATTGGATGCTAAAAACCTTTCTAATGTAGCTTATTCTTCTATTTTTGCTAACAAAACATCGGCAACCAACTTCATTTTGAATCCTGATGCGTTGAAACTTGATGCAGATCAACTTTGGAAAATCGCAAACGGTGTTGTGGCAGACCAAAAACTGGTAGCTGAAAGCTATTCTAAAGTAGATGATAATTTCGCTAAAAACAATCGTCTATTCTTAGCAGGTCTTATGAAAGCTATGCCAGGAAAGAAATTCTATCCGGACGCTAACTCTACGATGAGATTGACTTACGGAACCGTAGATAAATTACCAATCAGAACAGACAGAAACTACTTCGGGATAACTGATAACTATTATACTGATATGACCGGTTTGGTAGGTAAATACAAAAAAGGAGATGAAGAGTTTGATCTTCCGCAAAGAGTGATCGACCTTTATAACCTAAAAGACTTCGGACAATATGCAGATGCTAAAGGATATATGCCTGTAAACTTCCTTTCAAACAATGATATTACGGGAGGTAACTCTGGTTCTCCGGTAATTGATGGAGACGGAAACCTTATCGGTATTGCTTTTGACGGAAACAGTGAAGCATTAAGCGGAGATATCGTTTTTGAACCGGAATGGCAAAAAACAATCAACGTAGACGTTCGTTTTGTTCTTTGGACAATCGACAAATATGCCGGAGCAAGAAGATTGGTTGACGAGCTAAAACTTGTAAGAGACGAAAATACACCTGCAGATACAAAAACAAAAAACTCAGGAACAACAAGTCTTCCTAAAAAAACTAAGAAAAAATAATCTTTTTTGATTATAATTTAAAAACCGTGAAATGTATGTTTCACGGTTTTCTTATTTTTGAATTAAACTTTAAAAACTTCAGATGGAAAATCAGACCGTGGAATTCAATGCCATTATTCAGCAAAACGGAGAAATGAACGCCGCTTTTGTAGAATTTCCTTTTTCTACAGCAGAACTGTTTAACAAAAAAGGACAGGTAAAAATAAAAGCTCTTTTTGATGACAAAGTAGAATATCGCGGAAGTCTGGTAAAAATGAAATCCGACTGTCATATTTTAGGCTTAACCCAAGAGATCAGAAAACAGTTAAACAAAACATTTGGCGACAGTGTATCTGTTTCTTTAAGGGAAGATAAAGAAGTACGAACGGTTGAAATAGCCGATGACATCTCCTCGATTTTTAATGAAAACCAGGAAGCTAAAACGATCTTCGACAAAATGAGCTATACCCACAGAAAAGAATACATACGCTGGATTGAAGAAGCCAAAAAACCTGAAACAAGGGAAAACAGAAAGATAAAAATGATTCAGATGATTTTGGAAGGCAAAAAAGGCGTTTAAACCTTCCAAAACTCACGATCAAGACTTCTATACTGTATCGCTTCGGAAATATGATGGGAAAGAATATTTTCCGATACCTCAAGATCAGCAATGGTTCTGGCTACTTTCAAAATTCTGTCGTATGCTCTTGCTGAAAGATTTAATTTTTCCATCGCCATTTTTATTAAGCCGAACGAAACCTCATCCAGCTCACAAAAATGTTCCAATTCTTTAGAACCCATTTGAGCATTATAGCTTATCGGCAACTCTTTATACCGTTCATTCTGAATTTCGCGTGCTTTAAGCACTCTTTTTCTTATCTCTTCACTTTTTTCACCTTTCCTTTTTTCCGCCAGTTGTTCAAACTCAACTTTCTGTACTTCAATATGAATATCAATTCTATCCAACAATGGCCCTGAAAGCTTATTCATATACCGCTGCATTTCAAAAACGGAAGACGTATTATTGGGATCATCAGGAAAAAAACCGCTCGGACTGGGATTCATCGAAGCAACAAGCATAAAACTCGAAGGATAGTTTACCGTAAATCTAGCTCTCGAAATCGTTACTTCCCGATCTTCCAACGGCTGCCTCATGACTTCCAGGACCGTGCGTTTAAATTCGGGCATTTCATCTAAAAATAGAACTCCGTTATGAGCCAGCGAAATTTCTCCCGGCTGCGGATAACTTCCGCCTCCGACCAAAGCAACGTCCGAAATTGTATGATGAGGTGACCGAAACGGGCGTACTGTCATCAATGAAGTTTCTGCACCCATTTTTCCCGCCACGGAATGTATTTTAGTTGTTTCCAGCGCTTCTTTCAAGGTTAAAGGAGGCAAAATACTGGGAACTCTTTTAGCCAGCATGGTTTTACCACTTCCGGGAGGACCAATTAAAATAATATTATGTCCTCCTGCTGCGGCAACTTCCATCGCTCTTTTAGCCGCTTCCTGCCCTTTTACTTCTGAAAAATCAAATGGGAACAGATTGATTTTGTCCTGAAATTCTTTTCGGGTATCTAAAACTGTTTTTTCCAAAATTTTTCCTTCATTAAAAAAATCAATGACTTCTTTTATATTTTCCACACCATATACATCCAGATTATTTACAATGGCTGCTTCACGTGTATTTTGTTTGGGAAGTATGATTCCTTTAAAGCCTTCTTCTCGTGCCTGGATCGCTATAGGCAACACTCCTTTTATAGGCTGCAAACTGCCATCCAGAGATAACTCTCCCATAATAATATAATCCTGAATGTTTTCGGCAAGAATCTGATCAGACGCGGCTAAAATTCCGATAGCAATACTGAGATCGTAAGCAGAACCTTCTTTACGAAGATCTGCAGGAGCCATATTAATGGTAATCTTTTTTCCGGGGATTTTGTAGCCTACATTTTTTAAAGCAGCCGAAATTCTATAGGTGCTTTCTTTAATGGCATTATCGGCAAGACCAACCAAATGATAGCCTATTCCACCTGTATCTACATTTACCTCAATGGTAATAGTTTGAGCTGCAACTCCATGAATTGCGCTTCCATAAATTTTAATCAGCATGTTTGTGTTTTAATGTAAATGTAAAAATATTTTACCGATTTATCATATGATTCAAATTATTTTTTGAACACTACTGAAGATTTAACTATTTTATTCTCAGCAGCATTCAACAATAAAGCGGCACAAATTTTTGTACCGCCTCCAACTAACTATTTGAAAAAACCATTCTCTAAGCTCAGAGATTTTATTTTTTGATAAACTTATTTTTGTATGTTTTTCCTGCCATACTTTTAGAAACAACCATATAAGTTCCCGCAGATAAAGCATTCACATCAATAGCCTGCGTGTAGTTGTGATCTTTTTTTTGCAATACCAGTCTTCCGGACATATCTATAATGGAAACTTCAGTATATTTTTCCGATTCTTTTCCTATATATAAAAACTGAGTGGCCGGGTTAGGATAAATACTCAAATTATTTTCTTTAGGTTTTATCTCTCCAGTTCCTAAATTACAGAAACTCCAACTTCCGAAATTAAGCTGTATAAATGCCGCATCACTTAGCATTTCACACATATCCGGACAATATTCCGTACAGGCGTAAAACCCATATTTCCCGGATGTCGTTGCAGTATATGAATCTCCTGTAGCCCCGTTAATAATGCACGGATCTGTAGGTGATGGAGGATTGCTTCCTGGAACACATTTAAACCATGTATGGAGACCATACACAGCAGGAAATCCATTCTCAAAAACCACTGATGCTCCCGAACAAACGTTATATTCTCCGGGTGCAATTTCTTCGTAAGTTCCGGGTGTAAAATTGGCCATCAGGAATGGCAGACCATAAGCATATCCATCCGCTAAGATCGGATCACTTTCTGCTGAACAATCATTTCCTGAAACTTGTACTTTAAAATAGTAAAGCATATCTGCAGATCCATTGATCACCAAAGATTGTGAGGTCGCTCCGGGAATCGCTATCCAAGGATTTGGATTAGGTGTTTGCCAATCCCACATCTGCTTATACCATTGATAACTTCCATAGGTTTGAGTGGTCGATAATGTTTCGGTTTCCGTTGTACAAAACACAACTTTATCTTGAAACAAGGTTCCCAATCTCGGACTTGTAATAGTCGGTGTACATTGCTGCGATTTTACATTAAAAAAACAGGAAAACAGTACTGTTAAAAAGATTAATTTTAATTTCATATATATAATATTTAATGAGTTTCATCAATATTTTCCCATAAAAATTAGACGCAATTCTTTAGGAGCTATACTTTTATAGTTCTTCCGTTTAATGATTGATATGAGATATTATTTAGTCTATGATCAGTCTGATTCCGAACTTTACGTTGAAATTCAGAGGCTTTTCTTTATAAATGGTTTGTAATGAGCTGTTATCCTTAAAATGGTAACTCACTCCCGGTTCAGCATAAATTCCAATATTTTTTATGACTTTCAATTGCAGTCCGGCCGCTGCATTTACCGATATTTGAACAGGCTTTTCATCAATTTCTTCTTTGGTTATTTCTTTCACAGTTCCATCAACGATATATTTAGTTTTGAGATCTCCCGAAACTGCTTTTTCGATCAATCCCCCTCCTGTAAGATATCCTGTAAATGCTCCCTTTTGGATTACACTATAATTTACCTGCACCGGAACTCCCACATAATGAATACTTTGTTCACTGCTTATAAAATTTGATCCGCTTCCGGAAGTAAGCTCCGATGAAAGCTTTGTATAATTCACCCCTGTACCCAGTGACCATTTTTTACCTATTCGTTTAGAAACAGAAGCTCCAAAAGTAACCGGGGTTTTATGCTTAATTTTTGCATCCACCTTTTTATCCTGATTCGCCAGTAAAATTGCCATTAAAGGATTTTCTTCATATCCTGAGGTCCACATTTCCGGTAAGCTCAGTGTAGCTCCGTTTAATGTTGCATATCCTGGAAATTGCTCCGTTGAACTGGAAGAGGCGTTTCCTGCAAGTAATCCTATCGTCCAGGATCTTTTGTTTTTATTCTTTGCAAGTTTTGCTTTTTCAGCCTCTTTTAAAGTTTGCTTTTTTTCTCTCTCTTCTTTTGTAAGAAGCTCATACATTTCAGTATCTTCAGTTACCGACTTTATTTCAGTATTTTTATTCTGTTCCGGAGAAACGGTTTTTACATATTGATTTTTATTGTCATCCCAATTGTGTATTGTGCTTTCAATAATTTTCCCTGCTTGTGATTTTTCTATTTTATTTGAACTCTTATTCCAGTTTCTTAATACTAAATTATGCTTCAAATTACCCGTATTTTTTGTCTTTTCCAAAGTCTTTCCCTCAGATTGCTTAACAGAAGAGATCATCTTCGAAGAATTTCCTTTCACCTGAACAACATTTGTGGCTTCCCTTTTATCGTTTAAAAAAAGTAGCCTGCCCACAATAAAGAACAAGACAACAACCGCGGCAGCACCATAGATACGATAAAGTAGAGGGGTATGATGTATTGCTGAACCGGCTTTATCCTTCGCTTTCAGATCATCACTCATTATAACAGGAATAATATTCTCCGTCTTATCTTCCACAAACAATTCGTTTCTTATATCATCCCACAATCCATCAGGAACATCTTCTGTATGATCCTCCATTTTTCTGCGCAAATCATTTAGCCATTCGTTATTACTCATAGTGCGCTGTTTTAGACATTGTATATTCTTTTATTTTCTGGGCAAGCATTGTTTTTGCTCTATGAAACTGCGAGGCGGAAGAATTTTCTGCTATTCCCAACATTTCTGCAATTTCTTTATGGCTTTTCTTCTCAAAAACAAAAAGGTTAAAAACCGTTCTGTAACCATCCGGAAGAGACCGAATCATCGTCATGATCATATCTTGCGAAATTTCTTCCAGATTGGGATCTTCATCATTTTGCTCATCTGCAATTTCAAAATCTTCTGAAACCGTTTTTAAATCGGGGTTTCTTTTTAAATGCTTTAAAGATTCCGTAACTACAATTCTGGTAATCCAGGCTTTCAAAGAGCCATTTCCTCTGTATTCAAAAGAATCAATCGCACGGAACATTTGTATAAAACTATTCTGAAGTACGTCATGAACATCTTCCTTATCAATAATATACCGGGAACAGACATAGGAAAGACCACCCGAATACACTCCGAAAAGTTCTTTCCAGGCCGCTTCTTCTTTTTGCAAAAGGCGGGACACTAAAATCTGCTCCTTATTTTCTTCCATTTACTAATTCAATAGCTTCTCAGTTTACTTATTGATTTTCAGTAGGCAAAAATAGGCAACCTCAATTTGAGGCTTGCCTATTTCACAAATTATTCATTCTTCTAATTCTTAATACTAATCGGAATTTCATATTTTATAACTTCATAAGGAGTGAGATCAACTCCATCAACACTTATTTTTTCCGCTTCTAAACCAAATCTCATCGACCAGTCATATCCTACAAAAAAACCTTTTTGCTTTGTTATCAGTTTCACTAACGTATTTTTAATGGTTCCATCTACAGGAATCTGCAAAGTCAAACTTTTGGGCTCAAATGTTAATTCCACCACATTCTGATCTGCATTTAACTTTGAGCTATAATTTAGTTTATATTCAATTTTTCCTAAACTTGCGATCGCCGCATCAGCTTTTGCGGGATCTTTCACAACCGACTTTACGATTTCCTTCACGGGAAAATCTTTGAAGGTAATAAGGGTATCTTTCGCTGTAAAGTCAATAATTTTTTCATTGAACTTTCCTCCCTGCGAGGTCACCAGTCTTGCTCTGTAACTCCCATTTACATCACTCAATTTCAGAGGAATCGGTTCATATTTATCATCATTACAAGACGTTAAGGAAAATCCTAGAAACGCAATAATCGCTATCATTAGAGATTTAAGTACTGTTAATTTCTTCATTCTTTTTAATTTTTTAGCATTACACATTATTCATTGGAGTACTCAATTATATAAATCCTGTTTTTAGGAAATCTTGCATGGAAATTGGTGAAAATTTACTTCATAAAACACAAAACACTGATTTTCAAACACTTTATTTTACATCTTCTTAATTTCTAAGTTTCATTATTTTAATACATTTGTTAAAACATATTTTTTGAAATGGATTTCGAACAGATCAAATTACATTTGAAAGCCTATAAAGAAAACGACCAGGTAATTGACGCTGCAAAATATTTGCTCTATTCTTTTGATCTGGAACATGAAAACTTTGCCGGATTTGGATTACGTGAGGCTATTCCAAACCTAGTTCTTCTTACTACAGAAGGAGAATTGGGAGAACCGCAGAAAGTCATGATTCCTCCTAATTTATTTGACTTTGATCTGAATCTTATTCTCAACGTGGTTGCCCACGAAATGCTTCATGTAAGACAAAAATCTTCTATACATACTGTTGAGGACAAAAATGAAAGAGAATTTCAGGCATATTATGAGATGCTTTTCCATAAAAATTTTCCAAAAATCCCGGATGCGTCAGATTTTCATAAGAAAATTTTCGCCGACAAAGCATTCGAATATTACAAAAGAATGGAAGAGGGCTCCGTTTTGCAACAAAAATATGCCATACAAAAAACAGAAATAGAACAATTAATCAGTGTATTATCATGATCATAAAACCCGAAATTTCCTGGACAGATTTTGAAAAAATAGATATAAGATGCGGAACCATTATTTCAGCAAATGATTTTGAAAAGGCCAGAAACCCTTCCTATCAGCTGGAGATCGATTTTGGAGCATTAGGAATAAAAAAATCCTCAGCACAGATTACTACATTATATAAAAAAGAAGATCTGATCGGAAAACAGATTTTAGCGGTTGTTAACTTTCCAAAGAAACAGATTGCCAATTTTTTCAGTGAATGCCTCGTTTTGGGCGTCTATGGTGAAGATTTTAAAGATGTAACTCTTTTAACACCATCATTACCGGCAACAAACGGGATGCAGGTTGGCTAAACCCTTATTAAAAAGCAAACTTTATCATTTCAAAACAAAGAATGCCAATAATAAAATAAAACAAATGATAAAAACCATACCCTTAGAAAGAATCTTATTTATTGATATTGAAACCGTTCCGGGATTCGGCGCCTGGGAAGACATACCCGAAAACGAACAAATACTTTGGGATAAAAAGACAAGATTTCAGAGAAAAGATGAAATTTCAGCAGAAGAATTCTATTCCGAAAGAGCAGGAATTATGGCAGAATTTGGAAAAATCATCTGCATTAGCATCGGAATGCTCGAAAAAAATGACACTTTAAAAATAAAAAGTTTTGCCGGCGATGACGAAAAGAAAATATTGTTGGAATTTGGCGAAATATTCAATAGCACGAGATTAAGAGACGTCATTCTGTGTGCCCATAATGGTAAAGAATTTGATTTTCCCTGGATTGCGAGAAGATATTTAATCAATGGAATGCAGCCTCCTACTCCATTTCAGATGTACGGAAAAAAACCATGGGAAATCCCTCATATTGACACCATGGAACTCTGGAAGTTCGGAGATTATAAAAGCTTTATTTCACTGGAATTATTAGCGCATCTTTTCGGAATTCCCACACCTAAAGACGATATCGACGGCTCAATGGTTTCATCAATCTACTACATAGAGAAAGACTTGCAAAGAATAGTTGACTATTGTGAAAAAGATGTCTTAACTTTGGCGAATATTTTCCGGCGTATGCGTCAGGAAGATTTGTTGAAAAGGTATACCAATTTAGATTAAAAAATGAAATTTACAGACGATCAGATTGCTGACATCGGTGAAGAAATTATCAACGTCCTAAAAACAGTATATGATCCCGAAATTCCTGTAGACATCTACGAATTGGGGCTCGTTTATGACGTACAGATTTCTGATGATGCCGATGTGAAAATTATAATGACACTTACGACTCCGAACTGTCCTGTTGCAGAAACACTTCCTCAGGAAGTAAAAGATAAAGTAGCAGAAGTAGAAAACGTAAAAAGTGTCGATTTAGAGCTTACTTTCGAGCCAAGCTGGAACAAGGATATGATGAGTGAGGAAGCGAAATTTGAGCTGGGAATGCTTTAAATTCGGATTAAAATAAAACAGGCTGCCAATTTTGACAGCCTTTTATTTTATCTTTTTTGAACTGAACATCTCCTGTCATTCTGAATAAAGCTAAAGCGCAATGAAGAATCTATTATAATATGCTAGATTCTTCCTTTGTCAGAATGATACAGACAGTGTTAAATTTCTTTTGCGATTTCTTTCCCTTCTCTTCTGCTCCACTCACTCCACGAACCTACATATAAATTTGGTATTTTAAAACCTGCATAATCCAACGCTAAAATGGTATGACATGCAGTCACTCCGGAACCGCAGTGAATGATCAGGTTTTCAGGTTTTCCTTCCAACAGTTTTAAATATTTATCTTTTAATATTTCAGGTTTCAGGAAATTTCCATTTTCATCCAGGTTTTCAGAAAAAGGAATATTGATTGCTCCCGGAATATGACCTGCAACTAAGTCGATCGGTTCCGATTCTCCATGATAACGGTATGCATCTCTTACATCGATTACCGTCGAGGAATGGTTTTTCAATTCATTTTCAACGGTTTCCAATACAGAAATTGGAAGAAGCCAATTATCTTTTTTAATGAATTCAGCCTTTTCAAAAGTTTCTTCCCCCGAAGAAAATTCCAAACCTTCTTTTTCAGCATTTTGGAATCCACCATCCAGAACCTGAACATTGTCAAACCCAAAAGATTTCAGCATCCACCAAGCTCTTGCAGCGGCATTTGAGCCATTTTTATCATCATAAACGACAAGATGAGCACCTTCAGAAACTCCAAGTTTGGAAAGTATTTCTGCAAATTTTTCAACAGTCGGAAGAGGATGCCTTCCGCCAAAAGCAGCATTTTTTCCAATGTCTGCTAAATCTTTATCCAAATCAATGAACCTTGCCCCTTTAATGTGTTTGTTCAAATAGTTTTGATAGACATCTTTTCCGACTCTTGAATCCAGTAGGATGAGATTTTCGGTTGGAAGATTTCTTAATTCTGAAGGAGTGATTATGGGTTTCATTTTGATGATTTTTGGTTTAAATTGTTTACTGCAGCCGATGGGTTTTGTTAATGTAGAAGCGGGCTTTAGCCCGCTTCTACATTATACTTTATTTGAGATCCTTCGCTTCGCTCAGGATGACATTCGTACTCATGAATATTTGACATTTTAAAAATGAAAAATATCTTTCGCTTTATTATAAGAACTTTCGAAGTTCAATAAATTCAACTTGTGATTTACTTTCTCTACACTCATAAAGTTAATTACCTGCTCAGTCGGCATATTTCCCACCAAATCGTCTTTCGCCATCGGGCAGCCTCCGATTCCTTTGATGGCACTGTCAAAACTTGTACAGCCTTTATCGTATGCCGCTTTTAATTTTGAATAAGAATCTTCATATCGGTTATGAAAATGCCCTCCAAAGTTAATTTCAGGATATTTAGATGGTATTTTTTCAAATAAAAGCGCTATGGTTTCCGGAGTTGCGACTCCCGTGGTATCAGAAAGTAAAATATCCTTTACCCCGATTTCTGAAAATCGCTGTGCCCAGAAGTCTACATCTTCCCATTTCCACATCTCTCCGTAGGGATTTCCAAAAGCCATCGAAAAATAAATGTTCAGCTGTCTGTTTTCACTTTTCACAAGCTCCAGCATTCTGATGATTTCGTTAAAGGCTTCTTCCTGATTTTTATTGGTATTTCTATGCTGGAAAGTTTCAGAAATAGAAAACGGGAAACCGATAATATCTACCGATTGGTGCTTCAATGCTTTTTCGGCACCTCTGTAATTGGCCACAATCGCAGAAACTTTCGTATTGGATCGGGATTTATCTATATTTTCAGCAACCTCATCAGAGTCAGCCATTTGAGGAATTGCTTTTGGAGATACAAAACTCAGACAGTCCAATACATCAAACCCAACATCCATTAAAGAGTTGATATAATCTATTTTTTTGTCGGTAGGGATAAATTCTCCCCAACCCTGCATTGCATCGCGCGGACATTCAGTAAGAAACATTTTTACGTTTAGGTTTTCTCAAATATAATAAAACTAAATAATTTCATCTAACAAACCTCCAAATTTAGCATTATTTTGATTGCCAAACACTTATAAATAATTTAAAATTTTAATAACTGATATATAATTTCAAATACATTATCCCAAGCAAAGATTTTACCTTTTTACTAAAAAAACTAACCTTAACTTTCATGTTAAACATAAAATATAAAAATCAACTTGTAGTTGATATAATTAAATTTCAATAACAATTTTCGTAAAGAAATTAAACCTTAAAATCGTTTTACAAAAAAAACTACAGAAAATCAACACGTTAAATTCATATTGTGAATTTAACGTGTTGATTTTTTCTTTTAAATAACGCTTACTCTATTTATAAAATTAATGTAATTATTTTTTAGAATAAAACCACATTCAAAATAAACACAAAACCCTGACAATCAAAACACAAAATAAAACTGTCATGGATAATAAATTTCGAATTCATGCTAACAACTAATCATTTTTTTGGGATTACGTTATCACCTTTTATCATCTTTAATGAATAAAAAAACACCTAGTAAATATGAAAAAAAAAATATCGATTCTTCTGTTCATTTTACTGAACATTTTTACATATGCACAGTCTCAAGTGTACGTAGATGTTTTAGCTGGGCATAAAGGTCTCACTTCTGAATTTTTCTTTTTAGAACCTATTGATAAAGCCAACAAATGGAGTATTATTTCACGAAGCGAAATGCATCTTCCTGAATATGAGACAGAACACCCACAATTTATTAATTATAATATTCTCTCTTATAACATTATAAAAAATTTCGGAATTACAGCCGGAACTTACGCTTCATCGGCTTACCCTTTCAGTGCAAGACTTGGACTTGGGTATTTAAAGGAAAACGAAATTTTTTTGGTTTATGCCAATATTTCAAGTGCTGTAACTAAAGATCCTGATGCACAAATCATGCTTATTCTGGGATATTTGCCCGAAATCAGTGAAAACTGGAGGCTCGTTTTTCGTACAGAATTAAGAACAGCCATCAATTATAAACACGGTCATGCATTTAGTACACAACAGCTGAAATTAGGTTTACAATGCAAGGAAAAAGTAGGTTTTGGTATCGGAGCTGAACTGGAACAACACGGTCGTGGAGAACACCTGGAGCATGAATTCAATATTGGTCCTTTCGTACGACTTAATTTTTAATATTTACCTTTATGAAACTATCATACAACAAACTTGCTGGGCAAAGTGCAGGACGACTTGACGCAATTAGCGATGCTGTTTTCGGAGTTGCCATGACCCTTTTAGTCCTGGAAATAAAAGTGCCGGAATTTGAAGGAAATATTACCGAAATGGAACTTTCTCATTCCTTTTTTGCTTTGATGCCTAAGTTTTTAGTGTATTTTCTAAGCTTCATGACCGCCGGAATATTCTGGACGGGGCAATCTGCACAATTCAGACATATTAAGGGAAGTGACCGTAATTTAAACTGGATCAATCTATTGTTTTTATTATTTGTTTCTACCCTTCCTTTTTCGACGGCGTTTTTAGGAGATCATATCAATTTTAAATTTTCAATTATTCTGTATTGGTTCAACATCTTTTTAATGGGATTAATGCTTTATATCAATTGGCATTATTCTTATAAACATAACTTCATTAATGAAGAGACAGTAAACGATGTATATACTCCCATCAGGAAAAGGATTATTTACGCACAGGCTCTTTATTTTACAGGAGCTTTATTATGCTTTATCAATCCTTATTTAAGCATTGCTTTCATTATTGCTGTACAGCTCAATTATGCATTTGCATTTTTTGGAAATAAAAAATAAGCAGATTTAATTTCATCATCATTAAAGCTAATTTTATGAATAATTTAATGCTGTATTAACCCAATGATGGATATAGTCAGCAAATTTTGTTTGGAATAACAATCCTGTTCAAAAACTTTTAATTATTTTTGGCGTGTGTAAGTTGACCTTATTGATATCTGATTTCATCAAAGGTATAATTTGCACTATTTTTAATTACAATATCTGATAAGTATTATGGAATTCAATCAATTGTGGAAAGAAAAGTTACTGAACCGTTTTCTTAATTACGTAAAAATATACTCAACAAGTGACGCAGAAAGCGAAACAACCCCTTCTACGGAAAGACAGTGGGATATCGCAAAATACATTACTGAAGAGCTTAAAACGATCGGTCTTGAAGAGGTTTCGATTGATGACAACGGTTATATCATGGGATATGTTCCTTCAAATCTCGACAATGATAACAAACCTACCATTGGATTTATTTCGCATTATGATACTTCACCGGATTTCAGCGGTGAAAATGTAAAACCTCAGGTTTGGGAAAATTATGATGGCAATGACCTGCTTTTAAATCAGGAAACAGGTTTCAAGCTATCTCCTTCAAAATTTGAAAGTTTAAAAAAATATATCGGTCAAACATTGATCACTACTGACGGAACAACACTTTTGGGTGCCGATGACAAAGCAGGTTGTGCAGAAATCGTTACAGCTGCTGAATATTTAATAGCTCATCCGGAAATCAAGCACGGAAGAATAGCCGTTGGATTTACTCCTGATGAAGAAATCGGAAGAGGGGCTCATAAATTTGATGTTGCTAAGTTCGGAGCCGAATTCGCTTATACCATGGATGGTGGAGAAGTGGGAGAACTGGAATATGAAAACTTCAATGCTGCAGGTGCGGTAGTGAAAATCCACGGATTGAGCGTTCATCCAGGTTATGCATATGGAAAAATGATTAATGCCGCTTTATTGGCTTCTGAATTTGTTCAACTGCTTCCGGCTAACGAAACGCCGGCTACAACAAAAGGTTTTGATGGATTCTACCACTTAATGGACTTAAATGCAGATATTTCTGAAGCTAAATTACAATATATCATCCGTGACCACGATGCCGATAAATTTGAAGCAAGAAAGAAATTCATGGAAGAAAAAGTAGCTGAATTCAATCAAAAGCACGGCGAAGGAACTGCCGAAGTTGAGATTAAAGAACAGTACAGAAACATGAAGCAGCAATTTGAAGGAAAAATGCACATCATCGATTTGGCAGCAGCAGCGATGAAGGAAGCTGGAATAGAGCCTAAAATTAAAGCGATCCGAGGAGGAACAGACGGAGCGCAATTGTCTTATATGGGATTGCCTTGTCCGAATATTTTTGCAGGAGGAATCAATTTCCACGGACCTTACGAATATGTTGCTTTGGAAAGTATGGAAAAAGCAATGGAAGTTATTTTGAATATTGCGAAAGCATAAAGTTTATTATAAAAATATTGAAACCCACTATGATGATTATAGTGGGTTTTATTTTTCAAAATTATTATAATACCAAAGTCTTAGGTCTCCTTCAAGAGATTTTGGTTTTTTGGCAGGATCAAAAGGTTCTTCTCCACCATTGTCAATTACCTCCTGTGAATATCCCCTTTCTTTAAAAATTCTTTCTCGGTTCTTATTTGCCACAGATATAAAAATACCCCCCAAACCAAAAATTATTACTAAAAAAGAAAGTACATTTTTGTAACTAAACAAAAAATCACTGTTCAAAAATTTTTCTTTCTTCAAATAGAAATAATTTGGCAGCCAGATTATAAGCATAATAAGAAACAAATACAATTTAGGTATTAAATTATGATGATATCCTTTTAAATCTAAATAAAACAGGATAGAATAAAATGTTAACAACATTATTAAAGTTAAAACAAATGATGTTTTAATAAGTAATGTAAAATGATCATCTCTTTTTATCGTTTTATTAAAAATTTGATAGATCGAAAACGCCAAATAGTTATACAATTTCATACAATGTTTATTTTTAAACAAAAACCACTACAAAAGCAGTGGTTCACAATATTTAAAATTAAATAAAATTTAATCATTTTGTTGATTTCCCAGAAAAGCATCCCAACCTTGCGCCGTTAAAGCAACCAACTGATTAGAACCTCTCGCCACCATAAAATTACCGTCTTCTTTCTCTACAGCATGACCAATAATGGTGAAGTCCGGATGATTTTTAATCTTATCAAAATCGTTTGGAGAAATGGTAAATAGCAATTCATAATCTTCACCTCCACTCAAAGCGGCCATTACAGGATTCAAATTAAAATCATCTGCCGTAGCAATCGTAAGATTATCCATTGGAACTTTCTCTTCATACAATCTAAAACCTACTTTCGACTGATCTGAAAGATGCAGAATTTCCGAAGCTAAACCATCTGAAACATCAATCATAGACGTAGGTTTGATATCCAATTGCTCCAAAATTGCTTTTACATCAGTTCTTGCCTCAGGTTTTAGCTGTCTCTCCAGAATATAATCGTAGCCTTCCATTTCAGGCTGCATATTAGGATCGGCTAAGAAAACAGCATGTTCTCTTTCCAGGATCTGAAGTCCCATATAAGCTCCTCCCAAATCTCCTGTTACCACAAGAAGATCATTTGGTTTTGCACCGCTTCTCTTTACAATATTTTCTTCATTTTCCAACCCGATGGCCGTGATGCTCATCACAAGACCGGCATTCGAGCTTGTGGTATCGCCTCCTATCAAATCCACTTTATATCTTCCGCAAGCCGCTTGAATTCCGGCATACAGTTCTTCTAAAGCTTCTACCGGAAAACGATTAGAAACAGCCAGGGAAACCAAGATCTGAGTCGGCGTCGCATTCATCGCTGCAATATCACTAAGATTCACAACAACAGCTTTATATCCCAAATGCTTTAACGGGACATAGCCTAAATTAAAGTGTACCCCTTCTGCCAGAACATCTGTTGTAACAACAATTTTTTTATTTTCAGGATTGATAACTGCAGCATCATCTCCTACTCCAAGTTCCGAAGATGCATTGGATAAAGGAAAATGCTCTGTCAAGTGTTTTATTAATCCGAATTCTCCCAATTTGGAAATCGGTGTTAATTCCGGTGATTTATCTTCAAACATATTTTTAATTATAAGTAATGAGTAATTCGTAATGAGTAATATCTATTATTGAACTCAAAACACTAAACTTTAAACTAATTCTGCCGGATCAATATTATTCGGATGGAAAGGCAGTTTTTTGAAATCCTCTCTCGTCAGAACGACAGTTTCCGCAGATTTATATTTATTCATCGCTTCTACCACATCATCCGGCGGTGTTGTCATTTTTCTAAGCATCATGTCGATCCAGACTCCTGTTGCTTCCGCAGTAGCACAATGTTGTCCATCGGGAGTATAAAATTTGTGAAGGAATCTGTAAATAGATGAATCCTCTGAACACCCATCAATTTCAACACTTACAATCACGGTTTGGTCAGCATAAATCTCCTTGAAAAAAGAATATCTTTCATGCAAAATGACAGGTCCGATTCCCCATCTGCTCATTTGCGTTACGCCCATTTTTTCTTTGGTCATAAAGGCCATTCTTGCCTGAGCGCAATATTGAACATAAGATGAGTTGGCTAAATGTTTGTTGGCATCAAGATCACTCCAACGCACTTCGAATTTATGGTAAAAAATCATTTAAAAATCAGTTTTAGAATCATTAAATTATATTCTTCAAAATTACTCAAATAAGATGGTTTATAAAAATTGTAGTTTTGTAAAAATAATCTTGAGCATAAGATTAATAAAACTATGAAACGAATTATCATTATCGGAGGCGGTGCAGCAGGATTTTTCTGTGCAGCGAATCTTGACGAAACCCAATATAAAATTACCATTCTCGAACAAAACTCAGATGTCCTTCAGAAAGTAAAAGTTTCAGGAGGAGGAAGATGCAATGTAACCCATGCCTGTTTTGATCCAAGAGAACTTGTTCAGTTCTACCCTCGCGGAAATAAAGAATTACTAAGTGTTTTCACCAAATTTCAGCCGGGCGATACCATGGAATGGTTCGATCAACGAAAAGTTTCGTTGAAAATAGAAAATGACAACAGAATCTTCCCGGAAAGCAATTCTTCGCAGACTATTATCAATACTTTCCTGAATGAAACTCAGAAAAAAAATGTTGAAGTTAAAACAAAATGCTCCGTTAAAGAAATTGAAAAACAGGATGAAAAATACATCGTTAAAACCAGTTTAGGAGATTTCGAAACCGATTTTGTAATCTATACAACAGGCAGCTCACCCAAGTCGCTGAAAATGATAGAAAATTTAGGCCATAAAATTCTCGATCTGGTTCCGTCGCTTTTTACTTTTAATATTAAAGATTCTTTATTGAAAGATTTAGCCGGAACAAGTTTTGAAATGGCTGAAACCTCTATTCCTAAATTAAAAACACAGGAGAATGGTCCTTTATTGATTACACATTGGGGACTGTCGGGGCCGGCAATTTTGAAAATTTCAGCCTGGGAAGCGATTAATTTGGCGAAAGTGAAGTATAATTTCGAGATTGAAGTCAATTTTATTTCTAAAGATATCGATAATGCTGAAGAACTTTTCCAACAATTTAAACAGTCAAATCCAAAGAAAACGATTGGGCAGTCTAAAATTTTTGAAGTCACCAACAGGTTTTGGCAGAGAATTCTTGAAGTTTCCAATGTTGATCTGAATAAACAGGTTGCCCAAATTTCAGGAAAGGAAATGCAGAAAATCATTGAAAATTTATGTAAAAAGAAATTCAATGTAACCGGGAAATCGACTTTCAAAGATGAATTTGTAACCGCAGGAGGTGTTGATTTAAAGGAAATTAACTTTAAAAATATGTCTTCAAAAATTTTGCCTAACTTTTACGTTGCAGGAGAAGTACTGAATATTGATGCTGTAACCGGTGGATTTAATTTTCAGGCTTGCTGGAGTGAAGCGTGGCTGATTGCACAGGACTTAAATTTAAAATAAATTTAGTACTGTCATTCTGAATGAAACAAAGTGAAATGAAGAATCTCTATAAAACTTTAGATTCTTCCTTTGTCAGAAGGACCAAATAAATAATTTAGAAAAACACAAATTACAAAATGCTTTCAGTCAAAAAAAGTATTCCGAACATTTTTAAAATCCTTTTGATCTTAGGATTTGGATATTTCTTTTGGCTGATGCTTAAAATTACATTAGAATATATTCCTCTTAGAAAGGAGGTAAGTTTTTTGATGATCAAACAAACAGAAGTCATTGAAAGACCAGAATACTTATATTTTTTCTATACGCATGTTTACACAAGTATTTTTGTGCTGTTAAGCGGATTTTTAGCCATTCTCCGAAAAGATTTTGGCTTTAAAAATTTCCATAAAAACGTCGGAAAAATTTATATTTTTCTGATTTTACTTTTTGCGGCACCTTCAGGAATTTATATGGGAATTTTCGCGAATGGAGGAATCTATTCTAAAATTTCATTCATCATTTTGGGCTGCCTATGGTGGATTTCTACTTTTAAAGCTTATCAATTAGCCCGACAAAAAAACTTTAAAGCGCATAAACAATGGATGTGGCGCAGTTTTGCGTTAACCGTTTCTGCAATCACCCTGAGAATGTGGAAAGTAATTATTACATATTTATTTCATCCGAATCCAATGGATGTTTACCAAATCATTGCCTGGATGGGATGGATTCCCAACATTATCTTAATTGAATATTTAATCACAAAAAAATACATATAAAATCGCTTTATCTTTTATTGTAAGGCCAACATTTTATTCTGCGATTGCATATGACCACTAAAAATCAATAAAAAATCACATATGAAAATTTTAAAATTAACTTTAATTTCCTTGTTTACGCTAAGTTTGGTAAGCTGTAAAAAAGAAGCAAAAACAACGAATTCATCAAAAGACAGCCTTACTGCAAAGAAAGATTCAGCAGCTATTCCTGAAGTACATAAAGAGTATTACGGAATTTATATGGGTGATTTTGCCGGAAAAGAGATGATCATGCCGGAAACAGGAGAAGAGTATGAAGGCGATGTCTACAAGAAAATCTCTTTAAAAATCAATAGAATCACAAAAGACAGTGTTTACGGGCAAAGTATCGTCAGCGGAAACCAACGTCCTTTCCGCGGAGTTTTTAATGAAACTACCAAGTCATTTATTCTGGATGAACCCGGAAATAATAAAACGGATGGAAGATTTGAGGTTAAACTAAATAACGACAGTCTTACGGGAAAATGGAACGCTTTCAATAAATCAGCAGTGAAATCGCCTTTAAAAACGCTAAAACTGATTAAAAAAGAGTTTGTTTATAATCCCAACTTTATGCTGAATGAGGACAACGATTTGATTGACTGGGAAAACCCTAAAAATTTCGTTGAAAAATACACCGATGAAGAAACAGGGAGAACAGAAACTTATACTGCCTCAAAGAATAGAATTGCTTCCGATGCCGTTTTCAAAATCAATGCATCCAAGCAAAAATTAACGGAAAAAGATCTCAAAAACCTTAGAAAACTGGATATGGAAATCATCAAAAATTCCGTTTTTGCAAGACATGGATATGCTTTTAAAAAGCAGACCTACAGAAACTTCTTTGAACAGACCGACTGGTATATTCCGGTTTCAAACAATGTAGATCAGGATCTTTCTCCTATGGAAAAGGAAAATGTAGCATTATTGAACCGCTTTATCAAATATGCTGAGGATAAGTATGACAGCTTCGGAAGATAACTTCTGCCTATAATTTTAAGCCCCTTCGGCTTTGCTCAGGATGACAGACATTTCTACTACTCCTAAAAATGAAACGTATTATTTTTGGTGTCATCCTGAGCGAAGCCGAAGGATCTCACCAATTCTGAATTCAATCTATTTTTCCTTTAATTTAACAAAAGCATAAATCAATAAACACCCAACAGCATAGCACACAATATCAATCCACGAAAACGAATTTCCGATAACAATATACATGAAGCTCCCGGGTTGGAAACCTAATTTTTCTGCTACATTAAAATATTGGGCAAATTCAACACAACAGGAAAAAATAAGAATTCCGATAATCTGCTTTTCATTATTGGTAATGGTTAAAAAGCTTTTGATGAATGTATACAGAAGCATGACAACAATTACGTCTCCAAGGTAGGCTCTTACAAAAAAGATATCTTTTAACCAGGTCGCTATCAGTACCTCTACGAAAAAAATAATAATAGTTAACAGGAAATATTTCAGGTTGAATCTTAATTTCAATTTCATCATTTAAATCTTAAGTATAAAAAATCGGCATCCAACAGGAATGCCGATCTATGATTTCAAGTCACAAATATATTATTTCTTTACTTTCACCGTACATCCTATGGCAACGGTTTTTGTCATTTTTATCGGCTCATTTTTAAGCAAGGCATTTACCGCATCCTGAACATAATATTCTGAAACATCATTGGGATTTTCATAATTGTTGTCAATGGCACCGATATATTTCACGATATTTTTACCATTCTGTTTTTGAAGAAGGAAAACATGAGGCGTTTTTGTAGCTCCATATTGCGGAAAAATCTTTTGCCCTTCATCCAATAAATACGGAAAAGTAAATCCTTTTTGCTTTGCTCTTTCGATCATCTGTGCATATCCGTCTTCAGGCTGTACAGAAGGATCATTAGGATTGATCGCGATCACCGGATATCCTTGAGATTTATATTTCTTATCTAAAGCAATGATCCTGTCCTCATATTTTTTCGCATACGGACAGTGATTGCAGGTGAAAATAACAATAAATCCTTTTGCTGATTTAAAATCACTCAGAGAAACCATTTTCCCATCAACATTTTTCAGCTTAAAATCTGTTGCCTCATCTCCTACTTCGTATCCTTTTACAGAAGATTTATTTTCTTTTTGAGGTTCATGTTTACCATGATTTGTCGTGGTAAAACTTAGCAGTCCTATCCCGACAACAAAAGCCAGTATTAAGATTTTAAAATTCTTCATCCTATTTTAATTTAAATGTTTAGCAATTGTATTTTCCAGGTCTTCTTTCCTCATTTCTCCGTCATTGAAATGTACTTTTTCTCCATTTTTATAAAAGATCGTCACCGGAATATTTCCGTCCCAATTCTTTTCAAACAGGGGAATCCAGGTGTTCATTCTTTTAATATCATCCAGTAAAATTACCTCAGCGGTAATGTTTTTCTTTTTGATAAATTCTATCACCCGGTCTTTATCTTTTGCGCGGTCTAAAGACACAAGAAGCATCTTAAATTTAGGATTATCTTTAAACTTATTATTGACTTCCATAAAATGCGGAAGCTCTTTTACGCATGGAGCACAGGTCGTTGACCAAAAATTCAATACCAAAAAAATATCTTTTTCTTCTTTAATCTTTTTTTCCAGAAGCTCATACTGGATCATCGGAATCGTATTGATCACGACTTGTTCCTGTCCGTGATAAAAAGACGAGCCAAAAACAAAGATCATTAAACTCAAAATTTTCTTCATATTCAAAAGTAAGAAAATCAAAATTCCGTTTACAGAGATTTCCTGTTAAATTTTGTTAAGAACTTTGAGGATCTTTTAATTTTCTTTAAAAAGAATCACTATATTGAGAAGGATAATTATTTTTGTGAAAAATTATTGTATGAAAAAAAGGATATTATTGCTGATCACTTTGTGCATGGTTTCTCTTGTTTTTGCACAGGAAACCCCAGAAACAAAAACAACTCCGGCGCCCGCAACCATTGTCAATGTGGAATCACTTCCTCATTATGAAGAGCTGAAAAAAAGAATTAATCTTACAGGCGCAGTAATGACTGCCGATAAAGAACCTGAATTTCCCGGTGGAATGGCACTTTTCCGCAGAAAATTTGCTGAAAACATGGAGGTAATTTATGCAAAGGGCAAAAAAATAGATACCCGTGTTTACTTTATTGTTGAAAAAAACGGCTACATCAATAATATCGCTGCTATAAGCAATAATAAAGATCACGCCAAAGCAGCGGAAGCAGCTCTGAAGAAAATGCTCGTTCGCTGGAAACCCGCTTTAATAGCAGACAAACCGGTTCGTTATCTGTACAGTTTCCCACTTTCTTTGCAGAAGTATTAAAGTTTTAATCTAATGATGAGAAAAATAATATTGGGAACCTGCATTTTTTTGGGCTTCTTTTCTTTTGGGCAAGAACCTGTAAAAGGAACCGCAGAGCTGAACGAATTAGTTTTAAAAGAAAAAAATGGCAAAGTAAGAATGGATGACGAAAAGCCTGCTTTCTTCCCGTTAGGTTCAATAACATTACAAAATATGATAAGCAAGAACTTCAAAATGAAGAATGTTATTACCCATAATGCAGAACAAATAAGCTGTGACCTGACTTTTATTATTGACCGAGAGGGCTCCATGACAGAGATAAAAGCTATCGGAAGTAATGACAGTTTTAATAAAGAAGCTGAAAGAGCTATTTCGAAAATTAAACAAAAATGGTCTCCTGCTGAAATAAACGGACAAAAAGTTCGCTACAGATTCAAAATTCCTTTGTCGGTAAAATTTGATAAAAAAGCTGGAGATTAAAATGATTGGAGAATTACCCTCCGATCATTTTTTTTATTGAATTCAGCTTCATTAAAGCTTCTATTGGGGTCAATGTATTGATATCAATCTTCGTGAGTTCTTCCCTGATATTTTCCAGAACAGGATCATCTAACTGGAAGAAAGACAACTGCATATTTTCTTCAGTAACTCTTTTAATACTTTCCGAGGAGTTTCCCTGAGTACGGCTTGCTTCAAGGGTTTTCAGGATTTCATTGGCTCTGTTGACCACTTTTGCAGGCATTCCCGCCAGTTTCGCCACGTGAATACCAAAGCTATGTTCACTTCCGCCCGGAATCAGCTTTCTTAAGAAAATAATATTTCCTTTATTCTCCTGAATCGAAACGTGGAAATTTTTCACCCTTTCAAAGTTCACCGTCATTTCATTCAATTCATGATAATGCGTTGCAAATAATGTCTTTGCCTGCGTAGGATGCTGATGCAGGTATTCTGCAATGGCCCAAGCGATAGAAACCCCGTCATACGTAGAAGTTCCACGACCGATCTCGTCTAATAAAATTAAGCTTCGATCGGAAATATTATTTAAAATATTAGCCGCTTCATTCATTTCCACCATGAAAGTTGATTCTCCGGCTGAAATATTATCCGTCGCTCCTACCCTCGTAAAAATTTTATCTAAAACCCCGATTTCCGCATGTTTTGCCGGAACAAAGCTTCCGATCTGAGCCAGCAGGCAAACAATAGCTGTCTGACGAAGGATTGCCGATTTACCGGCCATGTTCGGTCCGGTCACCATGATAATCTGCTGAGAATCTTTATCTAAGAAAATATCGTTCGGAATGTATTTTTCACCTAAAGGAAGCGCGTTTTCAATAATCGGGTGTCTTGCTTCTTTTAAATCGATCGCAAAAGTTTCCGTTAAAACAGGCTTTGTATAGCTTTCAGAAACAGCTAGTTCCGATAGTCCAACGGCAACATCCAGCTGGGCGATGATATTTGAATTCTCCTGAATCTGATCGATATAAATCATCGTTTCGGCACAAACATTCCTGTACAGCTCATTTTCTAGCACTCCGATTTTCTCTTCGGCACCAAGAATCTGATTTTCGTATTCTTTTAATTCCTCTGTGATGTAACGTTCAGCGTTTACCAACGTCTGTTTTCTCAGCCAATCTCCCGGAACTTTATCTTTATGAGTATTTCGGACTTCAATATAGTATCCGAAAACATTATTAAAATCAATTTTAAGGCTTGAAATTCCTGTTCTTTCGATTTCTCTCTGACACATTTCATCCAGGAAACCTCGTCCTTTAGACTGAAGGCCTCTCAATCTGTCCAATTCCTCTGAAATTCCTTCTTTAATAACATTTCCTTTCGACAAATTCACAGGTAATTCTTCATTCAGATGATTTTGAAGACATTTTATCAGTTCATCCTGATCATACAAAGGTTCCAGCCAGGCCAGAACATCAGCATGCGGATGAAGCAATTCTTTAATTTTATGAATATTAATCAGGCTTTGGCGAAGATATCCCAATTCTTTGGGTGAAATTTTTTCTGCCGCCAGTTTTCCCATTAATCGGTCTAAATCGGAAATCGATTTTAAAAGTTGGGAAATGTCGTATTTAAGTTGATCATTTTCGTTCAGGAAATCAATTAAAGCAAGTCTTCTGTTGATTTCACCGACTGATTTTAAAGGTAAAATAATTCTTCGCCTCAGTAATCTCCCACCCATCGGAGTGGAGGTTTTATCAATAATATCCAGCAAAGATTTTCCCTGTGCGTTGCTTGGATAAACAATTTCAAGGTTTCTCAGGGTAAAATTATCCATCATCAGGTAATCTTCCTGAGGAATTACCTGAATTTTGGTGATATGCGCCAGTAAATTATGATGGGTATCTTCAACGAGATAGGCAAAAATGGCCCCTGCAGCTGTAATCGCCAACGGCTGATTTTCAACCCCAAAACCTTTTAACGAATTGGTCTTAAAATGATTGGTAAGTTTTTCGTAGGCAAAATTATATTGATAGGCCCAATCTTCAAGCTTGAAGGCATTTTTATTTTTAATCTGCTCCGGAATCTGAACACTTCTCTGGTAAATAATTTCGCTCGGATCAAACGTATTGACAATATGAAGCAGCTTTTCCAAATTCCCTTCACTCACCAAAAACTCTCCTGTAGAAATATCCACCAAAGCAATCCCGAATCTTTCCTTTTCTTTATGAAGAGAAAGCAGGAAATTATTCTTTTTTGAATTGAGAACCTGATCATTGAACGTAACTCCGGGAGTCACCAATTCTGTCACCCCTCTTTTTACAATTCCTTTGACCATTTTGGGATCTTCCAGCTGATCGCAGATTGCCACTCTCATTCCGGCTCTCACCAATTTTGGCAAGTAAGAATCTACCGAGTGATGCGGAAATCCGGCCAGTTCGATATGACCTTCTCCGTTGGCTCTTTTCGTTAAAACAATTCCTAAAATCTGAGACGTTCTCACCGCATCCTGCCCGAAAGTTTCGTAAAAATCTCCCACTCTGAATAGTAAAAGTGCATCAGGATATTTCGCCTTGATGGTATTGTACTGCGTCATTAACGGAGTTTCTTTCTTCGCTGCCTTTGCCATTAAAATCTGTCTTAAAAAATTAGGATGGTAAAAGTAAGAAATAAAATAGTAGAAGGAAAGCCCTGAATTAATTTAGTCTTTTTAATTTCATTATTAAATCTGATTCATTTTCATCATACACAGATTTTATTTTTTCAAGGGAAATAATTAAAAACTGATCAATTAATTTATCTTCATTAAAAAGTAATAAAACAACTCCAGAATTATTTTGGATTAGTTTTAAACTTATAAAGTTTTCTGGTTTAGTAACTTTTTGCATCGGTGGTTCGTTACAGTAATCCGCATCTCCAATAACAAATGCATCTTTTTTATAAAAATTCCAATTAATAATTTTGCAGTAATCTCTTTGAAAGCTCCGAGCATTTTTAAATTCTATTATCTTATCCTTAAAATATTTATCCTCTGAATTATCTGTAAACCATGGGTTAGAATCTGTAGAAATATTACCTTTCGTATTTTGTACCACAGTACTTTTGAAGACTTTCAAAATTTGTTTTTTGGATAATATTTTGATTTTTTGAGAAAATAGAGCATTTGAAAAACTTAGGAACATTCCAATTAAAAATATTCTAATAAATTGCATTTTAATTATTTAATTTGTTGTTTTAAAGCTTTTGAACTTTTTTCATAAGCCCATTTCTGTTTGTACTTCACCCATTTCGCTTTAAAAAGCTTTCGCATCAACTTATCGGTGTATCTCATAATGAAAACATGGTACAGCATATTGGCAAAAACATTCGGTTTATTCGGAAGGGCGCGAAGCGACATTGAGAACCCGGGTTCCAGATATCTGTTGAAATGCCAGAAAGCTCCCGGAATAAAAAGTGCGTCTCCATGTTCCATGAAAATTTCAAAACCTTTTGCATGCTTCAAAGCGGGAAATTTTTCATAATCAGGATTTTCATAATCAACATCGTAGATGGTGTGTACGGATAGCGGAACTTTATATAAAAAGGCAGACTGTTTCTGATCAAATAATAAAATTCTCTTCCTGCCTTCAAAATGAATATGTAGAAAGTCTCCCAGATCTACATCGTAATGCATTAAAACATGCGCCTCACTTCCACCGAAAAACAAGGTTGGAAGCCTTTTAAAGAACTTCATTCCCAGGTCCGGATACGTAAAGTTTTTCAATAATTCCGGAAGCCGGTCTGTAATGATATAAAAGAAAATTCTGAGATCCGAAGGTTTATTTTTTATGGTATCAATATAATCCTTCATTTTCATATGTGTAACAGGCGCATCTGAACTTTTGGCAGCATCTGCAGGCTTATTATCATATAAAGGAACTTCCTGTTCACCAGCTTTCTCGCGGATAAAATCAAAATTCCATTTATCAAAAGCATCCCATCGGCTCGCAAAATTTTTAATCAGAAGCGGTTTGTGCTTTTTGAAATAATTTTTCTGAAAATCTTCTTTACTAATATCTGTAACAACATCTACACTTTCGAGAATCATTTGGTGTGGTATTTTTAATGCGAAATAAAAATAGTGTTTTTTTGAAATGCAGGAAAATTTTAAGATTAATATTAGTTATCATTGTCTATATGTTGATTGATTTTACAGTCTTAAATAAGAGTTATAAAAATGAAAAAATTATATTTGTAAGAGCAACGAAGTTATGAGAGTTTACGACACCAAACATTTTCTAAAAATCCTTTTCAGCCTGCACAAGAGCGATACTTTGAAAATCCTTTTTCCAAGCATGATCATGGTAGGATTATATTCCTGGGGAATTGAATATTTAGAAGTCGAATACTTTCATCTTACTTCAAAATCAGGGATCAGTAACGTCGGGATGATTCATTCCTTACTTGGTTTTGTTCTTTCTTTACTGTTGGTTTTCAGAACCAATACAGCGTATGACAGATGGTGGGAAGGCCGGAAACTCTGGGGAAAACTCGTCAATGATTCCCGGAATTTTGCCATAAAAATCAATTCCATTCTTGAAAACGACAGAAAAGATGCAGAACAGATTGCAAGGTACTTAAAGTTTTTTCCTCATTTCTTAGCCAAGCATCTTTCTAAAGACTCTACGAGACTGGCCTTGGACGAAGACTATTCCGAGATTGAACAGTCCATAAAAAATCATGGTCCCAATGAAATCATCATTCTTTTGACCCATAAACTGAACCAGCTAAAAAAGGAAGGAAAAATATCTGATGTGGAAATGTTGTATCTGGATACGCAGCTTAGTGGCTTTTTAGAAGTTTGCGGAGGGTGCGAAAGAATTAAAAACACTCCTATTCCCTATTCGTATTCTTCTTTTGTCAAGAAGTTCATTATCCTGTATGTCATGGCATTACCGGTTGCCTACGTGATCAGTATTGGTCTTTTTATGATTCCTCTTACGGTGTTTGTTTATTATGTCTTGATGAGTTTAGAGATTATTGCTGAGGAAATTGAAGATCCTTTCAACAATGATGAGAATGATATCCCGATGGAGGCATTGGCACAAAATATTGAAAGAAACGTACATCAGATTATGGGATTAAAAAAACTTCCTTAGTCTTTGAAAACCGTGTTTGCTAAAAAACTGTTATTTTTGATTTTTAATCTCTACAAAATAATACATTGATACAAAAATTAAAACTGGAAGAACTCAACAGGATTGATGTGGAAACATTTAAAACCGTTGAAAAAATTCCTTTGGTCGTTGTTTTGGACAACATCAGAAGTATGCACAATGTAGGTGCTACCTTCAGAACTGCAGATGCTTTTCTTATCCAGAAGATTATTCTTTGCGGCATCACTCCGCAACCTCCTCACCGCGAAATTCACAAAGCAGCATTGGGCGCTACGGAAAGTGTTGACTGGAGTCATGAAAGCGATATCAATACAGCAATCAATGATTTAAAATCGCAGGGTTTTGAAATTGTAGGAATTGAGCAAACGACAAATAGCCAGATGATCACTGATTTTACCATTGATTCTTCAAAAAAATACGCTGTTATCCTGGGAAATGAAGTGGAAGGAATCAGTGATGAAGCCCTTCCGAATATTGATACTTTTCTGGAAATTCCCCAGTTGGGAACCAAGCATTCCTTAAATGTAAGTGTATGCGGAGGAATTGTAATGTGGGAGTTTGCAAAGGCCCTAAAATAAAAAAACTGCATGTGTCTAAAAGACAGTGCAGTTTGAAATAAATCTAATAAAAAGTAAAAATGAAAGGCGACAAAGATACTTCTTTTTCCCTTACAAACAAATTTTAACATCACTTTTCAAAAAAAATCGTTAAAAAAAAGCGATTTACAGAAAAAATTTAGTTTAATTTTTTATAAATTAGCACCATGTTTATTAAGGACTATATCTCAAAAGACTTTCCATGTTTTAGCCTGACTGATTCAATAGAAGCAGCTAGGGATTTATTAGAAGATTTTGGATATACTCATATTTTCATCAAAAAATCCCATCATTTTTACGGAGCCATTGCTATAGACTTTCTTTATGAAGAAGAAGAGGGTACTCTAAAAGACCTGGAACACCAGATAGAACGTTTTGCTATATCGGAAGACAACAATATCATGGACAGTATTCGTCTGTTTCATACTTTTAATACCAATGTGGTTCCTGTTATCAATAAAAATGAAAAATATTTAGGATATATAAGCTGTGATGATATTTTCCAGGATTTATCAAAATATCCGCTGTTTTCTGAAACGGGAGCGATCCTCACCATAGAAACTCCGGCGAGAAAATATTCCATGACAGAAATTGCCAATATTATAGAAAGTAATAATTCTAAATTTTACGGAGGATTTATCAGTTTTATGTCTGATGAAGTCATTCAGGTGACGATAAAAATCAGCAACGAAAATCTGGCCTCGATAGACGCCACATTCGATCGATATGATTACAGAATTGTGGAAAAATATTATTCGGACGAAAAATCGGATTTGTATAAAGACAGATTCGGATTCTTCCAAAAATTCATAGAAATCTAAGCATGAAAGCAGCCATATATTCTCAGAAGAAAGATCTTGACACCTTTTTATATCTCAGTAAATTTATTTCAGAGCTCGAAAGCAGAGGTGTAACATCTGTTCTCTATGACGAAATGGCTGAAGCCCTTCAGTTTTCAAAAATCTTTGAAACCTTTAATTCCAAACAGGATCTTCTGGAGAAAAAAGTGGATCTTTTTTTTACCTTCGGAGGAGATGGAACGATTGTAAATTCATTAACCTTCATTGAAGATTTAGAAATTCCGGTTGTAGGAGTAAATACCGGAAGACTTGGTTTTCTGGCAAGCTTTACGAAAGAAGAAGCGTTCAGAGAATTGGATGCTATCCTGAAAGGAGACATTAAGACCAGCCGAAGATCAGTAATTGAGGTGGTTTCTCCAGGCTTGGAAGAGGGCTTTTTCCCTTACGCATTAAATGATGTGACCGTTTCCCGAAAAGAAACGACATCCATGATCACCGTAGATTCCTATATCAATGATGAATTCCTGAACGTATTTTGGGGAGACGGGGTAATTGTTTCGACACCTACAGGTTCAACGGCCTATTCATTAAGCTGCGGCGGACCGATCATTTCTCCCAATAACGAAAATTTCGTCATCACCCCTATTGCCCCTCACAATCTTAATGTAAGACCTTTGGTGGTGAATGACAGAGTAGAAATCAAATTCCGAGTAGAAAGCAGAGTGCCACAATATTCTCTTTCTTTAGATTCAAGACTAATACATATAGAAACAGATAAGGAAATCATTATTAAAAAGGCATCTTTCCAGCTTCTTCTGGTGCAGCCCAACAATTTAAGTTTTTACGAAACCATCCGTCAAAAGCTACTTTGGGGCCGGGACAAAAGAAATTAGTTATTGAGCAAAAATGATTACCTTTACAGCAATTTTACAAGATCCTAATAATTTATATAAATAGTAAAACATGAGCAGAATTTTTCCGGCAGGAGTTGCCACAGGTCAATTAGTTACCGATATTTTTCAATATGCTAAAGAAAATAAATTTGCATTACCGGCAGTAAACGTAATTGGTTCTAGCAACATAAATGCAGTTCTGGAAACTGCAGCGAAATTAAACTCTCCTGTTATTATTCAGTTTTCAAATGGTGGAGCGGCTTACAACGCAGGAAAAGGATTAAACAATGACGGTCAGAAAGCAGCTATATTAGGTGCTATTGCAGGAGCAAAACATATCCATACCCTTGCTGAAGCTTACGGAGCTACAGTAATTCTTCATACAGACCACTGTGCAAAGAAACTATTGCCTTGGATTGATGGATTGATGGATGCTAACGAAGAATTCTATAAGCAGACAGGAAAATCCCTTTATTCTTCTCATATGCTGGATCTTTCTGAAGAGCCTTTAGAAGAAAACTTAGAAATTTCTGCTAAATATTTTGAAAGAATGGCTAAACTTCAGATGACTCTAGAAGTGGAGATCGGAGTTACAGGAGGAGAAGAAGATGGTGTTGACAACTCAGATGTTGACAACTCAAAACTATACACTCAGCCTGAAGATATCGCTTACACGTATGAAAAACTGAAGGCAATCTCTGACAACTTTACTATTGCAGCAGCATTTGGTAACGTACACGGAGTTTATAAGCCAGGAAACGTAGTGCTTACTCCGAAAATCCTTGACAACTCTCAGAAATATGTTCAGGAAAAATTCGGAACTGCAGCTAAGCCGGTGAACTTCGTATTCCACGGAGGTTCTGGTTCTACATTGGAAGAAATCAGAGAAGCGATCGACTATGGGGTAATCAAAATGAATATTGATACTGACCTTCAGTTTGCTTATACAGAAGGAATCAGAGATTATATGGTAAACAATATCGAGTATTTGAAAACTCAGATCGGAAACCCTGAAGGAGAAGAGAAACCAAATAAGAAGTTCTACGACCCTAGAGTTTGGATGAGAAAAGGTGAAGAAACTTTCTCTACAAGATTGGTTCAGGCATTTGAAGATTTAAACAACGTAAATACTTTAAAATAAAAATTTGCAAGAAGTAAAATGTATACTGTAAGAAGCAAGTTCAGCGCCTTCTCTTTTATACATTTTACTTTTTTCATTGTACATTAATATATTATAAAATGGCAGCATTCGACTGGTTTAAAAGAAAAGCAAAAAACATTACGACTTCTACTGATGAAAAAAAGGATGTTCCAAAAGGTCTTTGGCACCAAACTCCTTCAGGAAAAGTAGTTGAGCATGAAGAATTAAAAAGAAACAACTATGTTTCTCCAGAAGATGGTTTTCATGTAAGAATTGGAAGTGCAGAATTTTTTGATATCCTTTTTGATGAAGGTAAATTCACTGAGTTAGATGCTAACGTTGAAAGTATAGATATCCTTAACTTTAAAGATACAAAACCTTACGTAGACCGTCTGAAAGAAGTAAAAGCGAAAACAAAGCTTACTGACTCTATCAGAAACGCTGTAGGAACTGTAAAAGGAACTGAAATGGTAGTTTCTTGTATGGATTTTGCTTTTATCGGTGGATCTTTGGGTTCTGTAATGGGAGAAAAAATCAGAAGAGCGGTAGATTACTGTATTCAGCATAAACTTCCTTACATGATCATTTGTCAGTCAGGAGGTGCAAGAATGCAGGAAGCAACCTACTCTTTGATGCAGTTGGCAAAAGTGCAGGCTAAATTGGCTCAGCTTTCAGAAGCAGGACTTTTATACATTGCTTACCTTTGTGATCCTACTTTTGGAGGTATTACGGCTTCTTTTGCAATGACGGCGGATATTATCATGGCTGAACCGGGAGCTTTAATCGGTTTTGCAGGACCTAGAGTTATTCGTGAAACGATTGGTAGAGATCTACCGGAAGGATTCCAGACTTCTGAATTCCTACAGGAAAAAGGATTTGTGGATTTCATTGTGAAAAGAACTGAAATTCAGGATACAGTAGCTAAAACAGTAAATTTATTAGCAGTACGTGCTTAAAATTTGTAACAAAAATACAATCATCTCTCTCTAATTAAGGGAGAGATTTTTATTGATGAGAACTTTTAAAATATTTTTTGATACGATCCGGAGTATGAGTTTTAAAAAGATTTTACGTCTTTTGTCTCTTGTCCTTCCCCATCCTCTTTTTTCTTTATTAAGTTTTCATGCTACCATACAAGCGTATACCATTGCGCAGAAAAAATTCCCAAAAACAGCCTCTAATAATGGAATTGGAAATGCTTTCAGACATTCCCTTTGGTGTTGTTTTATCATGATGTATTGCTGTAAAATTTCTTCCCCCAAAAAAGCTCTGGAATTCTGCAAAAGAATGACTGATATGCATGAAGAGCTATTTCCAAACAAACCTTTAGAAACCAAAATGGACCTTCATAACAATAAAATCGGAATGGATTATTTTATGGAACTGCTTCCAGGAATTCACCGCCAGTTTTTTGAAAAAAGCTTTTTCATTGATGCACTGGAAAAGAAAATGAAGGATGCAAAAGTCTTAAAAAATTTGGATGATGATTTTGAAGGTTATTTGGTTTATCTTGATGAAAAATAGTTTCCTTCTATCATCTTAGTAACCACTGTCATTCTGAACGAAGTGAAGAATCTTACAAAAAGATTTCTCCTTCCTCGAAATGACAACTCGTCTCATTGACCTAAAATCCTTTCCTTTCTTTGTAATCTGAAGTTTTTTTGATAAGTTTAAACAATTTTAATTCAATCAAATGGTTCTCAGCAGAATTTGGTCGGCATTTATTATTGTTGCCATTGCCATTGCAAGTATAAAATACATTTCCTCAAGTCACTACAAAACTATTTTTAATGATATGGTTGTAGGAAAAGGAGGTGATACAGTACAGATTGCAACGCAGAAAATGAATACACTTTCTCCGATTGTCCGAGACAGTTTGATGAAAAAACCTGATTTTGCTGACAACAGAATCCATTATAAAACCGATTCGCTGAAACAGGATGTGAAAGTGTATCGTGTTCAGGAATCTGATGGTGTAATTGGAACCTCCGAAACTGCAGTAAAGATCTGCTTAGGACTGATCGGAATTATGACATTATTCATGGGATTCATGAGTATTGCTGAAAAAGCAGGCGGAATAAATCTTTTAAGCCGGTTAATACAGCCTTTTTTCTCAAAATTATTCCCGGAAATCCCTAAAAATCACCCTGCTTTCGGGCATATGCTGATGAATTTCAGCGCCAATCTTTTAGGTTTGGATAATGCAGCAACGCCTTTCGGCTTGAAAGCGATGGAAAGTCTTCAAACATTAAATCCGAATAAAGACACGGCAAGTAATTCCCAGATCATGTTTCTTTGCCTTCATGCGGGAGGAATGACGCTGATTCCGGTTTCTATTATTGCAATAAGAGCCTCTATGGGATCAAAAACACCAACAGATATTTTTCTTCCGTGTATGATCGCGACCTTTACAGCGACTTTAGCTGCAATGATCATTGTATCTTTATATCAGAAAATTAATCTATTAAGACCTGTTGTTCTTGCTTATGTTGGAGGAATTTCAGCTGTTATTGCTTTGCTGGTTTTATATTTGGTTCAATTGAGTAAAGATGAGCTGGATGATTTCAGCAAAGTATTAAGTAACGGATTAATTCTTTTCATTTTCCTTGCGATAGTTCTTGGAGCCGTTTATAAAAAAATCAATGTTTTTGATGCCTTTATTGAGGGGGCAAAGGAAGGTTTTACCACCTGTGTCAAAATTATCCCATACCTGGTCGGAATGTTGATCGCCATTTCCTTGTTAAGAACTTCCGGCGTTTTTGATGTTATTATCGACGGGATGAAATGGGTCGCCAATGCAGCCAACTTTGATCCCCGATTTGTAGACGGACTTCCGACTGCCTTAATTAAACCTTTATCAGGTTCCGGAGCAAGAGGAATGATGGTAGATACCATGGCGACTTTTGGAGCAGATAGCTTCCAGGGAAAATTAGCAGCCGTTCTTCAGGGAAGCTCAGATACGACGTTTTACGTGATTGCGGTTTATTTTGGAGCAGTAGCCGTAAAGAACACAAGATACACGGTAATTGCCATGCTTTTGGCGGATTTGGTGGGTGTAATTACTTCTATTGCGTTGGCTTATCTTTTCTTTGCATAATATAATGACGGAAAACAAACCTAATATCTTTGAAAAATCAACAGAAGTGATTGGAGGATTTCAAATCTTTCTTTCTCCTCTTTTGATAGGGATTTTAATTGCAGCTATCATTTATTTTCCAAATCCTAATACCTTCACCTTAATTATTTCAGTTGTGGTTGTTATCTTAGGAATTATTATTGGATTATTATTAGCTTTAAGAATTTATAAAAGTAAAGAAGGGACTATAAATTTCATTTCTAAAACAACTTCTACTCCTGAAATCGAAGAAACAACAGAAAAAAATCAAAACAATGATTACAGATAAAGAATTCACATTACGATTAATACGTCAGTTAACTCAAGCATTGGAAAAGCTGATTCTGGATAAACCTGAAGAAAGTTTAATGCAGAAAGAATTGGATTTCGAAACTTTGATGAGGGATATTTTCAAGTTTGATTTCACTACTCTTTCGTCAAAAACAAAAGAAGAAATTATCGAGATCGTCAACGAAAGACAAGAAAGAGATCACAAAGATTATTATGAAATGTTGGGAAATCTTTTCTATTTTAATGGAAAAGCAACTGGAAATAAAGACTTTTTAGACAAGGCAAAAACCTTCTATGAGCTGTATCTTCAAACCAGCGGAATTTTTGCTTTACCCGTTATCAACAGAATTAATGAACTGAAAAATTAAAAGCTTATCAAATCCGGGATTTTAAGACCTGATAAGTTTCTGAATCTCTTTTTGATATTTTTTGTTGCGTTGTCTGGTTTTATATACCATCCAAAAGAAGAATCCGAAAATGATTGAGCCTAATGCAATAGAAGCTCCGATATAATAATTGTAATCGGTTATTATTTCCTTACTTTTTTTCTTTGCTTCAATATTGTGGATATCAATGGCTCTGTCAACAGAGCTTAGTTCGCTCTGTTCCCTTTTCAGGCGGGCTTCAAAATATTTTTTGTTGTATATTTTATATAAATTTTGTTTTCCCATGGCCAGATGATTATCCGCCATTTCTTTATAAATACCCTCATTAAGGGTAAGATCTCCGACATCTTTGCTTAAATTTTCCGCTTTGTCCAACAATTCTAGCGCAGTTTGGTTCTGATGCTTCAGTTTATTCATTTCCGCAAGTCCTTTTAAAGCAAAGGCTTCTAAGCTTTTCGCTTTGATGGAACTGGCAAACTCCATAGACTTTCCAAAAGCAAACTCCGCATTATTTAATTGATTAAGTGCAAGATAACAGTATCCTATGTTATAATAGATGATGCTTTGGTTATAGTACGTTTGTTTTTCTTCTTTTACTTTTTCAAAATTTTTAATAGCAATTAAAAACTCCTGAAGGGCGATCTCAGGATTAGACTGACTTTTATAGATCATTCCGCGTAAAGCATAGCTTCTTGCGGTTTCAAAATATTTAAAAGAAAGTCCTTCGGGGAGCTTTTTTAAATATTCGTCGGCTTCATCCAGCGTTTCAAGACTTTTACTTAAAAGTTCCATTTGCTGAAATTGAAGTGCTATGGAAATCAGCACGGTAATCCTGAGTTTCTGATCATTAGTTTTCTGACCTAATTCCCTTGCCTTCAGGATATAATTCAGAGATTCATCAAAATTCCGTTTTGCAATTCCGGCAGTAGACAGCATCAGATAAATCCTGATGATTTTATCCTGATCTTTTTCTGTCTGAAGCAGCTTCTTGCCTATACTGATCGCTTTATCGGGATTATTGTAAACTTCCCGGTTTGCTTTTTTAAGCAACGAATCATCAGGAATCTTCTGCCCGAAAACAGGAAACTGCCAGCATAAAGCAATACACAAAAGAATATATCCCATTACTTTCATGCCTTTTTATTTTTTAAGATTTCCTGAATATAGGTATTAGGAGACATTCCCGTTACCGATTTAAATACATTCGTAAATGCACCGTGTGAAGAAAATCCGGAATATTCTGCAAGATAACTTACTTTATAGTTGAGATATGCAGGATCCGTTTTTAACTGATGAGCAATATGATTAATTCTCAATTCATTAATATATCCATTGAAATTCTTTCCTTTAATACTGTTAATGACCTCGGAAAGGTATTTTGTATTGATTCCCGTTTGCGCCGAAAGCATGGCAATCGACATATTTTTATTCAAAAAGTTATCTGATTGCTCCCATTCCATTAATTTGCCAAGGATTTCGTCTTCTTTTTCCTTGGAAACCTTCAGTAAATCTTTTTCTGTTGTTTTATTTTCTTTTCCGGTTTCGGTTTTCTGCTTATTTGCTTGAGCCAGCATAAAAGCCTCCCTTTCTTTTTGTTTTTCAAAAAAGCTTAGCTGCTTTTTTAAATCCTTGCTTCTTCCCGATTCATAGAACAAATACACCATTATACCTGCAACAAAAAACAAAATAAGAATAGAAATATTCCTTAATTGCCCTAATTTATGTTGCTTCTGAAATTCCATATTGTTGTTCTGGTAGGTTTCCACAAGCTTTACAATATACTGTATCCCTTCTTTTTTATTAGTATCTAATTTGGTTTTCAGGTCAGCATAAAGACTGTTATAATGGTAATACTTTTCATCATTACGAAGTGCCAGATAATTTTTTGTCAGCAACTCATAGAAGATCATCTTCATGTCATAATAAGGCAGATTATCAATTTCCAGAAGTCCTTTTTCTAAACAGGCAATAGCTGTACTGTAATCTTCTTTCAGGAAAAAATATCTTGATAGCGTTTCATAGGCAAAAGCCGTCAGAAAAGTACTATTCCCATGTTTACTGATATCACGCATGACTTCATCCAGCACCTTTTTGGCTTCCTCCAGCTTATTCTGTCTTAATAAAAAATTGGAACGAAAGATGATATTTTCCTGCTTAATGATCGTATTTTCTGTATTCTCGTTATTAAGGTACTGATTACTTTTATCCAGATTTTGCAACGCAATGTCATAGTTTCTGGTAATCCCGAAATTAATCGCCTGAAGCTGATAGAGTTTTCCCAAAGTCATCCTCACGTGTACATTTGTACTTTTCAACAGTTCCCTATCTGAAAGAATACCTTTAATAATATTCCTCGACTGGTTATACAACCCTAAATTCTGATACTGATCCGCAAGATTATATTCCCCGAATAGCTGGGCAAAATAAGATAGTTTTTCATTTTTGCCATCATCCTCTTTTTGATTGGAGATATTTACGGCCTGTACATAATTTCCCTGTAAAGCATAAGCCTGGGAAATAATTTTTCTTAAAATAATCTTATGTTCGGCATTTTTATCACTGATTAAAAGACTCTGCGAATAGCTGATACAATCTTCAGGATTTTGATATAATTTTTGAAAAGCTTTATCCGTCAAAATACCAAAATTATGAGCGGATTGAGCATTCATGAAAATTGGGTAAAGCAATACAAGAAATAATATCAGTATATTATTTCGTTCCGTTTTTTTTGAGGTACACTTTACTTTTTTGCTCATTTTCCCAAACAAATACATCCTCTGTATTTCTAAAAGCAATTTAAACAAAACACTGAAAAACAGTAGTTTATTTTTTCAATTCTTGCAAATTCATTGAATTATGCAAGCCCAATCCTTTATAAAAAACAAATATAACTCTAATATTGTTCAAAGCCTAAAGATGCTAAAAAACATTAAAGATATTGGGTTTTTCAGGAGAAATAATTACAAAAAAAGGAAGCATTATCAATACAATTTGAGATTTAAATAAATGGCAATTAAGGCTCCTAAATCTTAAAACAAACTGAAAATTTTCTTGAAACTCCCATTGAAAATAATTTTCGAAATAACAGTTACTAACGATAAAACAAAAATATATGAGAAAGCACTATCTATTATGGATGATTTTATTTTTTCCGTTTTTCAAATTGAGTGCACAAACCTATTGTACACCCACCACAGGAACATCCACCTCCTATTATCTGGCCAATGCCGTTTTTTCTGACCAGGGAGCATTTTATTATAATGCTACCTCGTTTCAGGCCTATGTCAATAATTCATCCAGCCAAATGGTAACCTCTTATCCCGGAGGGACCGTAAAAGTACATCTTGACTTCGCAGGAAGCGGAACCAAGTCACTGGTCTGGGTAGACTGGAATAACAACGGAGATTTTAATGATTTCTACGAAAACCCTATAGGAACATCCAGTTATTCAGTTGTGGATGATCAGTTTTTTGTTCCGCCGACTCAGGCACCGGGAATTTATAGGATAAGGGTACAGACCGGTACTAGCCTTTCTGCTTCTACCAATCCTTGCGGACCGAATACCAACGGTAATTTTGTAGATTTCAGCTTAAAAATTGATCCTACACCTACGTGCTACGTTCCTACAGCTGTTACGGCAACAAATATTACCAACTCATCCGCTACTATTTCGTGGACGGCTCCAGCTACAGCTCCGGGAAGCGGTTACGAATATTATTACACATCTTCTACCACCGTTCCTACAGCTTCTACCCCAGCATCAGGACCAAGCACAAACACTTCTGCACCCATCAGCGGTCTTAGTGCTTTTACCACTTATTATGTGTATGTAAGATCTGTATGCAGCAGCACCAACAAAAGCGCATGGTCTTTAAGAGGAGTATTTAAAACCAAATGTGATCCTATGACTTCCATGTTTGAAAATTTTGAAAATGCGGTTACCGGACCATATAGTGCAGATTGCTGGGATAGAATTATTTTAGGAACAGGTTATCAGCAGATTTCTTCAGGATCAGGAGTTAATAATTCCAGAGCAATGTATCAAAGCGTAAGTAGTGCCGCCAATACCGTTATTGCAGTTCTTCCGGCGTTCAGCAATGTAAATGCAGGAACAAACTGGATCCGGCTTAAAGCAAGAACGAGCAGCGGAACCGGGACATTAGACATTGGCTATCTAACCAATGATGCGGATGCTTCAACTTTTGTCACTATTCAGTCATTGGCGTTCAGCAATACAGTCTATGACGGATATGAATATACTGTAGTGATTCCGAACACCGTTCCTGCTAATGCAAGACTCGCTATCCGAAATTCAGGGGTAACTACTACTAATATCTATTGGGACGAAGTATATTGGGAGCCTAAAGCGACATGTTTAGCTCCATCCAATGTTGTGTTATCTAATGTTACCAGTGGATCTGTTGACATTGGCTGGACAGCCTCTCCGTCTGCTCCTGTATCTGGATATGATATTTATTACAGCACAAGCAGCACTCCTCCTACTTCTTCTACACCACCCAATGTCACAGGAGTAACAGCAAATCCTTATACTCTAACGAATCTGAATTCAGCAACCACCTATTATATCTGGGTAAGAGCAAGATGCAGTGGAACAGATCAAAGTGCATGGACGAATATTGCTTCAGTATTAACACTTTGTGCTCCTAAAACTTCTCTTTTTGAGAATTTCGATACTTATAATACAGGATTGCTTAACAGCAATGCTCCATGCTGGGGAAGAATCGTAACCGGAATTGCGTCCTGTAACATCAATGGAACAGGAGCCTACTCAGGAACCAGACATGTTCAACAAAGGTCAGTCTCTGCCGGAGATATTTCTATTGCCATACTTCCTGAGCTAAGCAATGTAAATGCCGGAACCCATTCTTTATCATTTAAAGCCTATTGCGCAGTCAATACCGGGAAATTAGATGTGGGATATTTAACAAATCCGGCCGATACCAATACTTTTACCTTAATTCAACAATTGAATATTACCAATACCTCTTATACTCCTACTACCGGAACCAGCGATTATACTGTTGCTATTCCGAGCACTGTTCCGGCAGGAGCAAGGTTAGCTATTCGAAATACGTATGCAACTTCCGGGAATGCAATGTATTATTGGGATGATATTTCCTGGGCTCCTACAGTTTCTTTAGGCGTGAATGAAGTGGCAACAAAACGTGATGTAGTTATCTATCCTAATCCGTTCACAGATACTATTACCATTTCGGGAGATGTACAATTGCAATCTGTTTCTGTATATGATGCTTCAGGTAAAATGGTGAAGGAAATAAATTCTCCTGAAAAAACAGTTTCATTACACAGTCTTAACTCTGGAGCATACCTGATAAAGTTAACCATGAAAAACGGTAGTTCTCAGACGATAAAAGCAATAAAAAAATAGAGTAGTATGTGTCTCTGTCATACAAAGCGGTGAGTATTTCGCCGCTTTTATGACAGTTTCCATTCGACTTCCCTGATAATCTGATTAATCCGTTTCTTTTTCTTCTGATCCATCTTCATTAGAGCAGTACCCAATCTGCATCAAAAACAAAACAAAAACAAAAATATTTCAATGATTTCTAAAGATACTTCTCACCACACAAAACAATGGCTTACCTTCTCAAAACAGCTTTTGTTTAGTTTTCTATTGATACTCTTTGCCAGCAACAAGCTTTTTTCGCAAAGAGATACTGAGCACTGGTTTGCGCCGATGAGGCAAGCTTTTATAGAAAATACCAACCGACAGGCATTGTTTTTATCTACAGATTCTTTAACTCCATTTTCTGTCACCATTTATAACAATAACACAGCGATCGGAACAGTTACAATCAGTAAAGGCAATCCAAAATCGTTTGACATTTCCACGGACTATATGATTACAACATCACAGTCTGATGTATTCAGTGTAAAAACCAGAGGACTTTATGTAAAAGGAGAAAAGCCTTTTTTCTGCACCTTCAGGTTTTCAATCAAGAATCATGGGGAAATATTAACCTCCAAAGGAAAAGCAGGAATAGGCACTAAATTTTATGTTGCTTACGGACCTATTGGAGTCTCTGCATCAATGTATAATTTTACCTGTGGGGTATTGGCGACTGAAGATAATACGACGGTAACAGTTTCCGGGTATAATTCTTCAGTACAGTTTTCCAACGGAACTACTGGAACCACTAATCCTACCATCACCTTTACTTTGAATAAAGGACAATCTTACATTATTGATGGTTTTGGAGATAAAACGCCTAATCAGACCGGTTTTATTGGTACTAAAATCGAATCTAACAAGCCGATCACAGTTACCAATGGCAACTTTAACGGACAAGTAGTTAATTCAAATAACGGAGGAGATATTTTAATGGACCAATCGCTCCCGGTAGAGCGTTTAGGCAATGAATATGTCCTGGTAAAAGGAATGGCGCTCATCGGTCAAAATGTAGAAGGCGCTGTTGTAGTCGCCACAGAGGACAATACACAGGTCTATCTGAATGATGACACTAATCCCGCAGCAACATTGAACGAAGGAAAGTTCTATCGAATCCCCTCTACCGCATACATCAGCCAGAACTTCAGCGGTCATTATAATATGAGAGTCAGTACTACCAAAAAGGCTTATGTCTATCAACTAATGGCAGGAACTACGGTAATGAGTGATATTACATCAGGAGCCAATTATATTCCCCCACTCAACTGCTTTCTTCCCAAGAAAATAGATGAAATCGGAATGATTGATATATTGCCTTATTATACCGCTATCAATCCTACCGTAAAACTCAATATTATTACTGAAACCGGAGCTACGGTATCTGTCAATGGAACAATACTTTCAGGAACACAGGGACCATACCCCGTAACAGGAAATCCGAACTGGCAAACCTATTCTGTACCCAGCGTTACAGGAAATATCACGGTGCAATCTACCAAGGCTGTTACGGCTGGAATTGCAGCAGGTGATGCAGCAGTAGGCTACGGCGGATATTTCGCAGGGTTTTCTTCTATTCCTGTAATTGCTAAAAAGAACGGAAACTGTATTCCGGGAATGATATTGGAAGTAGACGACAGTTATGCTTCTTATCAATGGAATTTTAACGGAGACCCGATTCCGGGAGCTACTACAAATACCTATTCTCCAACCAAAGCAGGCCATTATACCGTAACTGTTTCTGTAGGAGGAAGCTGCCCTTCTGCCACGACTCCTGTGTTTGAGGTGGTAATGCCATCACTTCCTCCTTCTTTACTTTCCGATAAAGAAATTTGTATTGATGCTACAACAACATTAGATGCAGGACCCGGATATCAATCGTATGAATGGAATACGGGAGCAACAACACAATCTATTTCCAATGTCGGGCCGGGAGATTATTGGGTAAACTTAGGATATAACGGCTGTTTCAACAGGCAAGAGGTTTCTGTAAAAGTAGCTCCCAAACCGGTAATCAAAAGCATTGATCTCGAAAATAAGAAAGCTACCCTTACAGTAACCGGAGGAAAACCTCCCTATCTGTATTCTACGAATAATATCAGCTGGCAAAGCTCTAATGTATTTAATAATCTTCCGAACGGGCAGAATATATTTTATGTAAAAGATGCTAATAGTTGTGAACCTGTACAGGTGGAACTGACCGTCATCAATATCATCAATGCCATCACTCCGAACGGAGATAACATTAATGATACGATTTCTTATGCAGAGCTTAAATACAAGAAGGATCTGTCTTTCTCTGTGTATGACCGATACGGAAATAATGTTTTTCAAGGTACCGCTTTCAACAACTATACATGGGACGGGAGATTCAGCAATAAAAAAGTGCTTACAGGAACTTATTGGTACGAAATCTCATGGAAAGAACCCAATCTGCAAAACGCTGCTATTAAATACACCGGTTGGATTTTATTGAAAAACAGAGATTAATCTTCAGATACTATTTAATAATCGTAAACCGCCAACATAAGCTTATTAAACTGCTACAGTGGATTACTTAATTTATTTTTTATGAAAAGATTCTTATTTATATTTATACTATTACTATCTCTTCCTGTTCAGGCTCAAAGAGATACCGATCATTGGTTTGCCCCTATGGTTGGAAGCCTTACGAATGGAAATCCTAAACAAGCTTTATATTTATCTACAGATCATACCGCTCCTTTTTTGGTTACTATTTACAATAATAATATTCCAATAGGAACAGTAACTATCAGTAAAGGAAATCCACAAATCTTTGACGTCCCTTTTAACCTAATGCAGGGCCAGAATACTTCTGACGCCATGAGTGTAAAAACCAGAGGTCTGTATCTTCATGGTGATTTTCCTTTTTTTGCGACCTATCGATTTTCAGAAATTAATCATGGTGAAATACTGACATCTAAAGGAAAAGCTGGAATCGGAACACTTTTCTATGCAGTGTACGCTCCGTTGACGAACAACACCAATACGTTAAACTTTACCTGTGGTATTTTAGCAACAGAAGATAATACACAGGTTAAAGTTTCCGGATATGCTATGACTACCTGGTTCCTAAATAACTTCAATGGACTTACCCATCCTTCTATTACTATTACTTTAAATAAAGGCCAATCCTATGTATTTGCAGGATCAGCAACAAGACCCGGAAATAAAGACGGATTTATCGGTGCTAAAATAGAGGCAACCAAACCCGTATCTGTAACCAATGGGAACTATCATGGCCAGTTTGGGATGAGCCCTCCTTATAATGGTGAAGATATTATTATGGATCAGTCAGTTCCCGTTGAACGGTTGGGAAATGAATTTGTCCTTATTAAAGGCATGGGTAATATACTCCCTGAAATTGAGGGCGCTATCATCGTTGCTACCGAAAATAATACTCAAATCAGGCTAAATAACAACCCAACTCCGGTTGCCACGCTGAACGAAGGCCAGTATTACCGTGTAAGTGCCCAGAATTATATCGTAAACGGACCCTCTCATCTCAATATGTACATAAAAGCAAGTAAAAATGTCTATACTTACCAGCTTTTATCAGGTACCGCCGATAATGATGCCACAGAAGGGTTCAATTATATCCCACCATTGAACTGTCTTCTTCCTAAAACGATTGATGAAATCGGAAACATAAACGAGCTGCCTTACGCCACCACTTTTAATCCGCCTCTATTTGTAAAACTTAATATTCTTACCCAGACGGGCGCTACTGTAACGGTAAATAATATCCCGACAACAGCAGCACAAGGACCTTTTCCGGTAACAGGAACTACAGATTGGGTGTCTTATACAATTCCTAATATTGCAGGGAATGTTACTATAAATTCAACAAAAGCAGTAACCGCAGGAATTGCTGGAGGTAGCGGAAACTTGGGTTACGGAGGATATTTTGCCGGATTCAGCTCTATTCCTGCGATTAGCAAAACTACCGGAGAATGTGCTCCGGGAATCGTTTTACAGGTTGAAAGCGGTTTTAATCATTACCAATGGAACCTCAACGGAAATCCTATTCCCGGGGCTACTTCCAACACCTATTCTCCAACACAAGGGGGAAGCTATACGGTGTCTATTACTAAGGAGAATTGTGTCTATACAACCTATCCATATAAGGTATATTCTTGTCTGGTCAATACTGTAAAACCTTTAAACATCTGTAGTGCGGGAACTCCGGTTACCCTTACTCCTGCTTTTACAAGCTCTACACAAACTCCGGTTCCTGGTACAGTACAAATTATTACGCCGCCAGCAAATGGTACATTAACTGTAAATCCTACAACAGGAGTACTGACTTATACTGCCAATGCAGGAACAACAACAGACACCTTTACCTATAAATTCTGTGGAAATGATCCGAATTTTACTGATTGTGAACAGGTAAAAGTAAATATTACCGTAGTTCCACTCATTCTTACAGATACTACAGTAAACGCTTGTAATGTTGGAGGAAGTGGTATTTTCGATTTAACCACCGCCAATGTGGGAGCGCCTGCTTCTGCAACTAAAAAATATTATCGAACATTAGCTGATTTAAATACAAATACGAATGAAATTATCCCTGCGAATGCCTATCCATCAACAGTCCCGGCTAGTGTTTATATAAAAGTAACCACAGTAGACGGCTGTACTGCCAATGCCAAGATCACTCTTCAGTTTTATCCGAGAGTGAATGTACAGGAAGCGGTTTTAACCGAATGTTTCAATGAAAATGATCCTAGTACAGGAACGTTTAATCTGACGATCGCTGCTGTTACCACAACCAATCCTGCGACAAAAAAATACTATCCAACGCTTACTGATGCAACCAACGGAACCAATGAAATTACATCACCTACCAACTATATTTCAGCAAATTCCATTGTCTATGTAAAAGTTATTTCCAATGACGGATGTTTTGATTTTGCTAAAATAACCCTGAAGGTTATTCCTCCGAAGCCATCTGCAGTTTTGAAAGATCAGACAATATGTCCTGAAGCTAAAACGACATTAGACGCAGGTCCAGGATATACTTCGTATTTATGGAGTACAGGAGCAACAACACAGTCTGTTACTGTTCCGGTAGGAGATTATTGGGTACTGCTCTCTTCGGATGGCTGCAAAACTAAACAATTGGTGAAAGTTCATCCTTTTGAGCTTCCAAAAATCAAGAATGTTAATGTAAAAAACAATACTTCAACTGTGATTGCAGAAGGTGGAGTTCCTCCTTATCAATACTCCAAAGACGGACAAATATGGCAAGAATCTAATCTTTTTACCTATCTTCCCCGTGGTAAAAATAATTTTTATGTAAGAGATTCCAATCATTGCGCGCCGGTTCAGATTCAGGTAACGGTAGCAAATCTTGTCAATGCAATTACTCCCAACGGAGACGGTAGAAATGACACTCTGGATTATTCAGAACTTTCTTATCTGAAAGACCTGAAACTTTCAATATTCAACAGATACGGACAACTTCTTTATTCTTCAGATAGAAATAATAACTTCAAATGGGATGGCTCTATTAACGGTACTCCTGTAAGTAGTGGCACCTATTGGTATGAAATAAAGTGGACCGATCCAGACACTAATAAAATGGTTACTTACACCGACTGGATATTGGTAAAAAATAGAAATTAAATAAATTCATATAATTAAGATTTGGGATATATGTTGAGGGGAAATATTTTTGTTTTGAGCTGTCTTTTCAGACAGCTTTTTTATTTTAATTCAGTAATTGTAAAATATTTTTCTTTTCCAGAGTAAATTTTTGGTGAGCTTCATTTTCAACCGTAATGACTTTAGTCGCATCAAGCATCTTTTTTATTTCACACAGCATATCTTCATTCGCTTTCGACACATCAAGAGTATTAACCCTGATAATTCTTTCTCCCAAATTCAGTTCCGATAACTGAGGAATCTTCAATTTATTAACAATAATCAGATTGTCTTTATTTACGCCAAAAGAAATTCCGAAAGAACGATATTCGGGTTGATTACCATTCGGATTTAAGACGATTTTTTTATTGATAAAATCAAGAACTACCAAATAGTTTTCCATGAACCTGGTTCCCACTAAATTTACAGCGTCCAAACTACTATCTATGGTCTGATTTCCAACATTTACATTGCCAAACTGAACGTCCATCATATCAACCTGTCTTTCTCCTTTACTAATACTATTTAAAGATTGTGACAATAAGCCTTCAAAAGTCAGAAAATCACTATCTTTTATCTTATTATAAGATTGCTGATCAAGAGAAAAACTCGTTCCGGAACCGGTATCAAAGATATAATCCAGCAGCTGCCCTCTTATCTTAACTTCGATTTTCGGAACTCCGGTAAAGTTCTCCTCTGTAAAAGGGATATTTACTGAGCCTGAAGACAAATCAGCCTTTGTTCTATCAGATACGGTGAGTGTTTTATTTTTAAAATCAATCTGCCACACCTTATCTTTCATCATATTTGCTCCTAGAATCCCACTTATCTTTTTGCAGGCGCGAGAACTCATCCAGCTGATATCCGCAAACGAAAAGTTAACATTTTTGATGTTTAAATCCCCTACCTTTAGTGTATTGATTGTGAAAACATTCATTTTGGATTTCACATTATTGGCATCCACTGCTTCAAATATAATGTTGCTTTTTTGAGCATTAATTTTATCTTTCAACTCAGACGAAATGACCGTAAGAGCTCCAGTATCAAACAAAAAACAATGTTGATCGTTCTTTATCTTTACATTTAAAAAAATCTTTCCTTCTATTAATTCAAAGGGGATTACGGTTGCTTTGAAGAAAAACGGACAAAGCAATAATAAGACTACCAGAGTATTTATTTTCATATTTATGTTTTATTTTGTTTAGGGCTAAAAACAAATATAAGTACTCTATCTGTTTATTTCAAATAAAAAACCGTGTCAAAGCCATTAAACTTTAACACGGTTATAAAAATTAAATTATTTATTTCTTAAAAGGTAATCTTATACGTTCCCGTTGAAGAAACATTGGCTTTTTCAGCCTTTACATATTTTTTTACCCAGGTAACTGAAGTAGAAGAAACACAAGGGTCTGAAATTCCTCCTGATCTTCTCGCAGAAACCACATTTCCGGCTTTATCCACGGTATAAGCAATCGTAATAGATCCACTTGCTGTACAGCTGTGAGACGGCTGCGATCCACCTCTTCCCATAGTCCCGGGAATGTATCCTACCAATTTTCTGTCGATTCCTACTCTGCTGTCTCCATTTCCGTCACCACCTAAAGGGTCTCCTGCATTTCCGATTCCTTCTCCATCTCCCTGACTTCCTGCTTTTGTCCCTCTCCCCCTGATTAAATTACCGATAGCTGCCGTTCCTTTTCCATCGCCGTTTCCGGTTTTTGAATTCGCTGTAACTGCACCGGATTTTTTAGTGTTTTTAGAAGCACTCGTACTTGTTGCAGATTTTTTATTATCTGCTTTTGATTCTTCTTTTTTCGGAACCGTTACTTTAGAATTGTTTCCGGTGATAATTTTCTCTTTAGCCTCTGATTTTTTAGTTTCAGGTTGTGGCTCCGGCTTTATAATTGTTTTGGTTTCAGGAACTGACGTTTCTACAGGTTCCGGAGTAACTTCTTCCGTAGCAGCTGCTAAACTTCCCGGCTGATCTGCAGGCTCTTCCGCTCCATTCCCGTTTCTGTTATCTCCGAAATTCACCAGCATGGTTGTAATAACCTCCGGTTCAGTATCCAATTCGGGTTTTAATTTATATAAAAAAACAAACAGCAGTATTGCAGACCAGATAAGAACAGAAAGCAATGCGCTTTTTATTCGGTCTCTGTTTTCTTCCTGTTTATTTATAGCGTAGGTCTTCATCTTGAAATAATCTTTATTCTTGATTACTTATCCTTTACCGTTGCAATCGCAATATTAAACTTGTGCTTTTCCGCAATTTCCATCGCAAAAACCACATCTTTATGCATCGTATTTTCGTCTGCTCTTATTGTAAAAGATTTGTTCGTCTGATTCGTCAGCTTGTCAACAATGATTTGTTCCAGTTGATCTTTATTTACAGGACTATCGTCTACGAAATAAGAACCATCAGGTTTTATACTTACCGTTAAAGGATTAGGAATATTATCTTCTACCGCTCCCGTTTTTGGAAGTTTTACATCTATCGCACTCTGATTCGCTGCCGAAGAGGTGACCATAAAAAAGATCAGCATCAGCAAGATAACGTCTGTCATCGCTGCCAAACTGAACTCGGGGTTCGCTTTATTTCTTCTCTGAATTTTCATCTGCAAAGATTATAAAGGTTTATTGATAAGGTCTAAAAATTCACCCGACATATTCTGAGCCTTCAATACAAACTTATCGATTCTTGTCAATAATAAGTTATAGAAAAAGTTAGCCGGAATTGCCACCGCAAGACCAACCGCAGTTTGCCCCAAAGCCGTATAAATACCTTCAGAAAGTGTTTTCGGAGAGAAAGATCCTGTTGCATGAGAAAGGTTAAAGAACGCAATAATCATCCCGATTACCGTCCCCAAAAGTCCCAACATGGGAGCAATACTCGGAACTACCGCCAAAAGGTTCAGATTTTTTTCCATATTCGCAACCTCAATCTGAGCCTGAGATTCCATGGCACTCACAATATCAGAAACAGGACGTCCTAATCTTGAAATTCCCTTTTCTAAAATTCTTCCTTCCGGAGAATTTTGTCTTTTACAGTAGTCTGAAGCAGATTCTATTTTTCCTTCTTTAATGAAGTCTTCAATATTATCCATAAAATTGGAATCTGTTTTTGAAGTCAGCCTTTTAATAAAGAAAAAACGTTCAAAAAACAGATATACCGAAAACACACCAAGTGTTAACACGGTTACCATCACTATTTTAGCGAAAGCACCTCCATGAAACATGATCTTCCAAAATGAAAATTCTAAATCGTCTGAGTTCACTGCCGGTGTAGCAATTTGTGCAAATAAAATCTGAGTAAGTTCCGTTAACAGCATTAATATGTAGTTTTATAATGGTTTTAAACGACAAAAATAATAGAATATTATTAATTGATGTCTTAAAAAATGCTTAAAAACAACTTAAATTTAAGTTGCTTCTTACAAACAGCAAAATTCTTTCCAAAAAGTATTGAAAAGAATTTTTAGTATAAAAAATATTAAGATTGAGAGATATTAATCCTCGTCTACCTCAATATCGTCCTGTTTAAATTCGCATTTAAGCCTGAAAGGTATCGGAGTATCTGAACCCGTGTAAAAATCATCAATCGTTCCTTTCCAGATCACCTGAAGTTCTCCTTCTTCATTTTTTTCAAACAGAAGCTCATTATCATAAATAAAAGCTTCTTCATCATCAAAAAGATCTACTTCTGTGTAGCTGTCTTCATCAGAATCATTAATTTGAATCGTTTTCCCTTCTATTTCTGCAGATTCGATAGGGAAATCGAAGACCTCAAGCGAAAGTTGCGGAAAATTGTATTGCAGAGAATCATCATCAACGTGATCCAAACTGTCATCCGTAATAACTTCAACCTCTAAAAAATGTTGCTGGTTGCTATAGACCGCTTTGCAATAAGTATTTCTGATATTGTATTTTAGCGTTTCGTCCGGATGGTAAATTTTTAAAATCCCTTTCATTATTTCTTAAAAAAAGAACTGTAATAGTATGATTGTTAAACGTTTTCAGCAAAGATAAAAAATAGATTGAATGTGAAAAATATTTTGAAAAATATTTTTGCAAAATCCTCTATCAAAACACCCTTTTTTGTTATTATTAATTACTTTTGTTCTTCAAAGATTCTGAAAATGAAAAACATTATATTAAAAAGCATTGTCGGTTTGGGATTACTCATGGGTGTGGCATCTTGTAAGAAGTCAGATTCGCCATTAACAAAGGTAACTCCCAGTAATTTAGATTCTATCGCATCAAACTATTATGAACAATACCTGAAACTTTATCCTCTTGAAGCGACTTCTCAGGGTGACCTCAGATACAATGACCAGTTGCCGATCAATATCGATAAAGATTTTATTTCCGGTGAAATTGCCTTCTATAATTCCGTGCAAAAGCAATTGGAAAATGTGGATTATAAGAATCTTTCCGATGAAGATAAAGTTGTGTACGATGTGCTTGACTTCATGCTGAAAGACAGAATCGAAGGATATGCCTATCATCCAGAATACATTCCGTTTACTCAATTTGGAGGTCTACCTTTAAGTTTTCCTCTATATGGAAGCGGACAGGGAAGTCAGCCTTTCAAAACAGAAAAAGATTACAGCGACTGGCTGAAAAGAATGGAAAAATTTCCTGATTGGATGAATGCAGCAACAGAAAACTTCAGAGAAGGAATCAATAATAAAATTGTATTGCCTAAAAAACTGGTTGTTAAAATGATTCCTCAAATGAAAGCGGAAGAGATCATTACAACAGATTTAGATAAAAATATTTTTTACGGACCCGTTAAAAACTTCCCGAAAAACTTTACTAAAGAGCAGAAGGATAAATTTTCCGTGCTTTACAAGGAAACTATTTTAACGAAAATCATTCCCGCATACACCAAAATGGGTGATTTCTTAGAAAAAGAATACCTTCCTAAAGCAAGAGAAACCGATGGATACAATAGCCTTCCGAACGGAAAAGAAATTTATCAATACTATGTAAAAAGCTGGACAACCACCAATAAATCTCCTGAAGAGATCAACAAAATAGGCCTTCAGCAAGTGGCTATGCTTCGTGCCGAAATGGAAAAAGTAAAGCAACAGGTTGGCTTTACCGGAACGTTGGAAGAGTTCATCAATTTCGTAAAAACAGATCCAAAAGCGATGCCTTACAAGACTTCCAAAGAAGTTTTAGGTGCCTTCAATGGAATTTTAAAGAAAATTACTCCGAAGCTGAAAACCATGTTTTCTGTAACTCCAAAAACCGGATTTGAAATCAGACAGACCGAGAAATTCAGAGAAGCCAGTGCGAGTGCAGAATACATTCAGGGAACTCCGGATGGAAAAAGACCTGGTATTTTTTATGTTCCGCTTCCTGATCCTTCGAAATTCAACGTTACTTCAGGAATGGAATCATTGTTCTTACATGAAGCAATTCCGGGACACCATTATCAGGTTTCTTTACAGCAGGAAAACACCAAACTTCCTAAATTCATGAGATTCGGATGGTTTGGAGCATATGGAGAAGGATGGGCGCATTATTGTGAAACTTTAGGCCCTGAATTCGGATTGTACACAGATCCTTATCAAAAGATGGGATATCTAAGCGACCAGATGTTAAGAGCAGTAAGATTGGTTGTAGATACAGGATTACATACCGGAAAAATGACCAGAGAAGAAGCTATTAAATATTTCCTAAGTAATATTTCTTATGATGAAGCAGGAGCAACAGCCGAAGTAGAACGATATATGGCGATGCCTGGACAAGCTTTAGGATATAAAATCGGTTCTTTGAGAATTCGCGAGCTTAGAGAGAAATATCAGAAAGAATTAGGCCCGAAATTTAACTTGGCAAGCTTCCATGACGAAGTTTTAAGTCAGGGATGCCTTCCTTTGGATGTACTGAACAGAAAAATGGAACTTTGGGCAAAAAAGCAAAAGTAATTCTTCATTAAAAATATTAAAGTCACAAATTAATTTTTGTGGCTTTTTTGTTTAAATTTATACTTTAAACCTAGCAATGATAAAAACGATATCTTTCTTTCTGGGTTTTGTTTTAGGATTATTTGCTCTGGGTTGTAATATGGATAAAAAGGTTGAAGAGCATTTTGAGAAATTTAGTATTGACAAAAACCTTCCTCAAAATGATACAATTAAACTCCTTTCAAAATACCCTGAAATAAAATTATTCAGTAATGAAAAAATAAAGAGTAAAACCAGAACGGCCTATATTTTTCAGCATGCAGGAATTCTCCCAAAGGATAATTATAAATGCAGTGTGGCTTTGAAAAATGACACATTGGAAATTTTACTAAACAATAACAACGGCTATTTTGGAAATGGTGTTTTTATAAAAGTTTTTGAAAATTTTTTTTAATTGATGACATAGATCCCAAAACTTTGCACGGTGAAATAAAATTTATAAAAACAAAGCCTCTTCATCAGAAATTAGTACTAAACAAAAGCAATTTTAAGAAAAATGACAGTATTTATGGGTTTATAGATTATAAAACCAAAGTAGATTCATTTAATAAAACATTCAGAGGATATTTTAAAGCTTTAATTCAATAGAAAAATGATAACAGAAGGACTACAGTCACTTTACACAAGAGATTTAAATAAATTAAAACTGGAAATTGAGTCTTATCAGCATGAAGCATCAATTTGGAAAACAGATAAAAGCATTTCAAATTCTGCGGGAAACCTATGTCTGCATTTGATAGGAAATCTTAATCATTTCATCGGAGCTCAACTGGGAAATTCAGGTTATATCAGAAAGCGTGAACTTGAATTTTCATTAAAGGACATTCCAAGAGCTGAACTTATTGAAAAAATCGAAAGAACATTGGAAGTTGTAACTTCAACATTCGGTACGTTGTCTCGTGAAGATCTTGAAAAAGATTTTCCTCTTGAAGCTTTGGGATATAAAATGACCACGGAGTATTTCCTGATTCATTTATTCGGGCATTTGAGCTATCATTTGGGACAGATTAATTACCATAGAAGATTACTGGATGTGGAATAGTTTAAATACCGAATAGACCACCCCGTCAAAAATTCTTTGAATTTTCGCCACCCCTCCAAAGGAGGGGAATATTGTGGCGACAACTTATTTTTCTTTTTTCTCAAACATCATTTTCGTAATAAAATCCTTCTCTCCTTTTCCTCTTGCCGGAGAATATTCTCTTCCGTAAAAAATGATCTGAAGATGTAATTTATTCCAAACTTCTTCTTTCCAGAGACTTTTAGCGTCTTTTTCCGTTTCTACGACGTTTTTCCCGGAAGTAAGCTTCCATTGCGTCATGAGCCTGTGAATGTGTGTATCGACCGGAAAAGCAGGAAATCCGAAGCCTTGGCTCATTACTACAGAAGCGGTTTTATGACCAACTCCCGGAAGTGCTTCCAATTCCTCGTAAGTTTGAGGTACTACTCCATCGTGCCTTTCCAACAGGAGCTCTGCCATTCTTTTTAGATTTTTGGCTTTTGTATTGGCCAGTCCGATTTCTTTGATCAGTTCTTTGATTTGAAATACCTCCAGTTTTGCCATTCTTTGAGGTGTTCCCGCCACCGCAAAAAGGTAGGGAGTTACCTGATTCACTTTTTTATCTGTAGTCTGAGCAGACAATGCTACAGCAACCATCAAAGTATAAGGATCGGTATGATCCAGCGGAATGGGAACTTCGGGATATAGTTTTTCTAATTCGGTCTGAACAAGTTCGGCTCTTTGCTTTTTTGTCATTTAACTATTAAATTTGAACAAAATTAAATCATTATGCTGAAAGTTGGAGACAAACTACCACAATTTGAAGGAACAAATCAAGACGGAGAAACGATACAATCGGAAAAACTGATCGGAAAAAAACTTGTTATTTTCTTTTATCCAAAAGCAATGACACCCGGCTGTACGGCAGAAGCCTGCAATCTCAATGAAAATTATGAATATTTAAAAAAGCAAAGTTTTCAAGTTTTGGGTATTTCTGCAGATTCTGTAGTGAAGCAAAAGAAATTTCATGAAAAGTACAATTTCGAGTATGATTTAATTGCCGATGAAAACCGCGACATAATAGAAAAATTCGGAGTCTGGCAACTCAAAAAATTTATGGGAAGAGAATTTATGGGAATTGTTCGCACAACTTTTATTTTTGATGAAAATGGAATCTGCACCGAGGTTATTGAAAAAGTAAAAACTAAAGAACATGCTTCGCAGATTTTGAAAGAATAGTCTTTATATCATTCTGACGAAGGAAGAATCTATAAATACAAACTTAGATTCTTCCTTCGTCAGAATGACAAATTAATGACATAATTATTCTGTTTCGTAATATCTCAACTCTTCATTTTCCCCGGGAAGGATTATATGTTTCTGGAATTTTAACCCCAATTTCTCGATTAGTTTCTGGGAAGAAAAATTGTCTTTTGAAGTAATTGCTGAGAGCTTTTTTAGTCCAAAATCATCCATTCCGATAGATTTTACTTTTGAAGCTGCTTCATAAGCGTAACCCTTTCCTTCAAATTCATCTAATAAAGAAAAACCTATATCTACTACATCCAGGCCTTCTCTTTCGAAAATCCCTACTCCGCCAATTTTATGGTTTCCTTCCTTTGTGACCATTAAATAATTTCCATAGCCTAATCTCTCAAGCTGCGGAAGAAATCTTTCTTTAATATAGTTTTCAGCATCATCAATCGTTTTTATATGGCGATCTCCAATGAACTGAATAAATTTCGGCCTGTTATAAAGATCAAAAATAAATTCAGCATCATCCAAAGACATTGGACGAATAATCAGCCTTTCTGTTTCGTAGAAGCTATCTGCGTTTGGAAGAATTTGTTTTTTTAGGCTCATCTTTCGGGGGTTCTTTTTTCTCTATTTTTAAAAGCCTTGGGTTATTGGTACATTTCTTATTATACAGTTCTATATAGGTTCCGTCATCTTTTATATTGCCAACTTCACCCGTAGCTTTAGTCACCGTAATATTAAAATGTTTTTTCTGGTAAGGACATTCTTTTGAAGTAAGTTTTCCAACTTCAAGATAATAGTTTTTACTGTCTTCCGCATAATTTCCAGCCAAGTCATTAAACTCTTCATCTACAAAATATCCTTCATCTGTAAGCATGATTGCCGCTTCCTCTACATTGTCTATTTTCCCTATAAATTTTCTGAGTGCAGAAATATCAGTTATATAATCTATCTTTCCTCCTGAAGAGTAAACGATATAAAAAAATCCATTTTCGTCAGGAAATAAATTAAACCCTGAAGATTGTGGTGTATAATCTTTTTTTGTTCCTACTGTTCTTACTTCCTGGTTTTTACCATAATTATTATGAACCAAAATCCAGAAATCTGTTTTCTGATTAGGAATAATACTCTGTAAAATATTAGAATAGCCTGTAAAATGTTTTTTCTCCTGAGAATAAATACTTATTCCCAAAAACAGCAAAGAAAATATTCCGATTTTTAAAATTGCTTTTATCATAGCTAAAGTAACTGACACAAAGTATGCCATTTAATTACATAAAACGTTCTCCTTTTTTGAAATTTTTAAGGTCTAAAACATAATCTTTGATCAGTTGATCATGATCTCTTGGACAAATTAGCAGCACTTTATCGGTATCTACAACGATATAGTCTTTCAGCCCGTCTATAACAACCATCTTATTGCTTTTGGCATGAATGATATTGCCTTCTGCGTTATACGTTAAAAGGTGTTTTTGATTAACAGAGTTTCTATTCTTATCTTTTTCTGTGTTTTCATATACCGAAGTCCATGTTCCAAGATCGCTCCATCCCAAATCCGCAGGAATTACATATACATTCTTTGCTTTTTCAAGAATTCCGTTATCGATGGAAATTTTCTGAACCTTTGGATAAATAAGTTCTATACAGCTCTGCTCATTACCAGCATTATAATCACAAGCCATGAATTGCTGTGTCATATCCGGCAGGTACATTTCAAAAGCATGATGAATACTTTTAACATTCCAGATAAAAATTCCGGCATTCCAAAGGAAGTCTCCACTATCTAAAAAGCTCTGTGCTATTTCTAAAATAGGCTTCTCAGTAAATGTTTTTACCTTAAAATAATCTGCATTTTTCTTTTCTACAAACTGAATATATCCGTATCCTGTATCAGGTCTTGTAGGAGTGATTCCCAATGTTACCAGATATTCATTTTCAGCTGCCAATTCAAAAGCAAGTTCTAATTTCTGCAAAAAGACATCTTCTTTAAGAATCAAATGATCGGCTGGTAAAACGACCATAGTTGCATCAGGATTCTTTTCAGCGATTTTATTCGCCATATAAAGATTACAAGCCGCCGTATTCTTCATCAATGGCTCTCCTACAATATTTTCTTCCGGAATTTCCGGTAATTGCTGATGAGATACTCCTACATATTCTTTATTTGTAATAACAAATATATTTTCAGCAGGAATCATTTTACTGATCCTGTCATACGTCTGCTGAATCATTGTTCTTCCCGTTCCTAAAATATCCTGAAACTGCTTTGGAAATTTTTGTGTACTTAAAGGCCAGAATCTGCTTCCGATTCCTCCTGCCATTATCACACAGTATTTATCTGATTGTAACATGTTCACATACATTTTTCTACTCTGGCTAAAGGTTTGAAAGAATACTTTCTTCCGGTAGCCAAATTCTTACAAAGATAGTTTTTTTTAATAAGTCCCTCCTGCAGATATTTTTGATTTTGATAGACAAAAAAGCCTCCTTTCTCTATTTCTTCGATATAACAAGAATTATCATCTGCTTTTCCGGCATGAAAAAACTTTACCAAATCCGGACTTGCCATAAAATTGGCTTTCGGAGACTTTGAAAACTTTATAATAATGGGTTTCAATTCATCTTCGTATACCTCAAGACTTTCCAAAAGCATTTCTCTGAAAGTCATTTTCCACTCATTTCCATGAGGAGATATTCTTCTTCCAAACTTTTCAAAAGCAATAAGATGCGCCAACTCATGAGTAAGTACAAAGAAAAAAAGCTGTGGTGATAATGTTGAATTTATCGTAATTTCATGGGAATTATCAGGTAATTTGCGGTAATCTCCCAATTTTGAATTCCGCTCCCTGGTAATTTTTATATGAATATAATAATCTGAGAACCATTTTCTTAAATAAGTTCGTGTATTTTGAGGTAAATATTTTTCTAATGACTCAATTGACATTCTACAAACTTAGTGGAATTCCGGCATAGAAGTTCAATAATTTTAAACTGAATAAATAATTATATTTTGCCTGAGCTACAGAACCTTGTGCATTCGCGTAGTTATTTCTTGCAACATTCAGATCAAAAATAGTTGTTCTTCCTGCAGCATAACTTTTTTCAGCAAAATCCATAGAAAGTTTAGAGCTTTTTTCAGCTTCTACTGCCGACAAATAGGCTTCATAGTTGGCATCAACATCAAACTGCGCTTTCTGAACACCTTGTCTTATCGACTGCTTTTGTTGCTCAAATGAGTTTTTTGCAACACTTTCATTAATTTTTGACTGCTCAACCTGAAGCTTTGTAATTCCCTTATTGAAAATCGGAATATTTACAGAAACTGCTGCTTGCTGACCGAAGTTGTCTTTATACTGACCAAATAAATTTCTTTCGTTCACAATATTTCCTTCAGAGTCTATTCCCGTTATATTCGTATTAAGAAGGTTATTGTAAAAAGATCCAATTCCTGCACTTGCCGTTACTGTAGGCCAGAAAGCCGTTTTAGAAACTTCTGTCTGAACCTCAGCAGATTTTATTCTGCTTTCTGCTGCTTTTATTTGAGGTTGAGATGCATAAGCCGTTGTTAAAACTTCATCAACTGATTTTAGTTCCGGAGTTAGCTGTTCTGGAACAACTACATCTTCAACATCAAAATTTTTATAATCCGGTAATTGTAAAAGCTGAACTAAAGCAAATAAACTTCGCCCTACATTAATTTCTGCGGTTTTTAAGTTTTGTTTTTCTCTTGCTAATGCAGCTTCGGCTTCGGCTAGAACAGTTTGTGCGGTTGTTCCTACCGAAGTTGTTATTTTTGCCTTGTCATATTGTTTTTTAGCATTTGCAACCGTGCTTTCAGAAATTTTTACAATTTCTTTATTTAATAGTGTCGTTAAATACTGCTGTGCAATCTGTAATGAAATATCATTCTTAATGGTTTCTACATCATATAAACTTGCCTCCAGATCATATTGGGTTTTTCTGACTGTTTTATCAAGTCTTCCGTTATTAAAAACCAAAATTTCAGCCCCTAAATTGGCACTGTTACTGAATCTGTCATTTCTTAAACTTCCCGTTCCGAAAGACGTCTGTCCAAAACTAACTGTATTTCCAATACTTCCAGAAACTGAAGGAAGGTAATTTTTTTTGGCAATTTTCAGGTTGGCTTCCTGGGTCTGTTTTGAGTATTCATTTTGTAATACCTGCAGATTATTTTTTACAGCATAATCCACACATTCTCTCAGCGACCACCTTTTCTGAGACTTCAGTCCCAAACAACTCAATCCTAAAATGATTACCAAAATTTTTTTCATAATTAATTCAGCTTTTATGACATTAGACGCGAAAATGTAAAAAAAGTTACAATTAAAAAAATTAATGTCTCTTTTTAAAAAACTTTTGAGAATTTTGTATCATGACAAATGAACAATATCTGGAAGCCGTAGAATGGCTTTTCGTGCAAGCTCCTAATTATCAAATCGATGGCCAAAAAGCCTATAAACCAGGTTTACAAAATATCACCAGACTTTGCGATTTCTTTGGAAACCCTCAAGAAAAAATAAAATGCATCCATATCGGAGGAACCAACGGAAAAGGTTCTTCAAGCAATATGCTCGCTTCTGTACTGCAGGAGGCTGGTTATAAAATCGGACTTTACAATTCTCCTCACCTGATCGATTTTACAGAACGTATCAAGGTAAATGGTAAAAACTGTGATAAAAAATTTGTCTTTGATTTTATTCAAAAGCTGAAGAATCTTCCCGAGGATATCAAACCTTCCTTTTTTGAATTTACTACCGTTATGGCTTTCGAATATTTTTATCAGCAGAATGTTGACTTTGCAATTATTGAAGTCGGTTTGGGCGGAAGACTGGATTCAACAAATATTATTAAGCCTTTGGTTGCAGCCATCACGAATGTTCAGCTGGATCATCAAAATATTTTAGGAGACAGCATTGAAGAAATTTCTGCAGAAAAAGCGGGAATTATTAAAAAGAACACTCCAATTATTTCCGGAGACGAAAATGATAATGTAAAAAGCATCATCTTAAATAAAGCGAATCAAGAAAATGCCCCGTTTATTGATGCAACTTTATTAAAAACCGAACTCATCTCAGATCTAAAAGGCAACTATCAGGCTAAAAACATTAAAGTCGTATTAGCTTTAATTGAAGAACTAAAAAAACTAAATTTATCTATTTCTGATAAGAATATTGAAGACGGTCTTTTACACGTTCATCAAAACACCAATTTTATCGGCCGTTGGTTCGAGTTCTCTAAATCACCACTGACAATTTGTGACACAGGGCACAATCAGGCTGGCCTAGAATATGTTTTTGCTCAGCTAAATTCTATAGATAAACATAAACATATCATTTTAGGTTTCGTCAATGACAAAAAAATCGACGAAGTCACTAAAATTTTACCTGAGAAATCTGAATTCTATTTTGCCAAACCTGCCATAAACAGGGGAAGACATCCGCAGGATTATGAAGATTTGCTGGTGGATGCAAAAATTTCTTATAAAATTTTCAATTCTGTGCAGGAAGCTTATCTATCTGCAAAAGAACAATGTACAAACGAAGAAATGATTTTTATCGGCGGAAGTAACTTTGTAGTCGGAGAATTTTTAGAAAAAAATTTGGAGGTTTCCAAATAAGTCGTATATTTGCACCACTCTAATCGAGGAAACAACGATAAAGAGGGTTCTTAGCTCAGTTGGTTCAGAGCATCTGGTTTACACCCAGAGGGTCGGGGGTTCGAATCCCTCAGGACCCACAGAAAAGGAAACGAAACCTTTCAAAAAAATTCGGGTTCTTAGCTCAGTTGGTTCAGAGCATCTGGTTTACACCCAGAGGGTCGGGGGTTCGAATCCCTCAGGACCCACAGAAATCTCTCAAGAAATTGGGAGATTTTTTTATTTTATATCTAATAATATTATTTTCATTTTACAACTTCTTCTTCAAGCCAGAACAAAATAAACCACCTTAAAATAATAAAATGCCACTTCCAAGGTACTTTACAGGTATTATACCTTACCTTTACATCACAGATAATGCATAATATTATCAAAAAATTGTGCAATAAATTAATTAGTATTTTTTAGTAACAATCCCAGTTTATAAAAATCTAGATATCGAAGATTAACATTTCCTTTTTGTAGCTTTTTCTCTAAAGTTCCTTTTAGTATTTGAAACAAATTTACAGATACAGCTCTTAAAAAGCTTTCATTTATTCTATTAAATACCTTTATAATTTTAATTTCTTTTATTTTTGATTTTAGTTTCTCGTCCTGTTGCATTTTTGCCAAACTTTCTATTGACTCTTTTATTTTAATTAAATATTTATCATTGGTTTCCAAATCATTATTAAAAATTACATTATCAATATGATTGATCATTATACCCTTATCCTTTAATTCCATAGCGAAAAGAAGATCTTCATAACCATATTTTTGGTATTCAGCATTAAAGGGTACCTTCTTCAAAACTTCTCTATTAATGATGAAATTGTTTGTCTGGAAAGACAAATATGGTTTTTTTTGACGCTTTTCAGCACTCTGATTTTCTCTTTCCATTGCAAATTTCCATCTAAGGTAATGACTTTTGTCTGGTGATAAATCAGAAACTTTTCGCCCTCCATATATGACCTTCGGACGTTTATTATTTTTGATAAATTGAATGTATGATAATAAAAAAATACTTGAAATAATTTTCCCGTCGCAATCAAGAAACAAAAGATACTCCCCATTTGAATACTCTAAAAACAAGTTTCTAATCTTTGATCGACCTATATTATCTTCAAGAAAAATAAATGTTTGTACCTCTTTCTGAAGTTCAGCATTCATTGTTTTGAAATTTTCTTCTGATGCATCATCAATCAGAATGATTTCGGCATCTATATTATAGTTTTCAATTTCTTTTTTTAAATCAAGAACAAGCTCTCTTACATCAAAATTATAAACAGGAATACAGACAGAAAGCTTCATGGGATCAAATTTTTTCAACGATTTTTTGCACGTCAAGCTCTTCCAGACACGCCCAATCTCCTCGGTAGCACTCTTTATCACCAAAAACAGAACACGGCCTGCACGTTAAGTCATCTACCTGAACAACGTCATCTTCACTTTGTCCAAATCCTAAAAAGCCCGCATAAGGATGCGTCGATCCCCAAATAGAAATACATCTAGTTCCCATAAGACTTGCCAAATGCATATTGGCAGAATCCATAGAGATCATAAGTTCCAACTCGGAAATTTTTTTCAGCTCCTCTGCAAAGCTCAATTTTCCTGATAAACTATATGTATTTGGAATTTCTCTCTCCCACTTTTCTAAAGTTTCAGTCTCTTTCTTACCTCCACCAAAAAAATAAACTTTCTGTTTCTGAGCCAAAATTCTTGCCAGTTCATAAGATTTTTCCAACGGAAGCATTTTTCCCCGATGCTGAGCAAAAGGAGCAAAACCAATACCCGATTTGTTGTTTGAGACAGTCCTTAATTGATGTGATAAATTAACTTCAAAACCCATTTCCCGGAAAACATCTGCATACCGTTCAACCGTTTTTTTCAGCTGGACTTTATTCAGGTTCCAGACATCTGTTAATCGCTCTTTTTCTTCTTTTCCTTTATTGATTTTAAAAACTTTTAAGCCCTTTCTTCTGTAAATTTTATCTAAAACCTTTGTTCTTATAACATCATGAAGGTTGGCAACCAGATCTGGGTTAAATTCTTTGATTAATTCATTGGCCAATCTGTTCAATCCGAAGAATCCTTTATAATCGTCAAGATTAATTCCTTTGAATATAACATTCGGAATATCAGTAAATAAACTCTCAAAATTTTTCCGGGATACCATCACAATTTCCACATCCGGATTTTGTTCTAAAAATTCACGGAAGACAGGAGCTGTCATTGCAACATCACCAAAAGCAGAGAAACGATATGCTAAAATTCTTGTCACAATTACGATTTCAACTGATAGGCAACTGCGTAAAATTTGATCTGCTTTGTCATCGCCATCAATCCGTTTGCACGAGAAGGAGAAAGAAACTCCTGTAACCCGATTTCAGAAATAAACTCAAAATCAGAATCTAAAATTTCCTGTGTAGAATGTCCGCTGTAAATACTGACTAAAAGAGAAACAATTCCTTTCGGTAAAATACCGTCAGAATCAGCATTGAAAAACAATTTTCCATCTTTGAATTCTGCATCAATCCAAACTTTGCTTTGGCAGCCTTTGATCAGGTTTTCGTCAGTTTTTTTATCATCAGAAAGCCCCTTCAGCTCCTTTCCAAGATCAATAATATATTCATATTTCTGTTCCCAATCGTCAAGAAACGCAAATTCGTCGATAATTTCCTGCTGTTTTTCCTTAATGGTCATTTCTATACTTCTTTTGTGCAAAGATACTAATTTTAGAGTTTTTGAATTTTATGTTAATTTTAGACTTAACACTTAATAATCAGATAATTATATTGTTATTAAATATTTTAACCTTTAGAACTTTAAAAACTTTCAGCAGCTTTTTCAAAAACTTCCAACAACATTATTTCCTCATTTTCCCAACAAAGAATATTTGCGGCCTTTTCAAGCTCTGGAAGATAGTTTTTTCTTCCTTTATTCAGAACAACTTTTATTGCTTCTGCAATACTTAAAGGTTCATGATTTTTAATGATCTCTCCTACATCAAACTGATTTTTAATATTCAGCATTTCCGGAAGATCTGATAAAATCAAAGGTACTCTTGCCTGAATACAATCCAGGACTTTGTTTGGTAAAGAATAGTAATAGCTTTCTCCCCCATTCTCTTCAATACTCATCCCGCAGTCTACAGTCCGTGTAATTTCTCTTAAATCATCTGGATGCAATTTTCCTAAAAACCGTACTTTATCCTGGAGATTTTCCTTAATGACCAATTCTTCATATTCTGTTTTTCTTGGTCCGTCTCCTGCAATCTGAAAAATAACATTTTCTACATAATGCATGGCTAAAATTGCTTTATCAATTCCTCGAAAAGGATTGATCGCGCCTTGGTACAAAAGAACTTTAGGACTGTTCTCTGGTATTTCCTGGTTAAAGCTTAATTTTCTTGGCGCATTTTGAACGACAACAGGACTGATTCCGTATCGGTTTTTAAACCAATTGGCATACCCTGAACTTGCTGTTATCATGAATTTGATCTTCGGAACAATTGTCTTTTCAAGATACCTCCATAATTTTTGTGACATTTTGCCCTGAATTGCAGGCATTTCGGAAAAAATTTCATGACTGTCAAAAATCAACGGAATATTTAATTTTTTAGCAATCAGATAATTGGGAAGCAGCGCATCCAGATCATTGGTATGAAGAATTGTATTTTTATCTGCTTTTTTCTTTAATTGATGATAGAGTTTCCAATTGAATTCGAAATAAGCTGTTTTTAAACTTTTCGATTTTAACTCTATCCTGGAAAACGGATAAGGCCGAGACATTTCTTCCGCTCCGTTCCAGTTGTTTCCGATGAGCTCAATATCGTATCCGTTTTCATATAATGTTCTGCAGACCTTTTCTATACGCTGATCCGTATATAAATTGCTGAATGCAGAAGTAATCACTTTTCCCTTACTCATTACTTCTTTTTATCTGTCAGAAGATGGTAAATTTGTATAAAGCAAATAAGCCCGTTGGGAATAATTACCGGCCAGAGCATCCCACTGAAAATACCATAAATGACAAAACAGATACAGCCTATCATATTTACAATTCTGATTTTTCTTATATCTTTCAATATGAAACTCAGCACAATAAAAAGTGAGGCAGAATATCCGATATAAGTAGCAATTTCGGGAATCATGGGAAAAATTTTCAGGATAACAAACTTAATCATTTTCAATAAGATAATAAAATTTTTTCTGCCATAAAGTCATTTATTGATTTTTGGTAAAATATTTGTAATTTAGATAATGAATAAATGGCAATGCTGCTTTTATTCTAATGAGATATATTATGGATTATAAGTTTTCACAAGGTTTGAGCCAGGTGTTCAAACAAAGCAAAAGCGAAGCTAAAAGGCTCAAAAGTGAATTTCTTAATACAGAACATCTACTTTTAGGTATTATAAAAACGGAAAACTCTGCAAAAGAAATCCTTCAAAACCTTAATGCGGATTTAACACAAATCAGAAGAAAAATTGAAACTCTAAATACAGCAAGTCTTAATCCTATTTCTGAAGAGGTTACCAATATTTCTTTCACTAAAATGGCGGATCACGCTATTAAACGTGCGGAGTTAGAATGCAGACAATACAAAAGCAATGAAATTAATACCGTTCATCTGCTTTTAGGCATTCTTTATAAATATGAAGACCCTACTTCAAATATTTTAGGCGCTTATGATATCGACTATGAAGGCGTTTCAAGAGAGTATCAAACAATGCTTAAAAATTCCGGACAGGCACCACAAATGAGTGCTTATGATGACGATGATGAAAGAGAGGAATTTGAGCAAATGAGAAAGCCTACAGGAAATTTAGGTTCTGCTAAAAGTAAAACTCCAACCCTGGATAACTTTGGTAGAGACTTAACTTCTTTGGCAAGAGATGGAAAATTGGACCCTGTAATCGGCCGTGAAAAAGAAATTGAGAGAGTTTCTCAGATCTTATCGCGTAGAAAGAAAAACAACCCGCTTCTTATCGGGGAGCCGGGAGTTGGTAAATCTGCGATTGCAGAAGGTTTAGCATTAAGAATTCAACAGAAAAAAGTGTCCAGAGTTCTTTACGGGAAACGTGTGATCACTTTGGATCTGGCCAGTTTAGTGGCCGGAACAAAATACCGTGGTCAGTTTGAAGAAAGAATGAAGGCCATCATGACTGAGCTTGAAAAAAACAGAGATGTCATCTTATTCATCGATGAGCTTCACACTATTGTAGGTGCAGGAAGTTCAACAGGAAGTTTAGATGCATCCAATATGTTTAAACCGGCTTTGGCAAGAGGTGAAATTCAATGTATCGGAGCAACAACTCTGGATGAATACCGTCAGTATATTGAAAAAGACGGAGCTTTAGAAAGAAGATTCCAGAAAGTAATGGTGGAACCTACTTCTATCGATGAAACTATCCAGATTTTGAATCAGATTAAAGATAAGTATGAAGAACATCATAATGTAATTTATACTCCGGAAGCCATTGCTGCGTGTGTCAATTTGACATCAAGATATATTACAGACCGTTTTTTACCGGACAAAGCTATTGACGCGATGGACGAAGCCGGATCCCGTGTTTATATCAAGAACATGAAAGTTCCTACTGAAATCATTGATTTTGAAAAGAAAATTGAAGAAATCAAGGATTTGAAACAGAAAGCAGTAAAAGCTCAGGATTATCTTGAAGCCAGAAAGCTGAAGGATGAAGAAGAAAGACTTCAGATGGAGCTGAATGCTGCTCAGGATAAATGGGACAAAGATGTTAAAGAGAAAAAAGAAACCGTAACAGAAGAAAATGTAGCGGAAGTAGTCTCTATGATGAGTGGAGTTCCTGTAACTAAAGTTGGTAAAAATGAGCTTGATAAATTGGCTCAAATGGATGAAAAATTGAACGGCAAGGTAATCGGTCAGGAAGACGCTGTGAAAAAGGTTGTGAAAGCAATTCAAAGAAACAGAGCCGGCCTTAAAGATCCGAACCGCCCGATTGGTACTTTCATTTTCTTAGGAACAACCGGTGTTGGTAAAACCGAGCTGGCTAAAGTAATGGCAAGAGAATTATTCGAATCTGATGAATCATTAATCAGAATCGACATGAGTGAATACATGGAAAAATTCGCCGTTTCAAGATTGGTTGGTGCGCCTCCTGGATACGTTGGATACGAAGAAGGAGGACAATTGACAGAAGCAGTAAGAAGAAAACCTTATGCCGTGGTTCTTTTGGATGAGATCGAAAAAGCTCACCCGGATGTATTTAATATCTTATTGCAGATCTTAGATGAAGGTCACGTTACAGACAGCCTAGGTAGAAAAATTGACTTTAGAAATACAATTATCATCCTTACTTCAAACATCGGGACAAGAGATCTTAAAGATTTCGGAGACGGTGTAGGATTCGGAACTTCTGCTAAAAAGACTAGTTCTGATACAAGAGCGAGAAGTACTATTGAAAATGCTCTTAAAAAAGCATTTGCACCAGAATTCTTGAATAGAATTGATGATATCGTAATCTTCAACTCTCTTGAGCAGACAGATATCAAGAAAATTATTGATCTTGAATTGAGCAAATTATACGGAAGATTAGAAAAACTAGGCTATAAAGTTGAGTTAACAGATGAAGCCAAAGACTTTATTTCTGAAAAAGGCTGGGATAAAGATTTTGGAGCAAGACCATTGAAACGAGCTATCCAAAAGTATATTGAAGATTTATTGGCAGAAATGCTTGTGAATAAGCAATTAAGCGAAGGAGAAACTGTAATTCTGGATCTTAACGAAGCAAAAGACGGTTTGATTGGAAAAGCACCGAAAGCAAAAAAATCTTCAGCTGAGAAGTCTTCTCAATCGTAAGTAAATAATTTTAATCATATTAAAAGCATCGGAGATTTCCGATGCTTTTTTGTTATAATAATAACTGTAATTTATTTTATTTATATTTACGATAAATAAATCACCATTTTTTTGATAAATAATATGAAATTAAATTTATTATCTTTCATTTTCCTCTCCACTTCGTTATTCTCCCAATCATCATTCAATTATGAAAGAAATTGGGGGACGTATTTTGGAGGTACATCTACCAATGTGCAAAACATCTATGAAAATAATTCCTCATATGTATATGCAGATGGGATAAGCTCATATCCATACAATAACACCATACCCATTCCAGCAAGTTATTATAACCAGTTTGTATTTTCGAGTAATAATTATTTTACTATAGGAAATGCTGATTCCAAAAATAATTTTAGAGAAGTTTTTTCAACTTCAGGAGGATTATTATTAGCAGAATACAATCTCTATAAAAACGCTTATTCAGATAAAAGTATTCCCGCTTACAGAGATCAGTCCGGAAACAGATATGACATAGAATCAGATCTTATCAATTATCCTGTTCTGTCAAACAGTAATTGGCACACTTCTAATATCACCAATGATGATTCAATACTTTCAAAATATGATTCCAACGGGAATTTAATATGGCAAACCTATGTACCTGAAAATTTAGATTCTGATTTTTTCATCAAAACTGACAATACCGGAAATATCTATATTGCAGGAACTACAAAATGGCAAAATTTAGGAGATCCGGGAACATATGGGCCTTCTTTTACCCATGTTTCATCAGCACAGGGAGGCCCTCTTTCTAATTCTTATGTCATAAAGCTCAATTCTCAAGGCCAAAAGATCTGGGCAACCTATATTCCTTCAAAAACAATTAGTGATATTGATCTATTTGACAACAATTTATATATCGCTACAGGAGAGGATATTAATAGTTCTATCTCTACACTAGCAACAGCAGGTACTTTCCAGCAAGCTAAAGCCGTGAATTCTATTATAAAACTAAACGGAAATTCGGGCAGCCGAATTTGGGGAACCTATTACGGCATACCCAATAACGTTACCCATGGTACGATTAAAAATATAAGAGTAACTGAAACCGGAATTTATGTTTTAGGAACCACTACCACTCCCGGAACATATTACGGAGAAGAAGGGGCACATTTAGCGAGCAGCTCAGATGGATGGGATTTATTTATTACGAAATTTAATGATTCAGGAAACAGAACCTGGACAACCTATTTAAACACAGCAGGTATAGAATTGATTTTGAGCAGTAATCATAATCTTGATGTTAAGGATGATAAAATTATCGTATCAGGAAGCACCGCCGGAAATCAGAATATGGCAACTCCAGGAGCTTTTCAAGAGGTAAAACCAAGCGCGAATAGTGTATTTGACATCTTTTTTTCCATGTTCGAGACATCCGGTATACATTTATTTACTTCTTATTATGGAGGGCCTGTAACGCCTCCACCAGGAAATTCAGGAGCTAATAAGCTATCTGTAATTAATTGCAAATTCTCAACAAATTCCAATGCTTTTTTTCTTTACGGATCAGCATCTTCACTTTCCGGCTATACAACGAGTAATGGCTACCAACAAACTCTCATATTTCCACCAGGAATGAATGAAGGAGGAGCAGGATACATTGCAAAATTTAGTCCTGTAAATTTATCTGTTTCGGAAGCTAACCTTGATGATCATTTAAAATTATATGATAATCCTAACAAAGGTTCATTTGTTTTAACAGGAAATATTCTTACGAAAGAGCCTCATTTTGTATCTATAAATGATATGGCCGGAAGATTGATCTATTCTAAAAAGATTGAAAAGAATAAATCCGTGAATTTTGATTTGGAGAATATTTTAGCCAACGGAAACTACATTTTATCCTTACAAAACTCTCAAAAACAATTTATAAAAAGTTTCAAACTAATTATAAAGAAATAAATCTAAAGAGCTCTGATATTCTATCGGAGCTTTTTCATTTTCAATAACATAATTAATTTATTTTTTCACTAAATGATGATTAATTAATAAAAATCATTATTTTTATTGAACCAAAAAATCAATTAATATGAAAATGAAAAAAACATTTTTACTGTTAAGTATTCCATTACTTACCATTTTATCCTGTGCCAACGAAAATGTCGCCACTTCTGCTCTCCCTGAAATTTCTAAACCTGAAGCTGTTCAAAAATTCAATCTGGCTATCAAAAAAGTAGCCATGGAAAAAGAACCTGCTCCTGAAAGACCCAAAACCTCAGCAGAACTTAGTGATTATAAAAAAGACATGCTGATTCCGGCAGCTAAAGACCTTATAGCAAGTTCTGGTGTAACCTACTCTGAAATTGAAAAAAGAACAGAAAACGACAGAGAAAAAATTCTAAAATGGGCTGTACAAGTGTATGGAGAGTATAACAAGGAAATCAACCAAAATTATAAATCACAAAATTAAACCCATGAAAAAACTAATTTTATTAGCCACATTTTTTTCTTCATTTTGTATTTCGGCACAAGATCTTTACATTCAAAATTATACGGATACGGTCATCCAATTTGTTATATGGAGATTGAATCCTTCCAATCTTGCGGGAAACTGTAGTCCGAATCTTCAGTCATCGAGTTTAGGAGGCCTGTCTACATTGACGTATGCTCCGGTAGTAAATACTGTTCCTTCGGAAGCCTATTACTATGGAAATATCAATACTTCCAATACATTTAATCCAACCTATCCCTCTACTCCATTAATTGATGCATGGACGTATGACAATAATTATTCTACTCCTTATACTCTTCCGTCAAATCCAGTTCCTGCAGCCTATATTACAGGATCACAATGGGGAGGTATTAAACTTGGGGTACAGGATCACTACGGAAATAATATCGGAGGATATTATTCTTTGGGTCATTTTTGCGGATCTACAACACCTACAACCGCTTTTTCAGGAGTAATTCAAGGAAGTTATTTCCAGTTTGGCGGTGCAGACTGGTATGTCCTTTATTAATTTTTACCATTAATCTGATTAATGACATTGAGAGTCTAAATCCTACACATTTTAAAACAATAATTAATATCATGAAAAAAACTTTTTTACTGTTAAGTATTTCATTGCTTACTATTTTATCCTGTGCCAACGAAAACGTCGCCACTTCTGCAGTTCCTGAAATCTCTAAACCTGAAGCTGTTCAAAAATTCAACCTGGTCATCAAAAAAGTAGCCATGGAAAAAGAACCTGCTCCTGAAAGACCAAGGACTTCAGCAGAGCTTAGTGATTATAAGAAAGACATGTTAATTCCGGCGGCCAAAGATCTTATAGCAAGTACAGGCGTAACTTATTCTGAAATTGAAAAAAGAACAGAAAACGACAGAGAAAAAATTCTAAAATGGGCTGTGCAAGTGTATGGAGAGTACAACAAGGAAATCAACCAAAATTACAAATCACAAAATTAAGTTTATGAAAAAATTATTTTTACTGGCAACAGCATTTATATCCTTTTCTCTTTCAGCACAGTCACTACCACCCGTTTATATACAAAATTATACTCCCAATTATGTTGAATTTACTCTTAATAAATCCAATTTAGGTAATGTTGGAGGGGGATGTACTCCCACCCTGGAGTCAAGAGATGCTATCAATGATTTATTAAAACTCGGATTTACAAATAATCCTTCAGTATCAATTGATGCCAATTATGATGGGAATGTAAACAATACTTTTGCATTCAATACGGCTGTTCCTACCACTCCTCAAGTTGGAAGGTGGGTTCTTAATTCTAATTTTGCTGCTCCATTTACTGCTCCTACAGGGGTTCTTACAACCTTCAGTACAGCTACCACTTGGACTGGAATTAAATTCGGAATAAAGGATCAGTCTGGAGTTAATACCGGAGGATACTATTACTTGGGACAATTTTGCGGAAGTTCAACCGTCATTTCAGATTTAACGGGAGTCGTGGTTCCTTCCAATATGTCAGGTGGGGCTTTCTTCACTGCAGGCGGAGCAACATGGATTGTAATCTATTAACTTTTACATACAGTTAAACAAAATCCCGAAGTAATTTTTCGGGATTTTTATATTCCGTTGTATTAAAGCCCAACCACAAAGCCAATATTCGGAACTAATCCGCTTGAAAAAATGCTCTCATTTTCTTTCCAAAGAACATTATACATGATCCCAATCTGCATATAAGAATTAGTTCCAATCCTCTGCATATAACCTCCTCCGAGATATAATGCTGTTTCTTCTTTATTCATTTTATAATCATAGTACTTATCTTTATAATCAATGAAATAATGCTGAAGATTTGCGCCTAAATAAAAAGATCTCGCAATATAATAATTAGCGAATGGCCCTACTCCAAACATGGTAGAACGATAAAAATCTGAAGTCTGCCAAGAAATACTTCCAGCAACTCCACCCTCAAGATCTTCGGTAAGCCGGTAACCTACTCTTGGCGATGCGGATAAATAAAATGCACTGTTACTTCCGAAACCCACTCCAATACCTCCTCCGAATGTCCATCGGTTATTGTTTCCCGGAGAAGTTCCCACTGCAACCTGAGAAAATACAGAGCCTGAAATAAGCAGCAATAAAGGAATAATAAACTTTTTCATATTAATATTGTTTTTGTCGATGTTTAAAATTATGGTTTTTTTACGAATTTTTTAGTTGTATTTTTGCGGCGTCAAACTAAGAACTCCCGTTAAGAGTTTCGTAAAATTGAAATATAATGAAAGTAGTAGTAGGCCTTTCCGGAGGTGTAGACTCAAGTGTGACAGCATATTTGCTGCAACAGCAAGGCCATGAAGTCGTGGCTTTATTTATGAGAAACTGGAACGATGCTTCGGTAACGTTGGAAGACGAGTGTCCGTGGATCGAAGACAGCAATGATGCTCTAATGGTTGCTCAAAAGCTTGGAATTCCTTTCCAGGTAATCGATATGAGTGATCTTTACAAAGAAAGAATCGTTGATTATATGTTCGATGAATATCAGAAAGGAAGAACTCCGAATCCTGATGTTTTGTGCAACAGAGAGGTAAAATTTGATGTTTTTATGAAAACAGCAATGTCTTTGGGTGCAGATAAGGTAGCAACCGGGCATTATGCAAGAGTCGATTCAACGATTGATGAAAACGGTAAGGAAATTTTCCATCTTTTAGCAGGAAAAGACAACAATAAAGATCAGTCTTATTTCTTATGCCAGTTGAGTCAGGATCAATTATCTAAAGCTTTATTTCCAATTGGAGAACTTACAAAACCTCAGGTAAGAGAAATTGCGAAGGAAATAGGACTGGTAACGGCTGATAAAAAAGACTCTCAGGGATTATGCTTTATTGGAAAAGTAAGCCTGCCTCAGTTTTTACAACAACAGCTGGTTCCTAAAGAAGGTGAAATTGTAGAAATTTTTAAAGATTCTCCGCTTTTCTCTCAGGGAACGCCTGAATTTTCTTCAAAACAGGAAGAACTTGAATATTTAAGTCAAAAAATCAATTATAAAAAATCCGACGGGAAAGTAATCGGAAAGCATCAAGGAGCTCAATTTTTCACGATCGGACAAAGTAAGGGGCTAGGAATCGGCGGACATAAAGAAAGCTGTTTTATCATCTCCAGAGACATGGAAAACAACATCCTTTTCGTAGGAGAAGGACATCAGTTTCCTGGATTGCTGAAAAAAGCCCTTAAAATTGATAATTCAGAACTACATTGGGTTCGTGAAGATATGAGGCTTAAAAATGGAGAATCTATGGAAGTAATGGCCAGATTCAGATACAGGCAACCTTTACAAAAGGCAACTTTATACCAGTTTGAAGATGTTTTTTACGTGGAATTTGAAGAACCTCAGTCTGCCATCGCAGAAGGGCAGTTCGCTGCATGGTATAATGGAGAAGAACTTTTAGGAAGCGGGGTTATTTCATAAAAAAGAATATTTTTCATTCGTCGATTAAATTTTATCATTCATCTATAAAAAAGGCTTATACTTCTATAAGCCTTTATTCGTGCCTATTTCAGGCATATCTATTGTTTATTCTTACGTAAGAAACAAAGTATTAATTTTAAAATTTGATTATTATGAAAAAGTTAGTTTTGGTAGCTGGATTATTTATAGCATTCACTACAAACGCACAACAGAGAAATGAAGGTTTCAGAGATACTAAAGTAGAGTTTCATCAAAGCCAGAAGGATTTCGGAGGATTAAGATTGTCTCCGCGTCAGGAAAAAGAGATTTATGCACTTTCAAAACAGAGACTGACAGCAAGAGAATATGATGCAAAATTGAGAAGAATTCTTTCTAAAGAACAATATGCACAATATCAGAGAGGTGATTTTCACAAAAACAGAAACATCGCAATGACAAAACCTTTCAGAAGATAAAAAAGTAATTATAAATAATAAGCCCGGAACAATGTGTTTCGGGTTTTATTTTGAGATAATTTTAAAAACCTTACTTTATTTTATGGTTTACATGATCTGCATTAACAAACAATACTATAATAATTTCCATTACAAGGATTATGATTAAAAACCCAACAGGCTTTCCTAATAAAATTCCTTTTATCAGTTTTACAACTCCTAAAAGAAAGATGGAAATCATAAAATAAAATGTCGTTTTTGAAGAACTTTCTTTAAGTGCCTGTAAAGCAAAAAGTGAAGCATAGCATCCAAAGATCAGAATTAAATAGAATTTAAGAAAGTCAGGACCTTTCAAAGATAGTGGATTGAAAGTATGATTCATCACAACAAGCCATATACAGCTTATCAGAATCGGGGTTGTGTAAAAAAGATATTTATTCATTCTCTTTACTTTTAGCTACCTCCGCATCCACCACACCCGCCGCAACCTCCTCCACAACTGCTTCCACAGCTGCTTCCAGAGGAACTGCTGCAACTTGATGATCCGCCACAGCTTCCAAAACCACCTCCTTTATCTTTTTTATTTGGACTTTTATATTCTTCATTTTTATTAATAATCCAGGATATAAAAGAGACGAACAGAAAAATTATTGGAATTAATATAAATATGATTGACAATAAATTCCCCATCACATCTGAACAGGAACTTAAAATAAAAACCACTGAAATGAAAGAAAGAATTTTCAGCCAACTTTTACCTGTTTTTTCATATCTTTTATTTTCCGCCAGGTTCAGCCAAATTTCTCCAGGTACTTTCTCCTGAAAGATCTCTTCATAGTTTTTTAAAGTCTCAAGAAACCAATTTTCATGTTTTTCTTTTTCATTTGGACCTCCTTTTGAAGGATGATGATGAAGTTTCTGCTGCAGAATATTTGGGCAAAATTCTTCCCAGTAATTCTGAGTATATATTAAATGCATATGCCAGACTTTATCTACAATTTCACTGGGTGAAGCCCCTTTGGGTAAAATACAGCAGAGATAGACAAACTTTTTGTACTCTTCGATTGCCCTTTTAGTAAAATTCTCTGTCCAGTTTTCTTCTTTTGCCAACTTTTTCGAGAAAGGAAAATCTACATTTGATTATCTAATGAAAAATCCTTAATTCTGGCCCAAAGCGGATCATTCTGTAATAGGACTGTTGCTTTCATTGTTTTAACTTTTAGTTTCTACTCAAATATCACTTGATTTGAAAATATAAAAGTCTTTCATCAGTCTTATTAAGTTTTAAAATAATCTTATATTAGTCTTATAATTTAAATAATGAAAAGAGAGGATATCCTGCATTTAGAAAAGTTCATGAATTTTCTGGGCTTGCATTTTTTGAAAAAAAACCACTGGGAAGATGTCTCAAAAACCGAATGGTCCTATATTGTCGCTGAACTTAATGATTTAATCCTAAGCGACATGCAGGAAAAAGGAATAAAAAAAGAACCTGATTTATTAGGCTCCAATTATCTTTACGAACATTTGATTATCAATAAGCTGAAAAAATATTATCAAAATGAAAATGCTGTTATAAGCAAACCGAATCTGGCAAAATTAAGTCTTATCGTTAAAGTTTTAGGATATTCAAGTTATATAGATTTCATTAATTCAAATACAGAGTCGTTCAATTTTAATGATCTCAGAATTGATATGAATAATGTGAAACAAAATACAGAAGTATTGGATAAATTGATCGGTTGTTGGTATTCCTACAACAGAAATCTTCCGGAAAATCCTTTACAGGCAAAAGAAGACAGAATCTGGCGCTCTGCAACGGAAATCTATAAATCTGAAACTTCCGGCGAATACTTCATAGAAAGAAGTGGCGGCGACCGTCATAAATATTTTGGAAAAGTAACTGCGTATTCAGATTATGTTTTTATTATCATGAACAGCAATACTTTCATCCGTCAGAGGCATTTTATTTCAAGAATAAAAGACATCAATGAAAAGCTGAAGAATCCAGAATATAAGCTCCATGAGTTGCATTTTATAAGTACATGTATCAGTTTTAACCAGGAGCCGATTGCCCTGTTTGAAATATTCCAGAAAGCAGACAGGAAAAGCTTTATCCCCGATTCCATAAGCTTCCCTATCGACAGTGATGAGATTCCCCAATCTATTCTGAAACAGCTTGAAGATATAGAATCTAACCGTATAGATTACAAATAATTATTGGTTATTAGTTGATGGTTGTTTGTTGTTAGTTTTGGGTTAAGGTTTCAATCTATTCTCAATTCCAAGCTTTTCAAATTAACTTACCAACCAATCTTTAAAATCCTTTACACGATCACGGCTGACCGTTATTTCTTCCTGTGGCTGAAATTCGAGTTCGACCTTGTAATTAGGCGAAGTATGGATATTTTTAATGTAGTCAGAATTGATGATAAACTGCCGGTTCGTTCTAAAAAACTTCTTCTCATCCAAAACATCTTCCAGTTCATCAAGTGTAAAATCTGAAGGAAAAGATCTTTCCTGAGTCTGCAGATAAACAATTTTATTTTCACTGAAAAAGCAGCTTATCTCGTGGGTCTGTACAATTTTCAGATTGTATCCTATTTTCACTAAAACCCTGGAAAGTGTTGTTTTCTCTTTTTTAATTAACTGTTTAATTTCCTGTGAATTGACAGAGTTATCTGAAGGAATAAATGATTTATATTTCTCGATTGCTCCTGCCAGATCTTCATCCAGAATAGGTTTCAGAAGGTAATCTATGCTGTTTAATTTGAAAGCCTTTAAAGTGTACTGATCAAAAGCTGTGGTATAGATAATAAATCCTTTTGTAGGAACTTTCTCAAAAATATCGAACGATAAACCGTCTCCTAAGACAATATCGGAAAATATCAGCTGCGGATGCTCATTTTCAGAAAACCATTGAACGCCTTCTTCTACAGATTCTATTTTCCCTACCAATTCTATTTCAGGAAATTCATTAAGCATTCTTTCTAATTTCCTTGAAGCCGGTTTTTCGTCTTCGATAATGACTGTTCTGATCATTGAGTTCCCGATTTAGGTTAAAATTTCGAAATAAAATTAGTCAAAAATTACTGGTTTTTAAAATTTACCGGTTCTTTTGATTTTCTCATTTCTTTTTCCAGCATATTTCTTTCCCAATCGGAATTTAAAAGAAATAGCTTTACGGCTTTTACGGTTAAGATAATTCCCCAAATTGCTAAAATAATCGACCCGTTCCATTGTGAAATATTGAAGATTCCTTTTTCGAAAATATCATCAAAATAAATGATAAAAGCCACGATTCCAAACCATAAAATGCTTCTGTAGAATCTTTTTAAGTCCTGTACTCTCTGTTGTGCCTGATTGTAGTTCATCGTATTCATTTTTAAAAGGTTATTATTTGTTAATTAAAGTGATTTTGTTCTGCTTTTTTCTTCCTCCATCAGTTGTTTGATCTTTCTTTCTTCCCAGTCTTTTCCGATTCCGAAAGTGTTTACAGCGTGAGCTAAAAGTCCGATTCCCCATCCTAACATTGGCCAGTAAAACCATAAATGTTCAGGAGAAGTAATGATGTTTAAAATAAATAAGAAAGGAATAACAAGGCAGTAAGAACTAAGATTTCCGTAGAAACTTTTAAGGTCTTTTACTCTTTTTGATGCTTTTTCGTAAGCTAAAACTTCTTTTTGGTAAGATAAATTTTCCATGATTATAATTTTAAAATGTTTAACTGTTTGTTTTTGTTGATACAAATGTAGGTCTGTAAACTGCCTCAAATCAATTTTATATTACCGAACCGTAGAAAATGATTCCCGAATTGTAAAAATCCCGACTCAATGGAGAATCGGGATTTCTGTTTTATACATTTATGATCTATTTTATCTTAATAAATAAAAGGAATCAGCTTTTTTGTTTCTTTTCTGTATTGAATATATTCATCTCCAAATTGCTCAATTAAAGCCAGCTCTTCCACTTTAATCCTGTAATTGAACGCCAGGAACGGAGGAATAAAGGCAACCGCAAATGAAATCCAGTTATTCAGAAATAAACCTAGCCCAACAAAAGTAAGCAGTGCAAAAGTATATGATGGGTGTCTCATATACTTGTAAAAACCTTCTTTCTTAATTTTATGATCTTCTCTGATACTCACATCTACCGTAAAATATTTGCCTAGAGATTTGATGATGATCCATCGGAAGAGAATTCCTATTATAATCAGGCTTTCACCCAAAAAAAATATCCATTCTTCCTTACTGATAGGACATCTGGAGACATTCGATATGAGAACAGCCAGAAAAATCGAAGGAATAATAACAATCCACAGAATATTTAACGTCGATTTATCTTTTTTCTGAGCATTTTGACCCGATGTAAGTACTTTTTTATAGTAAAACTCACTCAGAAACCAAATCGCCATCGAAATATAAAATATAACGGTAAGCTCTTTCATGTTATTTTTCTTTATCCATAAGTTCCTTTATTTTTCTTTCTTCCCAACCTTTACCAAGCATAAAAGGAGGCAAAAAAACGCTTAATCCGTGAGCGGCAAGACCAATTCCCCAAAACAAAGGTAACTGAAGCAGATTCCAGCTCAATTTTTCCTTATCATCAGCATCAAACAACTGAAGGGCAATAACAAGCAAATTCGTAAAACAATATATCATCAAATGGACATAAAATCCTTTGATCTTTTTTACCCGTTTCTCCGCTTCTTTATAGCGGCTATCGTTTTCATTTATATGAGTCATTTTTATCTGTTTTTGCGTTGATCCTGTTTTTCTAATATTTCCTGTATTTTTCTCTCTTCCCAGGTCCTTCCGATCGAGAAAACACTTATTCCATGAGCGGCAATACCAATTCCCCACCCTAACATCGGCCAGTAAAACCATAAGTGTTTAGGAGAAGTAATCAGGTTGAGAATGACCAGGAAAGTGATGACAATAATATATGAGAAAAGGTTTCCGTAGAAGCTTTTAATCTCTTTCACTCTTTTTTGTGCTTTTTCGTAAGCTTTATCTTCAGATTCATTTTTTTCACTGACTACATTAGGCTTAGTTAAAAGCATCGGAAGTTTTACCTTAAAATAATCATCTGATTTTTCAATAAAAACATTTCGTTTTGTTAACAAAGAATACCGCTGAACAATATTGGCCAGTCCAATCCCTGCGCTTTCTTTCATTTGTTCTCTTACCTGAAGGTTATTTTCAATACACAGCGTATCATTTTCAGAAAATACTTTTATGATTAACGGCTTTGAGGAAGTGGCAAAATTATGCTTGATGCAGTTTTCCAAAAGCAGCTGTAAGGAAAGCGGGACTACAAATTGTTTTAAGTCTTCACTATTAATATTAAACTCAAAGTCGACGCTGTCTTCAAATCTAGTTTTCAAAAGTTCACAATAAGTCTTCGCAAATTCAATTTCGTCCTCTACCGTTACCAATTCTTTATCTTTCTGCTCCAGAACATATCTGTAGATTTTTGACATAGAAGCCGTAAATTTCTGCGCCTGCTTAGGATTTTCATCAATCAAAGAGCTCAAAACATTCAGGGAATTAAATAAGAAATGCGGGTCTAGTTGGTTTTTAAGGCTTTCAAACTGAGCATTAGCAGATCTTGCAATCAGCTTCTGTTCTACGACTTCTTTTTTGGAGGTCTTTTTCAGTTCCTCCATAAAACTTTTAGCATGGAGAAAAGCTGAAATCAAAAGAGCTATGTTGATGGTAAACCAGTTGATGAAATTGTATTTTCCAGAAAAATATTCCTCAACTGTAGCCGCTTTTTGAATCACCACAAAATTCAGGTAATTACAGAAATACACCAGGATGATATTGGCAATCAGGATTGAAATAATGCTTATCACCGCTCTCTTTGTAGTCGCTTCCGACCACGGAAACTTTTTATTGAGAAAATCGTTAATTCCCCAGTTTCCGAAACCTAAAACGAATGAATAGATAAAGGAAATAAGAATGGTAAGAACAAAGTTTTCAATATTTCTCTCGTCTGTAAATACAAAGAAAAAGAACATTGAAGTTGCCAATGATACCCAGAATAACGTTATGATGTTTTTACGTTTCATATTTAAAAATTACCTGATTTAAAATCAGTGATACATAAAATTTGGTCCCCCGGAAAGGAAGACCAAAGTACTATTTTTTATCTCCCATACTTAGAAAATATTCTGCTTCAGATTTTCCCCAATTAGGATCCAAAGCCGTTTTTGGCTTATAGGCATTAAATTTTTCTAAAGATGCTTTAAAAAGTTCCAGCCCTTTAGTTTTACTTCCGCCGTATTGCTCAGGAGTGAAATATACATCTTCTGCTTTTATTAAAGCCACTCTCGGATTGGCAGGATCAAAATCTTCCGCTTTTTTCAATTCGTTTGCCGCCTGCATTCCGTAAGTCATATATCTTTGCTGTGGATTGACCATCATTTTCAGAGAAAAGACCATCTTTTGCAGCAAATGGATTTCAGAATTGTTTTTTTCTGCACTTTCTGCCGCATCTACATATTTTTGTGCCTGATCAGCCACCTCATCAAGGCTTTCCATTTTCTCTTCTCTCATCAGCACTCTTCCTTTCTGGATATAGGAAAATGCAGTGTAATAATTCGGAAGCCACTTCCCTTTTTCTTTATCCCCGATTCGTTGGAAATCATTCGCAAGGTTCTGAAAATCCTCTGCAGATTTACAGGTTTCGATTTTAGCGATTTTTTCTGTCATTATCTTCTCATAACTCGCTTGAGCAAAAGTGATTACACTAACACAGCTTAAAGCAGCACTTACAATGTATTTTTTCATAGTTTCTGATTTTTAAAGGTTTGTTTTTTTATTTAAAAGTAATTCTTTTTTAAAGATTATTGTTAATCGCATCCTGTGTTCTGTCTACTCCAAAGCTAATAAATGCACCTATAAAAACAAAAGTATTCACAGGAGGAACTACAGCAGAGCTTTGGCTTCCGTTCCGGGAAAAATTATACCCATAGATATTTTTTGATCCTAAGACATTTGAAACACTTAATACAAGAACGGTGAATGCTTTTGCATCTTTTTTTCCAAGGTTCGGAAGATAGTTAAAGCTAAAATTCAGGGCACTATAATCTTTTAATCTTCCTTCATTTCTTATAAAATTCACGTCCTCCCCATTTACCGTTTTTGTAGCAATATCATAATAAGGTCTTCCTTTGGAGTAGCTGTAAGAAAGATTGGTTCCGAATTTCAGCTCAGGGAAAAATCTTTTTGCCACCACAGAAAGGGTGTGTTCCGATGCAAAATTAGGTTTCAGACTCATCGGATAGTTCATAAAATCTCTTTTTGAATCTAAGTAGGAATAACTTACCCAGTAGTCTATATTTTTGAATGTTTTCTTATCTCTCCAGAAAAGCTCCAATCCTTTGGCAAAACCATAGCCATCATTGTTTACAGCAGTTTGTACAGGTTGATATTGTCCGTTTATTTCTCCTATATTCTTTACTTTAACCAATTCATCATATTTTTTGTAAAATGCTTCCAATCTTAAACTTCTTCCTTCAGAAGCTCTCTGAATCTGGAAAATATAATGCTGCGACTGCTGAAAATCAAGATTTGAAGGTGAATTGATGTATTTACTTTCCGGGTTCTGATAAAATAATCCATAAGCCAGAGAAGTAGTCCAATCCTTCGCTAAACGATAAGCGATTGCAAAACGTGGAGCGATATTGGCTTTACACAGGAAGGAAGAATACTCTCCTCTTACCCCGATTTTTGCGGAAAGCTGATTACTGAAGCCTAAATCTGTTTCTGCAAAAGCAGCCGAGATCAGATCTCTGTAATTTTTTTGAATGTCATGAAAATTAAGCTGTTCGCCGGAATTATTCAGCTCAAAACCTCCCCTCAATGCGCTTATTTTATTAATTTTTCTTTCTAAAACGGCTTTAAGGTTAATATAATTTCCATCATTCAGAAGTTCTGTTTTTTCAGATTCAAGATTATTTGTTTCGGTGGAGAAATTAAGGTCTGATCTGTTGTAAGAATAGGAAGTTCCCACATTCAGAAGGTATTTTCCGAATTTTTGTTTAAATGACAAATTATGATAGGTACTTTTTCCTTTCAAACGAACCAGAGCAAAATTATATTCAGGTTCAAGACTTTCCGTTTTCACTCCCATTTTATTGGTATTATACATCCCGTAATATTTGAAAAGCCCACCGGATTTTGTTTTAATTCTGAAATTGGCATCTCCGTTAAAGCCTTGTGGAGCATCTATAAAATCGGTATTAAAATCAAACACCTTCTGCATCAGACTTAATAAGGAATATCCTGCGCTTGCTCCGTAAGAATAGGTCTTTTTATCGTCTAATTTCTGAAAGCCTGCATTTAAAAAGATCGGTGAAATTCCGAAATCGTATGAACTCTGATCAGGAAGATCTACACTTTCCAGCATCAATGCCCCGGAAAGAGCCTGTCCGTATAATGCAGAATAACCTCCGCTTGAAAATATATTTCCTTTAAAAAGTGAGGTATTAAACTGGTCCCTTCCTGCAATCCCCGGAATTGAATTGGAAAAATAATTATTGATTAAACTTCCGTCCATAAAAATTTTTGATTCGGTTCCTGTTCCCCCACGAATAAACAATCCTTCCGATTCTCCTACTTTCTGAACTCCCGGAAGATAGTTTAACGCTGAAGAAATCTGTCCGTTTGCTCCAGCAGTAGTATAAATATCAATAGGAGTTAAAAGTGCTGTTGCTCTTTTTTTATCGCTTGCTTCAATAGATCCTGCAGAAACCACAACGGCATCTATTTCGTTGATCTGCTCTTTTAATTCCGCATTCACCACTACATTCTGATCTCCGATGTTAATGTTCTTATTGACTTCGATATATTTCGGATGGGTAAAACTCAGCACATGATCTCCTTTTTCTGAGGTTTCAAACGAGAAATTACCTTCCGAGTCTGTAGTTGCTCCATCATAAGTATCTTTTAAAGTGACATTCACCTCATTCACTCCTTTGTTCTTAAAGCTTACTTTTCCTGAAATTCTGGTTTGGGCAAAACTTAAAGTAAGCGATAAAAAAATGGCAAGGAATGATAATTTTGTTTTCATAGCTGTTTTTATTTCGATTCAAAAGTAAGATGAATTTTTGAAGCTGATTAATTTTTGTTACCGAATGGTTGGTTTTTGATTCTGAGTTGTAATTTTTGGTTTTAACGTAGAGGACTCAAGGATTTTGGATATGTTTCTCGCAAGGATAATCGGATCAATAATGAGAAGGTTATTTGTCATTCTGACTCAGGAAGAATCTCTATTTTGTTTTTACAGATTCTTCAATACGTTTCGCTTCTTTTAGAATGACATAATAATACTGCTTAAGGATAACCACCCCGTCAAAGGGGAATTTTTACAACGATTTGTCCTTGTAATTTTAACGAATAGGAATGCAGAAATCTACAAGCATTTTTCCTTCGGGATGTTCTTTGAAATTGCTGTGATAAATTTCAAAAGGAAAGGTTTTTCGAACGGTAAAATTGTTTTCTTTCATCCATAAAAAGAGAGAAACCCAGCATTGTTCGAAGTCATTCAAGGTCACTTCACCACTTCCGATGATGAATTTTCCAGCTTCGATAGTTTCCTGAAAAACTTCACCTTCTTGCTTCTTTAAAGCTTCTTCCAACAGCATACAGGCATGAATTCTTACTTTATCCGGCGGTGTCACTTTAAAACTATCATGATAAACGGAAAGCATTTTTACATTCTCTTTTGGAAATATTTTTTTTGCTTTTGCCCAGTCAATCAGAATATTGTAAGAAGACTCAACATTGGCAATTCCCAGGCTCATTACAGCTGCCAAATTCATTTCCTGAAGTTCGGTTACTTTAATTTTTAAATTCATATTTCTCCAGTTTAATAGGTTTTCAATATTGCAAATGTATTGGTCGAAAGCCGTATCAATTTGTCCGTTCTTGCTTTGTTTGCACTGGACCTTATGGAAATTTTCCGGTGCCGATTTACGAAAATCTGAGGGTGATGTTCCGTAATATTTTTTGAAGGTTCTATTAAAAGCTGAATGATTGGAAAAACCGAACTGATGATAAATGTCTTTTATATTCAGATTCTTTCTTAAAGCTAAATAAAAAGCGCTTTTTTCAATTCTTTTTCGGGTAATATAATTCTGAACCGTTTCGCCAGTAATCAGCCGGAAAATCCTGTGAAAATGAAACGGCGAATAAGCTGCAATCTCTGAAACTTTTTCTAACGAAAGCTCCATATCAAGATTATTATCAATGAACTGAATGGTTTTTACGATTCTTTTTTTATATTCTTCCACTTCAAAGTGTTTCCGGCAAAGGTACCAAGATCGGATGAAAATTATTTGTCATTTATTGCTGGTTGTAAAAAAAGAATGGCAGTCATAAAGTGTTTCGGGAAATCTTTTTTAATTTTATAAAAAAATCATTTACAATGAAACTACAAACAATGTCATTATTGATAGGGAGTGCATTTCTGGCAGCTTCTTGCTGTACAACAAAAACGTATACCATAAACCCTAAAAGTGGAACAAAAACGGAAGGAACTGCAAAGTTTACCCAGAAAAAAAATGAAGTGGTTATGAAACTGGACGTAAAAAACCTTACTCCGGGAATACACGCTGTACACATTCATGAAAAAGGAGACTGCTCTGCAGCTGACGGAACTTCTACAGGAGGACATTGGAACCCTTCAAAGAACGATCACGGTAAATGGGGAGCTGAACATTTCCATATGGGAGATATCGGAAATTTAACGGCTAATCAGGACGGAGTAGCTACACTTACTTTCAAAACTGATAAATGGTGCTTAGGATGTACTGATGAATCTAAAAACATCATCGGTAAAGGTCTTATTATCCATGCTTCAGCCGACGATTTTCATACTCAGCCAACAGGAAATGCCGGCGGAAGAGTGGGATGTGTAGAGATTAAATAATTGTCTATATAATTACAAAAAAATAACCGCTAATTTCTTAGCGGTTATTTTTATTTATTGTTTTGCAGTCATATCTGCAAGAATATTCATTGCTTCCTGAAGGTAAGTATCTTTTCTTAGGTTCTTCACCCATAGTTCGGATTTCTTCTTGAACGCCTCATCTTTTTTCTCTCTCTCGATTTCTGCAGGGAACATCGTAAATTTAAGTCCGTTATCGAATTTCGTAAGCACTTTGAACTTCTCGATCTGAGCTTTTCTCTGCTTCATCACTTCATTAAACTTATTGATATTCAATGTAATGGTTTCTTCTTTATCCAATTTTTCTCTCCATTGTGCAGATTCAACCAGCAACTGATAGTTTGAATTTTTCGCCATTCTTGCCGAGCTAGCTTTTTCTAAAGCCTGAATATTAAAATAGTTAAGCTTTTCAAACTTTGTAGGAGGAATTTTATCCCAAGCTAAAGCATAGTCATCATATCTTTCTCCTATATCTGCATAGGTAAAGAAGTCTTTCATCTGAATATCAGAAACCACACCTTTTCTTTGAGTAGATTCTCCGGTAATTCTATAGAACTTCTGAATCGTAAGTTTTAAAGATCCGAAATCGTCTTCTGTATTTAAGAATCTGTTCAGGTCTACAAAAGTCTGAACGGTTCCTTTTCCGAAAGACTGCGGAGATCCAATCACCAAAGCTCTTCCGTTATCCTGCATCACACCGGCAAGAATTTCTGAAGCCGAAGCAGAAAGTTCGTTCTGCATGATCACCAATGAACCTGTCCAGATTGGTGTTTCATTTTTATTTTTCAGGGTCTGGATTTTCCCGTTTCCGTCTTTTACCTGAACATAAGGACCTGCATTCATGAATAGTCCCATAATGTCTCCTACTTCCGTTAACGAACCTCCTCCGTTATTTCTTAAGTCTAAAACAATTCCTTCGATATTTTGCTGCTTAAGTTTGATGATTTCGTTTTTGATATCGTCAGAAGCATTTCTTCCTTTATCATTTTCAAAGTCAGCATTGAAGCTCGGTAAGTTGATGAAACCGTACTTTTTACCGTTCGGAGCATTCACTACGATACTTCTTGCAAAAGTATCTTCTATTGCCACTTCTTCACGGATCATGGTTACATCTTTTATTGTTCCGTCTTTTTTCTGAACCGTTAAAGTAACCGGAGTTCCTTTTTCACCTCTGATCAGTCTTACAGCCTCATCAGAAAGCATTCCTACTACATTTACAGCATCTTCTTTCGGTTTCGATTTCACTTTTAAAATTTTATCCCCTTCAGACAGCTGTTTTGATTTCCATGCCGGAGCTCCAATGGTAAGAGCACCCAGGTAAAGATTTCCTTTTTTCTCCTGAATAATAGCTCCGATTCCGATTACTTTTCCTGTAAAGTTGGTGTCAAAATCTTCTTTATCTTTTGGAGAATAATAGTTGGTGTGCGGATCAAAAACCTCTGTATAAGCATTCATGTATACAGAGAACCAGTCCATTTTCTTTCTCTTTTTGAATCTCGTAAAGGTTTCTTTCACAAGATCTTTTACCTCATCTGTAGCCTGCTTTATTTTCATTTCCGGAGAAAGAGGCTTGTATTTGATGGTATCTTTTAAGTTGTATTTCTGAACAGAATCTTTTTTCTCTTTCTGAGCTTCTTCTTTACTGTTCATTGATTCAACTTCCTGAAGGATATTGTATTTGATGAATTTTTTCCATTCATTATACTGCTCCTGCTTATTGGAAGGTACTTTTTTCAATTTGGGCTCAAGAGTAAGCGTTTCATCTTCTTCCAGATTGATTGGCTTGCTGAAAATTTCCTGAGTAATTTTGTCGATCTCATCTACTCTTTGGTACAGTCTGTCAACCGTCAGTTTATAAAACGTTAAATCTCCCTGATTAAGATAATCATCCAGCTTTGTTTCATGCTTACTAAATTCATCCATATCCGACTGCAAAAAATATCTTTTCGCAGGATCGATCATTTCAAAATAATGCTTGTAAACATCTTTGGAATAGGCATCATTAATAGGTTTCGGGCTGTAATGTAAATAAGATAGGGTGTTTTTTACACTCACCATTATCGTCTGCATTTTTTCATCATCATTTTTAGGCGAATTGAAGCAAAACATTAGACTTGTTAATGGAATCAGTAGTAAAAATTTATTCAGCTTAAAATTTTTCCACATAAACTGTCTGTTTTTTATTAATTTTTTATAAATAGTATAACGATTAGTAGTAACAAATAAATTTCTGTTACAAACTATCAAATTTAGTACCTTATTTACAAATATCGAATACTTTTAGTTTTTTTTGTTAAAATAGTTATCATCTTATACATTTACCTTCTTTTTTTCCAATAAAAATCAATTGAAACAACAAGGATAAATGTTCCTTATTTATTGAATCACAATGCTTTTCACTCTTACAGTATGAGCTGAAAAATAGCCCAATGCACCGTTTGTAATATTACTCGGAGGATTAGCCGGGGTAACTCCTCCTCCAGGTCCGCCACCGGAAAGCTGAAGAAGCGCAGAATAAAAAGTAAATACCGAATCGTCGATACACTGCATTTCAACATGAATAGTATCACCTACCACCACTTTTACATCATCTGCATTGGTATCATCGTTGGGAAGAATAAGAGGTCTCTGATTGGGCAATCCATTGTTGATATTATCAGAGAATTCCGAAAAGAATTTTTTGGGATTATTGTTCACCGTATAAACGAAAAGATAGCGGTTTCCTAATGGCGACGGATCGGTAAAAAGAGGCAGAAGCGTATAACTTATTTGACTTCCTACCTTGAAAGAATCCTGTTCCAAACCATCGAATGAAACAGCTTCAGGCATTGTACTTTGCGCTGTATATTGCTTTCCTTCAGCATTTATCTTCAAAGTATATATTCTTCCGGACTGTCCCACAAAAGCAGAAGTCTGATAAGTCCCGTTTCCTACATACTGCAATGTTTCGGTTTGCCCGGTATTGTCGCTTAAAATAACCTGTGCATTTTCTACGGCTGGATATTGATTGGCTTCCGTAAAAGCCACAGACTTTGTAATTTTCACGAAATACGGTCCCACCTGATCGGTTACATTTCCTTCGATCACGATTTGACCGCTCTGATCTGCCAAATCAAGATTGATTTCCTTTTCACAGGAGGTTACTAAAAAGAGCGATACTATGATTAAAAATATATTTTTCATGAATTAAAATTTGAAATTATACGTGATGTTGGGTACCCAACGGAATAGTGAAGTCTGCATAGCGCGGGTCGTTCCTGGTTTATCCGGATTGTCTTCAAAGTTGATCGTGTAAGCATTTTCCCGCCCGTAAACATTATAAATTCCAAATGACCAAGAACCTTTGAAACGCTTATTAGTTCCTGCACTCGGTTCATATGTTGCACTCAGATCCATTCTGTGGTAAGCCGGCATTCTGTCTGCATTTCTGTTGCTGTATTGGAAAACAGTCTGTCCGTTCAGTTCGTATTTTCCGGTTGGGAAAGTCACTGCATTTCCTGTACTGTACAAAAATAATCCTGAGAAAGACCATTTCGGATTCAGCTGATAGGTTGCAACTACCGAAAGATCATGTGTTTTGTCCTGTCTTGCATTATACCAGTCATCATTATTGATTCCGTTTATTTTTCTTTCCGTTTTAGATAAAGTATAAGAAATCCATCCTGTCAGTCTTCCGCTTTTCTTTTTGGCAATTATTTCCAGACCATAAGCTCTTCCTTTTCCGAATAGCAGCTCACTTTCTACATCTGCCGCCGTATCAAACGAGATTTGTGCTCCGTTTTTATAATCGATTTGATTTTGCATGGATTTATAATAAACCTCAGCATTTATTTCATAATTATTGTTGTTGAAGTTTCGGCTATACCCTACACTTACCTGATCTGCAATTTCCGGCTTTACGGTATAACTGCTTCCGATCCACTGGTCCGTAGGATTTCCGCTTCCGCTATTACTCAATAAGTGAAGGTTTTGGGTATTTCTAGAATACCCTCCTTTTACACTGCTGACTTCATTAATTCTATAATTCGCAGTAATTCTGGGTTCAAGGTTTACGTAAGTTTTTCCAAATTTTTCTTTTTCCAAAAATTCGGAATCGGTAAGAACCCCGTTTTGATAGGTATTAAAAGTATCGCCTCCTAAAACGCTGAACATTGAAAGTCTGGCTCCGTAATTGACGGTTAATTTTTCTGTTGCTTTAAAGTCATCATTGATATACAGTGCATTTTCCCATGAGTATCTCGGATTTCTCGGAAAACTGCTTACACTTGTTCCGGAAGCGCTGCTTGGCGTAATGGTATGATAAATAGACTGTAAACCAAACTTCACAGAATGTTTATTGCCTGCAAACCAAGAAAAATACTGTTTCAGGTTCCAGTCTTCGATTTGGGAGTCCAGTCCGAAAGTATTGTTATTACTGCTTAAGCTTACATTATAACTGTAATTACTGTAAATCAATGAAGTATTGGAGAATAATTTACTGCTGATGATACTGTTCCATCTTAAAGTGGCCGTTGTATTTCCCCAGTCTGTAGAAAAAGTATTGCCTAACCCCAGTACATCTCTTCCAAAATATCCGGATAAATACAACCTGTTGTTTTCATTGATCTGGTAATTGGCTTTTAAGTTTAAATCATAAAAATACAATTTGCTGTCTTTGTAATCATCCGTTGTTTTCAGAAACAAATCCGCATAAGTTCTTCTTCCCGAAACAATAAAAGATGATTTTTCCTTTTGAATAGGACCTTCAACGCTTAATCTGCTACTGATCAATCCAATTCCTCCGTTTACGTTATAGTCTTTATTATTTCCGTCTTTCATTTTGACATCCAGAACTGAGGATAGTCTACCTCCGTACTGTGCAGGACTGTTTCCTTTAATAATGCTTACATCTTTCAATGCATCACTGTTGAACGTACTGAAAAAACCCAATAAATGAGACGCGTTATATACCGCAGCTTCATCAAGCAAAATAAGATTCTGATCAGTCGCGCCACCTCTCACGCTGAACCCGCTGCTTCCTTCCCCGTTACTTTTAATACCCGGTAAAAGCTGTATCGTTTTCATTACATCTTTTTCTCCAAATAAAACCGGAAGCTTTTCAATATTTTTAATGCTTAACGTTTCCGTTCCCATTTGGGCAGAAGTCAGATTTTTATCTTTTTTAATTCCGGAAATAACGACTTCATCAATATTTTTTGTTCTTTCTTCCTCGCCGGCAATCAGTTCAATATCCTGTTTTATATTATCCTCTACGGAAATACTTTGCTGAAAGTCTTTAAAACCGGGATTTGAAATCAGTAAATGATAGGTTCCTTTGGGAAGAGAAAGAGAATAAAAGCCATATTCGTTGGCAACAACAGAAATACCGGGTTTTTCTGCAACTTTTACGGTCACTCCAATAAGCAGTTCTCCGTTTTTCTTATCTTTTATCGTTCCGCTTACCGAATACTGCTGCTGGGCAAAAGCAACTGTACAAAAACAAATTGCCGCTGCAGAAGTAGCCGCCTTTAAAAAGGATATTTGCATTAGTTTATTTTTAGTGAGTATATACTTATACGTGTTTTTATGATTAGTTTCTAAATGGTAATAATTGTTACAGAAATAATTCAATGATCAGAGAATATTTTTCATCGCACAACTTCCCATAACACAGATCTACCGTGTATTGCTGCTACACTAAACGTTCAAATAGATAAAATATTTTTCTAGTTCCAAATCATTCACAAAAGATTATTTTTAAATTAACCTTTAAAGACTTCATTTAAAATTATCGTGAATTATGTATATTAGACCGTATATTTGTTAAAATTATTTTTTTATATGGAAAGACCACTTATTCTGGTTACTAATGATGACGGAATTACAGCACCTGGTATCAGAAATCTTGTAAGCTTTATGAACGAAATCGGAGAAGTCGTTGTTGTAGCTCCCAATTCTCCACAAAGCGGTAAAGGTCACGCTATTACCATCAATTCTACCTTAAGTTATGAAGAAGTACAGCTGGATGGTCCTCAAAGGGATTTTTCGTGCAGCGGGACTCCTGTAGACTGCGTAAAAATGGCTCTTGATAAAATCTTGCCAAGAAGACCGGATATTGTTGTTTCAGGGATCAATCACGGAGCCAATTCTTCTATTAACGTAATCTATTCCGGAACGATGTCTGCAGCTGTTGAAGCCGGTGTAGAAAATCTTCCTGCAATAGGGTTCTCTTTACTTGATTTCAGTTGGGAAGCTGATTTTACCCAGGCAAAAGAATATATTCAAAGTATTGTCAGAAAAACACTGGAAAACCCGATGCCAAAAGGAATCGTTTTAAATGTAAACATCCCGAAGCTTTTAAAAGAAGAAATAAAAGGCGTAAAAGTCTGCAAACAAGCCCACGCAAAATGGGAAGAAAGCTTTGATGAAAGGGTAAATCCGCACGGCAAAAAATATTACTGGTTAACAGGATATTTCAACAATATGGATGAATCTTCTGATGCTGATGAAACGGCTCTGGCCAACGGATATATTTCTATTGTTCCGGTAAAATTTGACTTAACAGCTTACGAATATATGAATACGCTGAGCGAAGTAATGAATTTTGATTAAGAATATAAAGGCGTAAAATAATTTACGCCTTATTTTTTCTGTTTTTAGATTTTTTATTTGCAATTCTAATATTCTGTCCAAATACTGTTGCCATAGCATCTACAATAGAAAATCCTACGTTTTTACATTCATCTATCTTTATATTTTCTTTTATTTCTTCATAATTTGAGTAATCAAAACTTGAAATTCTTGCAATTACCTTATCTTCTTTAACTATAAATATTCCTTTATAATTTTTAAATTTTGATGGTTCTACTTTCTCAAAGTAAAAATTCAAATTCTCAAAATCATAACTTTCTGTTTTAAATAGTTTTTTAAATTTAATATCGTTTTTTGTAATTAAGATTTTCGTGTGAATATTTATAAAAAAGACCCAAATAAAAATTAAACATACAAATGAAAAAAGGCTTTTTAATAAAAATAAAATACTAAACTCATTCAGTATATTTTTTATACTATCAAAAATAATAGCTGAAAAAACAATTGATGTTATAAACGTTGCAAAATAGATCCCTAAAAATGATTCTATATTAATTTTTGATCTTACCACATCCATCGTTTTTTAAAATAATACTTTATCCTCCTTTCTCAATTCCTCCAAATATTTGATTTTATCATCCCTGTAGAAAAGGTTCATTGTTTCAAAAGGAATCAATTTTAAATCTTTGTTTACAATATGGACGCAGGATTTCTTTACTGCACGAACATCAAAGTCGTGAGCATCCATAAAATTCATAATAATGATTCTGAATAGATTATCATAATCTAAATTAGGAGCGGAAACTTCAGGAAGACAGCACAATAACTGGTTTACTTTGGGCTGAACTTTATCTACTGAAATTCCGGTGCTGAAAATATCTAAAAGCTGCATCTGCAATCCCGTATCCTGTTCATAGACAATAGTATTTCGGGTTTCATTGTTCAGGAGATCAGCAGGATTGATGTATCTTGTTAAAGGAATCGTTTCACCTTCCAGTTTTAAAATATATCCCATCGCCAAAGCATCCGGGTTGCATGGAACCGGAATAATATCGTCTGAATTTAATAAAGAAAACTGGTTCAGAATTTCCTGTCTTACCTCTGTTAATGTAATTTTTTCATGAGCAGAATCTTCCCTGTTTCTTCCTGCAATTTCAACAGGTTGAAAGGTAATTCCGCGGACACACTTCTGTTTTAAAGCAAACTCAATCATCTTTCCGATTTCATCAATATTTTTATCTTTCTGAAGAACGATGACAAGGGTTGTAGAAAGATTTAAAGCATTTAATTTTTCCAACGCTTTCATTCTTATATCCGTTAAATCCTTTCCTCTGAAATCATTTAAAACTTCAGGTTTAAAAGAATCAAACTGAAGATAAATTTCAAATTCCGGAGCATAGGTAGCCAGTTTTTCTGCAAAACCCGGGTCATTGGCAATTCGTACTCCATTGGTATTCAACATCAAATGCTTGATGGGTTTCGATTTGGCAATATCCATTATTTTGAAAAACTCAGGATGAATCGTCGGTTCTCCTCCACTGATCTGTACCACATCCGGTTCTCCTTCATTTTTTACAATAACATCGAACATCGCTTCAATCTCTTCCAAACTTCTGTGGTTTCCATAGTGTGGTGAAGACATCGCATAGCAAGTCGGGCAGGTAAGATTACAGCGATCTGTCACTTCTACAATAGAAAGACAGCTATGTTGCTCATGATCGACACACAAACCGCAATCATAGGGACACCCGTATTCTACATCCGTTCCGAAATGTACAGGCATTTCAGAGGCTTTATTATAGTTTCTGATGTTTTTATAATAATGAACATCCGAAGCGATTTTAGTCTTAAAAAATCCATGATCAGGACATCTTTTCGTCATGAAAACCGCTTCATCCTCGATGATGATCTTTGCTCCTACTCTTTTCAGACATTCTGGACAAAGACTGATGGTATAATCGTAATAGGTATAGTTTCTTACCGGCATAATATTAAATTAAAGTCCACCACCGCAAATTGCACCACTCACCAAACCGCATAACAGTAATGAGATAAGCATGGTTTGGATAAATTGTTTTTTGGAAAATTTTCTATCGTTATTCCATTCATAAATAACTTTAACGATTAATGTTATAACCAAGGAAATAATTGCGGCAATAAAAAGAAAAGCCAAAATGATCATCAGAATCAGTCCTCCCATATTACCAACTTCTAATATTGTTAAAGTTTTCATATTCTGAATTTTAATGTGAAATTACGGTTTTTGTTTTTCTGATTTTAAAAATATAATAAATAATTACAACCATACACACCAACTGAATGGTTCCTAAATTTCCGACAAGTTCCAATCTGGGTTTAATAAAATCCAGTAAAAACCTGAACGTGAAATAACTCAGCATAAACACTTGAAAAACAAAGCCTGAAGGATATTTTCCTTTTCTCTGAATATTTTTTAAAACAATCCACAGAACAAGTAAAAAAGCAATTTCATACAATGCAACAGGATGTCTCAAATTGGAATCTCCGAGATGCATTCCGAAAATAGAATCTGTCGGCAACCCGTATGTTTCTTCATGAATTCCGGTCAAAAAACAGCCAATCCTTCCAATAATAATGGCTAACATCAAAGGAAAAACAATTAAATCTCCAGTACTTTCTCTATGCCCTACAATTTTTTTAGCCAGTTCCACCCCAATTAAACCAAAAGCAAGTCCGCCTACAATCGTATTATTGGTCCAGAATGTTTTAACATCAAAATGTTCGAAAAGTTTATAGGGATTTTCAAGGTTTCCGATCAGTTTTGAACCGAATAAAGCTCCCGCTGTTGCACCGATAAGTACTGCCGCAGAAGTATTGAACGATATTTTTTCTTTTGATTTTCGTTTTAAATAGAAGTAAAAACGCATTCCGATGAAAATACCCAAAGTCTCAAACACAGGATGCGCAAGAACCGTTTTACCGAAAATGTGAAATGTAACAGGAAAATCCATGAATCCAAAAATATTGTTTTTTTAATTAAAATTTTAATATTATTTATTATTTTAAAATCCAAATACTTATGTATTCTTTATGTCCAATGATCCTTTTGTCTTGAAACAAAAGAACGAAAAATTCAAGACCTGGAATCTGAATGCTAAAAATTAAAAATTTAATCCTAAAATCCCCAAAACTTGCGCGAATCCTATATTTGTGCTTTGATTTTAAAATTTGTCTCGCGCCTCGAACAGTGGAAATTTTTTAACGGATTAATTTTTAATTTTCTTAACGCTTCAGTTTCCTAAGTCGGTTTTAATGCTGTTAAAAGGTTATAATTAAAAATCTCCGTCATCATCCAAGTCTTTGAGAAAATTTATATTAAAAAATTTATAAAATCTTTTTAAATCAAATTTCAAATCAATCTTTTTCCTAATTTTAAGTAAAATAATTTTCCAAATTATGAGAATAGAATATGAAATAAAGCTGGGTTTTAAAGACGTAATGTTCCGTCCGAAACGTTCGACCTTAAAATCACGTTCAGAAGTTAATTTAGAAAGAGAATTTACCTTCAGACATACCAAAAAGAAATGGAAAGGAACTCCCGTCATTGCAGCCAATATGGATACGGTGGGAACTTTTGAAATGGCTGTGGAATTGGCAAAAGATAATATTATTACCGCCATTCATAAGCATTACTCTCCCGAAGAATGGTCACAATTTTTGAATAGCCAGCCCGAAGAAATCTATCAGTATATCGCACTAAGTACAGGAACCGGAAAAGCTGATGAAGAGAAAATAAAAATGATCCTTGAAAATCACCCGAAAATCGAGTTTCTCTGCATAGATGTAGCCAATGGGTATTCTGAGCATTTCGTGGGATTTGTGAAGAAAGCAAGGACCAATTTTCCTGATAAGATCATTATGGCAGGAAATGTGGTAACCGGAGAAATGGTTGAAGAGCTGTTATTAGCCGGTGCAGATATCATAAAAGTTGGAATTGGTCCAGGTTCTGTATGTACAACCCGCGTAAAAACAGGAGTTGGCTATCCTCAGCTTTCAGCGATTATAGAATGTGCTGATGCAGCGCATGGCCTGAAAGGTCACATCATTGCAGACGGTGGCTGTAAAGTTCCTGGAGATGTTGCCAAAGCATTTGGCGGCGGAGCAGATTTTGTAATGCTTGGAGGAATGTTTGCCGGACATGATGAAAGTAGCGGTGAAATGGTGGAAGAAAATGGTAAAAAATTCAGATTATTTTACGGGATGAGTTCTAAAACCGCTATGGATAAACATTCAGGTGGTGTTGCAGAATACCGTGCTTCGGAAGGAAAAACCGTGAAAGTTGCCTATAAAGGTCCCGTATCAGAAACGGTAAAAGATATTTTAGGGGGCGTTCGCTCTACCTGTACGTATGTGGGTGCGTCTACTTTAAAAGAATTGTCTAAAAGAACAACTTTCATTAGAGTTCAGGAGCAGGAAAACCAAGTTTTTAATTAATATAAGCTACTCAATTAAGGCCTTCTTCTAACTACCTGATCATAAAATAAAAAGATTCTCATGATATTAGTTTTTTGGCTTTAGTTTGTAACAAAGTTAATTCTATCATAAACACAAAAAAATACCTCAAATGAGGTATTTTTTTGTGAAAAACGACATAAAAGTTGTCTTTTTTGCTATTTTTAAGTTAACAGTCCTCCGTCAACGTTTAATGTTTGTCCTGTAATGTAAGAAGACATTTCACTTCCTAAGAAAACACAAGCATTAGCAATATCTTCAGGCTTTCCTAATTTTTTCATAGGAATTGCTTCATTCCATTTTTGAGTTGCCTTTTCATCTAAAGCAGCAGTCATTTCAGTAGCAATGAATCCCGGAGCAATTGCATTGCAACGGATATTTCTTGAACCTAATTCTAATGCAACCGATTTTGTAAATCCTATTACTCCTGCCTTAGAAGCTGCATAATTTGCCTGTCCAGCATTTCCGCTGATCCCAACTACAGAGGTCATATTGATGATAGATCCTGATTTTGCCTTCATCATTGGCTTGATAACCGCCTTTGTAAGGTTGAAAACTGAATCTAAGTTTACTTTAATAATGGTATCCCAATCATCTTTAGACATTCTTAATAACAAGTTGTCTCTGGTGATACCTGCATTGTTTATCAGAATATCAATTTGTCCGAACTCAGCCATTACTTCATCTACTAATGTCTGAGCCGCATCAAAATCTGATGCATCCGACTGATATCCCTTAATTTGAGTTACAGAACTTAAAGTTTCTTCTAATTCTTTCGCTTTGTCTACAGAACCGGCGTAAGTGAATGCTACTTTTGCCCCTTGCTTGGCAAATATTTCAGCGATTCCTCTTCCGATTCCTCTTGTAGCTCCCGTAATTAGCGCTACTTTTCCTTCTAATAGTTTCATATGTATTGACAATTATTTCTTTATTATAACTTATCAGTCTTCATTTTTTAAAGCAGACTAATGTGTAATTATTTTACAGAGATAAAATTTAAATGACCGCAAAGATATTATAATTTGTTATTCAATACATTTTATCTCATTAAATTATAGAAATTTTATGCCTTTTTTATGATTAAATAACTTTATTATAGCTTGTTATCTGTTTCAGAATTGGTAAAATACAGGTATTCTGTTCCTTTATCCTTTATAAGCTTTATACCATCCTTATCCACTGAAATCTTGTCATATACTACATCTTTCAAAGGTTCATTCTGGTAATTGGTAACGCCGTATTTCTTTTCTTTCTGTATAACGATCTCATTATCCGGAAGAAAAGCATTGATATCGTCGTATATAAAAGGTACAACCTCTTTTCCATTCTCATCTATAATCCCGTATAAATTGTCATAGTTTTTACAGACGATAGCAGGAAACATATTTTGTGGATAATAAAAAATCCCATTCTCTTTAATTGAAGCAACTTTTTTAAGCTCTTCATATTTTTTATCCGTTACCGAAAATTTGTAAAATACTCCTTCTTTTTTGAGAAATAGGCTATTGGGAAAGATTTTCTCAATTTGATATCCGGGCTCTAAAACATCTTTTAAATCCTTATCCAAAAGTCTTTGGTTGTTATCCTTTATCAGATAAATAAAGTTATTTCCTGCAATTTTAATCCCTTCAATATTATCATATTCCTTTGGAATCAAAATTTCTCCATCAATACGTATAACAGCCATTTTTGGGTTTTTAAGGCTTTTTTGGGTACTGAATAAATCATTAAATAACGATTTTACGTAGTCAAAATCTGTAGAATAGATCTTCTTTGCTTCTTTTGAAAAGATGCTTATTTTTTCGTTTTTGATGAAATAAATATACCGTGTTCCTAAGAATACTTCATCGTAGATTTCATCAGCAAATCGGTTTTCCTGAACATCGATAATTCCATATTTACTGGTAGCAGGATTTTTGGTGACCAAGAAAGGATATCCCCCTATATTATCTATATTACTGTTAGATATAGTATTCAACGTTATCCCATCGTTATCAACGATTTCTCCTTGTTTCTCACCTGTAGGAATGTAAACCTTATTTTTATAAAAATGAAGATTTTCTTTGAACTCTCTGTCGCTTTTTAATTTTCCTTCCGAATCATAAATCTGCCAGATATTATCTTTTTTTACAAAAAAACGGTTTTCACCCGCAAATTTTATTTTATCAGTATAAGGAATGATCTCTCTTCCTTCGTAGTCGAAAATTCCTTCTTTTCCGTTCTTAGATACGATAAGTCTTCTTTTAATGCTCCAGGAAGGATTAATTTTATGGGTATCAAAGGGAATTAACAGCTTTCCTTTCTCATCCACTAATGCCATATTCTCTTTCTTCGGATCTTTATCTTTTATTTTTACAACAAATCGGTCCTTATAGAGGTGAGCTATTTCGTTTTTAGCCGGAGCAGTATAGGTAATCACTCCCGTAGAGTCTACAATACCGTATTCTGTGGATCCTGCATTGACTGCAATGCCATATCCGTTCGAGTAAAATTTGACTTCCTTGCCAAGTTTTTTTGACAGAAGTATCTGAGTGTATTGATCTGTTTTCTGCGCTGTACAAACAGTGGATAACAATACAAAAACTAGTGTTTTCAATTAAAATTAAATAGCATTATTTACAATAAGAACAATTTCTCCCTTTAAAGTTTTCGTTTTGGAGAACTCAATTAATTCATTGATTGTCCCTCTTTTAGTTTCTTCGAATTTTTTCGAAATTTCACGGCTTAAACTTACTTTGGTCTCTTCACCAAAAAATTCTTTAATCTGCTCCAGAGTGGTGTTTATCTTATGCGGACTTTCGTATAAAACGATCGTCTTTTTTTCTTCTGCAAGCTGCTTAAGTTTGGTTTGCCTTCCTTTTTTTTGAGGTAAAAAACCTGCAAATAAAAACTCATTATTCGGAAGTCCTGAAACCACCAAAGCCGGCACAAAAGCTGTTGCTCCCGGGAGGCAAATCATTTCAATATTATGATCTGATCCTGCTTTTGCCAACAAATATCCCGGATCTGAAATTCCGGGAGTTCCTGCATCCGTAATAATAGCAATATTCTGACCGCTTTTAAGGTCTGTAATCACTTTTTCGGTAGCCTGATGCTCATTATGCAAATGATAAGATTTCAAAGGCTTAGAAATCTCGAAATGTTTTAATAAAATTCCGGAAGTTCTAGTGTCTTCACATAAAATATAATCAATTTCTTTCAGTACGTTTACTGCTCTGAAAGTCATATCTTCCAAATTTCCGACGGGGGTCGGAACAAAATAAAGAATTCCGCTCAAAATTATAAAAATTTATTTTCTACCAATACCCATAGTCTCTGAGCGTATTCATCCACCTTTTCCCATTTCTTATCATAGTAAAGATCACTCAGATATTCCTTTGCCTCTTCCAGATTTTTGAAGCTGTTCAGATCTGCAACCACTTCATTTAGTTCAGACTGACTTCCTCCGAATAGCATTTTTGAAAAAGCAATTCTGTCATTTAAATCCAGTTTAAATTCAGGCTTTGATTTCTCTTTTTCTTTTTCCATATATTCTGTTGAAATGTTTGTTTTCAACAGGCTTCCGGTATCTTCTTTCTGTATCTCCTTAGGTTTTTCATCAAGATTTTCAGGCGTTTCCAGATGATCATCATCAAAAAGCGTTTGTACGGCTTTTAGACCTCTGATGTTGGCCAATCTTATTTTTTTGTCCTGATGATATTTTTCCAGATTTTCAAAACTTTCATCTGATGCCGGTTTTTCTTTTTCCGTTACAGGAGAAGGTGTTTCAAAATCTACTATTTTACCCCTCTTGTTCTCTTCTTCAACAATTACTTCCTCCTTTTCCTCTTCCGATGATAAATCGTCATGCTTAATTTCCGTCAGAATATTTTCTACATTGGAAGTTTCCATGATCATTTCTCCCTGCTCTATAGCTACATTTGAAACCAGATACTGCTCCTCCTCAATCAGAATCTCTTCTTCTTCCTCATAGATATCTGTATCAAACATACTTGGAATCGTTTCTGTAATTCCAGGAGATTCATGGCTTATTATCTGACTTCCATGCTCAGCAAAATTCTTTTCTTCTTCATGATATGTATTTTCAGATTCATCAATTTCATTCAGTTGATTATTGAAAATAGCTTCTTCCTCGGTAACTTTCTGATCAAACATTTCCTCTGAAATATCATCTGCATCATCAGGTTTTGCTTCTGCTAGAATTCTTTCTTCATCTACAAAATCCAAAGCACTCTCGTGATATTCCGAAAGACTGTTTTCTTCGATTTCTTTCAATTGTTCATTATAAACAGTTTCCTCCGGTGTTTCCTGGTCATATGTAGAAGTAAGGCTTTCTTTATTTGCATCTTTAGGTTCAAGGTTTTCACCTATAAAACTTACGATATTTTCGTGGTAATCATTTTCAGTAATTTGATTGAGCTGATTATTAAAAATAGCCTCTTCTTCTTCAATATTTTCTGTGAAATTTTTTTCTTTTTCGTCTATTTCATTCAGCTCATTATTGAAAATAGCCTCCTCTTCAATAATTTCACTGCTGTTATGATTATTATTTTCTGAAATATGAGGGGTATTTTCATTAATAAAATACTCCATATTCTTTTCAAGCAATCTTAAAAAGGAAATTCTGTTGGCAAGTTCATCCACAAGATCCTGCTTAGAAAGTAATTCGTCTACATTATTTATTTTCTCCAAAATATCAATGATATTCTTGGATTCAAAAAAAATTTTTTCCTTTAAATCTTGGATATTCTGCATATTAAGAATCTTATTAAAATTGCTTACTTTTGATCTTAAAAATATACGGCTAATTTAACAAATGTTTTTAGAAAATACAATTAATCACTCCAAACAAAGCGGTTGGATGGAAGTTATTTGTGGCTCAATGTTTTCCGGAAAAACCGAAGAGTTGATCCGAAGGCTTAGAAGGGCAGAAATGGCGGGGCAAAATGTGGAAATTTTTAAACCAAAACTGGATACTCGTTATTCTGAAGAGGACGTAATTTCTCACAATCAGAATAAAATACGAAGCACACCAGTAGAAAATCCCAACGAAATTCTTTTGTTGGCTTCCAATTGTGATGTAATCGGAATAGATGAAGCACAGTTTTTTGATGAGGGGATTGTAGATGTAGCCAATCAGTTGGCCAATAGCGGGATAAGAGTCGTTATTGCCGGATTGGATATGGATTTTTTGGGGCGTCCGTTCGGACCGATGCCTAATCTGATGGCAACGGCAGAATATGTAACAAAAGTGCATGCTATTTGCAAGAGAACCGGCAATCTCGCTAATTATTCCATGAGAATTTCTCAAGGCGATAATTTAGTTGAATTAGGCGAAACAGAAAGTTATGAAGCAGTAAGCCGTCGTGTTTTTATTGATGAAGTACTTTCTAAGAAGAAAAATAGTTAAATTAGACCAGATTAAAATTTAATTTATCAAATAAATTTTGTTGAATATGACAGTACAAAACAACTTATCGTAAGTTGTTTTTAAATAAGTACTTTATAATTGGCAGGCAAAACCAAACACAAAATACAGCAGAAAGGGCACCAATGAACTATACAGTAAATCAAATTGCAGAGATCACCAATTCTAAAATAATTGGAGACGGTGAATTAGTTATCAAAAATATAGCTTTTGATAGCAGGATCATATATTCTACAAAAAACACTGCATTTATTGCCATCAATACCCATAAAAATTCGGGTGAAAAGTTCATTGAATCTGCTATTGACAGAGGGATCAATGTTATTATTTCTGAACATACTTATGATCAATTCAAGAATATAACATGGATTATTGTAGAGAATTCTGTGGATTTTCTTCAAAAACTCGCTAAATTTCATTTTGAAAACACCCATTTAAAATCCATCGGAATAACCGGGAGTAATGGAAAAACGATTTTAAAAGAATGGCTGTATCAATGTTTGTGGAATGAATTTCCTACGGTTAAAAGCCCAAAAAGTTTTAATTCTCAGATTGGACTTCCCCTTTCGCTACTTCAAATCAATACCTCCCATAAATTAGGAATTTTTGAAGTTGGAATTTCCAAACCGGATGAAATGGATAAACTGGAATATATTTTCCATCCTCAGATCGGATTGCTGACCCATATCGGAACTGCCCATCTTGCCAATTTTAAGTCGGAAGAGGAGCTCATTGATGAAAAAATAAAACTTTTCAGACATTCTGAAGTTATCATTTATAATGGTGACAATTCATTGGTTGATAAAAAAATAAAAGAATTATACTCAAGTAAAAAATTAATTTCTTACGGCTTTAAAGAAAACAATCAGATCTCTTTTAAAAATAATATTTCAAAAGATGAAAATGTTGTTGTACAATATTTCGATGAAGAAATCTCTTTTCCGGTTCATCAAAGAGACGAAGCAACGTTAACCAATGCTTTGGCGCTCGTAACAGTCCTAAAGGAGTTAGGAATCGAAAATCAAAAGATCGTCGAAAAAATCAACGCTCTAAAAGCCGTTGAAATGAGACTTGAAGCCATCGAAGGAATTAAAGGAAATATTATCATTAATGATTCTTTTAATCTGGATCTGGATTCTTTAAAAACCGCCCTTCAATTTTTAAACGAATACAATAAGCCAAAAAAATCTTTGGTACTCACCGATATTGTTGGCGTTAATTCCAATTCCAAAGAACTGTACGAAGAAGTTTCTGAGTTGGTAAATGAACAAAATTTTGATTCCGTATTTTTAATCGGAACCGAAATATCAAAATTTAGTGAATTATTTAAAGCCAAAACTTTTACTTTCATCAATACTAAAGAATTAATTGAAAGTAAACATATTACAGAAATTGAAAATCAAATCATTCTCTTAAAGGGAGCCAGAAAATTTGAAATTGAAAAGCTTAAAGATATTCTTGAACTCAGAAAGCATGATACCGTTTTAGAGATTAATTTAAATGCTATTTTACATAACATCAACTATCATAAATCTTTACTGAAACCTACAACCAAAATGATGGCCATGGTAAAGGCAAATTCTTATGGTTTGGGAAGTTATGAAATTTCAGAATTCTTACAGCACCATCATATTGATTACCTGGGCGTCGCTTTTGTAGATGAAGGTGTAGAACTCCGTAAAAAAGGAATCACAGTGCCCATTGTTGTTATGAATCCAGAACAGCATAGTTATGAAACGGTAATAGAATATAATTTAGAACCTGAAATCTATAGTTTCAGGGTTCTGGAATTATTTTATGAAGCTCTTCAGAAATCCGGCCATGATAAAAAATATCCGATTCATATCAAACTGGAAACCGGAATGCATCGCCTTGGTTTTAAAGACTATGAGTTAGATCAGTTAAGCGAGACTTTACATCATAAAAATTTAAAAGTTCAAAGTATTTTCAGTCATCTTTCGTCTTCAGATATACCTGAAGAAAAGGAATTTACAATGCACCAGCTGGAAACCTTTGAGAAAAATTCAGGATATTTAATTGAAAAATTGGGCTACACTCCTATCCGACATATTTTAAATTCCTCAGGAATAACAAGTTATACCGATCATCAATATGATATGGTAAGAATTGGGATTGGAATGCTAGGAGAATCACCAAACAGTGAAATACAAAAACAATTAAGATCTGTTGTCAGTTTTAAAACGGTTATTTCTCAGATTTCCATCGTAGAAAGCGGAGAATCTGTAGGCTACAGCCGCCGATTTAAGACCGACCATACAACAAAAATAGCGACTATTCCCGTAGGATATGCAGATGGAATTCCAAGGCTCATTGGAAACCAGGTAGGAAATGTTGGTATAAATAAGACTTTAGCACCCATTGTAGGAAGCATTTGTATGGATATGATGATGATCAATATAGATCAAATTCCCAATGTAAAAGAAGGAGATACTGTAACTGTTTTCAATTCATATCCGAGTCTTAAAGAGTTTGCAGGCTACTGCAAAACGATAACCTATGAAGTTTTAACCTCTATTTCACCTCGGGTGAAACGGATCTATATAAAAGATTAAGCTATGAGAAAACTCCTGATCATTTTATTTGCTTTTCAGCTGCTTTTGATACAGTCTCAGGTAAAGAAAGATTTAGTGATTCCTAAGAATCCCAGAATTGGACTTTCACTTGCAGGTGGTGGAGCTAAAGGATTTTCTCATGTGGGTGTACTTAAAATACTGGATTCCTTGGGAGTAAAGGTAGATTATATTGCAGGAACAAGTATGGGAGCCATTGTAGGAGGTCTATATGCCTCAGGATATTCCGGAAAAGAAATTGAAAAGATTGTGATGGATACCGATTTCTATTCGTTAATCATGGATCCTAAAGCGAAACGTCAGGAAACTACTTTTTATAATAAATCCGTTGATAAATACCTTTTATCCATTCCGTTAAAAAACGGAAAAATCACTCTTCCTTCTTCAATCAGTACCGGCCAAAAAAATGTTTACTTGCTGAAAGAACTGTTTAAGAACGTTTCGAATATTGATGACTTCTCCAAACTTCCGATTCCTTTTATGTGTGTAGCCACTAATCTTGAAAGTGGGGATATGCAGATTTTTGAAAAAGGAGACTTGGTACAATCTATTATGGCAAGCTCAGCTTTTCCTTCTTTAATGGATCCCGTAAAAATTGGAGACAGTATTTATATCGATGGAGCCATGAGCGTAAACTATCCTTCAAAGCCTTTAAAGGACAAAGGAATCGATATTGTGATCGGTGTGGACCTTAACCAGGATCTGTCAAAAAGAGAGGATTTAAACAACATTATAGCGATTTTAAATCAGGTTATTGATTTCGGAATTAAAAAAGATACCAGAAGGCAGTATAAATATACTGATATTAATATCAAACCTGACCTCAAAGGAATGACTGCCACAAGCTATGATGATAAAAAGAAGATCCTAGATAGCGGTTATGCAGAAGGTTTGAAATATGTAGATATTCTGGACCAGTTACCCAAGCGTCCGTTTGACCGTCTCAGACAGCAGATAAACCCTATATATTCCAACGTCTATAAGATTGACAGCATTTCTATTGACGGAGGTAGAATTTACGGTAAAAATTACGTTCTTGGGAAAATGGGATTACGCCTCCCCTCTCTTGAAACTTACGGAAGCATCAATAAAAAAATTGACAAGCTGGTTGCAACTAATAATTACCGTTTTATCAATTATGATATAGTTACTGAAAATAACGCAAATTACCTCAAGCTATACGTAACAGAAGATGAAACCAGACATTTTTTGAAATTTGGATTGCATTATGATGAGATCTTCAAAACAGGATTGCTTTTAAATTATTCTGCAAAACGTCTTTTATTTAAAAATACCAATCTCTCCTTAGATGTTGTTGTAGGAGATCAACCAAGATACTATTTAAACTATTTTATAGATAACGGCTACATTCCCGGCTTGGGAATTTATTCGTCAGGAATGAGCTTTACACTTAGAGACATTAATAATTATGATGTAGATAAATGGGAATGGCTCCGAAATGAAATATATATCCAATCGATATGGAAAGATAAATTTGCCATCGGAGGAGGATTAAGCCACGATTATTTCGTCGCAGAGTCAAATGGAACCAATAAAAGATATAATAGATTCCTGAACCCTTACATCTTTTTGAAAAGCGACACTCAAAATGATAAGGACTTCCCTACCCGCGGAATTTACATTAATGCAGAAGGTAAGGTAATTGATTTATTAAAATCCGAAGTAGAAAAAAGACTGGTTCAGGTAAAAGCAGATATCAGAATCAATATCCCTTTAACAAAATACTTCAGCTATCGTCTTAATTTATATGGAGGAATTACAATTGGAGAAAATCTTCCTCAATACTATCAATACAGACTGGGAGGAATTTTCGAACAAAATGTAGTTAATTTTAAAAGCTTTGCAGGATTTAATTTTGCTCAGCTGAACACCAATAATGTAGTTTTGATTTCCAATGATGTTCAATTTAAGTTTAATAAAAATTATTTTGTCAGCGGAAATTTCTCTTTTGCAAATCTTTCAGACGATATCAGTTTTGAAGACACCGTAAAGTTAAATTATAGCTCTCTGGGAATTACTGCAGGCTATAAATCTCCTTTCGGACAAATAAAGATCAACTTTAGTCACTCACTTAAAAATAATCAAAAAGGTATATTCAGTGTTATTTTAGGACACTGGTTTTAAAACAATGATACAATTCTTTTACGAAAACTTATCCGAATCTGTAAATACAGACTACACAGCTTGGCTGAAAGACATCATTCTTTCAGAAGGAAAAAAACTTGGCGAAATTAATTATATCTTCTGTGACGATGAATATCTGCTGAAGGTAAATCAGGATTATCTGCAGCATGATTACTATACAGACATCATCACTTTCGACTATGTGAAAGGAAAAACAATAAGCGGAGAGATTTTCGTATCTTTGCAGCGCATTTCAGATAACGCTTCTACCCTATCCAAAGATTATGAAGAAGAACTGAGAAGAGTTTTAGCTCACGGTATTCTTCACCTTTGCGGATATAAGGATAAAACCGAGGAAGAAGAAAAAGGAATGCGGGCAAAAGAAGATTATTATTTAACTAAATATAATTAAAAATAAAGTTAAATAAACCGCTATACAAGCTATTTTAGCGCGTATTTCAAAACAATGTTTCACGTGAAACATTTATAGAGAAGATTAAAATTTAAGGCTTAAAACAAGCAATAATAAAATGATTTCAGAAATATATGATGTAATCGTAGTTGGTGCCGGTCACGCAGGATGTGAAGCAGCAGCTGCAGCAGCCAATCTGGGTTCAAAGACTCTGCTTATCACAATGAATATGCAGACTATCGGACAGATGAGCTGTAACCCTGCGATGGGTGGAATCGCGAAAGGACAAATTGTGCGTGAAATCGATGCAATGGGTGGTTATTCAGGAATTGTAGCCGACAAATCTGCTATACAGTTCAAAATGCTCAACCTGTCCAAAGGTCCGGCAATGTGGTCTCCTAGAACACAAAACGACAGAATGCTTTTTGCAGAAGAATGGCGTTTAGCATTAGAAAATACTCCCAATCTGGACTTCTTCCAGGATATGGTAAAACAACTTATCGTTGAGAATAACAAGGTAGTAGGTGTAGTAACTTCATTGGGAATTGAGATAAAAGGACGTTCTGTAGTACTTACCAACGGTACTTTTCTTAATGGTTTGATCCACGTTGGAGATAAGCAGTTAGGAGGAGGAAGAATGGGAGAACCTAGAGCTTTCGGAATCACAGAACAATTGGTTTCCCTAGGATTTGAAGCAGGAAGAATGAAAACAGGTACTCCACCAAGAGTAGACGGAAGAAGCTTGGATTATTCTAAAATGGAAGAACAGAAAGGAGACGAAAATCCTCAAAAATTCAGCTATTTAGATACGCCTAAGTTAACCAAACAATTAAGTTGTCATATTGTTTATACCAACGAAACCGTACACGATATTTTACGTGAAGGATTTGACAGAAGTCCTATGTTCAATGGTACAATTCAGAGTTTAGGACCAAGATATTGTCCTAGTATTGAAGATAAAATCAACCGTTTTGCAGAAAGAAACAGACATCAGTTATTCGTAGAGCCGGAAGGTTGGAAAACCGTAGAAATCTATGTAAATGGTTTCAGTTCTTCCCTTCCTGAAGATGTGCAGATCAAAGCAATGAAACATATTCCGGGATTTGAAAATGTAAAAGTATTCCGTCCTGGCTATGCTATTGAATATGACTACTTCCCTCCTACTCAATTAAAGCATACTTTAGAGACAAAACTGATCGATAATTTATACTTTGCAGGGCAAATTAACGGTACAACTGGCTATGAAGAAGCAGCAGGACAAGGTCTGATTGCAGGGATTAATGCTCACAATAAAGTAAAAGAAAAAGATGAATTTATCTTAAATAGAGATGAAGCTTATATTGGAGTTTTAATTGATGATTTAATTACAAAAGGAACGGAAGAACCTTACAGAATGTTTACTTCCAGAGCAGAATACAGACTTCTTTTAAGACAGGATAACGCAGATATAAGACTTACTCAGAAGGCTTTTGATCTAGGGTTGGCAAAAGAAGACAGATTACAAAGAGTAAACGAAAAAGTAGCTAAAAGTGAGGAACTTGAGAACTTCCTACGAGAAACCTCTTTAAAACCAGGAGTTATTAATCCTATTCTTGAAAGTATAGAAAGCAGCCCGGTTGATCAGGCTTACAGAGCAGCTCAAATCCTTACAAGACCAAATATGACATTAGAAAAGCTTGATGGAATCGACTTTATTAATGAGATTTCTTCCACTTATGATGATGAAGTAAGAGAGCAAGCAGAAGTTAATATTAAATACAGAGGTTATATAGAAAAGGAAAAAGAGAATGTAGCCAAACTAAATCGTTTAGAAAATATTAAAATTCCGGAGGATTTTGACTATACAAAAATCTCAAGTTTGTCAGCCGAAGCGAAACAAAAAATGTCAAATGTAAGACCAAAAACAATTGCTCAGGCAGGAAGAATAAGTGGTGTTTCCCCTGCCGATATAAATGTTTTACTGGTCTATTTAGGACGTTAAATATAAAATGTTTCACGTGAAACATAGATAAAATAAAAGCGAAAATTAAGGTATTTATGAGCTTATTATTAACTCTGAATATCTTAATTTTTATAGTTAAAGAATCAAATTCAATGAAAATAAAAGATCATTTTCTTTCACAGGAAATATTCGAAATTAAAGAAACGGAAACAAAAGGAGTTTTTAAAACCTCCCCTATTCCATCCAATATTTCCAAATATTATGAAAGTGAAGATTATATTTCCCATCATCAGGATTCAGGAAGTTTAAAAGAAAAGCTTTATAAATTTTTACAGTCATTCAATTTACAGTATAAAAAAACAATACTTTTAGACAGAATTAAAAAAGGTTCAAGAGTATTGGATTACGGATGCGGAGCCGGAGAATTTGTAAAATTTATTGAAAATGATTTTGAAACTTTCGGTTTTGAGCCTGATGCTGATGCTAGAAAAGCTGCTAAAAATAAGATTTCAAAAGCAACAATTTTAGATAATATTAATACCATTGAGGATCAGAGTCTGGATGCCATTACTCTTTGGCATGTATTCGAACACGTGGAAAATCAGGATGAGATGCTTGAAATTTTCAATAACAAATTAAAAGAAAAAGGACTTTTAATTATTGCAGTTCCCAACCCTACTTCTTATGATGCGCAACATTATAAAGAATATTGGGCAGCTTATGATGTACCAAGACATGTGTATCATTTCTCAAAAAAAGGAATGGAAAATCTTATTGCCAAGAAACCAAGCTGGAAAATGAGAAAAATAAAACCATTAGTTCTTGATTCTTATTATATCTCGATGTTAAGCGAAAAATATAAAAAATCTCCTCTTTTTTGGATAAAAGCAACGATCTACGGAACAATTTCTAACGTAAAAGCCCTTTTTTCGAACGAATATTCAAGTTTGATCTACATTATCGAAAAAAAATAGAAAATCGATTTTTGACCTATTTCTAAAGGCCATTTTTTCGCATTTTTAGTATAAAAAGTAAAAACTCAGAAAAATTTCTGAGTTTTTTTATTTTATTAAACTTCCCTCCTCTCCTATTTCAAATTAAGATTTTAAAAAAAAATATATAAAATGCGAAAACTTAATATTAATTTTTAAAATATGAATAAAATGTTAGTAAGCACTCTAAATAATAGGAACACAAAATATTTTATTTTTATAATTAAGAGCCTGAGAATCGAATAGATTTTTTTCAGTTGATAATTGTTCAGTAGAACAGATAGAAAATGACTCTAATAATTTCAATATTTTACTTTTATAGATAACTTAATGTAATCTGATATTGTCATAAGTCAAATTAACACTCTGAGAATCGCCTATATTTATTTAAGTTAAAACAATACAGTACAACAGAAAGAGAAAGCATAAAAGTTTTCAAAAAAATCTTTATAATAACAAAAAAACAGCAAAAAGTAAAAAGTAAAAATACCACAGAAATTTATAAAAAGAAAAAGTCTGCTATAGAACAGCAGACTTTCAATATCTTTTTAAAAAGTTTAGTTATTTATGGCGGCAACTCCAGGAAGCTCTAAACCTTCTAAACTCTCTAACATTGCTCCACCTCCGGTAGAAACATAGCTTACTTTTTCACCATAACCGAATTGCTTTACGAAAGCAACACTATCTCCTCCACCTACTAAAGAGAAAGCTCCCTGTCTCGTAGATTCAGCAATGCTATCACCCAGAGCAACGGTTCCTGCTGCAAAGTTTGACATTTCAAAAACTCCAATTGGTCCATTCCAAAGAATTGTTCTTGAATTCAATAATACATCATTGAAATGGTCTCTTGATTTTGGACCAGCATCCAATCCCATCCATCCTTCAGGAATAGCATAGATATCTACTTCTTTTCTTTCTGCATCGTTACTAAAACTCTCAGCAATAATGGTATCTGAAGGAAGATATACTTTTACATTATGTTCTTTAGCTTTTCCTAAAATTTCAAGAGCCAAAGGTAATTTATCCTCTTCAACCAGAGAAGTACCAATTTTACCTCCAAGAGCTTTGATGAAAGTAAATGCCATACCTCCACCGATAATTAAATTATCCACTGCAGGTAAAATATTCTCTATAATTGTAATTTTAGTAGAAACTTTAGATCCTCCAAGTATCGCAGTTACAGGACGTTCACCACTTTTTAATACTTTATCGATTGCCTGAAGCTCTTTAGCCATCAATAAACCGAAAAATTTAGTTGAAGGAAAAAATTTAGCGATTACAGCAGTTGAAGCATGAGCTCTGTGAGCGGTTCCGAATGCATCATTTACATAAGCATCTGCTAATTTGGAAAGTTTTTCTGCAAATGCTTCATCACCTTTTTCCTCTTCATTATGAAAACGCAGGTTCTCTAATAATAAGATTTGACCCGGTTTAAGATCGGCAGAAGCTTTTTCAGCCTTCTCTCCTATGCATTCATCTACAAACTTAACTTCCTGTCCTAGAACATCAGATACTTCATCTACAATATGTCTCAATGAAAACTCATCCTTTACTTCTCCTTTTGGTCTTCCCAAGTGAGCCATTAAAATTACAGATCCTCCGTCTTTAAGAATTTTATCAACTGTTGGTTTTACAGCTACTATTCTCGTATTATCTGTTACTTTCAACTGATCATCCTGAGGAACATTAAAATCTACTCTTACAAGAGCTTTTTTACCATTAAAATTGAAATCATTGATTGTTTTCATATATACTGTTTATTTTCTATGGTCATGATACCTGCATTCCAGAGCTTCTCCCGTTCGGGAAATTCTATAGAGCCGATTTCATAAATAACGTTGAATTTTCTTTTCACAAATGTAAGATTTTAAAATTCTTGATTAGTCGCAAGCAGAAAAAAGTTTTCAGAAAAGTTTCCCGCAAACCCAACACTTATTAATCAACAATTTTTTTTCTTTTAAAAAAAAGAATACGCTATTGTTGTTGAGTGATGTGAGTTTAGGGGATAACTTTTTAGCTAAAACTTGATAACATTAAATTTTTATTCAATTCACATTTTATTTACATTATAATTTCCTGGAAATGTGATTTTTCACTTCGTTACTAACAATTATTAGTAACTTTTCCCCAATTCTCTTTATTAATAACCGATTTATGGAAAAACTAAAGATTACTTGAAAAAAAGTTTTTGAAAATTTAGAGTCAAAATTTTTGGTGGAAATTTCATTACAAATTTTCCAGAACAAAAAAAATATTATTTTTAACGAAGTTATCCACAGTTATTCACAATGCTCTTAACAGTTAATGAGAATTTAACTAACAAATCGTGAATAAGTTTTGAATTTAAAACAATAAAACAACAATATGATGAAAATCAATGTATTAGTTCTTTTTTTAACTGTTTTCATGTGTTTTGGGCAGGAAAATTATACAGTAACGACCTCGAAAATAAAAGAGGCAAAAATCTATTACAGTGGCGGAATGGTGAAGCAATCTTTTTCTGCAGACGTCCTTCCGGGGAAAAATTATATCATTATTAAAGAGTTTGGAAGAAACTCAGGAATAGACATTTCTTCTTTTAAACCGGATAAGAAAATTACACTCATCCGATATGAATCTTATAACGATAATGCTTTTCAATATTCAGATAAAATTGGGAAAAACTATGATACAGATGCTATAAATGATAGTATTGAACTCTACAGAAAATCCTATAAAAAGATTGAACAGGACTTGTCCTTAATTAGAAACTCAATAGGAATTGTTCAGAAAAATCAAGGACTGCAAAGTCCTACTTCTGCTGATATAGTAAAAATGATAGAGTTTAATCAGAAAACGCTTAAAGAATTTTATACTGAAGAAACTTCTTTAAATGCGAAGCTTAATGCAACTCAAAGTAAAATCTCTGCTTTAGAAAACAAAAGAAACGTTTCTTCAAGAAATTCAGGGCTTTCTAATATTCTTGTTTTGCAGGTAACAAGTGATAAAAAGCAACATGTAAATTTTGAAGTTAATCAGAATATTCAGGGTGCAAACTGGCGTCCTTATTATGTAATTAAATCAAATGGAATCCAGTCGCCGCTAAAAATTTTATATAAAGCAAAAATACAGCAGAATACTGGTCTTGAGCTTAAAAATGTGCCTATAAAACTGATCAACGGAAGCTTCAGTTCTGAAGATAAGCCTTATGAGCTTGACCGTTGGTTTTTAAGAACAGAAAAAGATTATTATGTTTCCAATCAGGCATTTCAAAGAGAAAAAAGTTCCAGCAATGAAAGAGCATATGCCATACAGGAAGTTGCAGTTATCGGTAAGTCAAAAATTTCCCAGAAAACTATGAAAACCGAGATTAGTTTAGATAAAGATACCGTTATTCCTACAGATATTGAAGTTACGGAAGATATTAATGAATTTGATGTAACGACAGGATATAAATATTTTACGACTCCGAAGCTGGAAAACAAAACATTCCTTTTGGCATATATCAAAGATTATTCAAAATATAATTTTCTTCCGGGAAATGCAGACGTTTTTATGGAGGATATGTTGATTGGTACAATAAATATCGATACCAATCAGCTTACTAATGAGATGTTGGTCAGCCTTGGAAGTGATTCTAATATTCTTACAAAAAGAGAATTGATCAATAAACAAACTAAAGATTTAGGTGAAAAGGAAAAATTTGAAAGCTATTCTTATGAAATTACGGTTAAAAATAATAAAGATACTACCATAAATCTTGAATTGAAAGATCAGATTCCACTTTCTACGGCTGAAAATGTAAAAATAGAAATGATAAACCCTGATAATGCAAATTATAATAAAGAGCAGGGTTCACTTATTTGGAATTTTAATATAAAACCTAATGAAACTAAGAAGATTAAATTTGGATTTAACGTAACTTTGCCAAAAGATTTAATTACGGTAGATATAAAATAAAAGTAAAAATGAAAAGAAAAATTGCTATTGCAGCAGATCATGCAGGTTTTGAATACAAGCAGATCCTTATCAAGCATCTGGAAGAAAACTTCGAAGTTCAGGATTTCGGAACTTATTCTACAGACAGTGTTGACTATCCAGATTTTGTACATCCTGCGGCCACTTCAGTGGAAAACGGAGAAAACGAACTTGGAATCTTACTTTGCGGAAGCGGAAATGGAGTTCAAATCACTGCTAACAAACATCAGAAAATCCGTTGCGCACTTTGCTGGATGCCGGAAATTGCGGAGCTGGCGAGACAGCATAACGATGCTAATATGATTTCTATTCCGGCAAGATTTATTTCAAAAGAATTAGCGATAGAAATTGTAAACAGATTTCTTTCTACAGGTTTTGAAGGGGGAAGACACCAAACCAGAGTTGATAAAATTGCAGTTTGCTAAAACAATAAAGGCTTGTAAATCATATTACAAGCCTTATTTATTTTTTTATTTATATCTTTGCAGTGTCCAATAGAATTTACCAGTCTATTATTTCCTACAGAATCCTTTTTAAGTATTAAAAAATATTTAATAGAAGGTTTTCTCCTCTCTTCTCCATATTTGTAGTAATTTTATACAAGTCAAGCTTCCATTGTGGTGGAAAAAAATAGCTAATGTTTCCATGAATAAAGTTTAATGAGGTATTATGCAATGAAGTTGATAACAAAATTCTAACTTTAGGAAACAGAGCAAAAAGTAACAGGATTATCACTTTCTTTTGTATATAAACTTTTAGAAGAATTGGAAAATTTAAAATGATAAAAACTATTATTAAGCTATTTTTATTTTTTTCTTTTTTGGCTTTTAAAGCACAAACTGCTAAAGACAGCCTGAAAAGAAATAATTATGAAGATACAAATTGCGATGAAGTTCGTAAGAATAACAGAATATCACAATAAAAAATAGAAGGAAATACCTACCAATGATGAAAACAAATTTTAAAACTGCGTGATGAAAATCTACTATACCTTCTTTTTATTCTTTATCCTTTTCAGTACGAATGCACAAGAAATTACCGACCAAATGTCTTTCAAAAAATGTAGGAAAGAATTCAGTAAAAAGATTTGTCTTTCCGATGAAGATGCAGATAGTGTTTTATTTAGACAAATGCCCGAAAGATGCAGGAGCTATGAAAATAATGGCTGTAAATGGCCTGATTCAGACGGAGATGGTCTGATAGATAAAGATGATGCATGTCCTACTGTTGCAGGACCTTCGGAAAATAACGGTTGTCCCTGGCCAGATACAGATGGGGATGGAATTTTAGATAAAGATGATGCATGTCCTACAGTTCCAGGTTCTCCCAAGTTTAATGGTTGCAAGGAAATTCCTGAGTACAAAAGGTACAGTGATCAGGAATTACAAAAAGTAAAGGAAGAATTTTTTAAAAGAACAAAAAATATTAATTACGAAAAACTAGCAGATTTTATTTTCAGTAAGATTGACTTAAAAGAATTTGAATCAACAATAATAACTTTAAAAGTGGCAAGTTTTTCACAAATGGCTGGTTGTGGAATGGATAGAACAGATTATTCTCCTTTAAATCTGGAGGTAAATTTAGCTTCTGAAATGTTTTGGAATGAAAATAATTTTAGAAAATTCGTCAATAAGTTTCCTTCTAAGATTGTGTATTCGTATAGCGAAAATGCAGAGATAAATAAAAAAATTCAGTCGTTCAAAAAGGTGTATTCTAAAAAAATTGATGGAATAACTTTTTATAACGCAAAAAATAATTTTAAAGAATTGAATCTTAAAGAAATTGATCCTTCCAGAAATTTTAATATCTATGTTTTCTTTAATGAAGAAGATGAAATTACAGTTAGGATTAATGAGAATTCATATTTAGAACAAAAATATTTCCGATTAAAAGCTAAAGGAAATATCTTTATACAATTAAATTAAAAAATGGCAAAAAAAAGAAAATATATAAGTCAGAAAAACGATCATAAACTTATGGAAATCGGAAGATTGATCCTGCGTTTTATGAATGAAAATTCCACAAAAATCTATAATTACAAGCAGATTGCTGATGGAATAGATTATAAAAACCCAAGACAGAGAGAGCTTGTGGTTCAGGCTTTACACAAACTTCAGGCTTCGGAAAGAATTAAAGAAACTGAAAAAGGAAAATATATCATCAACCTTAATATAAAAGGAACTTTAACCGGAATTATTGATTTCAATCAGTCCGGAAATGCATACGTCAGTGTTGAAGGCCTGGATGATGATATTTTTATCCACTCCAAAAATGTGAAAGATGCATTACAGGGTGATAAAGTTTTAATTGTTACTTACACGTACAAAGGTAAAAAGCTTGAGGGATCTGTCCTGGAAGTGTTGGAAAGAACAAGAACTGAATTTGTAGGAACTTTGCAAGTAGTTCCCCACAAGGATTTCGGGTTTGTGGTTTGCGATAAAAAAACAATTAATACAGATATTTTTATACCGAAAGGAAAATTCGGAGGTGCTGAAGACGGCGATAAAGTAATCGTAAAGATGACAGAATGGAAGCCGGGAGATAAAAATCCGGAAGGTGAAATTATCAAGGTTTTGGGAGCTCCTGGAGAACATGAAACCGAGATCCACTCAATTCTTGCTGAATATGGTTTGCCTTACAGCTTCCCTGAAGAAGTAGAAAGAGATGCTGATAAAATTGACCGAAGCATCAATGATGAAGAGGTTGCCAAACGCTGGGATATGCGTGGAATTTGTACGTTCACGATCGACCCGAAAGATGCCAAAGATTTTGATGATGCTTTATCGATCAGGAAATTAGAAAACGGAAATTGGGAAATCGGAGTTCATATTGCAGATGTTTCGCATTACGTAATTCCGGGAACGATTCTGGATGATGAAGCGTATCAGAGAGCCACTTCGGTATATTTGGTAGACAGAGTTGTACCCATGCTTCCTGAAGTATTGAGTAATGATGTTTGTTCGCTTCGTCCGCATGAAGACAAATTTACTTTCTCTGCGGTTTTTGAATTGAATGATCATGCAGAAATCAAAAAACAATGGTTTGGAAGAACGGTGATTCATTCCGACAGAAGATTTACGTATGAAGAAGCGCAGGAAAGGATTGAAACAAAACAGGGAGATCTGCAGGAAGAAATCAATGTTCTGGACCGATTGGCAAAAATCATGCGTGCAGAACGTATCAGAAAAGGAGCCATTACTTTTGACAGAAGTGAAGTCCGATTCAATCTGGATGAAAACAATGAACCAGTTGGAGTTTATTTTAAAATAAGTAAAGATTCAAACCACCTGATTGAAGAATTTATGTTATTGGCCAATAAAAAAGTGTCAGAATTTATTTCTTTAAACAAAAAAGGTGATATTACTCAAAATACATTTATTTACAGAGTTCACGATGATCCGGATCCTGCAAAACTGGAATCTCTTAGAGATTTTGTTTCTACTTTCGGATATAAAATGGATTTGGCAAATACGAGAAAAGTTGCTGAATCTTTGAATAAATTATTGCATGATGTAAAAGGAAAAGGAGAAGAAAATATGATTGAAACACTGGCCATGCGAAGCATGAGTAAAGCGGTGTATTCTACGGAACCCATCGGTCACTACGGGCTTGGTTTTGATTATTATACCCACTTCACCTCTCCTATCCGTCGTTATCCTGATTTGATTGCCCATAGATTGCTTCAACATTATTTGGATGGCGGAAAATCTCCAAACAAAGCTGATCTTGAAGAAAAAGCTAAACACTGCAGTTCTATGGAAAGATTGGCAGCGGATGCAGAAAGAGATTCCATCAAATTCATGCAGGTGAAATTCATGGAAAAACACTTAGGAGAAACCTTTAATGGAGTGATTTCTGGCGTTGCGGAATTCGGTTTCTGGGTAGAAATTCCTGAAAACGGTGCAGAAGGTTTAATCAAACTAAGAGATTTAGTGGATGATTCTTATATGTATGATGCAAAAACACATGCAGTTTACGGAATGAAACATGGAAAAAAATATCAGTTGGGAGACAATGTTCAGATCAAAGTAGTGAAAGCAAACTTAATTCAGAAGCAGTTGGACTTTAAGATAGTTGAATAATTAAATCATAAAGTTTAAATTTGTATAAAATGAAATGGAAATTTAGTTTTCATTTTAAAAAGATACTGAATGTTTGAACTTATATTATCTGCTGTTGTATTAGGATTCATGTTGAGTCTGGTTTTTATAGGACCCATTTTTTTCCTTTTAATAGAAACCAGCTTTTCCAGAGGTCCTAAACATGCTTTAGCACTGGATTTAGGAGTGATCTCTGCAGACTTATTGTGCATTTTAGCAGCTTATTATGCGAGCGCAGATATTGTAACTTTAATTGATAAACATCCCGGTTTTTACAGAATTACATCTATTCTTATCTTTGTATATGGAATTGTAATGATGGTCACAAAAACCAAAATGCATATGCCCGGTGAAGAAAAAATCATTAATCAGAATTATTTTAAAACGTTTATTAATGGTTTTTTCTTCAATCTTTTAAATGTAGGAGTCATCCTTTTTTGGCTGGTAACGGTGATTTCGGTGAGAAATCAATATCCGGATACCGGCAATTTTATTTTATACATAGGAATTGTGATCGGGACTTACCTGTTCATCGATCTTATCAAAATATTTTTAGCTAAACAGTTCCATGATAAATTAACCCAGAAACTGGCGAATAAAATCAGAAGAATTGTAGGCGGAATTCTTATTATTTTCAGTTTCTTTATCTTTTTGCAGAGCTTCAAAAAATTCAATCAATTCGATAAACGATTGGAAGAAGCCGAGAAAACTGAAGTAAAATATCAAAAATCCAAATGACAAAAATGATCTTTCCAAAATCCCTTAAAAAAGGCGATAAAATAGCTGTAATTTCTCCTGCAGGAGCTGTAGATGCTTCCCAACTGGAAAAAGGAATTGAAATGATTAAAAGTAAAGGCTATGAACCTGTTTTAGGTGAACATCTTTACACCAAATTTTCAAACGGATATAATTATGCCGGAACAGAACAGGAAAGAATAAAAGATATCAATTGGGCTTTAAATGACAATGAAATAGCAGCAATTTGGGCTTCAAGAGGAGGATATGGTTGTCAGCATCTTATTCAGAATCTGAATATTAAAAACTTTACAAAAAAGCCGAAATGGTATATCGGGTATTCTGACAATACGGTGATCCAAAGCTATCTGTTGAAAAAAGGTTTTGCTTCTATTCATGGACAAACCATTAAAACTTCAAGTTTTGGAGTGACGGAAGAAAGCTATGAATTAATTTTTGATATTCTAAAAGGAAAAACTCCAAAATACAGCTTAAAATCCCATCAATTTAATAAGCAAGGAAGAATTGAAGGACAATTGGTTGGAGGAAATTTAGCGCTAATTTATGCCCTTTTAGGAACTAAATATTCTTTTGATTTTAAAGATAAAATTTTATTCATAGAAGATATAGGAGAAAACTTTTATGCACTAGACAGGATGATCATGAGTCTTGAATTAGCCGGAGTGTTCCATAAAATTTCAGGATTAGTTATTGGTGGAATGACCAATATGGGTGATGAAAAAGAGAATCAACAATATGAAGAAAGCTTTGATGAATTTGCTTATCAGTTGATTTCAAATAGAATTTCAAGGTATGATTTTCCAGTAGTTTTTGGTTTTCCAAATGGTCATATTAAAGATAATCGGCCTTTGATTATTGGTGGGAAGATGAAAATGAAGGTTGAGGATAAGGTTGAGGATAAGGTTAAGGTTGAGTTTTAAATGGGTTTCTTATTTCTTCGTACTCTAGGTATGTATGTAGTCTATTTTATATCTTTAATTAAAGGAGATAAATTAAGTCTAAGGGAAATTTGGAATAAAAGAGAAGAATACAATCTTGCTTTATATGGATCATTATTTTGGATCATTTTACTGATCATATGCTTTTGTATAATAGCTCATTGTATTAAAAATAATCTTATAATTTAATGGCGACTCACAACGATTTCGGAAAAAAAGCAGAAGATCTGTCTGTTGAATATTTACAGAAAAACGGCTATAAAATCTTAGTGAGAAATTTCAGGTTTCAAAGAGCTGAGATCGATATTATTGCTGAAAAAGATAATCTGATTGTTGTTGTGGAAGTAAAAGCAAGATCTACAGATGCTTTTATGCTGCCTCAGGAAGCAGTAACTAAAACCAAAATAAAATTAATCGTTTCTGCGGCGAATCATTACTTAGAAGAATTTAATAAAAATCAGGAGGTGAGATTTGATATTATTTCTGTTCTTCCCAATGACAAAGGAAACTTAAATATGGAGCATATTGAAGATGCTTTTGAAGCATTTGATGCCAACTAAAGTATCAAGTGTTTACGATCTAGAATCATACATTTTACAATAAAATGAAAACAATATTAGTAACCGGAGCGACTTCCGGAATAGGAAAATCTACAGCGGAGCTGCTTGCTAAACAAGGAAATCGAATTATCATTTGCGGAAGAAGATCTGAAGTTCTTGAATCATTAAAAGCAGAATTATCAGATTTCACCGAAATATTTAGTTTAAAATTTGATGTAAGGAATTTAGAAGAAGTCGAAACAGCGGTCAATTCACTTCCTGCAGAATGGAAAGATATTGATGTTCTGGTTAATAATGCAGGAAATGCACATGGTTTAGATCCTCTTTCGGCGGGAAAAACAGATGATTGGGATTCAATGATTGATGGGAATGTGAAAGGTCTTTTATATGTTTCCAAAATGATTATTCCGGGCATGAAAGAAAGAAATTCAGGGCATATTGTAAACATAAGCTCTGTAGCGGCGAGGCAAACGTATGCAAATGGAGTTGTATACTGTGCTACAAAAAAAGCGGTGGATGTAATTTCGGAAGGAATGAGAATCGAATTAACAGAATTCGGAATTAAAGTAACCAATATTCAACCGGGAGCTGTAGAAACAGATTTTTCTATGGTAAGATTTAAAGGAAACGGTGAAAAAGCGGCTACTGTATATGCAGGATATGAGCCTTTAAAAGCTGAAGATATAGCGGATTCTATTGCCTATTGTGTAAACGCTCCGAAACATGTGTGTATTTCGGATATGACGATCTATCCGACTGCTCAGGCAGAACCGAGAACGATTTACAGAAAGTAGTCTCAAAATAATGGTTTAAATTTGCAGAAATGTTTAGTAGTTAAATCGCTGAACAATCAAATTATTATACTGAAAAAATGAAAATTTTATATCTAGAAACTTCTTCGAAAAACTGCTCGGTAGCAATCTCAGACGACGAAAAACTTCTGTGCCTTACAGAGGAAGTTTCCGATAATTATAAGCAGTCTGAAAGTCTCCATACTTTTGTTGAGTGGGCTATGGAAGGAGCCGGAATTTCTGTGAAAGATATCGAAGCTGTTTCATTAGGAAAAGGTCCGGGTTCGTATACAGGATTAAGAATTGGTGCTTCTTCTGCAAAAGGCTTTTGTTATGGACTGAAAGTTCCATTGGTTGCTGTGAATTCTTTAGAAAGTATGATAGAGCCCTTTTTAGGTAAAAACTATGACTTTGTAATCCCTTTGATCGATGCGAGAAGAATGGAGGTTTATACGGCAGTTTATGATGGAAAAACAGGAGAAGAGATTTCTGAAACGGAAGCTAAAATTTTAGATGAACATTCTTTTGAAGAATTTAAAGACAAAAAAGTAATATTTGTAGGAGATGGCGCTAAAAAGGCAAAGGAAATTTTACAGCTTCCTAATGCTGAGTATAATGAAGACATCTACCCTTCTGCGCAATATTTAATTAAAAAGAGCCTTGAGAAAATCAATAAAAAAGAGTTTGAAGATATAGCTTACTTTGAACCTTTTTATCTTAAGGATTTTCATGGAGTAAAGAAAAAGAAAAGCGAAGATTAGTTTCTTCGCTTTTTTATTTTTATTGTGGTTTTGCAGGGACTGGACTCGTATTTGGAGGCTGCATTCCCGGCCGATTATTCAGCTTTTTTGCAGGTTTAGTATTTCCTTCATTCAATGTGCCTATTTGTTGAGGAGCATTGTCAGGCTGCTGAGGAGCCACATTATTATTCATTTTATTTTGTGGAACTGTATTCCCTTTGTTATCTGTAGGCTGGAACTTAATATCACTTTTTAAATAATTAAGCATTTCCTTTGCTTTGATTCCTTCAGGAGTTTTGGTATAGTTTAAGGCGATTTGCTCCAGTTGAAGAATCATCACCTCTTTTCCATTCGCTTTTCCTGAATTGAAAGCATTTAAAAGATACAATTTAGGAATCAATGCGTCTTTAGGATACTGCTGTATGGCTTGATCCAAAATAGCCTTACTCTCTGTAAATTTTTCAGCTTCGTAGAGGGCAAATGCTTCTTTATACTTGTTTTCTACATCTTCAGATGATTTTACGAAAGTATTGCTCTTAGGATTTCTTACAAATTCCGCATAAGAAGTATACGGATAATCAGTTAAAAGCTTTTGTTTTGCTCTTTCGGCTGCCTGTGGATTTTTTTCATAATTCATGGCAAAAATTTCGTACAGTGCCTGGAGCATTACTTTTTCTTCAGGTTTCACATCCACCAGATCGTATAGCGTTTTTGTAGCTAAAGGAGTATTGGTAAAATAATTCTGATACATGATTCCCAATCCTAGGGAAGCTGTATCTCTATCCTTTTTCAATTGGCTTATATCAGTTGGAATTTGTTCAATATAATAAGCCGTTTCAAAACGTCTTGGATTAGGTACTGAAGTGGTTCCTAACGCCTCATTTTTCATATCTTCAAGGGTGGCCATTTTCTTAGAATAACGCCAGTTATCAGCAAGAGCTCTGTCCCCCCATGTCTGCCTAAATGCTGATGTTCCTTTGCTTACAGTACCAGTATTGGCAAAATAAAAACCTTTAGCGGCAACTCCAAAATCTTCAAAAGAATTTGAGCTGTTGGCAAAAATAGAGGTAGAATTATAATCTCCTGTATCAAAACCTTTGTTTCTTTCGGCACGTCTTCTTTCCAGCTCTTCTTTTTCTTCTTTTGCTTTTATCTTAGCAATATATTTGGTAAAAAAGTCTGTTTTCTGCTCAGGACTCATTTTAGCTAAAGAAATGATACTGTCATTTTTCTTGATCAGATAGTAGTTTTTAGAGATTTTCTTGATGTAAGACGACTGATCCTGTAAAAGAATTTTTGAAGGCTGGTAAGTCATTACAGCTAATGCAGAATCATAATAAATTCCTGCTCCAATGTAATCGTTTTTATCTAAATACCCCTTTCCTATTTCATAATAAGTCAGTCCGCGAAGCTGTTGATCTGAAACTTTTTCCTTTAAAGATTTTCTGAAAAACTGTTGAGCTTCTTCTGTTTTTCCGGCTTTGTTTGCCATTAATCCTAAAGCATAATAAAATTCATTTTTTCTGGAAGCATATGTTCCTTTTTTACTGATGTCTTCAAGATATTTTCTGGCACCGCTGTAATCTCCTTTTCCATTGAAGGTTTTTGCTACGGCAATCTGAGATTTTACTTCAAATTCAAAGTCATTGGCATATTTATAGGCAGCTAAGAAACTCTCTCTTGCTTTTTCGTTTTGTCCCAGATTTTCTAATACCTGTCCTCTCAAATAAGCAATTCTGCTTTTCAGTTTTCTGTTGTTATTTACTTCATAAGCAAGGTCTAATTCTGTTACTGCTTCTTCCTTTCTTCCAGCATCCAATAAGGATTCTGCATGGAAAATAGTCAAAAGTTTCTTATAATCTTTATCAATTTTTTCATCCTTAAGTCTGGCAAAAATCTCATGGGCTTTATTATAGTTTTTCATCTGCGAATAAGCCAGACCTTGGTAAATATAAGCCAAAGGAATCCTTTTATCGCCTTTCATATTAGAAAAAACATAGTTCAAAGCATCCAGAGCTTCTAACGGTTTATTCTGATAGATTCTGGATTGTGCAAGAATCATATAAGCATCAAAAATGGCTTTGTTTTTCTCTTCGCCATTTTTAATTACTGAATATTTATTAACTGCCTTTAAAGCTTTTGCTTCAGAAATTTCTAATGCACTTGCTCCTTTCGGAGTGGCTTGATTAGGATCCTGAGGGTTTCCGGGTATCCCAGACCCAGACATTCCAGGTACTCCCGGAGACTTATTAGGTGACATTCTGCTGCCTTCTCCTCTCCCATTTACGCCTCCCATTTTCATGGAATTTTCAGCAAATGCGGCAGACTGGCCAAGATCACTTCCTAAAGGCTGATCTTCGTAGGTAAGAATAGGAATATAAGGAGCATAAAAATTATCTTTATGCGCTTTATCCCGGGTCTGAAACTCTGAATTTAGTGCATCTTTAGCATTAAAAAGAGTATTGTAGTATGTGGAAAAACCTTTTAAAAATTTGGATCGTTGTTCCGGCTTCTTGACTTTCATTCCGCAAGAAATTACGATACAGGATGTTAAAAGGAATAAAATTTTCTTTTTCATTATTCAATATAACTCGCTAATCTGCATTTTATTATCAGCAGATTTGATGATTTTGTAAAAATAATAAAATTTTATATTGAAACTCTTTATATTTCTTTCAAAATTTTGTAAACCAAATGGGTAGGAAGTCCCATAATTGTATAAAAGCTGCCATGTATCTTTTTAATTTTAGCCATTCCTAGCCATTCCTGGATTCCATAGCTTCCTGCTTTATCAAAAGGTCTGTAATTCTGAATATAATATTCTATTTCATCAGTTGTTAATTCATCGATTTCAACATCTGCAACATCAGTTTCAGTGATTGTATTATTTAAAGTTTTAATAGTAATTCCGGTATAAACCTGATGGGTTTTTCCTGAAAGTAACTCCAGCATTTTTCTGGCTTCCTCTTCATTTTGTGGCTTTCCAAGAAACTGATTATCAATGGCTACAACGGTATCCGCAGTCAGTAGAATTTCGTTTTCTTCCAGTTTTTGAAATGCATTTGATTTTAATTCAGACAGATAAGCTGCCGCCTCTCCTACTTTAATATGCTCAGGAACAATTTCCTCACAGTCAATTTTTACCACTTCAAAATCAAAACCTAAGTTTGATAAAAGCTCTTTCCTTCTTGGAGACTGTGATGCTAATAATATCTTCATTTTCAGCAATTAAATAGATTGGGTGTTATCGTCGTGCCATTTTCCCTGAACCTTCATTACCTGCTCAATGACGTCACGTACTGCTCCACTTCCACCTTTTATGGGAGAAATATAATCTGAAACAGCCTTCACTTCCGGAACAGCATTTTCTGGGCAGGCTGCAATAGAAGAATTTTCCATGATATGAATATCCGGTAAATCATCACCCATTGTTAAAATTTCCTCATTTTTAAGATGATATTTCTTTTTGAAATCTTCAAAATCTTCGAGTTTATTATGAGATTTCGGATAATAATCTTCAATACCTAAGTAATTGATTCTGTGTTTTACCATTTCATCATTTCCTCCTGTGATTACTCCTATTAAATAATTGTTTTTTAAGGCTTTTACGACTGCATATCCATCCAATACATTCATCACCCTGCACATATTTCCTCCGGGCATCAGATACACACTTCCGTCAGTGAAAACGCCGTCTACATCGAAGACAAATGCCTTAATATCTTTTAGTTTTTCTTTATAACTCATCGTATTATTAAGTTGTTGAATCGTTAAGTTGTTAAAATGTCCGGAAGCAAAATCGATTGATTAACTTCGCATTTCAACAATAACATTTCTATAAATTATACATTTTCTGAATGGAATGATTCATTGTTTTGTAAATCTCCAGACTTTCCCCATTTAGTAACTGTTCATGCAGTTCCAAGATTCTTTTATCGTTTCTTACCGCAGGACCGGTCTGTGCAGACTGAGGATCAATTTCATGAATTTTCTGTACTGTTTCATCAATTAGCGGCAAAAAATAATCAAATGGAATTTCCTGGGAATCCGAAACTTCCTTAGCCCTTGAGAAAAGATGATTCACAAAATTGCAGGCGAAAACTGCAGTTAGATGAATGTATTTTCTCTTTTCATGAGTACTTTCCATTACTTTCTTTGAAATCTTACAAGCCAGTTCAAACAAAAAATTCTTGTCTTCTTCATTTTCAGCCTCTACAAAAAACGGAATATTGGAATAGTCCAGTTCTTTAGATTTTGAAAACGTTTGTAAAGGATAAAGGCTTGATTTTCTGTATTCCCCTGCTAAAATTTCTTTTGGTAATGATCCTGAAGTATGAGTAACCAGACAATCTTTTTTGGTAATGATTTTAGAAACATCTTCCACAGAGTTATCACTGACACAAATAAGATATAAATCTGCATCTTCCAGATTTTCTGTTGAAAAAGGAACTTTTAATTCTTCAGAAATTTTCTTCAGTTCTGTTTCATTCCTGCCAAAAATCTGTGCCAATGGAATATTGTTCAACACAAAAGCTTTTGCCATATGGTAAGCTACATTTCCGGAACCGATGATTACAATTTGCATAAAACAAAGATAGGGTTTTAGGTTTAGTTTTTAAAAAAGAAGAGTTATAAACGGGATATATGATTTTAATATTCAATCTGTAAGCGAAATAAACCATAACTCTCTGATATTATTTTGATATTTGGACTAAAAATTGAATAAGTAATTTAACTTTTAGATATTTTTGTAATCCAAAACAATGAAAGCATCTTATGAAGATTAAGGACACGGAAATTATTTCGTTGATGCAAGATCCACGAACTCAGGAAAAAGGAGTTCGCGCTCTGATGGATGCTTATCAAAGTAGATTGTATTGGCACATAAGAAGAATTATTGTGGACGGAGATCTTGCTCAGGACACTTTGCAGGAAACTTTTATTAAAGCTTATCAGAATTTTCACCAGTTCAAAAACGATAGCCAATTGTATACTTGGCTGTACAGGATTGCTACCAACGAAGCATTACAGCAGGTAAATAAATTGAAGAAAATGCAGAAATCCGATGAAGATCCTGAATACCATATGCAGAATCTTATTGCCGACAATACGGAGGGAAGCGCAGAAGAAATACAAATATTACTACAGAACGCCATACAAAGCCTGCCCGAAAAGCAGAAACTGGTATTTATGATGCGGTATTATGATGATTTGCCTTACGAAGAAATATCTAAGATTGTAGATATGTCGGTAGGAACATTAAAAACAAATTATCATTATGCCAAACAAAAAATAGAAGAATATATTAAAGAAAATTACGAAAGATAATTTTTGAAAAAACGGAGATGAAAGACTTTGATCTAGAAAAATTAGAACGTAAAAACATTTATAAAGTCCCTGAAAATTTATTTGAAAATATTCAGGGTAAGGTTTTGAGCGGGTTCAATGATTTTGATCTCGAACAGATGGAACGCAAAAATATTTATACAATTTCTGAAAATATGTTTGCGGAGATTCAGGAGAATGTATTAAATAATGTGTTGCCTGCTAAAAAAGCACCCATCTTCAAATTAAATTGGGTTTATGCAGCAGCAGCGTCATTAGCATTGATTTTTGGGATGACTTTTGTTTTAAATAATAATGATTCAAAAGAAAAAGAGAATTCTCAGGCGACATATGCTATGAATAATCAGGAACCGAAAACAGAAAGTGAAATCGCTTATGAAACATTAAAATCTGATTTAAATTCCCTTGAAAATAATAATCAAATAATTGATAATCAAAATAATAAAAATTCTTATGTTCAGGACAGCGGCAACGGAGATGAAAAAACAAAACCTCAAACAGTAAAGCCTGTTTCGAAACATAATGAAACACAAATGAATGAGTATTTGGAATCATTTACCAATTCTGAAATATCAGAACTGGCAAGCAATTCAACTCAGGATGTTTATTTAGATTTATATAATTAAAAGAAAGGATGAAAAAGATATTATTTACACTTTTTATCATTTATAGTTTTGCCTTAAACGCACAAAGGACAGACTATGACTGGAAAAAAATGGATCCCAAAGAGAGGAAGGAGGTTATCAATAATCTTTCTCCCGAAGAAAGAAAAGCACTTCTTACGAAGTTCAGGAATAATATGGTGATGGAAAATCTGAATATTGACCCAAATGATAAAACAGAATTTACGGAGATTTATAATGAATATCTGGATAGCCAGAAGCAGATAAAGAGTCAGTTCAATTCCAATTTTAATCCTGAAACTTTATCTGATGAGGAAGCAAAAGCAAAGCTTCAGCAGAGTTTTGAAGTGGGACAGAAGCTGTTGGATAACAGAAAAAAGTATGCAGATAAAATGCAACAGGTAATTCCTTGCCAAAAAGTTTTGAAATTGTTTCAATCTGAGGGAATGATGAGAGATAAAATGAATGAAAGAAAACCTCATGGAAATGATAATAATTCAAGACCTAAGCAAACCCCATAATAGTTTATTTTTTTAATGTTGGACGACTCTCATAATTTATTTATGAGGGTCGTTTAATTTTTAATGGAATGCTTAGTTTTGCGGAAAATTTAAACTATGAAAAAAATCTTGCAGGCTTTTATGACTTGTTTTGTGATGATTTTGTTTGCCCAGAACAAAGAAGTAATTAAATTCAGAGGGAATATAACCAATAACAGTGAGGGGAGTGCTTATAAATTCCTTACTGTTCTTGATCAAAGGGAAGATAAATCTATCGGAACATTGCCTTTTGGGGAAAATAAAGAAATGAAAGAGGTTGTTTTTCCTACGACACCTTCTAATGATTTTGGAAGTTGGTACACAAAATCGAATTATCAGGGAGGAGGATTTGAATTTATCCTTATTTTAAAAAGACTGAAATTATCCGTAGGAGAAACTGTGGGGAAAAATACAGAAGGAAAAATTGATTTTTCGGCTCAAACATTTTTAAAAGATGGAGATCAGTATCATTTCTTATACAAAAAAGACACTATATTTTCCTTTAGCAATAAAGAAGTTTCAGAATTTATGGTCAAAAATATACCTGCAATCTATTCTATTTTTATTAAAAAATCATATGAAATCAAACCAACGGAAAAATCTGTTTCTTTTGATGATCTGAGGGATTATGAAACTTTTGCCAAAAGTAATTATGAGGTTTTTAAAGGTGATCAGCTAAAAGATGGTATTTATTTGGATCATCAGTCTTTTTTCAATCAGGTTCCGGAGCAGGGAAATTACGTTCTTGAAAGAAATGATAAAGGTGAAGTCACGAAAGCCATTAAAGAAGAAAACAGTAAAAAGAATAGGATTTCTGCTTTTAAAATGTTTGCTTATGTTGAAAATGGAAAAGCGTATAAAAAGACAATGTCCGGCTTTATAGAATTAAATAAAAATGAGAAGGGCTTTTATATCATAAGCAATAAGGGGTCGCTTTTTCCGGTTCAGTCAAATAGTACTTATGGAATGTTTGGTCTCATTGGAGGTATTGCTGGGGCAATTGAAGAAAACTCAAGGCAAAAGAAAATGCAGAAGATGGATAAAGAAGAAGTGTATATAGATTCTCTGACGGGAGAATATGATTTTCAAAATTCTGAAATTTAATAGGATGATAAAAAGAGAGATTTTTGAGTCTCTCTTTTTTATTTGGTTTCGGTAGAATAGGAGCAGGGAAAGTCTTTTTTGTTCGTCCCGCGGCTGTTATTTGGCTTATAAATTGATGCTAAAAGATTATTGTATTTTTAATCCTTGATGAACAAATCGATTCTAATTATTATTTTCTTTTTAAGCAGTTTTTCTTTTCTTAATGCGCAAGAAAAGAAAGATTCGCTCTATTACAAAATCGAAGAATTTTCTGATAAAAGAAAAGTAACCAAATTTTTCCATCGTTTCATATTTCGAAGAGAAGCAGATTCAGCTTCCGTCAGAACCACTACAGAAAAATTGGCGCAGGAAACTTATAATGGAAGACATATCAGAACGATCAGAATACAAACTATTGACCCATTTGGATATGGTTCTGAAGATAAAAAAGAGAAATCAAAATGGTACGATTGGTTTACCAATCATCTTCATGCCAATACGAAAGTTTCCACGGTCAATAATTACCTGCTTTTTAAAAAAGGAGAAGAATATAATGCTCAAAAAATCTATGAATCTGAGCGTTTACTTAGAACAATGCCTTTTATAAACAGGGTTAATATTAGCATTTCAGACAGTACTTCTTCTAAAGATTCTGTTGATGTTGTGGTAAAAGTTCTTGATTCCTGGAGTTTAAAGCCGAGGCTAAGTTATTCGGGAAGTAAGATTGGTTTGGGACTTACTGAAGAAAATGTTTTGGGATTGGGGCACGAATTTGATTTTCTTTATAGAAATGATTCCAAAGAAAAACAGAATTACTTGTTGGGAAGCTATACGGCATACAATCTTTTTGGTTCTTACATTAATGCCCAGATTTTGGGAGAACGTGATTTTTCTAAAAATGAAAGAATCAATTTTAATGTTACAAGAGATTTTTTCTCGCCATTAACGAAATGGGCAGGAGGTTTTAATTTCGAATATTTTATGCGGAATGTTTTGCTTCCGATAGAATCGGAGACTACTTTTCCTGAGGCCCAGATTAAAGTCTATAGTCAGGATTTGTGGGGTGGATATCAGATTCCTGTTTCATCAGATCCAAGTGAAAAAGTATCAAGTAATATTGCTTTAATAGGGCGTTTTCAGAATTATCAGTACAAAGACAGTCCTGAGGCAGACCAGTTTCAGTATTTCAGGTCTTACAGCAGTTTTTTGATGTCTGTTGGATATATTCAGCGAAAATTCTCGGTTCAGAAAAATATTTTCCAATATGATTTGCCTGAAGATATTGCCTATGGAAATTCAGTTAATATCACAGCAGGTGCTTTATCAAGGAGTAAAAATGTGATTCCTTATGCCGGAATTTCTGCTTCTTATGGCGATTTTACAAACATCGGATACTTTACTCTGAGAGCTCAGTTCGGGAGATTCTTTAATGAAGATAAACAAAATCGTGAGTCATTCCGCTTGGATGGAACTTATTTTACCAATCTTATGGACTGGAAGTTTGCTAAAGCCAGACATTTCTTTTCTCCGACTTTAGCATTGGGAAATCCGGAACATAATTATTCTTATAAAGACAGAATCAATCTTTCTTCAGGAGATGAGTTTCCCGTGTATACAGCCGATTATATCGGAACCAAGAAGCTCGTTTTAAGATATCAGCTTCAGCTTTTCATTAAAAAAACATGGAAGAATTTTCATTTCAGTCCGTATTTAACGGCGGCAGTAGGATGGTTGGGAATGCCGGATGAAAAATTATTGAAAACCACTATGAATACAAAAATAGGAGTGGGGGTTCTGATTAATAATCCTTTTCTGGTTTTCAACAGAATCCAGGTTTCTTTTATGTATTATCCGCGCGTTCCTTTTGATAATAATTCCGTTTTTGACTTTAACAGCAACCGAAATAATCTTTTGCCGATAAATTCTTTTGGAACGGATATTCCGCGTTTTGTGAATTTCGGAAATTAATTTTCACCCTATAAATTAAGGATAAGGAATTATCCTTAATTTATTATCTTTGCAAATTACATAGTTCTTAAATGAAAAACATACGAAATTTTTGCATAATCGCTCATATCGACCACGGTAAAAGTACTTTGGCGGATCGTCTTCTGGAGTATACGAATACGGTAACCCAGAGAGAATTACAGTCTCAGACGCTGGATGATATGGATTTGGAAAAAGAACGTGGGATTACGATTAAGTCTCACGCGATCCAGATGGATTATGAATACAAAGGCGAAAAATTTATATTAAATCTTATTGATACACCGGGACACGTTGACTTTTCCTACGAAGTTTCCCGTTCAATTGCGGCCTGTGAAGGTGCTCTTCTTATTGTAGATGCTGCGCAAAGTATTCAGGCTCAAACAATTAGTAATTTATATTTGGCGTTGGAAAATGATTTAACTATTATTCCGATTTTGAATAAAATTGACCTTCCTTCTGCAAATCCTGAAGAAGTAACGGATGAAATCATGAATTTGATCGGTTGCGAATATGAAGATGTATTGAGAGTTTCAGGAAAAACAGGTGAAGGTGTTCATCATTTGCTGGAGCAGATCGTTGAAAGAATTCCGGCTCCGGTTGGAGATCCGGATGCACCGCTTCAGGCCTTGATCTTTGATTCGGTTTATAACCCGTTCAGAGGAATTGAAGCTTATTTCAAAGTGGTAAACGGAAGTATTACAAAGAATGAAAAAATCAAATTCTTTGCAACAGGAAAAGAATATGGAGCTGATGAAGTAGGTACTTTGAAGCTGAAGCAGGTTCCAAAGAAAACGATTCAATGCGGAGATGTAGGATATTTGGTTTCAGGGATTAAAGATGCAAGAGAAGTAAAAGTAGGAGATACGATTACTTCATTTGAAAAGCCTGCCTCAGGACCGATTGATGGTTTTGAGGAAGTAAAGCCAATGGTATTTGCAGGAATTTATCCAATTGATTCTGAGGATTTTGAAGAATTAAGATTCTCTCTTGAAAAATTAAGACTGAATGATGCTTCTCTGGTTTTCGAACCGGAAAGTTCTGCAGCTCTTGGTTTCGGTTTCCGTTGCGGATTCCTGGGAATGCTTCACATGGAAATTGTTCAGGAACGTCTTGACAGAGAGTTTAATATGAACGTTATTACTACGGTACCGAACGTATCGTATTTCGGATATTCTAAAAAAGAGCCGGAAGTTCCAATTCTTATTAACAACCCGTCTGAAATGATGGATCCTTCTATTATGGACAGAGTAGAAGAACCTTTCATTAAAGCTTCTATCATCACAAAATCTGACTTTGTTGGTTCTGTAATGACACTTTGTATTGAAAAAAGAGGAGAAATTGTTAACCAGAGTTATTTAACTTCTGAAAGAGTTGAATTGGTTTTCAATATGCCTTTGGCTGAAGTTGTTTTTGATTTCTATGACAGACTGAAATCTATTTCTAAAGGATATGCATCATTTGACTATCATCCGATCGGCTTCAGAGCTTCTAAGCTTGTGAAAATGGATATCCTGATTAACGGAGATATGGTTGATGCACTTTCTTCATTAATTCACGATTCTAATGCATATTACATCGGTAAGAAGATGTGTGAAAAACTTCGTGAACTGATTCCGAGACAGCAATTTGATATTGCGGTTCAGGCAGCTTTAGGAACGAAAGTTATTGCAAGGGAAACGATTAAAGCGTTAAGAAAAGACGTTACTGCAAAATGTTACGGAGGGGATATTTCCAGAAAGAGAAAACTCTTGGAAAAGCAGAAAGAAGGGAAGAAGAAAATGAAACAGATTGGTAGAGTAGAAGTGCCGCAATCGGCGTTCATGGCTGTTTTGAAGCTTAATGATTAGTGAAAGAGCCAAGTAAAAAGGTAATAGATAAAAGTAAAAATCCGCAGATTATTTCTGCGGATTTTTTATTCAAACAATCTTTCACGTAGCTTTTTTACCATATTTTCATCAATAGACATTTCGAATTCTTTTGATTCCGTATTGGTAAACTTGATTTTTGCTTTTCTTTTTTCTCCTTTTTTAAAATATGGACAAGAATAAACCAGTATTTCATCAGGTTTTAATTCAAAATACGGAATTGCAGATGATCCCATTCCAACAAATCTATAATTACTATTTCTTATATATTGAAACTTATTATTATTTAAAATAAAAAGATCAACATTTTTAGCATCGGTAGGAATCTTTAAAACTTTATTAGATATATTTTTTATAAAAACTGGAAAAGCTTTGTATTTGTTTATTTTTTTTGTTTCAAGATTTTGTTTGTAAAGAGGAATTGTATCTTTTTCTCTGACAAAAATTGACAAATTCTCACTGTTCAAAGCATCGGATAAAGTTTCTGTAGTTTTGAGAATTTGAATCTTTTCTGCTCTGAAGAATGGTTTTTGTATAAGTTGAATAGAATCTTCAGACTTTTTTGCTGCTTCTGCATTTTCATCAATTTTCGCTGGAAGTAGTGGAGGTGGCAAAATATATTTGTAATATTTTACGTCAATACGAGGGCGGCTTTCACCAATATAAATCAATGATGTACCAAGATGAGTTAAATCCTCATTAAACTCTTGAAACTTCAGTTTCTCATCCTTCGGAAAATCCAAAACAATATCATCCGCAAAAGATTTGTCTTTTTTGCAACTGATAAGCAGTGAAGCGATAACGATATACAAAAGATATTTCATTCAATTTTTTTATTAAAAGTAAGAATTAAAATCTTAATTTTGTGTATTCATAACGCAAATTAATACAATGGAGTCTCCCAAAAAATTACAGGATATAAAAGTTGCCGTAGACGCGGTTATTTTCGGATATTTTGATAAAAAAGATCTTCAGCTTCTTTTGATAAAAAGGAATATTGAGCCCTTCAAAGGAGGTTGGGCACTTCCCGGAGGACTGGTTTTGGATGACGAAAATCTGGATGATGCTGTAAAAAGAGAATTATACGAAGAGGCAGGCATAAAGCCTGATTTTTTGGAACAACTCTATACTTTTGGGAATGTTGGGCGAGACCCTAGAAACAGAGTCGTTTCAATAGCTTATTTGGGGCTTGTAAATCCGTCTTATCATGAACTGTTTGCTGATTCTGATGCAGACGATGCACAATGGTTCAGTGTGAATCAGCTCCCAAAATTGGCTTTTGACCATCAAACTATCATTGATCTTGCCTTAAAAAGACTCCGTACCAAAATTCAATATCAGCCGATCGGATTCAACCTTCTTAATGAAGAATTTGCTTTTTCTGACCTGGAAAATCTTTATAAAACCATTATCGGAAAAGAAATTGACCGTCGAAATTTCCGTAAAAAAATTATGAGCTATGGATTGCTCAATGATACCAATACTTTAAAAAAAGAAGGTAGTGGAAGGCCCGGAAAGCTATTTACTTTTAACGAGGAAAAGTATAAGGAGCTTGAAGAGCAGGGGTTTTATTTTGAAATCAAATAAATTTAAAAACTTCACTAACATCGTTTTCTATCGCTGTCATTCTGAAAGTAGCGGAGCGGATTGAAGAATCCGTAAATTGTAGTAAGATTCTTCCTTCGTCAGAATGACAATCGCTTTTACTTTATAATTAAATTTTTAATACTGATAATCAGTTGATTAAATTATTTAGTGTAAAATTAACGCAAATAAATTTGGATAATAAATTCATAATCTTTTAAATTTGTGTAAAAATAACGCAATAATGAAATACACATTAAACAATACGATTGAAAAATATAATAAAAAAGAGAAACTAGAATTTCTGTTCTTCTGGGGACATACCATGAAAGATGAAATTACGAAAGCTTGTTTCAGTCAGTGGTTTCCTTTTGAATTTCAGGAAAATGGAATCATTTATAAAACTGCTGAACATTATATGATGGCCGGAAAAGCGAAATTATTTAATGATGATGAAGTTTTAGAACAAATTGTAAAAGCAGAAACTCCGAATCTGGCAAAAAGTCTGGGAAGAAAAGTAAAAAACTTTGATCCGAAAATCTGGGATGAGCACAAATATCAAATTGTAAGACAAGGAAATCTGTTGAAGTTTTCTCAAAATGAAAAGTTTAAAGAATTTTTGCTTTCAACAAATGATAAGATTCTGGTAGAAGCCAGTCCATACGATGCAATTTGGGGAATCGGAATGCTTGAAACCGATCCGAGAGCTCAAAATCCGTCACAATGGGAGGGTGAAAATCTTTTAGGATTTGCTTTAATGGAAGTAAGAGATGAATTAAGAAGGTAAAAACACACTAACACGACACAAAATATAAATTATGGAAAAGAAAGAATTACACCCACAGATTTTTATTATAGAGAATTTTTTGAATGATGAAGAATGTGATGAATATATAAAAAGAGCAGAGAAACAGACTTTCGAAGAGGCAAAAATAAATATGCACGGAAAACAGGTCATGAGCAAAGGAATAAGAAATAATGAAAGGCTTATGATATTTGATGAAAAGATGGCTGCAAATCTCTTTGAAAAGGCAAAAGAATTCTTACCGGAAAAAGCGGGAATATATAACCTGTCAGGTTTTAATGAAATGTTCAGGGTTTATAAATATTTGCCGGGGCAACTGTTCAGAATGCATAGAGATGGAAGCTATGAAAGAAATGAAAATGAAGTAAGCTTTTACACTTTTTTAATCTATCTGAATGATGATTTTGAAGGCGGAGAAACTGAATTTGAAAATCTGTTCACTGTACTCCCGAAGAAAGGATCTGCGTTAGTTTTTTACCATCCTTTGAGACACGAAGGAAAAACTTTAATCAGTGGTTTAAAGTACGTTTTGAGAACAGACGTTATGTACTCTAAAAACTAATTTAAGAAAAGTTAAAGCAAAACCATGCAGTTTTAAATTAGCGTAAAATTAACACAAATAAAAATGAATTATGGAAGACAATCTAAAGCCCAGATTCATCGGGTCATTACAGAGAAATAATGACCAGATTAGAGAGGACCGTGCCCGAATTATCGGAGAAGATGCAGCGCTGATTTACAGGCGGAGAGTAGAGGATATCGAACTGAAGATCAAAAGGCTGGAAAGAGAACAGGAAGGTTTAACAGACATCAGTCCTTTAGACAAAAACAGTTTGACTTTCGCTGATTTTCAGCCGGAAGCATTCGTTCAGAAAGACATAGAATTATCATTAATCATCAGAAATTTAAATATTCGATTAGAACTGACAAGAAAAAGATTTGAATATTTATTTGGCAAAAAAATTTAAGTTATGGGAGGTACAAGATATGACATGGACGCTCGTTTTGACAGAGCAAAGAAAGCAGGATATGCATCAAAATCTGCAGGTGAAATCTTCACGCAGAATGCAAAAAGAAAAGCACATGAATCGATGAATCCTTATGGTATTTCTTTCAGGGAATCAAGAGATTCTGAAGTTCATCCGAATTCGGTTCCTATTATTTTAGGATTGGATGTAACGGGAAGTATGGGACATATTCCTTATGATTTGATTCAGGAAGGTCTTCCCAAATTAATGGGTGGAATTATCCAGGGCGGAGTTCCTGATGCAGCGCTTTTATTTTTAGGAATCGGGGATCATGAATGCGACGGCTATCCATTACAGGTAGGTCAGTTTGAATCCGGAGACGAAGAACTGGATATGTGGCTGACAAGAACATATATCGAGTCAGGTGGTGGTGGAAATGCAGGAGAAAGTTACTTATTGGCTTGGTATTTTGCTGCTTTTCATACCAGAACTGATGCCTTTGAAAAGAGAAATCAGAAAGGATTATTATTCACAGTAGGCGACGAGTCTTGTCTGAAAACACTTCCTGCTTCTGCAATCAGAGAAATTATGGGAACAGGTCAACAGACTTTCAAGCATACTGAACTATTGGCGGAAGCTCAAAAGAAATATGAAGTTTTTCACATCAGTGTTTTACATTCCGGACAGGCAGTTAATGCGGACAAAGGATGGAAAGATCTGTTGGGACAAAACTGTTTATCTATTGAAGACTACAGAGACGTTCCAAAAGTGATCAAAGAGGTGGTTTGCGGAAGATTTAGAGATAGCTTTACGAAAACAACAGATTTGAAAGGATTAGATAATATTCAAATGTATTAAAATGAAAACGGCGCAAATAGTTATAGGCTTAGGATTTGGGGATGAAGGCAAAGGCATTACCACCGATTTTCTGGCTCGGCAACATCCTGAGTCTGTAGTTATTCGGTTTTCAGGAGGTCAACAGGCTGCGCATACGGTGATGATTGATGATCAAAAACACATTCATTCCAGCTTTGCGAGCGGTGCGCTGCGTGGTTTGCCTTCCTATTTTACGGAACATTGCACGATTCATCCGACATTTTTATTCAATGAAAGGGAAGAATTAATGCAAAAAAACGGAAATATTGAACTGATTATTCATCCTTTGGCAAAAGTTACCACGCCTTTTGATGTTTTATACAACAGAAAAAATGTTAAAAATTTAGAACATGGAACCTGTGGAAAGGGAGTCGGTGCAACGATGAAAAGAAATGAAGGTCCGTTTAAATTATTTGCCGTTGATTTAATGGGTCCAAGAACGATGTTGATTGAAAAATTAAAAGGAATTGCCAATTATTACGGCTTTGAAGAAGGTGAGGAAATCAATAATGCATTACAGGATTTTTTAGAAGCCATCGATAAAATGGATTGGAAAATAGAAGGGTATGATTATTTACAATCATTTAATCATTTAATTTTTGAAGGAAGTCAGGGAATTTTGCTGGATATGGATCATGGTGTTTTCCCCAATGTGACCTATGCCAATACAACTTCAAAAAATGCATATGAAGTCTGCAAACTACTGGAAATTGAACATATTGAAATGTTTTATGTGACCAGAAATTATTCAACCCGTCACGGGAGCGGATGGATGAGTAATGAAAAATCATTAGCATTGAAAAATAATGAAGAAGAAACCTGTACTTTTAATGAATTTCAAAAGGATTTGCGTTTTGGAGATCTGGATTATGAATTGTTGAATTATGCACTGAAAACAAATGAAGCCTATGTTGTTGGGCAAAAGAAAAATCTGGTGGTGACTTGTTTAGACCAGTTAGATGAAAATTTTAAACTAGAAAACCTTAAGGTGAAATTTGACGCGATTTTTGGATCTTATTCTCCATATTCAAAGGATTTTAGAAAAATTAATTGATATAAAGAGATTGATTAAATTTAAAAATAATTAAAACACAATTATCCTATCAATAGGAATGGGCTTTAGTCCATTTTCATAAAAAAAGTAAGTCCAAAGGCTTTAGCCAAAACTTAAAATATATATAAAGTTTTAAAAAGAAAATCTTTGTGGACTTTGCGTTAAAAAAATTAGAAATACTAAAAACACAACGATGAAAAAAATATACGTATCTGGGAATGGGAATTTATCTTGGGAAAATTTTCATCAGTTTTATATAGAACCCTTAAAAAGATTAAATCTTTCTGAGTGTGAATTTATTCTCGGAGATTTTTCAGGAACCGATACTTTAATGATGGAGTTTTTAAAGAATAAATCTGGAAATGTGACCGTTTTACATGTAGGAAAAAGACCAAGATATTTTGCCAATTCATTTCAGACAAAAGCAAAAAACTGGAAAATAATTGGAGGATTTAATTCTGATGATGAAAGAGATCTGTTCGGAATAGAACTTTGTACTCATTTTTTAGCCATCGATTTCAATAGCGATGAAAAAAGAAAGAGCGGAACTTTAAAAAATATTGAAAAGTGCTTAAGTTTAGGTAAAATTAAAATCAAGTAACCATGAAAATGATGATGTATTTAAAAGGTGACGCCACAAATCCTCAAGGTGAAGAAAATAAAATCATTGCTCATATTTGCAACGATATCGGTGGTTGGGGAAAAGGTTTTGTGTTGGCAATTTCAAACCGATGGAGAAAACCTGAAGCTGAATACAGAAAATGGTTTCAAAATGGTGAGAATTTTAAACTAGGAGAAATTCAAATCGTTCAGGTTGAAGAAAATATTTGGGTCTGCAATATGATTGGCCAGCATAAGACAATTATCAATTCAAAAGGAATTCCACCAATCAGATATGAAGCCGTTGAACAGTGTCTAAATAAACTTTCTGATGAAGCTTTAAAATTAAATGCAAGTATCCATATACCTAGAATTGGTTGTGGTTTAGCTGGTGGAAAATGGGGAGAAGTCGAATCTATTATCGAAAGAACATTACTACAAAATAATATTGATGTATATGTTTACGATTTTGAATAAAATAATTTCTAAAATTTGACCTCATGAAAAGTTCTTTGCGAGCTTAGTTAAGTGAAACGCCTTTGCGAACTTAAAAATCAACAGAATTATTAACAAAAAACTTTGCGGCTTTGCGTTAAAAAATAAGATATAAAAAACATAACCATGAAAACAAAAACATTATACAGACCCGTTGGAGAAAAAGAAATGCTTTTAATTATAGAAAGTAATTTCAAAAAATTTCCTCCAAGATTGGAATGGCAACCGATTTTCTATCCCGTTTTAGATGAAGACTATGCTTCCGAAATTGCAGAAAAATGGAATACCAGAGACGAGGCAGGAAATTATCTCGGATTTGTTACTCAGTTTGAAGTTCTGGAAGAAATAGTTAATAAATATCCTGCACAAAATGTAGGCGCCAGAAATCACAATGAACTGTGGGTTTCTTCGGAAGAATTGGATACTTTTAATCAGGCGATTGTAGGAAATATCAAAGTAAAAAAAGTATTTATGGGGAAAGATTTTAAAGAACCTACAAATGCTGATGTAGAAAATTTACTATTAAACATAAAAAAACTAACGATGACGAATAAAGGAATGGCAAAAGATACACTGGAAATCTTGGCCAGAAAATATTATATGAACGAATACAACGAAAAAATAAATATAGAGAACGAACTTGAAGCTTCGACAAAAGGAACAGTTTTGTTTTATCCTGAAGAACTTGCAGAATTGACAAACAATAGGTTTCCGGAACCCCATTTTCAAACTCAGTTTGAAGTCTGGAGATGCAGTTCTTTAAAAGCAATTTTACAATTAGCCGAAGAAGAAAATCAGGAAAAGATGATGTGCTTAAATTTCGCATCGGCAAAAAATCCGGGTGGAGGTTTTATCAACGGAGCTGAAGCACAGGAAGAAAGTCTGGCAAGAACCTCCGGATTGTATGAAAGTTTGCTTCAAGGATGGGATTATTACAAAATTCACCGCGAAATGGAATCTTGTTTTTATACCGATATGATGATTTATAGTCCGAAGGTTCCGGTTTTCAGAAAAGATAAAGGCGAATTGTTACCAAAACCTGTATTGTGTAATTTCATCACGTCTCCGGCGGTGAATGCAGGTGTTGTAAAACGTCAGGAACCAGAAAGAGAAGGCGAAATTTTCGAAGCGATGGATGTAAGAACAGATAAGATGCTGGCTTTGGCTTTAAGTCAGGGAAATGAAACCTTGATTTTAGGAGCTTGGGGATGCGGTGTTTTCAAAAATAATCCGAAAGAAATTGCTGAATTGTTTAAGAAGCATCTTCACGGAAAATATAAAAATAAATTTAAAAGAGTGGTTTTTGCGATTCTAACGAAGAAGGAGGAAATGATAGAACCGTTTGAAGAAATATAATGGAACTCAAATTAAAAAAATATAAAGAACAACTACAAGATTGGCCTGAAAAAGGGCATCACATTATGGCTCAATATGATGATGATAAGATCATTGTGTATCAGTCTTACCGAAAAGAAATAGGAGAGTTTGCCATTAAAAACCAATATTTTGGCGGAGCATTCAGTCTCGAAAGAATGACCTGGATAAAACCTAATTTTCTTTGGATGATGTACCGAAACGGTTGGGGAAAAAAAGAAGGGCAGGAATCAGTTTTGGCGATTCATTTAAAAATGAGTGCGTTCAAAAAATATCTTGAAAATGCAGTATACTCTTCCTATAATGAACGATTGGGAATTTCCAGACAAGTATGGCAAGATCAGGTGAAAGAATCTTCTGTGAGACTGCAGTGGGATCCGGATCACGACCCTTTCGGAAATAAATTGGAAAGAAGAGCGATACAGATTGGTTTGAGAAATGAATTCGTTAAAACTTATGCTAAAGAGATCTAATTTTAATTGAAGATATTTCGGAATTTGTAAAAGACCAACACCAGTCTGTATTAAATGATGACTTAGATGAATTAATGCTTCCTGAAGAAAAGCCGTTGTTGTTTGATGATGATTTAAATAAAAATTAAGGTTAAAATAATGAAAGATAAACTCTTACTCGCTTCAAAATCCTTAACAGGAATTTCGATTGGTGATGCTTTTGGAGAAAGTTTCTTTGGTGAAGAAAGCTTAATTAAAACCCATATTCATCAAAGAATTATTCCTGAAAGTTTTTTAGATTTTACGGATGATACGATTATGGCGATTGCTGTTTTTAAGTCTTTGGAAAAATTCGGAGAAATGAATCAGGATTTTCTGGCAGAAGAGTTTACAAAAAACTATTATTTGGATATCAATCGAGGTTATGGACCTTCGATGCATCAATATTTTAGAGCGGTAAAGAATGGAGAAAATTGGAAAAAAGTTTCCTATTCAAAGTTTGAAGGACAAGGTTCAATGGGAAACGGCGGAGCGATGAGAGCAGCTGTAATTGGTGCATATTTTTACGATGATTTAATTCAGCTTAAAAGAAATGCAGAAATTTCTTGCGAGGTCACTCATGCAAACAAAGAAGCAATTGAAGGAACAAAAGCAATTGCTTTGGCTGCAGCTTTTGCGGTTCAGGAAAAATTGGAATTAATAAAACTTAGTCAACAGGAATTTATCCAAAAAATTCAGTCTGAATTAGATGATTCCGATATGAAAAGCAAGTTAAATAAAGCACTGTATTTAGAAGGAAATCCAAGTACTGAATTATTAGTCAAAACTTTAGGAAACGGGATTAAAATGACAGCTCAAGACACTGTTCCGATTGTCATCTGGATGCTTTCGAGATACAGAAACGATTTTAAAGAATGTCTTTGGAATACTGTTTCGGCCTTAGGAGATAGAGATACAATCTGTGCAATGGCCGGAGGAGTGAGTATTTTATGCTGCAAGGAAAATACAATTCCGGATTGGACAAAACATATTGAAAATTGGAAAAACAGTATTTTTTATGAAAATTGAATTAATAAAAGGAGACATCACCAAAATAAAAGCAGATGCAATAGTAAATGCAGCAAATTCATCCTTACTTGGAGGCGGTGGAGTTGATGGAGCCATTCATCGTGCAGGTGGAAAACAGATTTTAGAACAATGTATCGAAATCGGAAACCGACAAGGAAAATGTAAAACGGGAGAAGCAGTGGTTACAACAGCCGGAAATCTTCCTGCAAAATATGTGATTCATACAGTTGGACCAATTTGGAATGGGAATGAAGAAAAATGCTCGGAATTATTGGCAAATTGCTATAAAAACTCATTGAAATTGGCTGAAAGTCTTGAAGTGAAAACTATTGTTTTTCCGAATATAAGTACGGGAGTTTATAGATTTCCAAAAGAATTGGCTGGAATAATTGCTGTGGATGAGGTTAAAAATTTCAAATCAAGGGTCATAGAAAAAGTTATTTTCGTCTGCTTTGATGATGAAAATGAAGAGATTTATAAAAAGCTTTTAGAAATACATTAATGTAATAATTTAAAAATCTTTATGTTCTTGCTGAGTGAAACGCCATTGCTAACTTAAAAACAGTTAGCAGTAAAATAAAATCTTTGCGGACTTTGCGTTAAAAAAATTATAAAAAACAAATGAAAAAACTAACCATATTAACCGGCGCGGGAATCAGCGCCGAAAGCGGAATAAAAACTTTCAGAGACGGAGATGGTCTTTGGGAAAAGCATAGCATCACGGATGTGGCAAGTCCGGAAGGATGGCGAAAAGACAGGGCTTTGGTGTTGGAATTTTACAACCAGAGACGTAGACAGCTTCATGAAGTGGAACCTAATGATGCTCATAGATTATTGGCAGAACTGGAAAAACATTTCGAGGTTCAGATTATCACACAAAATATCGATGATCTACACGAAAGAGCAGGTTCCAGCAACATTATCCATTTGCATGGAGAATTGTTCAAATCATGTTCCTGCAACAATAAAAGCCTGATTTACGAACAAAAAGGCGACATTAACATAGGAGATAAAGCGGAAGATGGAGCCCAACTAAGACCTTTTATCGTTTGGTTCGGAGAAGATGTTCCATTGATGAAAGAAGCAACCCAAAAAGCAAAAGAATCGGATATATTCTTAGTAATCGGAACTTCTTTGCAGGTTTATCCGGCTGCAGGATTGTTGCATGATATTAAAGATGATTGTCTGTTAATTGTAATCAATCCCAATGAAACAGGTTTCGGATATGGACAAAGAGCTGTTGTCATGAAAGAAAACGCAACCGCAGGAATGAAATTATTGTTCGATAAACTCTTAGATCTTGCTTAATGGAAAATCTTGTAAAAGCCGGAATATTCGGAGTCTGTATCGGTGATGCTTTAGGTGTTCCTGTGGAATTTAAAAGAAGAGAAGAATTAAAACGTTTTCCGGTAACAACAATGCTGGAATTTGGTTCCTGGAATCAACCGAAAGGAACATGGAGTGATGATAGTTCATTAACGCTTTGCTTGGCAGAACAGTTAAGTAAAGGATATGATTTAGAAAAGATTGGAGAAAGCTTTGTGAAATGGGTCAAGTATGGACACTGGACCGCTCACGGAAGACTGTTTGATATTGGCGGAACGACAAGGCATTCCATTGCAAGGTTAATTAAAGGAGAAAGTGCAAAATTTTCCGGGAATATCTTTGAAGAAGATAATGGAAATGGCTCTTTAATGAGAATCCTTCCCTTAGCTTTTTACCTGAAAGAAGAAGAGAATATTGAAAAAGTGTATCAGACGGTAAAAGAAGTTTCATCCATCACTCATGGTCATTTTCGATCTGTTTTTGCATGTTTTATCTATGTGATTTTTGCGATTGAATTAATCAATGGAAAAAATAAAGAAGAAGCTTATTACCATACTCAAAATACAGCTTTGAAATTTGCAGAATATCAAGATTTTAACCCAAAAGAGATTCAGCTTTTTGAAAGGATTTTAAAGAATGATATCTCAACTTTTCCCGAAGATGAAATTAAAAGCAGTGGATATGTTCTTCACAGCTTAGAAGCTTCTTTACGGTGTTTTATGAATGCTGAAAGCTATTCCGAAGCTGTTTTAAAAGCAGTCAATTTAGGAGAAGATACTGATACAACCGGAGCCATCACTGGAGGTATTGCAGGAATCTATTACGGTTTTGAAAATATTCCTGAAGAATGGATTAAGGTATTGGCGAGAAAAGAGGATATTGAAAAGCTTTGTGAGAGATTAGAATATAATAACATAAAAGATGAGTCATGAAATCTTTGATAAAATTAATTTTTGGAGACGCTTCTCTTAATGAAGAAAAAATCGAAAGCAATCTGCAAAAACATTTAAATGAATATAATGGCAAATTAGAAATAAGCCAATATTTTGTTTTAAGTAAAAGCTACGAAGTCTTTTATTATTCAGAATATTCTTATAAAACACCCAATAAGATATTAGAGAAATTTAAAAGAAAAACTGTGATTTGGCTGGATGATACCCACAACCTTTTAGGTTTTTCTAATGATGAAAGCTGTTTATTATTTAATTTGGATGAAGTGAAAAGTTTTTCAATTACCAATATTCTTCCTGCAAAACTTTCTGGAGCCAGTTTTCTGAATATTCAATTGATTCATGAAAAACAGGCAATACAGTTAACGACATCAACTCCAAAAGATTTTGATGGATACGCAGAAGGAATTCATGAGATGTCGAAAATTGATGTAATTTTTGAGAGAGAATTTTACGATTGTTAAAATTAATTAATAACGATGAACGAACAACAAAAGAAAAAAATAAGCAAATTTATAAGCCTAGTTCTAAGACATAAACCCGAAATCATCAATTTAAAGTTAGATGAAAACGGCTGGACAGATGTTGAAGAATTAATCACAAAATCAAAAAGAGATTCTCATGAGGGCTTTACCTTTGAAGAACTTAATGAAATTGTAGAAACCAATGATAAGAAACGTTTTATTTTTAATGAAGATAAAACGAAGATCAGAGCCAATCAGGGACATTCCATAGATATTGATCTGGCATTGAAACCGCAGCAGCCACCTGAATTTCTCTATCATGGAACCGCTCAGACAAATATCGATTCCATTTTGGAAAAAGGAATTGAAAAAAGAAACCGACAGCATGTTCACCTGAGTCAGGACAAGGAAACCGCAACCAAAGTCGGAATGAGGCACGGAAAACCGGTTATTTTAACCATCAGAACAGGAAAGATGGCTGAAGATGGAATCCTGTTTTACCTTTCAGAAAATAACGTCTGGCTGACAGATTTTGTAGATGCTAAGTATATTTTGCAATAAAGATTATTAAAAAAATTATTTTCATATTGAATATTTCATATATTAGTGTATTAATATAGGGGTATCCGAAAACCGTATAGAGTAGGAAAATCAAACAAAATCATTATGAAAAAATTAAACAAAATTTCAAGAGAAAATTTAAAATCCATTAAAGGAGGAATTACGCCAGAATGTGCATCTTGGTGGAGTTCAGGTAAACCATATTACAGTAATGAGGCAACTTGCCTTCAGAATTCTACAACAGATCCTGATCTTGAGCCATTTTGCGTTAATCAATGTGGACGTTGGTATGCTTTTTAATTGAAAAATGAAGTAAAACACCCCCTATAAGTATCAAACTTTTAGGGGTTTTTTATGGAAAATCAAATTTGAATTTTAGTAAAGCCAAAAGAGATATTTGACATTATAAAAATTAATTCGAACTTGTCTTTCTGAGGCATGAAGAATCTCAAAAAATGAAGTTGGAATTCTTCATTCACAATGACAAGCTTTATAGTAAACCATAATCAGTTTCCAAACTTTGAGTAATTTTAAAGCTCGAAATTTAATCTCAATGAAACTGAAATATCTTTTATTCTCTTTTGCTTCCTCTTGGTTTTTTGGCCAAACTCAATTCCAGACTCCGTTTGAAAAAGGAAATGGAAATCAAACTGTTACCTATGCGGAGATGAATGCCTATTATCAGAATTTGGCTCAAAAATTTAATACCATTCAATATCTGAAAAAGGGTGAAGATGACAATGGAAAACCTATTTATGTCGTTATCTACAATCCTTTTCCTGAGAAAAACTTAGAGCAGCTGAAAAAAGATAAGGCTGTTTTGTTCATTAATAATGGGATTCATCCCGGAGAACCGGACGGGATAGATGCTACCATGATGCTGATGAGAGATTTGGCTACAAAAAAGATTAAAACACCACAAAATTTTATCGTTGCTGCCATTTCTGCTTACAACGTGAGCGGAATGCTGAACCGGGGGTCGTTTTCAAGAGCCAATCAGAATGGGCCTGAAGAATATGGTTTCAGAGGAAATGCAAGAAATTACGATCTGAACAGAGATTTTATTAAAGCAGATACCAAAAACGCAAGAACCTTTCAGGAGATCTATCAATGGCTGAAACCGGATATTTTTATCGATAATCATGTCAGTAACGGAGCAGATTATCAGTATACCTTTACCTATATCTCGACTTTTAAGGAACGATTAGGAAATGTATTAGGTGAATATTTTTACAACAATTATCAGGCTAAAAACCTTGAAGATTTAAAGGAACAGGGCTATGAAAGCACGCCGTATGTCAATATTCATGGCGATGTTCCGGAAGTGGGTTTTGCTTCTTTTGAAGACTCTCCAAGATATTCTACAGGTTACACCACGTTATTTAATTCTTTAGGAACGGTTCCGGAAACACATATGCTGAAACCTTATGATAAAAGAGTGGATGCAACCTATAAATATATGCTTGTCAATCTTCAGAATTTAGATAAGGATTATAAAAAGATCAAACAGCTCCGACTTGAAAACTTAAAACAATATCAGGCGGGAAAATCATACGGAATCCGCTGGAAAATTGATTCCACAAAATATTCTACCATGGATTTCAAAGGTTTTGAAGGGAAATATAAACCAAGTGAAATTTCCGGAAAGCCAAGATTATATTATGATCGTAATAAACCGTTTACGAAGAAAATAAAGCTCTTCACAACAGCGGTTCCGACAGGGTATATTACAATCCCGAAATATTATGTGATTCCTCAGTCTCAATATCGGGTGATTGGAGAATTGAAAAGAAATCGGATTTACATGAAACCGTTGCAGAAAGACAGTTCCATTGCAGTAGAATCTTATAAAATTAATGATTTTAAAACCGTTAAAAACCCTTATGAAGGTCATTATCTGCATTTTGATACTACTGTTGATAAATCAACTAAAAATCTGAATTTTTCAGGAGGAGATTATATTGTACCGACAGATCAGGAAGGCGTAAAGTATATCATTGAAACGCTGGAACCGGAAGCATTGGATTCTTTCTTCAACTGGAATTTCTTTGACGGTATTTTGGCCCAGAAAGAATATTATTCTGCCTATATCTTTGAAGATACGGCGGCAGAATTATTAAAAAAAGATAAGAATCTGAAACAAAAATTTGAAGCTAAAAAAGCATCAGACAAAACCTTTGCAGATGACGGAACTGCCCAATTGGACTGGGTCTATAAAAACTCTCCGTATTTTGAAGAGAAAACTTTCAGACAATATCCGATTTATAGAATCTTATAGATTTTTAAATTTGATTTAATTTATTGATAATCAATGTGTAAATTCCGTGTATTTCACATGCGGAATTGTTGATTTTACTGATTTGATTTGTTTTTTATCTTCCGAAATTTGCTTTTATAAAAACCAATAAAAACTAAAATTATGGCCACTAAAAAGCAATTTTTCGTTTCATTGGAAGGCGTAGACCTTTCAGACGAGCAGCTGAAAAACATTGACAGAGGAATTCAGAATGTTGTTCTTTCTGAACTTTCAAAAGTTGATAATACACAGGCTTTTGGAGCATACAGAGATTTTAAAGGACTGACAAAGCCTCTTAGAGTAAAAGACTGGTTTCCATGGGGAATCATTATCTTCAAACACGGGATTGATATTCAGGCGCAGATTAAGGATATTCAGCAGCAGATCAAAAGTTATGGAGGCTGATTCTCATTCTTCAAAGAAAATGTGTCCCAGCTATGTTGGAAAAGTTGGGGCACAGCTTTTTGGAGTGGTCAATAAAGAGGGTAAAGTGCAGTTTATAACGCCTCTTACTGTCACAGAAGAATTTGTTCAGCAAAATAATCGTCTTGAACAAAGATTCCGTTTTACAGGAAAATGTGTTGAAAAGGGTTGTGCGCAATGGAATAATGAAGAATCTAAGTGTTCTTTATCCAAGAAAGTTCAGGATCTTGGTACGGTCAAAAATACAGCATTATCATTCTGCCCGATTCGATCTCAGTGCAGATGGTTTTCTCAGGATGGCAATGAAGCATGTTTCTCTTGTAATGAAATAATAAGGAATATGGAGGAGTTACTTTTAAATTCTTAAAATTCAAAAAAAATAAGCTACAAACTGCAGCTTATTTTTTTATAATCTAAATTGTAAAATTTGGATTTCCGGTTGCTCCTTGCGGTAAGAAAACAACTTTTCTTTTAATACTTTTTGCCTTTTCCAGAGCTTTAATTGCTTTTTGACGTTCAACTTCTCTGTTAAAATGAGAATTAGTGCTTTCAGATTGTGTAGATGAATTCATAGGTAATATTTTTTTGGTGTTAAAATCATCTCATCTAAAAGTGTACCGTTTTTTGAGCTTAAACTAAACTTGTAGTATAAAAAAATAAAAATAAATTTTTTTCAATCAAATTGTTATTTCTGGCATAGTACTTGAATGGTAAAATGCAACTATAAAAAATTAAACAGTAATAAGGGACTTTAAAATATTCCCGGAGAAATTCGGAATATTTTTACTTAATAAATCGCTGGAAACACCACTTTCATTATAAATATTAATACTTTAATTAAATCCTTAACCGTGTGTTGAGGATTTTTTATTTCGGGAAAATTATTAAACAAAAAAAAAGACGCTTCAATTTGAAACGCCTTTTCATTTATTTTGGTAAGCCTCTTTTTAAAGCAATTTCTGCTCGTTTAATAGCTAATTTTTCTTTCCAGTCCATGTATTTCTTCTTGAAGTTTTTCTTCATGATGTCGTCAAATTTACGCTGAACTGTAAGATTCCATAAAGAATGTGCCTTTACTGCCCATGATTTGTCCCAGGCTCTTAAAGAAATAGAGAAACTTCCATCCAGGTATTTCATCCAGTGCCACCAACCAGTCGGCATGAATAAGGTGTCTCCGTGTTCCAGAAAACATTCAATACCTTCCACACCATCCAATGCCGGGAAATTTTTGAAATCGGGATTTTCAATATCATAATCTTCCAAAGCATAGGTTGCATAAGGAAGCTGATATAATCTCTCTCTCCATTTATAATCAAAAAGAAGAACATGCTTTCTTCCGTTGAAGTGAGTATGGAAAATGTGAGCCATATCAATATCATAATGAAGGAAAGTAACAGAACCTTTTCCTCCGAAGAACATAGAAGGGTATTTATCCAAAAAACCTCCCATTAATTCTTTTGGAGAAATATAATCCTGGAGTAATTTTTTAGCGTGCTTGATAGGATCGAAAAAGAATATTCTGAGATCAGTAGGCTCTCTTTGGATAAGATCTATATAGTCTGCAAACTTCATTTTGGCAGTCGGAGTATTGATGGGAGCTGCTGGATCAGCCTTTGAACTATCATATAGAGGAACTTCCACATCTCCTACAACCTCTTTCACATATTCCATTGTCCATTTTTGGTAAGCAGGCCATTTCTTTGCCATATTTTTAATGACAACAGGCTTTCTCGGCTTTAAATATTTTTCAATGAACTCTTCTTGTGTAATGTCATCTACGATATCTATAGGCTTTAAATTAATTCCCATTTTATAAATTTTATGTTACAAAATTATTAAATAAAAATTTACGATGTACGCTTTAATTTTTTTTTAATCTATGATTCAAATCATCATTTTAAATATCTAGTCTAAATAAAAATTATAAGTTTTAATTACAAAGAGAAAATATTATCAATATATAATAGCATATTTCCGAAATATAACTATTTTTGTAGTGATAGGTGAATTTAACCTTTGAATTTAAATTACATCTTTATTAAGTGTAACAAAAATCTGTAACCATTAACTAATTACACAAATAATAATTATGAGAAAAAATATTTCTTTATTTCTGATGTTGTTTTTTTCTGTTTTGTCTTTTGCACAGAAAACAGTTTCAGGAAAAATTACCGATGAAGATGGGGTGGCGATTCCGAGCGCAAGTGTGACGGTGGAAGAGCCGGGAAAAGATGCGATTCTGGCATACGGAATTACCAACTCGAAAGGAGAATATAAAGTTACTTTCACAACAGGGGAATCTAATGTCGATCTGAAAGTAAAAGCTTTCAACCAAAGGCCCATCACAAAGCAAATCAGCAACAGCGACCAGAATCTGAATTTTAAAATGGAATCTGAAGCCACTGAAATAAAAGAAGTAAAGCTAAAAACCAAAATGGTAACAGCCCGAGGAGATACCATTTCTTATGATCTTAAAGCTTTTGACAGTAAAAATGACCGAAGCCTTGCAGACGTTCTTAAGAAAATGCCGGGTATTGAAGTTAATGCAGACGGAACAATTCTCTATCAGGGAAATGCCATCAATAAATTTTATGTAGAAGGAAAAGACCTTATGGAAGGAGGATACGGAACAATTAGTAATTCTCTTCCTAAAGATGCTGTAGCAAAAGTAGAGGTTCTTGAAAATCACCAACCGGTAAAAATTCTTCAGGATAAAGTGCCTTCTGATCAGGCAGCAATTAATATTAAGCTTAAGAAATCAGTAACCATGACCGGTCGTGGAGAAGTAGGGACTGGTTTTGGAGATCCCTGGTTGTGGAATGTAAAGTTAACTCCTATGTTTTTCAGTAAGAAAAGCCAATGGGTGGCTAATTACAAAACCAACAATATGGGGGAGCAGGTTGAAAATGAAGGAAATATTCTGGCTTTCGGAAACAGATTTGAAGGAAAAAGAATAAATGCTTCTCAAAATGACTGGCTAAATGTAGAAAATGCAAGTACTCCCAATCTTCCGGTAAAAAGATATTTAATGAATAATGTTCATTATCTATCAGCAAATTATCTGACTAATATTGATAAGAAGAAAGAGTGGGAGCTAAAAGCAAACGCAAATTATACGAATAATGCGGTAGAAAGAGAATCTTATACTCAATATGATTTCTTTGCTACAACGGATACTCCTGCCTATTCAGTCTTTCAGACGACTCATAATAATTTTTATACTGATAAAGCGAAGGGTGAATTAATTTTTACAAAAAATGCTAAAAAAGGATTTTTCAAAAATACTACTAGCTTTTCTCAATATTGGAATGCAGATAGAGGTATTGTAGACAGAACAACCACAAATAGTACAATAAAAAGAAATGGTGCTGAAGCATTAGAATCTCCCACAAGTTCTTTCCAAAATTCATTGAGTACAATCATACCGTGGAAAGAGAAAATGGTAAATGTACTGTCTTTTATAAGTTATCAGACGGATAAGCAAACCCTTAGTGTTTCTCCATCATCATATTTACAGATTCCTGGATTTACAGCAGATTTATCAAGTGATTTTGTGGGACAAAATTTAAGACTTAAAACTTTTGAGGCGAACCATTCTGCAAATATTGGATTTTCTAAAAAAGGATGGACATTTACTCCTGAAGTCGGATTTAATTTCAAATCAACAGATTTAGTTTCAGATTTATCAAATATTAAATCAATTGCTAATCCTTCATTAACTCAGTATAGCAATGATCTTAAATATACAACGGCGACTCCTTATGGAAGTCTGGGAGTAAATTATAAGAACGATTCCTGGATGTTATATGCTAACTTTCCTGTTAATTCTAATAATATCAAAGCGGAAGATCCTTTAAGATTGGTTTCAAGAGAATTAAATAAGGTTACTTTTGAACCAAGTGTTTTTGCTCAATATACCTTTGCCTCTTTCTGGAAAGCTTCGGTAAACGCCAATATTAATAATAACTTTGGTGAAATTAATACTGCTTATTCAGGATTTTTAATGACTTCACCGTCCGGAATTAATGTTATGGATCCTACAAATCCGATTCCTCAGAACAACAACAAGTCAGCAGGAACAAGAATAGAATATAGAAACCCATTAAATAATTTATTTTTTAATATTAATTACAGATATTCTGATGCGAAAAGAAATTTAATTTCGAACCCAACAATCGTTAACGGATATACTGCTATGAATTATAAGGTTCAGGATAATAATGTATTAAGTAATGGGTATAGTGCGGAAGTAGGAAAGTATTTCCCGAAATTTAAAACCAATGCTTCCCTAAGCTATAGCAATAATACGTCAAAATCTGACGCATTTCTGAATAATGACTCCTATACTAATAAGAATAACGGACAGTCATATGGTGTGAAATTTAATAATACATATTTTAGTTGGATGAGTCTGGACTATAATGCAAGCATTACAAGAACAAAACAGACCAGTACAGGTAAAGTGAGTACAGATGCTACAACAACAGGATTCAAACATAATCTTGGAGTATTCTTTTATCCAATCGAAAACCATACAATAGGATTCAACTGGGATCAGGTAAATACAAATGCATCAGCTACAGATCAAAAATACCACAACGGATTCTATGATCTATCTTATCAGTTTACGTGGTCTAAAAAGAATATTGACTTTGAATTGAAATGGATGAATATCGCCAATAAAAAAGTATTTGAAAACTATGAAATTAATTCCACATATACTTCTTTTACGAGATATCAACTCCGCCCAAGCCAAGTCATGTTCACGGTAAAATTCAACTTCAAATAAAAGAAAAAACCAATCTCACTGAGATTGGTTTTTTGTTGAGATATATTTAATAGCTATTGAAAGCCTTGATAATCTGCGGAAGGGCCATAGCTTCCCGGCAAAGGAATGTCATTCATTCTGTAGTACACGCCAAGTTGAGCTCTGTGATGGGTAATCTGATTCAAACTGTGACGTATAGATCCATATTTGGTCCATTTTGCAAGTTCCTGACCATTATGTTTTAAAGCCCAGGTTTCATTTAAATGATCTTCATTGGCATTTTCCAGGGCATTCATTCCCTGTTGATAGTTTTCATCCAAGGCTTTTAACAGGTCTTCTTTTGTTGTAAATTTCTTTGGCTGGTAATCAGTATTGGCAAAATCTAGTTCAGAAGTTTTAAGGATCGTATTCGGCCATTCAAATATTTCTGCAATATGAGTGGCAAGAGGCATCATTTTCATGCTTTTCTCATGAGGAGCAAAATCATTTTGGGTTTCAGGATAGATTTCAAAAAACTTTTTGGTCGTCTGATACTCCTTCTGAATTTCATTTTTGAGTTGAGATAAAGTGTCCATATTGTTTTGTTTTTTTGGAAGATTAAAGTTAAAATTTTTGCGGGTGAAACTGTTTTAACGAAATCATAAATTTTATTCTTAAAAAATAATATTAAAAAACTGTAACAAAAACTCACAGACTCTAACTAATTGTATAAACATTTGGACAACATGAAAAAACTATTTTCAATATTTTTTATCGCTCTTTTTGCTTTTATAAGCGCTCAGGATAATGATTCGAAAGAGACAGCCAACCGCTTTTTTTATGAACTGACTTTTAAGCCGAGAAAAGACTCTGCAAAAGTTGAAAAAGTGATCATGGCTCTTGATATTGTTAAAAACAGATCAATTTACAGAGATTTTACGGCAGTGGGACAGGATTCTATTCTTAAGATTCAGCTGGAACAAATGCAGAAGGCAGGAGTTTTTAAAGATTTATCCAAGTCTTTCAAAATGCCGAAGTTCTCAGAGAAAATCGTGAAGACCTATCCGGATATGAAGATGCAGTATATCGAAAGAATTGCAAACGGATTTTCTCCAATGAATATCGGATATAATGAAACCGCAAAATTCAACTGGAAAATTTCTAATGAGAAAGCAAAAATAGGAGCCTATAATGCTCAGAAAGCAACTACTGAATTCGGAGGAAAAAAATGGACGGCTTGGTTCAGTTCAGAGCTGCCTTTTCAGGATGGACCGTATAAATTCTCAGGACTTCCGGGCTTAATTGTAAAGATTGAAGATGAAGGAAAGAATTATTCTTGGGTACTTCAGGGAAATAAGAAAGTTCCAAACTGGGAAGAACTTACTTTTATGGAGAAGATCTCAAATGTTGGCTTAAAAGTAACAGAAATGCCAAGAGAAAAATTTGAAAAAACATTCAATGAATTCAAAAAAGATCCTTTTGCTACGGCAAGGCCAATGATGACACAGGAAATTATGTCCAAAACAATTCCGGGAATGGATGGTACCATCGGAGATATGATGAAAAAACAGGAGAAAATGTACAAAGACTTCTTTAATGCGAATGATAACCCGATAGAGCCTCCTTACGAAAAAGTACAAGTAGGAAAAGTGGAAAAGGTGGGAAAAGAAAACTAAACAAACTTCATATCAACTAAATTATATTGTGAGTCAACCCAAATACAATTTGTATTTGGGTTGATTTTTTTCATAGCGACAGGTTATTTAGATTAAATTTAAATAACGTATATTTGCATCACAAAAAATTGGTTTTGAAACAGACGGATCTACATAAAATGAGCGGATTTCCCAAAAACAAAAAGGGAAAGATTGTTGGATATGACAATGACCATCTGAAAATGCCCAATAAAATCATTGAAATGGGGCTTCTTCCGGAAACCTTCTTCAGGATTTTATATCAGGCTCCTTTCAACGGACCGATGTATGTGGAATTTGGGGATGAAAAAAGCCGTATTGCTCTTCGTGAAGAAGAAGGGGATTATATCATTGTTGAAGAATTGAATTAATGCAGGATATTCAGAAAAAACAGATACTTCTAGTCGGAAATCCGAATGTTGGGAAGTCAACGGTTTTCAATGCTCTTTGTAATAAGAAGCAGAAGACGGGGAATTATGCGGGGGTTACGGTTGCAAGTCATTCGGGAGATTATACATATAAGAACGAGGAAGTTGAGGTAATTGATTTGCCAGGTTCGTACAGTGTATATCCAAGTTCCGAAGATGAAGCTATTTTTTCTAAATTTCTGATTGATGAGCAGAAAAATTATGCAGGAGTTGTTTATATTCTTGAAGCATTAAGCCTAAAAAGAGGACTACTTTTATTTCAGCAGATTCAGGATCTGGGAATTCCGATGATTTTGGTAGTTAATCAGATTGATCAGGCGGAAAGAAGAGGAATTACCATTAACATTCAAAAATTTTCAGAAGCTTTAGGCATAAAAATCATTCAGACCAATGCCAAAGAAAACATAGGAATTGATGAAATTAAAGAAGCTGTTTTAAATAATAAGTTTGTAAAAACAGATACAGCTTCATTTGAAATACCTTCAGAGCACAAGGATTTTATTCAGAAATTAGTCGCTCACAAAGGTTTTGATAATGAATATAAAGCCTGGATGAGTCTTTCCTTAGGAGTGAATCTTGAAAAGATTGGATCGGTAATGGAACTCATCAACGAACCGGACTCCAAAAGCTTGGTTCCAAAAAGATTACAGGTTCAGGAGACGGTAAGAAGATATCAGAATGTTGATAAAATTCTATCGGATGTAATATCTAAAAAGCCTCAGTTTAAAGAGCTTTTAACAGAAAGATTAGATAAAGTTTTAGTGCATAAATTCTGGGGATACGTTGTTTTCCTTATTATTTTATTAGTCATTTTCCAAAGTGTTTTCTTTCTGGCAGAATATCCGATGAGTTGGATTGATAGCTTTTTCTCTTGGTTGACTGCTTTTACATCGGAGCATTTACCGGAAGGACCTATCAATTCGTTGATTTCAAACGGAATTATTCCTGGAATCGGGGGAATCGTTGTTTTTGCACCACAGATTGGAATTTTATTATATTTCCTTTATTTGCTGGAAGATTCGGGATATATGGCGAGGGTTGTTTTCCTCATGGACAGGATTTTGCGTCCTTTCGGATTAAACGGGAAAAGTATTGTTCCCCTGGTTTCAGGAACAGCCTGTGCGATTCCGGCAGTGATCTCTACCAGAAATATTGAAAACGTAAAAGAAAGATTGCTTACTATTCTGGTAACACCTTTTATGACGTGTTCTGCGAGACTTCCGGTTTACAGTATCATTATCGGATTGATTATTTCAGACGGAACATTTTTAGGAATAAAATATAAAGCTTTGGTGTTGATGGGAATGTATTTGCTGGGCTTTTTAGTAGCTCTGTTTTCGGCATTCATTCTTAAAAGATTTATTAAAAACAAAGGAAAAACTTACTTGGTAATGGATTTACCGACATACAAAAAACCACTGTTCGGATACGATTTTAAGATGGTTTTAGGTAAGGTTTGGGATTTCATTACAGGAGCGGGAAAAATTATTTTCATTGTAAGTATCATCATCTGGTTCTTAAGTTATTTCGGACCAAAACAAAAACCGGATCAGTTTGTTGCCACGAACGTTCATCTTGATCATTCTTACCTGGCAAAAATGGGAAAAGGAATAGAACCGGTAATTGCTCCTCTCGGATATGACTGGAAAATGGGAGTTGGGATTTTAACCAGTTTCGTAGCAAGAGAAGTTTTTGTAGGGACGATGTCTACTCTATACAGCCTTGAAGATGATGCCCCGGAAGTGAAAGTAATCGATAAAATGAGGCGTGATGTAAAACCGAACGGCGAAAAAGTATTCAGTTTCGCAACTGGAGTTTCGGTGCTCTTATTTTATGCATTTGCAATGCAGTGTGTTTCTACACTTGCAGTAGTCTACAGAGAAACCAAAAGCTGGAAATGGACCGGTTTACAGGTGGCTATGATGACAGGATTGGCATACTTTGTGTCGATGATAGTATATCAGATTTTGAAATAATGGATTCTTCATTAATTGTACAATACGTACTTGTTTTACTTATCGTTGCATTTGCTTGTTACTCTTTATTCAGGGTACTCAGAAAAAACTTTGCACCGAAGAAATTCAGCTCAAAAAGAACAAACTGCGATAAAGACTGCGGATGTTCATAACTTTCTGATGTAGTGTAATAAATAATATCTAATTTTGCTTTGTTTTTAAAAAATAAATTAGAATTAAATATAAAAAACACTCAGAATGTCATTAATAAAAAGTATTTCAGGAATCCGTGGAACCATAGGAGGAAAAGTGAATGATAACTTGACTCCGCTTGATGTGGTAAAATTCGCTTCGGCTTTCGGAACCTGGCTTCAGAATAATAAAAATAAAAAAGATTTAACCTTAATCATCGGAAGAGATGCCAGAATTTCTGGTCAAATGGTTTCTTCTTTGGTAACAGCAACATTGCAGGGACTTGGAATCAATGTTGTTGATTTAGGTCTTTCTACTACTCCAACGGTTGAGATAATGGTTCCCGAACTGAAAGCTGATGGCGGGATTATTTTAACGGCATCTCACAATCCAAAACAATGGAATGCACTGAAATTATTAAACGATAAAGGAGAATTCATCAGTGGGGAAAACGGAGCAGAAGTGTTGGCGTTGGCAGAAAGTGAAGACTTCAACTATGCCGAAGTGGATGATTTGGGAAAATATGAAACAAGAGACGATGCTTTTGATATTCATATTCAGCAGATTCTTGATTTACCGATGGTAGATGTTGAAGCTATAAAATTCAAAAAATTCAAAGTTGTTTTGGATGCAGTGAATTCTACAGGAGGAATTGCTATTCCGATGCTATTGGATAAATTAGGTTGCGAAACCGTGAAATTATACTGTGAGCCGACAGGACATTTCCCACACAATCCTGAACCGTTAAAAGAACATTTGGGAGATATCTGCAAGTTGGTAAAAAAAGAAGGTGCAGATTTAGGAATCGTGGTAGATCCGGATGTTGACAGATTAGCTTTGATTGATGAAAAAGGTGAAATGTTTGGCGAAGAATATACATTGGTTGCTGTTGCAGATTATCTATTGAAAAATAAGAACGGAGTAGCAATTTCCAATCTTTCTTCAAGCCGTGCTTTAAGAGATGTTGCCCATACCCACAATTCCGAATATTTTGCAAGTGCAGTAGGAGAAGTGAATGTGGTTACTTTAATGAAGGAGAAAAATGCCGTGATCGGCGGAGAAGGGAACGGAGGAATTATCTACCCTGATTTACATTACGGAAGAGATTCTTTAGTAGGTGTTGCCCTATTTTTGACTCATTTAGCAAAGGAAAATAAAAAGGTTTCTGAGCTAAGAGCAGAATATCCTAGCTATTTCATGGGTAAAAAGAAAATAGAACTCACTCCGGAAATCAATGTGGATGATATTTTAACTAAAATGGAAAAAGAATATCAAAATGAAGAGGTTTCAACCGTAGACGGAGTGAAAATAGATTTTGAAAATAATTGGGTACACCTTAGAAAATCTAATACAGAACCTATTATAAGAATCTATACAGAGGCTAAATCCCAGGAAGAAGCCGACAAATTAGGTGGTGAAATGATAGCTAAAATCAATAGTTTGATTTAATAAAATTAACAGTTATTTCATCATTTTAAAAAGAATTATTATTAAATTTATAGTACTAAGATTCTCAGAACCGAGTATTTGTATATCTCATATCTCAAGTCTTAAATCTTAAACTGTTTTATATTGGAAGAATATTTTGGAAATGAACTTGTAAAAAAGTTCGAGGAAATGATGGAAAACAATGACGAATTCTACTTTGATACTGAAGAGTTAGAAGATATTATTGTTTACTATTTGGAGCTGGGAGACTTTAATTATGCAGATACTGCAGTTAATTATGGTCTGAAGCTTCACCCCAATTCTTTAGATATCAAGATCAAAAAGCTTGAAATTCTATTGGAATGGGAAGAATATACCGCGGCAAAGGAGCTTATTGATGAGTTGAAGGGTTCTTCTATGGAAAACACCGACTTTTTGGTTTGCTACGCCAAGTATTATTCAAATTTAGGAAACCCTAGAAGATCTATCGAAATATGTAAAAAAGCTTTGGAACTGAAAGAAGAAGAAAACTTCCTTCACAATTTCATTGCAGATGAATATGTGAATCTGGGAGATCCTTTTAATGCCCTTAAGCACTATAAAAAAGCCCTTAAAGAAGATCCTACGGACGAATACTCGCTAGAAAACTGTATGGTTTGCTTTGCCGATTTAAATAAAAATGAAGAAGCCATTGCGTTTCTTAATGAATATTTAGATGAATTTGCTTATTCAGAAGTGGCGTGGTTCGAATACGGGCAATTTTACTTCAACAGAAAGAATTATGAAGAAGCCATAAAAGGATATGACTATTTACTGGCAATCAATTCTAGTTCTGTGGGAGTATATGCGAATAAAGCCGCTTGTTATGAAGCATTGGGGCAATATAAAAAGTCAATTGAAGTTTATGAAGAAATGCTGGAACTGGAATATACGAAGGCATTTACCTTTTATAAAATAGGACTTTGTTACAAAGCCTTAAAGCAGCCTATAATGGCACTCAATTCTTTTCAGAAATCGTTGAGAGAAGATCCTCAGTTTTATCTTGCTATGATGGAGCAGTCCTATCTTTACGAAGAAATGGGCGGAATGACAGAAGCATTGCATTTTGCAAAAGAGGCAACTCATCTGAATGAAAACAATCTTGACTATCAGAAGAGATTGGCATTTCTATTTATTGATTCCGGAAAGTTTGAAGAAAGTCTTTACTGTCTAAAAAAACTAGTAGATGCAGAACCTTCGAGATTTTATAATTGGTATGCGTATTCGGAGGTATTAATGCTCTTGGGAGAATATGAAGAAGCGATCACTGTTTTAAATAAAGCTTTGAAATCGCATCACAGAGCCGAATTATATTATCAGTTGAGTAATTGCTATTTCAACCTGAAAGATCATGAAAAAGGTGGCGAATCGCTTCAGTTTGCCCTTGAATTAGACCCGTCTTTGGTTACAGATATGCAGAAGAAATATCCGTTTATTAAAGATGAGGTTAAAAAAGCTAAAGCCAAAGTAAAGAAGAAAAACTCTGAAGGCTAAAATTATTGTCATTCTGAACAAAATGGAATAATGACAAGAATCTGTTTTTTAGATACTGAGATTGTTTTCCCTCGGAATGATCTATTACAATAAAAATCCTGCTTAATGCAGGATTTATTTTTTTATAACGTTAGGCTTGGTTCTTAAAAAGATCAATCCGGCAATAATGATTGCTGCGCCAACAAACTGCAGGGTATTTAACTTTTCACCATCTAAAAAGCCCCAGATAATTGCTACAATTGGCATCAGTAGAGTAACTGTAGAAGCAAATAAAGGCGAGGAAACTTTTAAAAGGCGATAATTCATCATCATGGCCAATCCGGTTCCGAAAATGGATAACAGACTTACGAACATCAGTCCCGTTAAATTGCTTTCATTAAAACTAAATGTTGAAAAAAATCCTGTAAAAGTTAAGGCAATAATAGATGGAAAAAATAATACAAAAGAGAATACAAAAGCAGATAAAACGGTAGAAGAAACCTCCATGAGCTTAGATTTTACTGTTGTGGTGCTCATTGCATAGCATAAGGTAGCCAATAATAAAAGTAAAATTGGAATCAGTTTAAATTTCCCGCCTTCACCGTCTCCTCCAAAAGCCAGTAAACAAACTCCTGTAAAACTGATTAATGTTCCGAAAATCTGCTGTTTAGTCGTTTGAAATTTCCAAACCAAAGCGCCCACAATAATTACAAAAATAGGCATCATGGAATTAATAATTCCCGCAATGCTGCTGCTTACTTCAGTTTCTGCGATAGGAAATAAAAACATCGGAATAAAATTTCCGGTAAATGCGGCTAAAATCAACCATTTTAAATGTTTCTTCGGAAATAGCTTATATTTTGAAATCGCAATAGGCATTAAAATAATTCCGGCTATCAAAACTCTTAAAGCTCCGACCTGATACGGACTGAAATGTTCTAAAGATTTTTTTATTAAAATAAAAGAAGATCCCCAAATGATACTTAATACCATCAGAAGTATCCATTTCTCTCTATCTGCGTTCATTGTTTTGGTGTAATATTTTTAAAAACTCTTTTTTCGGAATCATTTTCGCTCCCAGGCTTTCAAGATGTTCTGTATGAGACTGACAGTCAATTAACTCTAAATTTGTATTGGTTTCAATAAAATGAATAAATCCGGCTTTTGAAGCGTTGCTTGCTTTGGCAAACATACTTTCACCACAGAAGACATTTCCGATCTGAAGACCATAAAATCCTCCGACTAATTCCTCATTTTGCCAGACTTCAATACTTTTTGCCAAACCATATTCATGCAGCTGAATAAAAGTATTCATCAGTTCATCTGAGAGCCATGTTCCTGTTTGTCCTATTCTGCTTATTTCCTGACAGTTTTTGATAACTTCTCTGAAATTCTGATTCTCCGAAAATGTAAAAACGTCACGGTTCAGTATTTTCCTCATTGATTTCGAAACCTTTAGCTCTTCAGGAAACAAAACAAATCTGGGATCGGGACACCACCAAAGAATTTCTTCGTCGGGGTTATACCATGGAAAAATTCCCAGCTGATAGGCAAACCAGATCCGTTCTATGGACAGATCTCCGCCAAAAGCAATAACACCCTCATGCCCATCATAGAGTTCAGGGTCGGGAAATGAAATCTCATTTTCGTCTAGTCGAATCATATCTAGGAAAAAAAATCCCACTTAAAAAGCAGGATTAATATTTCAATATTATCTTTTAATTAAAAAGGTAAATCATCATCGTCATCTCCAGCAAAAGGATTTTCATTTGAAACCGGAGCTGCAGAATGAGAAGGTGCAGCCTGTGTAGGCTCAGAACCGTTGTCAAAAACTTTTTCTACTTTCCATCCTGTAATAGAGTTGAAGTATTTTGTCTCACCCTGAGGAGAAACCCATTCTCTTCCTCTGATATTGATCCCAACCTTTACATTTTCTCCTTCTTTAAGGTTATCTAATAAACTGATCTTATCAGACAGAAATTCTATGTTAATAGGCTGTGGATATTGTTCCTGAGTTAAAATAACCATTTCTCTCTTTTGAAACCCGCTCGCAAACGTCTGAGCATCAAAAAGTTTCTTTATCGTTCCTTGTAATTCCATATCATAATAATTAACGGTGTAAAAGTAAGAAAATGAATCGTAATAAAGGCTACGAGAAAAAAAAAATGCAAAATTTTAATTTTTTTTAGTGAAAAGTTTGGAGGTAAAAGAAAATATCCTATCTTTGCACCACTGAAAACGGAAAAACGAAATAAGTTCTTTAAAAATAAGTTTTCAAATAACAACAACGCGGATGTGGTGTAATTGGTAGCCACGCCAGACTTAGGATCTGGTGCCGAGAGGCGTGGGGGTTCGAGTCCCTTCATCCGCACAGTTTTGCGAAAATAGCTCAGCTGGTAGAGCACAACCTTGCCAAGGTTGGGGTCGCGGGTTCGAATCCCGTTTTTCGCTCCACACCATGCCCTGGTGGTGGAACTGGTAGACACGCAGGACTTAAAATCCTGTGCCTCTTTTGGCGTGCGGGTTCAAGTCCCGCCTGGGGTACAAGACCCTCTGTAATTTGATTACGGAGGGTTTTCTGTTTTTATACCTTTTCTAGAGTTATCTTTCTGAATTTTGCTATTCATTCATCGTCATCAATAAATCTGTATCCATAAAAATATAAACTTCTGTATCTGTATCCGGTTTCGAATACTCTATACATTTGCTAAAGTAAATCAGGTATTATGGAAACGGCTTTTCAACATCAGGCCCGGCTTCAGTATGCTGAAGTCTATGCATCAGATATTTTAGAACTGAAGAATTTATTTCTTCAGAAGTTCAGACTGAATATGGTCAATGCAAGTTTTGGAATTCCTTTTCTTTTGATTAAAAAAGGAAATGGGATTGTGGCATTTGCAAGTCTTGTCATCAATAAAAACAATCAGATTGACTTTGAAATTTATGAAAATCCGGAATTAACAATCAGTGAGAAGGAAGATTTTAAGAAGAAAGCCAAAAATTACTGTGAAAGGAATGATTCAGAAAATTTTAGAGATCCGGAAGAGCTTACATATAATATCCGAAGAATGGTTGACTGGCTGAATAATTAAAAAGGCTGTTTAAAATCGTAAATTTACGTAAAGAGATTTGTATGGCTAAAGATGTTCTATACCTTAAGATCGCAAAATCTGTCACAGAGCAGATCAAAAGTGAAACTTTACAATTCGGGGACAGGCTTCCTTCATTGAGGAGTGCACAAAAACTATATAACGTAAGTCTGAACACGGTAAAGCAGGCTTATATGGAACTTGAAAGCCGTTCTTTGGTGGAATCCCGTCCGAAATACGGCTATTTTGTGAGTCAGACTTCACAACGAAAACTGGCGCTTCCTTCAGTTGCAAAAATGAAGGTTTCAGAATCTCAGAAAGCTCCCGAAGATCTTATTGATAAGGTTTTCGGAACGATTGCCGGAACGGATGTTACGCAGTTTGCCTTGGGGATTCCCGGAAAAAGTTTTCTTCCGCTAGCTAAGCTGAAAAAATCAATGGTAAATGTCATTAAAAGTAAAAATGACAGCGGAACAGATTATGAACCGGTTCAGGGGAGTGAACATCTTCGTCGTGAAATTGCGAAGTGGGCGATGGTTTTGGAAGGAAAAATTACAGAAGATGATCTTGTCACTACTTCAGGGGCGATGAATGCTGTGTATAACTGTCTGATGGCGGTTACTAAACCTGGTGACTGGGTGGCTGTGGAAAGTCCTGTTTATTTCGGGATTTTGCAGGCAATTCAATTGTTGGGATTAAAGGTTGTGGAAATTCCGACCCATCCTGTTCTGGGAGTTGATCTTGAGGCCTTAAAAAAAGTACTTCCAAAATTATCTGCATGCTGTTTTGTGACGAATTTTAATAATCCGTTAGGTTTTCAGATGCCGGATGAGAATAAAAGAGAATTGGTGAGACTGATTACAGAATATAATGTACCACTGATAGAAGATGACATTTATGGAAATGTTTATTTCGGTGCAGAAAGACCTAAGCCTTGTAAGTTTTATGATGAAGCAGGTCTGGTCATGTGGATTGGCTCTGTCACTAAGGTCTTAGCCCCCGGATATAGAATAGGCTGGGTTGCTCCGGGGAAATTCAAGGATAAAATTATCCGTCAGAAGCTGGTTCAAACAGTTTGTAGTCCCTCGCTGTATTCAGATGTGATTGCGGATTTTCTGGAACATGGCCGTTATGATCATCATTTGAGAATGTTCAGGAAGAAGTTATATTCAAATTATCTTCAGATCCAAAAATCAGTTGCGGCTTATTTTCCTGATAACACTAAAATATCTGATCCGAAAGGAGGTTTTATGCTCTGGCTTGAACTCGATAAAAGAATTTGTACGGAAGATCTGTATGATGAAGCTTTCAGTCAGAAAATCAATTTTGCTCCGGGAAGAATGTTTTCGCAATATAATCAGTATCAGAATTGTTTGCGCCTGAACTATGCCATGGAATGGACGGATCGTGTGGAAAGTGACCTTGAAAAATTGGGGAAAATGATAAAAAACAGATTTTAATTAAATATAAACAATGGACAATAATAATGAAGTGAAAATTGTTGAATATGATCCTAAATATCAACAGGATTTCAGGGATTTAAATGAAGAATGGATCAGCAAATTTTTCAAAATGGAAGCAAGCGATTATAAAATGCTTGATCATCCTGAAGAATATATCATCAATAAAGGCGGACATATTGTTTTTGCACTTTTAAATAATGAGGTTGTAGGAACATGTGCACTGATAAAGACTTCCGATGAGCCGTTGATTTTTGAACTGGCAAAAATGGCGGTCAGTCCGAAAGCTCAGGGGAAAAAGATTGGCTATTTAATAGGGCAGGAACTGATTGATAAGGCTAAACAATTAAAAGCTAAAGAAGTTTTTCTTGAAACGAATTCTTCCCTGATTCCTGCAATTAAACTTTACGAAAAATTAGGCTTTCAGCATATTCCGGTAATAGATTCTCCTTATGAGAGAGCTGATACGAAGATGTTGCTGGATTTTAGTTTTTAGATATATTAATTTTGTTAAAGAGAAAGCATACTGATTTTTTGGTATGCTTTTTTATTGATCAGCTTTCCGTTAATTTTCGTTTTCTTTCCAACCAAAATAAATTTTCTATTTTTGTCTAATTCCTTATTTCAATGAAAAAAATTATCCTCATCGAAGACGAAACCAGTGTGGTGTCTTTTATTAAAAAAGGACTTCAGGAAAACGGATATGAAGTTTCTGTCGCTTTTGATGGGCGTACCGGTGTACAGTTGGTTCAGTCAAGCGACTTCGATTTGGTAATCCTGGATATTATGTTGCCGGAAATGAATGGACTGGATGTCTGTAAGGAAATCCGAAAAACGAATCAGCATGTCCCGATTTTGTTTTTGACGGCATTGGGAACATCGGAAAATATCGTATTGGGCTTAGAGAGTGGTGGAGATGATTATTTAGTTAAACCATTCAAATTCATTGAATTGGTCGCTCGTGTAAAGTCTTTACTGAGAAGAAGTAATAATGGAAGTGCGCCGGAAATTATTGAGCCTGAACCTGATAATGAATATGTTTTTCAGTTTTCAGATTTAATTCTTAATGATTATACCAAGAAAGTTACGCGTGGGGGTGAGGAAATTTCACTGACTTCAACGGAGTACAAATTATTGCTGTACTTTTTAAACAACCCTGAAAAAGTAATTTCCAGAACAGAAGTTTTGGAAGCAGTTTGGGGGGTAAATTACGAGCTGGGAACCAATGTTGTTGATGTTTACGTGAATTATCTAAGAAAAAAACTGGATAATCAGGAAGATAACAAATTGATTCATACGGTCATAGGAATGGGTTATGTATTGAAAAAATCTTAATGAATGTTTAATAAAGTTGTCACCAATCAAACCAAGACCATGGTTCTTCTGATGTTGGTTTTTACCGCCATCATATTGTTGTTCAGTGGATTGGTGTATTTTTCAATTGTCAACTTTTCGCATCAGAGGTTTTATGAATTATTAAAGATCCGGACTACCACTATTGTTCAGATTGAAAAAAGTAAAGACGATCTCGATCTTCCCGAAAATTATATTTTAAACAGTTTAAATGATGAAGAGCTTCCGATGGAACGCGATTATGTATTTGCGATTCCTGCGGATTCAAACTATAAAAAAATCTCACAGGAAGTTCATATTCCTGATTATTTTTTCAAGAGTATTGCGAGAGATGGGGAAGCGAATTATAACGATAAAGAATTCTACTATATCGGTCAGACTTTCAGGCATGATGATAAAAACTATATTGCGATAGCTTCGGCCAAAAATCATTATGTAGTTTACTATCTGGGCTTTCTGAAAAGAACTTTGATTACCTGTATTGTACTTTCGCTGTTCTTTAGCATGATCTTCTCTTTTTATTTATCTAAAACCTTATTCAGGCCTATTTTGAAAATCACCGGAAAGGTAAAGGAAATAAGTTCTGAAAATCTTCATCTGCGTCTTGAACCACAACCGGACAATAAAGAATTGAACGAATTGGTGGAAACATTTAACGATATGCTGAACCGTATCGAAACTTCTTTTGAAACTCAAAATCACCTGATCGGAAATGTTTCCCATGAGCTGAGAACGCCTCTTACCTCCATTATGGGAGAAGCAGATGTTGCGCTTTCGATTTCCAGAACCAACGATGAATATAAAGAAACGTTAGGAATTATCCTTGATGAAGCCGAAAAACTGGACAAGAAAATCAAAGCTCTGCTGATGATTGCCCAAACCGGTTTTGACGGGAAGATTCAGAAGATGGATAAGGTAAGAATGGATCAGTTGCTTTGGGATGTCATTGAAACATTGCGAAGAATTGATTCAAGAAATAATATCTATCTGGACATCAGTATGTTGCCTGATAATCCTAAGAAATTGAAAGTTCAGGGTAATGAACAGCTTCTGCATCTTGCAGTTACGAATATTATTCAGAACGGGTGTAAATATTCTAATTTTCAACAGGTTAAAGTTTCATTGGGAGCGACGGATGCAGATGTTTATATCATTATAAAAGACAATGGAATCGGGATTCCTGAAGAGGAAATGAATAAAATTTATGATCCCTTTTTCCGGGCTTCCAATACCCAAAACTACGAAGGATACGGAATTGGTCTTCCTTTGGCGAGAAATATTGTGAGAATGCATCATGGTGAATTGATTGTGAGCTCTCATGAAAATCAGGGAACAACAGTGCAGTTGCGCTTCCCGAATTTTTACAGTATGCTGAAAGAGGAAAAGCTAGATTAATTGAGATGCTTCGACTTCGCTCAGCATGATATCACATAAATGTATAGCAAATAAAAAGTTAGTATTAGAATTGTCATGCTGAGCGAAGTCGAAGCATCCTTATCTTGTATGGAGGATTCTGCTCAGTCAGTTGCTCAATATTAAGTCCTCTTAACAATTTTCTAATCTCATTTTAATCTCTTTAATTACATTTTAATTCCATTCCAAAGAGCTTCTAATTTGGTCGTTTTAGTTTTGTATCATCAAAAAAGATAATACGAACCTAAATCTTAAAAATATGACCAAATCGATTTTAATAGCCACAGATTATTCTCTAGAATCTTTACATATATTAAAGGAGGTTCTGAAAGAAAAAAATGCTTCTGAAGATCAAAATCAATATACTGTTTTTTTGGTTTCGGGCTATGATATGGGAGATTCTATTCGCGATCTTCTCTTTAATACCAAAAGCACAATTTTTAATAAAATTAAACCTCAGGAATTTAATGATGCCTATGAAATTATTAAAAATAAATATCCTCATCTGATTGATAAGATTATTTGTGATGTTTTTACTGGAAGTTTTCAGAGAACCTTCGACCAGTATATAAAGGCGGAACATATTGAGGAAGCTTACTACAGTTCTTCAATCAAAAGCAAAGGAAAAGGAAAGTTTGATCTTATTCCTTATATCAAAAAATGTAAACATCTTCAGTCTCAGGAAATAACCATTGAAATCCATGAAAGACTTCCTGAAAGAGGAAGGCTGGCTGAGATTTTTGCCTAATTCTAATTTTCTAAAAAGATAATAAAAATGTTAAGAAATTATAGTAACAGCAGAACGTTGGGAGATAACATAAAACTGGGAACGCTGACTGCCTTTACAGCAGGAACTATAAATATTGCTTCTCTATTGATATTTCTCTCATTTACCTCGAATGTAACGGGGCACTATGCTATTTTGGCAGCAGAAATAAGTAAAGGAAACTGGACGCAGGTAGCGGTAGTTGGAGGATGGATTTTCCTGTTCTTCTTCGGAAGTTTTCTTTCTAATTTTATTGTGATCAATTTTAATAAAAAGAGTAAATATTTTGCTCATGCAATGCCTATTGTATTGGAAATATTGTGTTTACTTTTTGTAGGAATCTATGGTCAGTTTTTTTATCAGAAAACATTGGAAGAAACAGAGGCTTTGGTGGCTTTAATGCTTTTTGCAACAGGGCTTCAGAACGGATTAACGGCAAGTATTTCTAATTTCTCGGTGAAAACAACCCACCTTACCGGGACCACTACCGACCTTGGAATTTTGTTTTCCATGTTCACTCAAAAAAAATACAGAAAGAATCCTGAGCTCACGGCAAGAGCTAAGCTGTTGATGAGTATCATGCTTGCTTATGTTTTGGGAGCGGTGTTTTCCGGGCTTACTTATTATTATCTGGAATTCAGGGTGTTTTATGTGATAAGTTTGTGTCTGTTGGTTGTAATTGGATATGATGCCTATAAAATTCATGTGAGACATTTCAATACTAAATACAGGTATTCAAAGATCTATAAAAGACCTAATCTTCTGGCCTATTTATATGACAAGATCCACGGAATTCCTAAAAGAAAAGAAAAAAGAAAACTTCTATTTGAAGATTAATGTCAGAAAAATAAAAATACTTCAGTATTAATTTTGTGTAAACTAGCTGTGAATCAATCCTCTAATTGTATAATGCGATTAGGGGATTGTATTTTAAAGAAAATAAGCCTGTACAGCTATTTTGATAAAGATATAAATATGGCTAGAATGTTGATATGTTAATAATTAAATTTTAATTCGCGGAAAGAAAGTTTTTATTCCCGTTTTCATTACTTATTTTTGTAAGTTGATTTTACATTTTTTATGTCAGATATTATTCAGCTTTTACCGGATCATGTAGCCAATCAAATTGCGGCAGGAGAAGTCGTGCAGCGACCGGCTTCTATTGTGAAAGAACTTTTGGAAAATGCAATAGATGCAGATGCCACTAAAGTAGAATTGATTATAAGAGATGCAGGAAAAAACCTTATTCAGGTAGTAGATGATGGAAAAGGAATGTCTGAAACTGACGCAAGAATGGCTTTTGAAAGACATGCAACCTCAAAGATCAGAGGAACAGAAGATATTTTTAAAATTGCCACCAAAGGTTTCAGAGGCGAAGCTTTAGCTTCTATTGCTGCGGTTTCCCAGGTTGAACTGAGAACCAAGCAAAAAGATGCAACGATTGGAACCAATATTTACATTGAAGGAGGTGTGTTCCAGTTTCAGGACCCTATACAAACGGCGGACGGATCTAATTTTTTAGTAAAGAATCTATTTTACAATGTTCCGGCAAGAAGAAAGTTCCTGAAAAATAATAATATTGAATTCAGACACGTCATCGACGAATTTCAACGGGTTGCTTTGGCTCATGAAAACCTGGAGTTTTCCTTATTTCATGATGATGAGGCTGTTTTCAGACTCAGAAAAGGAAGTCAGATGCAGCGTATTGTGGATATTTTCGGAAGAAAGCTCCAGCCACAACTCATCCCGATCAAAGAAGATATTATCTGGTGCAAACTTCACGGATTCGTTGCAAAACCTGAAGGCGCCAAAAAAACAAGAGGCGAACAGTTTCTTTTCGTGAACGGAAGATATTTTAAAAGCCCATATTTCAATAAAGCGGTACAGGAAGCCTTTGAAGGATTGCTTTTACCGGGATACATTCCGACATTTTTTCTTTTCTTAGAGCTTGATCCTGAGAAAATTGATGTTAATATCCATCCTCAGAAAACAGAAGTGAAGTTTGAGGATGAGCATCTTATTTTCGCTTTATTGCGTTCAACCATTAAAAGGTCGCTTGGAATTTATAATGTAGCTCCGAGTCTTGATTTTGAGAAAGATCCGCAACTGGACGAAATGTTGCAAAAAACATTTCCGAGTAAAAGTAACAGCGGAGGAGGAAGCGGATTTATTAAAATGCCGGAGATCATTGTAGATAAAGACTACAATCCGTTTTTGGAAGAAAGAGGAGCGATGAAGCAGGCTGAAATTCAGAATCTGGCAGAAATGTATCATCAGAATATCTCGGCAGAGCCTTCAAAAATTAACCTGTTTGAAGATGAAGACTTTGATGAAGATCTGATGAGGCTACCCAATGGATACTGGCTCTTCAATAAAGGTGACAGAACGTTGATGCTGGATTTAGGAAGAATGCACAGATTAACGGTTTCAGAAAGCAATAAATCTGGCAAAAAGGGCTCTTCTCTTAGCCATGCCCTTCTTTTCTCTCTGGAATACCATATGAATGAAATTGAGAAAAATAAATATAAATCCATAAAAAAATATCTTCCGGAACTTGGGTTTGAAATGAGTATCGCTCATGAAAACGTACTAAGAATAGATGCCGTTCCTGAAGGATTAAAAGAAACCCAGGTGATGAAATTCCTGGAAAATCTTTTCGATATTCTGGAGTATAAGACAGAAGAAGAATTTATGCATTTTTATCAGAATCAATGGAATAAAATGCAGTCTAAATCCCGTTTCGATTTCATCTACAAAAAAGATGCAGAGCAGCTTATAAAAGAATTTACGGCATTAGGTTTCCCGGAATTTCTTCCTAATGGAAAAAGATGTTTTTATGAAGTTCCGTTTAATGATTTTAAAAACAAATTTTAAAAAATGTTTAATAGCATACCACCGATTACCAGGAATATTATTATTATAAATGTTATAGTATTTATTGCTGTATTTTTTCTACCACAGTTAAATGACTTACTTTCCGCATATTATCCTTTTTCTCCAGAATTCAAATCTTGGCAGATTATTACTCATATGTTTATGCATGGAAGTCTGGTACATATTTTATTTAATATGCTGACTCTTTATAGTTTCGGACCTATTTTGGAATACAGATTGGGAGATAAAAAGTATTTACTTCTTTATTTTTTAAGTGGTTTAGGAGCTTTTTTCTTATATAATCTTTGGAATTTTATTGAAGTTCAGCAATTAGTTTCAGAGCTTCAAGCGATGAATATTAATGCAAAAGATTTTCTGGATTCATTGATAGGAAATCCAGATAAAATATTAATTCATAATGAGGCGGAACAAAACTTAGCTGGAATTTATTTTGGTAGAATGGTAGGAGCCTCCGGTGCAATTTTTGGAGTTATTGCTGCTTTTGCAACATTATATCCTGAAGCAAAAATTGCGATAATGTTTATTCCGGTTCCCATGAAAGTAAAATATGTAATTCCTATAGTTATTGTAATCTCTATTTATCTTGGTGTTTCAGGAAACGGGGGAGGAATTGCTCATTTGGCTCACGTTGGAGGAGCTTTGGTAGGATGGATTTTAGCCAGAATCTGGAAGAAACATTTATATAGATTTAATTAAAATCATTCTGTGAAAGTTTTTCGTCTCATCCTTTTCATCCTACATTTAGGAATGCTCATTCTCTTATTGGGAGTACTAATGAACAGTATTGTTCCGCCTAAAGTATTTCCGTGGTTCAATTTACTTTCCTTAGGATTTCCTGTTTTAATTAGCATATATGTATTACTTACTTTTTTCTGGATTATAAGCTGGAAAAAAAGAGCTTTTGTATTTCTTTTATTTGGAGTATTGTTTTTTAAACCCATTATAAGATGGGTAAGCTATTCTTCAAAAAAAGATCAGGAAGCCAATCTGAAAATTGTTTCTTTAAATGCAAAAGGAGGAAAATTTGGAGTAGATCAAATCCAGGATTATCTTGACAGACAAAATGCGGATATAGTTTTTTTGCAGGAACCTTCCATTCCTGATTTTAAGCTTAAAAATCTTTCAGGGAAAAGTAATATGCCTGTACTTTCTTTTTATTCTAAGTATGAAGTGGTAAATCATAAAAATCTTTTTGAAGGATTAGAGAATAAAGATATAACAGCACAATGTGAGGTAATAGATCTTAACATCCGCGGGAAAATTTACAGATGTATCAATGTACATTTAGAGTCTTTCGGTATCGTAAAGGATATGGTAAAGCTCAATGGGAATAAAGATGAAGACGAAACCAAGACCAAAAATGTTCTTAGGAAGCTTCTGAACAATTTTAAAAACCATCAGGATCAGATTGATATTATCAAGAAGGAAATAGAAGATTCTCCATATCCTGTTTTTGTGGTTGGAGACTTTAATTCAGTACCCAATTCCTACGAATATTATAAAGTTTCTGATCATCTTAAAGATGCTTTTGTAGAGGTCGGAAGAGGAAGCGGTACCAGTTTCCATGATTTCAAATTTCCATTACGAATTGATTATATTTTTACCTCAGAATCGATACAGCCGATAAGCTATAAAGTCGATCGGGATGTACGGATTTCTGATCACTTTCCTGTAATAGCTACTTTTAAATTAGCAGATTAAAAATCATAAAAAGCGTTAAATACATTCAATTGGTAGGGTTTTTGTTAAAACAAATGTGATTACACCGTTTTATGAAGCCGAACCAGTTATTGCTATTTTCCCATATCATTATTGCAATCCTATTGTTATGTACTTTAGGAAATGCCTGGATCGCACCTAATTTACTTGGGAATTTGAATCTGCTTTCTCTGGCGTTTCCCTATCTTGTCGTCATTCACATACTATTTACAATCGTATGGATTTTTAAAAGAAAAAAGATTGCTATAGTATTCGCTTTAGGAACGCTTATTTTTTTGAATCCTATCCGAAGATGGATTAATTTTTCTCCCAAAACAGATAATGTCAGAAGTATAAGAGATATTAAAGTATTGACTTTTAATGTTAAATATGGAGATTTTGGATGGGATAAGGTAAAAAAATATATAAGAGATCAAAATGCAGATATTATATTGGTGCAGGAAAAAGATACCAACAGAGCTTTGCGAAAAGATATGGTGAAATATCCTACGGTAATCTTAAAAACAAAGCATAGAATCGTGAGACAGGAGGAACTTATTACAGATAAATCCAGAGGGAATTCTTTTTATGCAGATGTAGATATTAACGGAAAAATTATCCGTGTGGTCAATGTCTATCTTGAACCGTTCAGGCTGAATAAAGGAATGTTTAATTTTGCTGATCTTGGAAAAGAAAATAAAATAACCACACTGCTTTCCCATATGATTCCTACGTTTCAGGCTCATGAAAATCAGATTAAAAAAATCAGAAAAGTTGTTGATTTGTCTCCATATCCTGTGATTTTGGCAGGAGATTTTAATTCCGTGCCCAATTCTTATGAATATTATAATCTTGGGAAAGATCTTCAGGATGCTTACTTAACTGCAGGAAACGGTATTTCTACAAGCTTTCATGATTATAAGGTTCCACTTAGGCTAGATTATATATTTAGTTCAAAATCAATTATTCCACTGAGCTATAAAGTTGATCATTCGGTTAAATTATCAGATCATTATCCGGTAATTGCAGAATTTCTATTAAATTAGTTCCATGAAAAATATTTTCTCAGGCGTAATTCTTGTTTTAATTTTAAGTGCTTGTTCTAATAAAGAACCGGTTGCTGTGGAAAGTTCGGAGAATTTAAAGCCGAATTATGATACTGTTGCGATAGATTCTTTTTCTGCAGGAGCCACATCTGAGGCTGTGATCAGAAAAATTAAAATGTCTTCCCAGAAATATCAGGATTCCTTAAAACAGGCAGTAAAGCTTCAGGCAGAAGAAAAAAGAATTGCAGAAGAGCTGGATAAGGAAAATAAAAAGAAGCTGGAAGAGGAAAAGAAAAAGGCCAATGTAGAAAAGCAACAGAAAATATTAGAATCTCCGGAAGTTAAAAACTAAATAAAGCTAAAAATAATAAAAATATGAAAAAACAAATTTTGTCAGCATTCGCTATTTGCATTTTAGTCGTTTCTTGTACTAAATCCACTACCAAAACAGAACAGGTGGAAAATCCTGACGGATCTGTTACCACGACTACAACCACAGTTACTGAAACTCCTTCAGGAGTAGATTCTACCAAAATCAATGACACGAAAAAAGAAATTCATGAGAAAGTGGAGGAAACAGGTAATAAAATAGACAATACCACTCAAAAAGCTAAGGAAGATATTCATAATGTAGGAAAAGACATTAAAGAAGGGGCACAACAGGTAGGAAAAGATGTAAAAGATGCCGCGGCAAAAGGAGCTGAAAAAGTAGAAACCGGAGCCAAGAAGCTAAAAGAAGATTTAAAGAAATAATAATAAAAAAACCGCAGAATCACTGCGGTTTTTTATTTATTCATTGCCAATAACGGATCTATATATTCCCGGTCATTGCTCAGCCTTGGAACTTTATTCTGTCCTCCTAACTTGCCTTTTGATTCCAGCCAGTTATAGAAAAGATTTTCTTTTGCAATATGTACAATAGGCCTTTTTAAAGTTATATTATTGTACCTTTTAGCTTCATAATCGGAATTTATGGATTTTAAATGCTGATCAAAAATGTCAACAAACTGATCCAGATTATTGGGCTGCTCACAAAATTCAAATATCCATTCATGGGCACCGCTTTCATTATTTTTCATAAAAACTGGTGCTCCGGTAAATTCTGTAATTTTTGCGTTGGTAAGTTCACAAGCTTTAGTAAGCGCAGATTCTACGTTGGTAATCATAAGCTCTTCACCGAAGGCATTGATATAATGCTTTGTTCTTCCCGTAATTTTTATTCTGAACGGATTAACCGAAGTAAATACAACGGTATCTCCAATCAAGTACCTCCATAATCCCCCGTTGGTGGTAATTACCATCGCATAGTTTTTGCCAACTTCCACCTCTTCGAGACTTACAACTTTCGGATTCGAAAAATGAAACTCATCCATAGGGATAAATTCGTAGAAAATACCATAATCCAACATAAGCAGCATTTCATCACTATTGGGCTTATCCTGAATGCCGAAAAAGCCTTCAGAGGCATTATAAATCTCGTAGTAATTAATGTTTTTACCTATGATTTGTTTAAACTGTTCTTTGTAGGGCTTAAAACTGATTCCTCCATGAAAAAATACTTCCAGGTTGGGCCACAATTCTGAAACGTTTTCAGCCCCGGTTTCCTTTAGTACCCTTTGCAAGAGAACCATCATCCAGCTTGGTACTCCAAGAATACTTCCTACATCTTCATTTTTAACTTCGGAGGTAATTGCTTTAAGCTTACTTTCCCATTCTCCCATCAAAGAAACCTTTTTACTTGGCGTGGTAGTAATTTCTACCCAAAAAGGCAAATTGTCAATTAAAATAGCAGATAAATCGCCAAATTTGGTGTTAAAATCGGCGTATAATTCTGAGCTTCCTCCTAATCGTAAGTTTTTGTAGTTGAAAAGCTGATTTTCCGGATGATTGTTGGCATATATCGAAACCATATCTTTTCCGGCTTTCATATGACAGTATTCCAGGCTCTCATCAGAAATAGGGATGAACTTGCTTTTGGCATTGGTGGTTCCGGAAGATTTCGCAAAATATTTAATATATCCGGGCCAGGTCACATCTTTTTGTCCCTGTCTTGCTTTTTCAATATAAGGCTCAAAATCTTCATAGGTAACAATCGGGACCTTATTTTTAAAATCCTGATAGCTCGATATGGAATTGAATCCATACTTTTTGCCATATTCCGTATCTTCTGCATGAAACAATTGAGAGAAAAGGATACCTTTCTGAGTCTCAATTGGATGGTTCATAAAATTCTGAATCTGATCCATCCTTTGACGGATGAACCAGTTGACGACAGTATTGAATAGTGCTTTTGTTGCCATTTCAACAAATATAATGATATTTGGATTTTCTGAGAATTTTTTATGGTGATAAATAAAAAAACCGTTACAAATTTTGTAACGGTCTGATATTTAGATGTATTGTTTCTTAGCAATATTCATCATAAGCTGCCTGAAGGTTGGCTGCAATAGCTCCTGCAGGATTTCCTTCAATGTGATGTCTTTCAAGCATGTGTACCAGTTCCCCATCTTTAAATAAAGCTACACAAGGAGAGCTTGGAGGGAATGGAGCCAAATGTTTTCTTGCTTCTACTACAGCTTCTGTATCGAAACCTGCAAAAACAGTCGTTAAATGATCAGGTTTTTTATCTCCTGTCAAAGAATATACAACTCCCGGTCTTGCAGCTCCTGCAGCACATCCGCATACAGAATTGATGACCAATAGAGTAGTTCCTGATTGTTTTAATGCTTCTTCTACCTGAGCCGGAGTTGTCAAATCTTCGAAGCCTTTATCTGTAAGTTCAGCCTTCATAGGCATTACTAAATCTGTTGGATACATTTTTTATTTTTTATAATTCTAGGCAAATTTACAAATTTTCTAAGCTTTCTATTAATTTATAATAACTATCATTCAATTTATTAAACCAAATAGCCTTATAGTTAGGATATTAAAAAAATAATAAATTTCATTAATGTTTGATTTATATATGTTAATATTGAAAAATATTTATTAATTTTGAAACAGATTCTAAAAACAAACTCCATGAAAAAAAACTTATAATTATAATATAAGAATTATTGTCGGTGTAAAAATCTGATTGATAGTGTAATTCCCTCAACTTTTATTATATCCGTTCCCATGTTTTTAGAATTGACATCGGATGTAATGAAGGACTCAAATAAGAGCCTGTAACAACTTGTTATAGGTTTTTTTAATTATACTGCTATATAAAATGAAGCCCGGAACCTTGGTTCCGGGCTTCTTTAATCAAATCGATATGCAAAGGTTGAATATCCTAAATAGAATCCAGTGATGAGTTTAACTCAACTCCGGAACTTTTATGAAAGTAGCTTTTTAGCCATCTCAGAGATACTTTTTCCGTCAGATTTTCCGGCCAAAGTCTTTGATGCCACTCCCATTACCTTTCCTAAATCTTTTAAAGATTCGGCGCCGGTTTCAGCAATAATTTTTTTTATTTCTGCTTCCAATTCTTCTGCAGAAAGTTGTTTGGGTAAAAACTGTTCAATGATTTTCATTTGAGCGTCTTCTACCTCTGCCAAGTCATTTCTTCCCTGTGCAGTAAACTGTTCGTAAGAATCCTTACGCTGTTTTACCATTCTCTGAAGAATAGCAATTTCTTGTTCTGCGGTCACCTCTTTTCCTAAAGCTTCCGTTTTCAGCAGTTGTATCTGAGATTTTACAGCACGAAGAGAATCTAAAGCAACTCTGTCTTTAGCTCTCATTGCTGTTTTTATAGCTTCGTTTATTGTATTTTCTAAACTCATTTTTTTTAATTTAATAATGTAGCAATGTAATAATTTATAAGTTGATGCTTCGACAGACTCAGCATGACATCGCTATCGTTACATTGCTACATTTTTATACTCTTATATTGATTAATCAACATCTTTATTTAAAAATCTGTTTTCTCTGATCTGCATATTTCCGTTATTATCGGAAAGATAAGTATTGATGTTCTGATCAGAAGCATTATTACCATCAATAGAAATATTCTTTCTCTTGAAAGCGGGAACAGATTCGAACTCACTCGAGCTGTCAAAGCTCTGATAACGGGAGTTGAATTCTTTTAATTTATTTCTTCTTTCAATTACTCTGTCCTGATCAATCGTTTTATTCACAAAAGTGAATTCTTCTTCTGCCGGTTTTGAAATTTCAGTTTCAGCTTTGTTTTCAAAAGTTGATCTGGTTTCCATTTTAGGTTCTTCCTGTTTAGTCTGGAAGAATGTTTCTACTTTTTGAGCGGGCTCCTGAACTATTGTATTGCTGGGAGTTGTAAAGTCTGTTTTAGGTTGTCCGAAATCAGCTTTAGGTTCATTAATAGTTTCGTTAACAAAGAAGTTAAATTCTACCGGCTTCTCTTCTGAGTAAGAATTGCTGAAAGTATTTGACTGAGATTCTTCTTTTTTATTATCAAAGTCAAACTTGAAAGATTCAATTTCCAGATCGTTAGGATCTTCTGCTTCTTCATCTAAAGAAAACAAATTGAAAGATTCTTCCTGTTCTTCCTCGTTTCTCCAGTTCTGAGCAGGGTTGTCCAGCGTATCTTCCTCTTTATCAAAGAATTTTATTTCAGTTTTTATCTCTTCACTGTCAACAATCATTTTTTTTTCAGTAGTCATAGACCCGAACTGTGGAGTATCGTTGTCATCATCCAGCCTGAAAAGGTTTTTACCTCCGAAATCATGCGTTTCTTCCGGGGTTGCTTCTCTTTCTTCTCTTGTTTTGAAAGGAGACGTTTTTGGAGTGTCAAAAGTATCATTTAAGCTGATCTTGATCTTTTCGGTAGGACCTGAAAATTTCTTGTTGTCATTTGAAAAACCAGTTGCAATGACAAGAACGCTTACAGAATCTCCTAATTCTTCATCAGCACCAACTCCGAAAATGATATCAGCAGTATTTCCTGCTTCTTTCTGGATATGATCCATGATGATACCGATTTCGTCCATGGTAACCTCTTCTACACCACTTCTGATCAACAACAGAACGTTTTTTGCTCCCGTGATTTTGTTGTCATTTAATAATGGGGAATCTAATGCTTTTCTTACGGCTTCTTCAGCTTTATTTTCACCTGAAGCAATACCTGTAGACATCAATGCCGTTCCTGAGTTTTGAAGCACAGATTTAGCATCTCTAAAGTCAATGTTTACATCGAAGTAACCTGTAATAACTTCTGCCATTCCTTTGGCAGCATTCGTTAAAACTTCATCGGCTTTTGAGAATCCCTGCTTGAATCCAAGGTTTCCAAACTGTTGTCTTAGTTTATCGTTATTGATGACAATTAATGAGTCAACATTGTTTCTTAATTTATCAAGACCGTTTTCAGCCTGTTCCAATCTTCTTTTGCCTTCAAAGCTGAAAGGAACGGTAACGATTCCTACGGTAAGAATGCCCATGTCTTTTGCTACTTTAGCAATAACGGGAGCTGCTCCGGTTCCTGTTCCACCACCCATTCCGGCAGTGATGAATACCATTTTGGTATTCTGACCCATCGCCGCTTTAATGTCTTCGATACTTTCGATAGCCGATTTTTCTCCTACTTCAGGATCTGCACCAGCACCAAGACCTTCTGTGATGGTTGTTCCCAACTGTACTTTGTTGGCAACCGGGTTATTGTCTAATGTCTGAGCATCAGTATTACATATCACGAAATCTACTCCGTGAATTCCTTTCTCGTACATGTGTTTTAGTGCGTTGTTTCCACCGCCACCTACACCAATTACTTTGATGATCGATGAATTTCCTTTTGGTAAATCAAATGAAAATCCCTGTGTACCTATATTTTCCATAACTGTTCTTTTAATAGTTGATAATTGATGAATAAGGGTTGATAAGGAAAAAATCGTTTATCGTTTATAATTCATCATTTATAATTTATTCTACTTCTTCGAAGAATTTTTTTACTTTTTCCATAAGCGACTGTCCGAAAGTCAGTTTTGCCGCTCTTTTGTTTTCGTTTTGTTCTGCTACAACTTCTTGATGCTGCACGGTTTCAATGGGCTGAACAGGCTGTTGTTGCGCTGTTTCCGTTTGAGTCGTTACAGCTTCAGCTTTTGGCTGAGGTTGCTCTAAAACAGCTTCTTCTTCAATACTGGTAATCTTTTTATCTCTGATTTTTAAACTTTCCATCAGTAATCCAATAGAAGTCGCAAATTCAGGTCCTTTAAGATATTGATTTTTATCGTTCGCAATATATTCGTTTGCAAAACCTATTCTGCTGTCGAAACCTGTTGTATAGTTAGCCAGCTGACGAAGATGTTTCAAGTTTGAACCACCACCGGTCAGAACAATTCCAGCAATCAGTTTTTTCTTCTGTTCGAAAGCACCGTAAGCTTTTAGTTCCGTATTTACCATTTCCAATATTTCTTCCACTCTTGCATTGATAATCTGTGCCAGAGTTTTTAATGAAATTTCTTTATCCGGTCTTCCGTGAAGTCCAGGAATGGTAACATACGTACTGTCTTTTTCCAACTCAGGAACTGCAGAACCGAACTTAACCTTTAATTGCTCGGCGTGCTTTTCAATAATTGAACAGCCTTCTTTAATGTCTTCCGTAATAATTCCTCCTCCGTAAGGAATGACGCAGGTATGACGGATGATATTGTCTTTAAAAATAGCAATATCCGTTGTTCCTCCACCGATATCCACGATGGCTACACCTGCTTCTTTTTCTTCTTTTGTAAGAACAGCTTCTGAGGATGCCAAAGGTTCCAAAGTAAGGGCTTCCATTTCTAATCCGGCCTCACGAACGCATCTTGCGATATTTCGGATGCTTCCCATTTGCCCGACTACAACGTGGAAATTGGCCTCTAAACGTTTTCCGTGCATTCCGACAGGTTCCTGAATTTCACCTTCGGAATCGACTTTGTATTCCTGAGGAAGTACATGGATAATTTCTTCACCAGGAAGCATTACCAGTTTTTTCACCTGATCTTTCAATGCTTCAATGTCATCATCTGTAATGAACTTATCCGGATGTTCACGCATAATATAATCTGAGTGCTGCAGAGAACGAATGTGTTTTCCAGCAATTCCCACCGTTACTTTACGGATAGGAACTCCTGCGCTGGACTGTGCTTCAGAAACAGCAGCTTTGATTGAATTAATGGTTTGCGAAATATTATTCACAATACCTTTGTGAACACCAAGACTCTTTGCCTTCCCTACACCGAGAACTTCTATTTTCCCGTGTGCATTCCTCCTTCCGACAATGGCGACAATCTTTGTTGTCCCAATGTCCAGACCTACTGAATACTCTTGATTTTCCATTTGTTGATATCGATTTGATTTTTTATTCTATTTTAACTTTTGCTTTAGGCTTTGCAGCCGTTGCTTTTTTCTCTGTTTTCTTCGTCTCCTTGGGCTTGGTTACAACTTTGGGTTTTGAAGAAGTAGGACTTGGCTTCTTTACTGTCACCGCTTTGGGAAGAACTTCCACGGTTTTCCTGACTGCGGGTGGCGTGGCTGAGGCTTTTGCCAGTTCTTTGTTTCCTACGTTCAGAATACTGTCATTTTCTTTAAAGTACGGATTCAAAGTCGTGACGATCTGATTCTGATATTTTACAGAAATCTTGTTGTATTTCTGAGGATCCTGATAGATCAAATATTTTTCTACGAAAGCTTTGAAACCTTTAACTTTTAATTCAATATTATCTAAGTCTCCAATTTCAACTTTATAATTTCCCTCACTGGTCAGAAGGTTATAATTTCCTTTATAATCTTTTGAAATTCCTATAAAGTATTTTTTACTGAAGTCATCTTTATCAATTTTTTCAACCAATTCAGCCAGCTGACGGTATTCATCTTTCTGGACATCCCCGGTTACCAGCATACAAGGATGTGAATAGGTTTTTGAAATCGGAAACTCGGTGCCTTTTTCATCTACATAAAAGTCTCTTCCTTCTTTATTCAATCTGAAAATAGGTACTCTTTGTTTAATGTCTAAATTTAATTTTCCATTCAGGTTCAAATAGACATTGGCACTGTCAACAGCCGGAAGATTATTGATTTTCTTTTCCAGGGCAGGAATATTCAGATCGCCCACTTTTCCCGAAGGGTTTTCTTTTTTTACAATCTCACGGATGTCTTTTTCGTCAACAAAATACACCGGAGTTTTTCCATTATCCATTTTTACAGAAATTTTATTGTCCGTAATCTTCTGACCGCTGAATTTCTTTAAAGAGAAACTCAGCAGAAATCCTAGAATGATTACTGTGATGGCAATTTTTAATATTCTGTATTTATTTTTCATAAATGAGTTACGGATTTTGAGTTTTTAATTTTTACTTAACCACTCACAAATAGGATCGTACAGTGTATCAATATTTCCTGCACCTACTGTAAGAAGGATATCAAAATCTTTTTCTTTTATTTTATTGAAAGCATCACTCAGAGTAGATACTTCCTTTTTATCTAATGTTACTTTATCCAATAACCAGCTTGAAGTAATACCTTCAAAGTTTTCCTGAAGTTCTCTTGCCGGATAAATATCAAGCAAAATCAATTCATCGGCGTGGCTTAAACTTTCAGCAAATCCGTCTGCAAAATCTCTTGTTCTGCTGAAAAGATGAGGCTGGAAAGCCACCAATAATTTCTTTTCCGGATAAAAAGTCCGGATTGAGCTCATCACGGCATTAATTTCTGTTGGATGATGGGCATAATCGTCGATGTAAATTTTACCGTTTTCGTATCTGTGTTTGGTATATCTTCTTTTAATTCCTTTAAAATTGGCAATCGCTTTTTTTAATGTTTCGAAATCAACGCCTAAATTGTTTAAAATTGCCAATGCAACGGTTGCATTCTCAACATTGTGAATCCCCGGAATTTCCCAGATGAAATCTTTAACAGTTTCTTTAGGAGTATGGAAATCAAAATAAATTTTGTCATTCTCCATTCTTAGATTATCCGAGTAATAATCAGCAACCTCGTTTACAGCATACGTCAGAGAAGGTCTTCCGATCCCAATGCCTTTTCTTACAAAAAGCTGCTTATCATTCGGAACTAAAGCTGCAAACTGTCTAAAACCTTCTTCAATATGGCTTTTATCTCCATAAATATCCAAATGGTCTGCATCTGTGGAAGTGATCACTGCCCAATCCGGAGAAAGATTCAAAAAGCTTCTGTCGTATTCGTCTGCTTCCACCACAGAATATTGTGAACCGTTGTATAGGAAATTCGATTTAAAATTCTCAGAGATTCCTCCCAAGAAACAAGAGAAAGGTAAATCTGCTTCTTTACAAAGATGTGAAACCAGGGTAGAAGTTGTTGTTTTCCCATGAGTTCCGGCAACGGCGATACAATCTGTGTTTTGTGTAATTAAACCTAAAACTTTTGCACGTTTTAATACTTCAAACTGATTTTCATTAAAATATTCTAAAATTCCCAGAACCTTAATTGCAGGAGTATAGATTACCAATGTATCTTCTTTCTTAAGGGAAGCTATTTTTTCATCAATGACATCTTCAAAAACAATATCAATTCCCTCGCTCATCAAAGCCGTCGTCAATTTGGTGTTGGTTTTATCGTAGCCCAAAACTTTTTTGCCCGAAGCATGGAAGTAACGCGCCAAAGCACTCATACCGATACCTCCGATTCCAACGAAGTAAAAATTTTGATATGTTTCTAAAACTTTCATTATTTAATTAAAATTTTCATTTTGTCATTCTGAGGGACGAAGAATCTCAATTGCATAGATTCTTCATTCCATTTCTGAACTACGTTCGTAAACTTTTGGTTTATGTTCAGAATGACAAACGCTTTATTTATTGTATCACTTTAAAAATCTCGTCTACAATCTCTTTTGCGGCATTGGGCTTGGCAAAATATTTCAGATTTTCAGACATTTCTTTTCTTATATTCTCATTTTCGCAGATTTCTGAAAGGGTATTCCAGAATTTTTCCTGCATTTCAGAGTCTTTTACCATTCGGGCTGCATTTTTTTCAACCAGATTCATGGCATTTATGGTTTGATGGTCTTCCGCTGCAAAAGGGAAAGGAACCAGTAAAACCGGTTTCTGAGCTACCGCCAACTCTGAAATAGCAATGGCTCCTGATCTGGAAACAATCACATCTGCTGCAGAATAGGCTGTTTCCATGTCTTTGATGAACTCTTTTAACTGAATTTGAGATCCGAGATCCGAGATCCAGGATTCATTATACAGTTCTTTATAATCCAGTTTTCCGGTTTGCCAGATCAATTGATATCCTTTTTCTTTCAGGTTTTCTAAATTATCTTTCCAACCGTTGTTTAATGTTCTTGACCCTAAAGATCCACCGACAGATAAAATCGTCAGTTTATCCTGAGACAAGTCCATTTTTTCTTTTGCCTGGGAAGTTTCCTGCATTCCTGAAACAATGTTTTCACGAATCGGATTTCCCAGAAACTTTATTTTTTCAGCAGGAAAACCTTCCACTTTCGGATAGGCTGTAAATACGGCTTTTGCTTTTTTACTTAAAATCTTATTCGTTACGCCTGCATGTGCATTCTGCTCCTGAATAAAAATCGGAATTCCAAGTTTGCTTGCTTCATATAAAGCAGGACCACTTGCGAAACCACCTGTTCCCACCGCAAAATCCGGAGCAAAGTTTTTAATGATCTTCTTTGATTTAGATAAGCTTTTTAAAATCTTAAAAGGCAAACCTAAGTTTGATAGCATATTTCCTCTGTCAATTCCTGCGATGTCAATTCCTTCAATTGTATAGCCAGCCTGCGGAACTTTTTCCATTTCCATTTTTCCGTTGGCTCCTATGAACAAAAACTCAGCATCAGGAAATCTTTTTTTGATCTCGTCTGCAATAGCGATGGCAGGAAAAATGTGACCTCCTGTTCCTCCGCCGGATAATAATACTTTTAGTTTTTTGTTCATATTACTAATTATGCTGTGGGCAAATTTTCAATTAAATCAATAAAATCAACATATACCCAAATCTCAATTTTATTTTCAATCAGCTTTACTGAAATCTCTTTAATATTATAAACAGAATCATTAAGTTCAATAATTTCGGTAGATTCTAGATTATATGATTCCAAAAAATTAATGATTTCCACATCGGTATCAAACACCAATACGTCTTCTGTGTTTTTGTTATCAATATATCTTATTAAACTTATTTCCATTTTATTTTGTTTTAAGCAATATCATTGATCTCGACTATACTTTGTTTTTTCCCCATTCCTTCTTCATCGTATATCTGGATTCTAGAGCTGATATTTAAAATAATTCCCAACTGCAAATACGTTACCAACATTGAGGTTCCTCCATAACTTATTAATGGAAGAGGTTGCCCTGTTACTGGGATCAGATTTACCGCAACAGCAATATTTACAGAGAGTTGTATAAAAATCATCACACCGAGACTGAGTACGAGCAGAGAGCCGAAAAAAGCGGGCATCTTACTGGCTATCATCACGATACGAATCATCATGATTAAATACATACTGATCAGAAATGCGGCACCAATTACCCCATATTCTTCTACAATGACGGCAAAAATAAAATCGGAAGCAGATTGGGGAAGCATTTGTTTTAAAGCACTTTTTCCCGGTCCCATTCCTGTAACTCCACCGTGAACAATAGCTGCTTTTGCCATCATTACCTGATAGTTCTTGGCTTTTAAGCTTTCATCATCAACATCCGCAGTTTTAGCTTTACTCGAAGTAAAGGTTTCGATACGGCTCATCCATGTATGAACACGGTTTCCTCCAATAAGATTGGTATTTAAAGCAACCAATAAAAACAGAACAATCGCAATGAATGATGCCGAAATGAATCCGGCAATGTATTTCCAATGTAGCTGACCTATAATTAGTACAATGACAGAAACCATTAAAATCATTAATGCAGTGGAGCCGTTATCTTTTGCTACCAGTACAAAAACCAATAGGATAGGGCCGAAGATATACATGATATTTTCAATAGGAAGCCTTTCACGGGTTATTTTTTTTGTTAAATATCTACACAGATAAATAATCAGCATCAAAAAAGCAAACGACGACGGCTGGAAGGAAATCGGTGTTCCCGGAATTTTCAGCCATCTTGAAGCACTTGCTCCGTCAATGGTTTGGCCGGTAAACATAGTGACAATCAGCAGAACAATCATTAATCCCAGCAAAATGCTGCTGAGCTTTCCGATATATTCATATTTTACCATTCCAACGACTCTCATAATTCCCAACCCTAAGACCACAAAGAACATATGTTTGATAACGTGACCTGTGGTAGTCCCGTTATTGACGATATATTCCAGATTTGAACTTGCAGAATATACAGGGAAAATAGAAAAAATGGAGATCACAAGAATGACCATCCAAAGTACTTTATCGCCCTTTAGAAATTCAAATCTGTTGTCTGTATCTTGTTCGTTCATATGTTATGCTCTTGGCTTTTGGCTAATTGCCATTGGCTTTTAATACCTGTTCTTTAAACTGACGGCCTCTGTCTTCATAGCTTTTGAATAAATCAAAACTTGCGCAGCATGGAGATAATAAAACCGTATCTCCTGTTTTAGCAAGAGATTTTGAAATCTTCACTGCTTCTTCCATACTAGAGGTGTCATATATAAATTCTTTTTTGTCTTTAAAGAAATTTATAATTTTCTGGTTATCAATTCCTAAGCAGACAATTGCTTTTACTTTTCTTTTGACTAAGTCCTCAATTTCGGTATAGTCGTTTCCTTTGTCTAAACCTCCAACAATCCAAACTGTAGGGTTTTTCATACTTTCTAAAGCGTAATACGTTGCATTAACATTCGTCGCTTTACTGTCATTGATGTATTTAACGCCTTCAAGTTCAGTGACGAATTCCAGTCTATGTTCAACTGCCTGAAAGGTCATTAATGAATTTCTGATACTTTCATTATTGATCTTCAGTATTTTACCTGCAATTGAAGCGGCCAAACTGTTGGCTACGTTATGATTTCCCAGCAATGATAGTTCCTCAATTTTCATGGAGAATTTATCCTGAAAATCCACTTCAATATTTTCTCCGTCAACAAATCCTCCTTCAGACAATTTCTCTTTTGTGGAAAAAGGGATCATTTTCGCTTTTATTTCCAGCTTTTCAAGAAGATTTTTGCTCATTTCATCATCTTTGTTATAGATGAAAAAGTTGTCATTTTCCTGATTTTCAGTAATTCTGAATTTTGCCAAAGCATATTCTTCATAATTGTAGTTGTACTGATCCAAATGATCCTGTGACAAGTTCAATAATAAAGAAATATAAGGTCTGAAATTCTGAATATCATCTAACTGGAAAGAGCTTACTTCCAATACATAATATTCATGATTTTCATCTGCAACCTGCTTGGCAAAGCTGTATCCGATATTTCCTCCTAAACCAACATTCAATCCGTCATTTTTTAAAATATAATAGATTAAAGAGGTGGTCGTTGTTTTTCCGTTGCTTCCTGTGATCGCGATAATTTTTGCATCTGTAAACTCCGAAGCAAATTCAATTTCAGAAGAAAGTCTTATTCCTCTTTCATGAATTTTGTGAATAATTTCTGCCTTTTTCGGAATTCCCGGACTTTTTACAATCCAGTCTGCATTTAATATTCTTTTTTCATCATGGTTTTCTTCTTCAAACTCAATGTCATTCTCCGTAAGAAACTGCTTATAGTTATCCTTAATGGCTCCTTTGTCTGAAAGAAAAACTTCCAAACCTTGTTTTTTAGCCAAATAAGCAGCTCCACAACCGCTTTCTCCTCCTCCTAAAACAACTATTTTCATACTATTTTGATTTAATGACTGAAAGATTTAAATGATTCAAAAATTTTTAATACTTAAATGTTTCAATTTTAAATTAATTCTTATCTCATTTTTAATGTGATAAGGCATACAATTGCCAAAATTACCCCAATGATGATCATTCTGTTGACGATTTTACTTTCATGGAAACCGCCTTTCTGATAATGATGGTGTAATGGTGACATTCTAAATAATCTATTGTTTTGGGCATATTCCAGCCCGAATTTTTTCTTTCTGTATTTGAAAACGACTACCTGAAGCATTACAGACAGGTTTTCGATCAGGAAGATTCCGCATAATACCGGAATCAATAACTCTTTTCTTAAAATAATAGCTAAAACGGCAATAACGCCTCCTAACATCAAACTTCCGGTATCCCCCATGAAAACCTGAGCGGGATACGTATTGTACCAGAAAAAACCAATTACTGCACCCACCATTGCCACGGCAAAAATGGTGGTTTCTCCCATATTCGGAAGGAACATGATGTTGAGGTAATCTGCAAAAATGATGTTTCCTGATAGGTAAGCAAAAAGCGCTAAAACTAAAAGAATCACGGCACTGGTTCCTGCTGCAAGACCATCAATTCCATCGGTAATATTGGCTCCGTTGGAAACCGCTGTTACGATGAATATTACAATAGGAATGAAAACAATCCATGCCCATTCGTGAGCGTCTTTATCATTCATCCAGAACAATATTCCACTGTAATCGAATTCGTTATTTTTAGCAAAAGGAACCGTAGAAACTGTGATTTTTTCAGTAGGCATAAAGTTTTGCTCTACATTGTTTCTGTTTACTACTTTCGCATCTGCATATTTTCTTTTAACTGTAATATCGGGATGGAAATACATTGTAATTCCGATAATTAAGCCTAATCCAACCTGTCCTACAATCTTAAATTTGCCACTTAGCCCGTCTTTGTTTTTCTTTATTTTCTTTAAATAATCATCCAGAAAACCAATCGCACCCATCCAGATCATAGAAACTAAGAGAAGCACAATATAAATATTTGTAATTCTGGTAAATAATAATACCGGAATAATGGTAGCAATGATAATGATAAGTCCGCCCATTGTAGGCGTTCCCTCTTTTTGCTTCTGACCATCCAATCCGAGATCACGAACCAACTCGCCCATTTGTTTTGATCTCAAATAGTTGATGATTCTTTTTCCATAGACAAGAGCAATGATCAAAGAAAATAAAACAGCCATTCCTGCCCGGAAAGAAATGTACTTCAACATTCCTAATCCGGGAACATGAATTCCGTGGTTGGTTAAATATTCGTATAGATAGTATAACATTTTCTTCTGGTTTAAGATGTAATAAGTTTGTTTTAAATCAAATTTTTACTTACTCATTAATTTCCAAAGCTCATTGATTGTCTCTTTGTCATCAAAATGATGTTTTACACCATTAATCTCCTGATACGTTTCGTGGCCTTTTCCGGCTACGAGAACAATATCTTTAGGTTCTGCAAACTTGATCGCCATTTTTATGGCTTCTTTTCTATCAGGAATTGAAGTGTATTTGCTGAAATTCTGAGGTTCAACACCTACTTCAATCTCTTTTATAATTGCTGCCGGATCTTCCGTTCTCGGGTTGTCTGAAGTGATAATTGCCAGTGTTGATTTTTTGGTGGCAATATTTCCCATTTCAGGTCTTTTGGAGTGATCTCTGTCACCTCCGCAACCGAAAACTGTAATTAATCTTTCGTTTTTGGTTCTGATATCATTAATGCTGTCCAAAATGTTTTCTAAAGCATCCGGAGTATGTGCATAATCTACAATAAAGAAAATTCCACCATCAGATTTAAAAGTTTCAAATCTTCCTGAAACTCTTTTCAACTGACTGATTGCCTGCAAAATTTCATCCTGCTCAAAACCAAGCTCAGAAGCAATTCCGAAAACCAATAATAAATTGTAGACATTAAATTTTCCGGTGAGAGTTGTCCAGAACTCTTTTCCGTTGAAATTCAATAACATTCCATTGAAATCAACTTCTAAAAGCTTCCCATGAAAATCTGCCATGGTTTTCAAAGCATATGTTCTTTTGATAGCTTTTGTATTCTGAAGCATGACATTTCCGTTTTTATCATCTACATTGGTGATGGCAACGGCAGTATTTTCCAATTGGTCAAAAAATCTTTTCTTGGTCTTTAGATATTCATCAAATGTTTTATGGTAATCTAAATGATCGTGTGTAAGATTGGTGAACCCTGCTACTTTAAAATGAAGTCCTTCAATTCTGTTTTGAGCAATTCCGTGAGAACTTACTTCCATGAAAGCAAATTCGCAGCCTTCTTCAACAGCCTGAGCCAGAATTTTATTGATGGTAATCACATCCGGAGTCGTGTGTGTCGCCGGAATTATTTTTTCTCCAATCCTGATCTCAACGGTAGAAAGCAAAGCAGAATCGTATCCTAAATTTTTGAAAACATCAAAAAGTAAAGTAGAAACAGAAGTTTTTCCATTAGTTCCCGTAACTCCGATTAATTTTAATTTTTCAGAAGGGTTCCCGTAGAAGTTGGAGGCTAATTGTCCTAAAGCTTTAGATGAGTCTTTTACCTTTACGTAGGTAACATTTTCATTCAAATTTTCAGGGAACTCTTCACAAACAATTGCTTTTGCTCCTTTTTCAACAGAAGATGCAATAAATGAATGCCCATCCACAACCGTTCCTCTCATTGCAATATACAACGAGTCTTCCGTAACCTTTCTGCTGTCGAAAACCAATTCAGTAATGTCACGGGTATTGTCGCCGTGAATTTCTAAGACTGGGATTCTTTTTAATAATTCAATTAACTGCATTTCTTTGATGCTTTATATTTTAATTCTGCAGAGATAAATAAATTCTCTGGTTTTTACTTATTGTTGTGCCTTCCAACGGAAACTGCTGGGTTATTCTGCCAACGCCCTTGTAATCGACACGATATCCTAAATTCTCCAGTTGCGGGATGATATTTTTACCGATCAATCCTACGACATTGGGCATTTGTTTATTATTAACAGCTACTTTTACATTAGGTTCCACCATTTTGTTAAGGTCGACCTTATTGCTCACAAGCATTTCTTTTTCAATGTTTTGTGGTGTTTTCAGGAAAGTTTTCCCTGCAATTTCCTTAAATACAGGTGCAGAAACTGTTCCTCCGTAAAATCCTTTTGCCGTATTCGGTTCGCTGATCATTACATAACATGTATACTTCGGATTATCAGCAGGATAAAAACCTGCAAAAGATGCACGGTATTTCATTGGACCAGGCAGCCAGTATTCAAATCTAGCTGTTCCTGTTTTTCCTGCCATTTTCAAGTTTGGCGTGAAAATACTTTTTCCTGTTCCTTTCTCTACAGCTTTTGTCAAAGCGTGAGTCATCATTTTAATGGCTTTTTCAGAGGCCATTTTATTCACCATTACTTCAGGTTTTGAGTTGTACATCACCTTTCCGTCTTTCATGATCTTATCGATGAATAGTGGTTTTAGCATTTTACCACCATTAGCAACTCCGTTATAGAAAGTTGCTAATTGTAAAAGGTTTATGTTTGAAGCATATCCGTAAGCTAAAGAAGCTAAAGCAGCCGGATTCCATCTTTTGCTTTCCGGAGTTACAAATCTTGGTTTTGTGATTCCCGGAAGTTCGATATCCATTTTGTCGAATAATTTCCAGCGTTTCAAATGATCCAGGAATATTTGTGGATTGTCAGCGTAGTATTTTGTAATCAGTTTTGCAGAACCTACGTTACTTGATTTTGCCAAAACATCACTGATGTCATAAGTTCCGCCTCCGTGACCGTCTGAAATTCTCTGTTTTGCATATACCCAGACTCCGTTTCCTACATCTACTGTTGTATTTTCATCAATGAAACCGTCGTCCATTGCAGCTAGTAACGAAATGGTTTTAAAAGTAGAACCAGGTTCTATGTTGTCTTTTATAGCATAATTATAAGAATCAACATATTCTCCATTATCGTCTCTTCTTAGATTGACCATGGCACGAACTTTTCCGGTTTCCACTTCCATTACAATCACGGTTCCGTGTTTCGCTTCGAAATTGATCAATTGTTTTTCGAGTGCAGAATGTGCAATGTCCTGAATTCTGAGATCTAATGTTGTGTAAACATCTTCACCATCAATAGGTTCCTGAACTTTCCAGAAATCAATCGGTTTCCATTGGGATGAATTGATTCTCTGTTCCAGTCTTCTTCCGTCTGTTCCTCTCAGGTATTTTGAAAAAGCACCTTCAAGACCGGCTTTGTGTTCCCCGTCGTCCATTCCGATAGTTCCGGCTCCGATTTCTGAGGTTGCGAGTTCTCTTTTGTAATTTCTGTCTACGATGAAGCCTCCTTTGTTTTTCCCTTTTTTGAAAATCGGGAATTTTCGGATTCTGTCGTATTGGTCAAAGTCAAGGCCTTTCACCAGTGTATAATACTGGTTTTTATTTTTTCTTTGCTCGTCAAATTTCTTTCTGAATTCAACTCTTGATTTTCCGAACATTTTGCTTAAAGAATCCGTTAGAGCGCCAATATTGTTGGTGTAAACGGTATCTTTCATCGTTTTAAAATCCAGATAAATGTCGTAACGCATGACCGTTGTGGCAAGGATAGAGCCGTCGGAAGCGAATAGATTTCCTCGGGCAGCTTTCAGAGTGGCTTCCCGATAATTTTTATTAATGTAATCATCTTTAATTTCCTGAACATTAGTGTTTTGTAAGATAATTATTCTTGTCAAAAACATTACAAACACGCACAAAGCCACCACTGCGAAGAGGTAGCCCCATCTTAACGTTTTTTTACGTTTGTTGTCGTATTCATTTTGCTTTTGCATCTGTACTGTCCAGTTTTATTAGCAGTTTGTGAGGATGGTTTTCCAGGGTCATCAAAGAATCCCGTGCGACTTCTTTCCCCAACTCCGATTCCATTTTTACTTTGATCAGCTTACTTTGTGCGTAAGCGTTTCGTGATTTGTATTCTTCAGTTTCTTCTTTTAAGGTATTAACAATCTTTATCTTTTTATTGACGAGATGGTTACTGTAAATCATGGCCATCATCAATATAAACAACAGGAGAAAATACTTGTAATGTATTTTGATCTCATCACGATTCAGAAAGTTTCCTTTTATAATGTCTATAAAAGTTAATTTTTTCTGAGGGCGATTTGTCGTTCTTTTTGCCATTTTGGTTGTTGGTTACTGATTGTTTGTTGTTAGAATAAAAACTATCAACTGTCAACCAAAAACTACACTTTAATTCCTGTTCTCATTTTAGCACTTCTGGCTCTTGAGTTTTCTTCGATTTCCTTGTCATCGGGAATGATTGCCTTACTTTTTACCAGTTCGAATGCTTTTTTATAATTTCCGTAAATGTCTCTTTCGGGTTCTCCTTCAAACATTCCGTTTTTCAAAAATCTTTTTACCAGCCTATCTTCCAGGGAATGATAGGAAATTACCACCAATCTTCCTCCCGGTTTTAAAACGTTATATGCCTGAACAAGCATTTCTTTCAATACTTCAAGCTCTTGATTCACTTCAATTCTTATCGCCTGAAACAATTGAGCATAAAATTTATTCACTTTATGCGGCGGAAGATAGCTGAACAGTTTTTTCAGGTCTTCGGTTGTTTCAATACTTTTTGTTTTTCTGTGATGAACAATATCTCTGGCCAATTTTCTGGCTTCTCTCAGTTCACCATAGTAATAAAAAATGTCAGCAAGCTGTTCTTCATCATAATCATTGATGACTCTTTTAGCATCAAGTCCCTGCATAATATTCATCCTCATATCCAAAGGAGCATTGCTTCTTGTTGAGAAACCTCTTTCTGCTTCATCAAACTGATGGGAAGAAACTCCTAAGTCAGCGAGAACTCCGTCGATCTGGGAAATTCCATACATTAATAAAGAGTTTTCCAGGAATCTGAAATTCTGATTGATTAATGTAAATCTCGGATCGTCAATTGTATTTTTAAGAGCGTCTAAATCCTGATCAAAACTGAACAGTTTTCCTTTGTCTGAAAGTCTGCTCAATATTTCTCTGGAGTGACCGCCTCCTCCAAAAGTACAGTCTACATATATTCCGTCTGGATTCGTTACCAAATCATCTACACTTTGCTTCAACAAAACGGGGTTATGATACATACTTAAGTTGTGTTTTTTTTCGCTGTTAATGATCAGCGTATTATTCTTCATCGAAAGAGCCCATCACATCTTCGGCAAGACTGGCGAAATCGGTTTCATTGGTAGAGATCACCTTTTCGTAGGCCTCTTTATCCCAAATTTCAAACAATTCTCCTGCGCTTGTAATTACAATATCTTTCTGAAGATTTGCAAAATGAGTCAGATCTTTGGAAATCTGTAATCTTCCTGCGTTATCGAGTTCCACTGTTTTTACTCCTGCCGTAAACATTCTAATGAAATCAGCATTCTTTTTAATGAATCTGTTCAATTTATTAATTTTGCCCATCAATTTATCCCATGCGTTCATGGGGTAAACTTCCAGGCAAGGTTGGAACACAGATCTTTTGACTACAAACGCCTTGTCGTCGAAGTTTTCCATCTGTTTGATTAAAGATGAAGGAACTTTTAGGCGGCCTTTGTCGTCAATTTTACACTCATATGTCCCAATGAAACTTTTCATTTGGAGCAAATTTATATAATAATTTCTAAAATTTCCCACTTTTTCCCACTTTTTCCCTTAATGTTAATAAGTTTTATTAAAGATTTAGCTTTGATGGTGTAATTGTTTGATATGAAGAAGGTTGTATTTGTTGTTATTTATGCCATAATAAAGGGATTTTCAAAAAAATAGCTAAAAAGAGGATTATTATGTTATTTTTATTTTAAATTAGAGTATTCAAAATTTTTTTGAGGTTTAATTTGTATTTTTGCAAAGCTTTATTACAGGCATTATATGATATTTAGTACAAAAAAAGAAAAGAAATATACCTTTGTAGAAGCGGGGGAAGGACATCCATTGGTGTTGCTGCACGGTTTGATGGGTGGTTTGAGTAATTTCGATAAAATGGTGGATTTTTTTTCAAGCAGGGGATTCAAAGTTTATGTTCCTCAATTACCGATCTACGATTTGCCGGTACTCAATACCAATCTTACAACTTTAGCAAAATATATAATAAAGTTTATTGATAGCCATATTCAGGGACCTGTTACTATTGTTGGAAACTCAATGGGAGGTCATGTCGGGTTAATTTTAACGCTGGCAAGACCTGATCTGGTTAAAAATCTTGTTCTTACAGGAAGCTCCGGTTTGTACGAAAGAACTTTCGGCGACAGTTTTCCAAGAAAGAATGACCGTTCTTATATCAGAAAGAAAACAGAAGAGGTTTTTTATGATCCTGCTGTTGCGACTGAAGATTTGGTAGACGAAGTTTTTGGTGTTGTAAATGACAGAATGAAAGGAATTAAAACTGTAATGTTGGCAAGAAGCGCGATCAAACACAATATGCTGAATGATTTGCCTAAGATTCTGACACCGACATGTCTGATCTGGGGAAAACAGGATAATGTGACTCCTCCTGAAGTTGCGGAGGATATGCACAAATTTATTCCGAATTCGGATCTGTTCTGGATCGATAAATGTGGTCATGCAGCCATGATGGAAAAACCAGATGAATTCAATGAAATTCTGTATAATTGGGTAAAAGATAAAGTTTAAAATTAAAATATAAAATGACCATTAAGAGCTTTTCTTAATGGTTTGTTTTTCTAAAATATTCTATAGAAATGGTTATTAAAACAGCAACGTTTGTAAAAAGTAGTGGAAAATGGCAGGATTGTCCGGAACCTACAATTCCCGAATATGCATTTATCGGAAGATCCAATGTTGGAAAATCTTCGTTGATCAATGCAATGATGAATCATAAAGATTTGGCTAAAACTTCACAGACTCCGGGAAAAACGCAGCTTATTAATCATTTTATCGTTAATGACAGTTGGTATTTAACCGATTTACCGGGCTATGGATATGCAAAAGTTTCAAAGTCCCTCAGAAAGGATTTCGAAAAGCTGATTACCAATTATATTTTAAACAGAAGGAATTTGGTAAATCTTTTCGTGCTGGTGGATTCAAGGCATAAACCTCAGGCAATTGATCTGGATTTTATCCAATGGTGCGGAGAAAGTGGAGTGCCATTTTCGATTGTATTTACAAAAGTGGATAAATTAAAGCCAAATATCGCTATTAAAAATGTAGAAGATTATAAAGCAGAACTTCATAAAACCTGGGAAGATCTTCCCGAGTTGTATGTGACTTCTGCAGAAAAGAAAGTAGGGGGTGAAGAAATCTTAAACTTTATCCAGAAGACTAATGAGTTTCTGATTAATAATAATGTGAGTTTTGATGAGTAACATAATCTGGAAAATAAAAACATTCGACAAATTTACTGTTCCAGAGTTATATGCTGTCTTAAAAGCGAGAATCGATGTTTTTGTCATTGAACAGAATTGTCCTTATCTCGATCTGGACAATTATGATCAGAAGGCGGTTCATATCTGGGCGGAAGAAGACGGAGAAGTTTTGGCCAACTGCAGAATTTTCGACAGAGGAATAAAATATGAAGAGGCTTCTATCGGAAGGGTTTTAACAACGGAAAAAGCAAGAGGAAAAAGTCTGGGAAAGCTATTGATACAATATGCTGTTGAAACGATAGAGAACCGTTTTCATACTTCTGAAATCAGAATTTCGGCACAGGATTATTTATTGAAGTTCTATGGTGATTTCGGGTTTGAAGATACCGGGAAAAAATATTTGGAAGACGACATTCCGCACACGGAAATGTTGAGAAAATAAAAAAGCGGGGAAATTATTTTCCCCGCTTTTTTTGATAGTTAAATATATATGGAGTGTTTTTATTTTCCTGAAATTGCCTTTAAGATGATAGGCTCCAGATTAGAAGGAAGATCTGCAGATTTGATCTGATAGCTTTTGATTTTCATTTCTTTGAACCAGTTTTCCCAATATTCTTTGATGACGGCCTCTTCAAATGGGTTTCCTTTTTCCGGGTTGATTCCTAAAACGATCACTTCGAGATTGTTCAGATTGTCATTGGCTTTTACAAACCCCAATTTGTTTTTCTCAATGATATTTTTAAAATCTGTGGTGGTAAGGTTGTTGGATTTTATCAATTTTGAAGTTAAATAGGATGTTTTGTTTTCTTGTGAGAATTTAGAATCATCATGATACATATATCCGTCAGTCAAAATGAAAAGTATATTTCTCTTGTCACTTTTTATGCAATAATCTTTAACCTTATTTCTGAAAAATTCCCATATATCCGAGCCGACATATTTTCCGTCCTTTATAGCTGACTGATAAATGTTTAAAGGTAATTCAGAATATTTTTTTTCAACTAAATCAAAATAATTTCTTTGTGTATTCTTGTCGAAAGAAACTTTCAGTTCTTTCGTAAATTCATTCATCTTCGGATCGGAAGGTTCAGGATTAAAGAAAACCTGCATCTGATCGTCATAAGTGATAATTTTCTTTGATTTGATATGATTTAAAAATCCTTTTTCAATGGCTTTTATGTATTCCGTATCTCTTTGGAAATATTGCATTGTTGGATTCGGATTCTTTTGAGGATCAATTCTATCGGATAAATCAATTAAAATACTGATATTAATATTGTTTAAATCGACTTCTGGGGGGCAGTTTGTACAAGGTGGTGGTGGAGTTTTTTTACCGCAGGAAATCAAAGAAATAATCATTAATAAATAGAATATTTTTTTCATAATCTGTGATTTATAAAGATGATAAATAAACTAAATTTTGATTGTCAGAATTGGCTCCAACGGCTTCCAGATTGGTATTGTACGTTGCTATACAATCATCGATCATCGTTTGTTTTTCCGTTCTTGAAACCGCAATTTTTTCTCCGATAAAGGTGATCCAGCCCTGAACATATTCTGATGCGTATAATTTGTAATCTTTGGTCGGAATGATCACTCCGTCAATGATATTCTGAAGCTCTTCGATTCTGCCGTTTGTTTTGATGATGAGCTCTTTTATGTTGGCAATATTGGCGATAATTTCTTCAATTTCTTTTTTTAAAATATTGATCTTTTCTGAAAGAGAAATTACTTTTTTCTGCCTGATTTCCTGTTCACTTTTAATTTTGTCTTTTTCCCGATGTTCTTTCATGACAAAATCAAAAACAAGCCCCCAAATAATGTAAACAATAAATCCGGCGAAAATGATTCCCCAAAACTGAATTTTGGTAAAGGCTATTTTAAGATCAAAGGGTGGCGAATCAAAAGTTTTGTTTAATTCATATAATTTTGATTCAATTTCATAGGCTAAAATAGAGTCGAAAACAAATGTCACGATAAATAATAAACCCAATTTGATATAATTGGCTCTGATTTTATTTTCACCAAACATATGAATCAAGAATCCTAATCCCAGAAATACAAACGGAATTAAAGTAACAAAGGCTACTTCTATAAAGCCATCATACCATGCTTTCATCCATGCATTTGCATCCAAAACACTTTGAATGACGGTACTTTTTGCATCAAAACTTTTAAAAAATGCCGAATAAGAAGTTGAAATATAAAATGTTGCTAAATATAAAGTTATAGGAATCAGAAGAATCAATCCAATCCAGAATTTTGCTGAAGCTCCTTTAGTTGCTTTTACATTATACTTTTCCGGATTTCTTGGTAAATCAAGGATTTCAGCTTTTAACGTTTCAATCGTATGTTGATGATTTTCGACTTCTGTGTTTTTTGTCTTCAAAAGTTCTTCTTTGGTGCCTTGTGAAACTGTTAATGCTTTAATTTCAGTTTCCCGGTTTTTCTGTTCATTAACATAAGATTCCTTGAGCTGATGTTGCTTTTCCACCATTTCTTTTTCTTCATTCTGAAATTTAGAATACACTGCATCGAGGCAAATTGAAAGGGTAGAGTGGTTTCCGCTGGTTCGTGAACTGTCTCTGTAACCGGATTCGTGATAGGTTCTTTTCCTGCTTTCTTCAGGAGATTCGTCAGTTGGGTCGACTTCAGTTTTTGGAAGCTGTTCCTGTTTGGTTTCTATGGGAACAGATTTTAGCCTGAATAAATTTTTTATGCTTTGGGTATCCATAGTGAGTTAGTTTTTTAATTCGTATAAAATTTCGCTTTTATTCTTTCCTATTGTTACGGCTTCAATGAGGTAATCTACAATTGCTGTTACATTTTCTTCCAAAAAACCGAACATCAAAACGTATTTTTCCATTGCAGAATATTCGTTAGGTGAAACAATTCCGTCTGCCCAGATCATTACTGTGAGATCGTATAAATAATCTACTTTTTCTTCAATGGTTTTCGGAACTAATGATTTTAAATTGATTGGATTAAGAAGAATTTCGTCCAGATTTTTAGATGAAATACCTCTTTCTTCGGCACATTTGTACAGCATTTTCAATTCTAGGGCACTGAAATCATCATCACAAACAGCCATTTGATATAATCTTAAAAAATGAGCTTTGAGATTTTCGGTTATTTGATTACTTTCCATTATATTTTTTCTTCTTTTGTTTTTTTAGGATTAATGATTCTGTCTCTTGAAACAGTTCTTTGGTGTATGGGAGGTAAATGTTCTGAAGCTTCTTCGGTAATTTCTTCTTCTTTTTTCTGTTCAGTTTTTTCTATGAAATTGATCAACAGAAATAAAATTCCCGTTATCGTATCAATCGGAATCCATAAGCTCTTTCGATATAAATAAATCGGGAAAATCGGATTGAAAAGAATAAGGATGACCAGAAAAATTATATTGAAATAATGCTGTTTAAAGCTTAAAGTATTGTATAAAACCAACAAAGCTCCAATGGAAATAAGGATTCTGAGAAAAGTATAATATTCTATAGGAAGTCTGAAAATACCTGCGAAACAACAGATCGCACAGAAGGTTAGAAAAATTTTTGAAGGACTCATTCTATTCTCTTTTTGGCTTCAATTTGTTCTTCATACCAGTATTTCTGTGTACTGAAATCTAAAGGCCAATCTTTTTGAGCTTGCTGTTTTATGGAGTTGTTTTCTATTGTTTCCATATAATCATAAGCCTCAAGTTGTTCATCAATCCAATATTCCTGTGTAGAATAATCATTTGGCCAGTCTTTTTTTGCTTTTTCTTTTAGCTTAATGAGGATAGCTTCTTTTTTCGGATCTGTATTTTGTGTTTCCATCTCCTGAGGATGAACATCGGAAGTTTCAAATGATTCTAGACTTTTATAAGATGAAACTTTATTTTTCTTATCATTCATGCTTCCAAAAGCAATGAATAAAAAAAATAAAAATAGACCTGCAGAAATTATGTGTTTAAAGTTTTTCATGTTTTTTAGTGTTAAAAATTATTATTGTAGATATAAAATAGGCGAGAAATATTCCGGATAAATAAAATATGATATCTATGAAATCAAAAGTTCCCGGAATGATTTTAAAAAGCTGAAAAATTTCTGATAAAACAGCAATAAGCGGAATACTGAAAATCCAGAAAATATTTTGTTTAGTAATTGAATGTTTCCATATTTCCAATGAAATAGCTGTATAAGAGAATATCCAAAGTCCATCCGGAAGATTATAAATAAACCAGCTTGGAAAAGAATAAATGTTTTTTAATTTCTTAATGAGATTAATTCCATCAGAAAGACTGAAATATTCGAACCAACGGAACATAATAAGTTTCTCTGTTCTAAAAATGATGTAGATAAGACCTCCTGATATTATTGGAAGGAAGAAAATTACTATTCTTAGAAATCGGATCATTATTTTACATCCTTATTAAAAATATATCCTACTTTTCCGCTCTTTTTTACCTGTATTTTGTACCATGAATCTTTTTTCGATAACTGAATCAGTTTGGTGCTTTTCGCAACTTTTTCTATGACTTTAGATTTAAAAGAAGGCTTTTCGTAAATATTTGTCATTGAAGTGGCTGCAATATATCTATTGGAATTAACGTTAATGTTTACCTCATCAATAAATACTTTTGGAGGTTTATTAGATTTTGCTCTTGATTTTTTATAAGAATCTGAAGATCTGTGTTTTTTAGATTTGCTTTTTTTGGTAGAACTTCCGGAAGACGAGTTGCTTCCGGAACCGCCACCACAGACCCCGCAAGTTCCGCCGCCGCTGCAATGCCCGCATCCTGAACAATTAGAACAGGCAGTGCAATATGCAGAACCAGTGCATCTTCCATCGTGACCTACGTTGTCATTGGCTTTAAAACAAGAGTTTAAAAGAAATAAAGTGAAGGTAAGTATGATAAATGGTATTAGTCTTTTCATGTTTTTAATTATAATTTTCTAATGTTTGATGAAGCTCATTTCGATAATTATATATTTCGTCGAGCTCATTTAATTGCATTTTTTCTCCGGCATCTTTTCCGTTATGGAAGAGCTCCAGGTATTTATTATTAGTATTAAAATGCAGTCTGCAGATCGGCTTTCTGTTGTTGTCGTCCAGCAGAATTCCAAAGTAAGATTGGGTATCTCTTGGTGCGATTCTTTCCGAAGGGATTTTTTCTCTCAGGATTGCTTTCACGATTTGAAATCCTTCAGATTCTTCTTCCGTCGTAATGAATTTCGGAGTTTCAATGTTTTCATCAACGGGCTGTATATTTTTATCATCATGTTTTTCGATTTGCTCATTGATACTCAGAGCAGATTTTAGTCTAAAACTGATTGATTCGTTGATGGATGTAGTTAATGCCTTTTTAGTATACTCTTTAAATGCAATGAGTCTGTTGGCATTGATTGGTTTATCGAAAAAGCGGCTTACTAAGAGTTTGATCAGTTGATCTGAAGGGTTTTCTATCTCCTTTTCAAATTCTTTCCGAATTGCTTTGATGTATTTTAAAGCTTCTGCAGAACCTAAAATATCTTCCAGATTATAACCGGTTTTAGTAAAGCTTTCCAGGATTTTTATTGAACTGTCTTTCAGGTCTTCAAGATTTATGGTAAGAAAAGGCTTTTCATCCATAATATTGGGCTTCTCAAGGTCCGCATAAAAATTGTAAACGATTCCGTTCGTCAAAACTCCGAATCGTGTTTTTGAAACATGATAATATCTGTGAAGCTGAGAATTATGGGCGTCTGCATTTTCTTTCCAATGTTTACATTCGATAATGAAAATCGGCTCATCATTATTTTTAATTACATAATCGACTTTTTCCCCTTTTTTTGTTCCGATATCACAAACATGTTCGGGAACAACTTCCGTAGGATTGAAGATGTCATATCCTAAAATCTGAATGAAAGGCATTACAAAAGCATTTTTTGTTGCTTCTTCGGTTCCGATTTGTTCTTTTAAGCCAATGACTTTTTGATGAAGCTGTTCAAGTTTAATTTTAAGATCCATACTTTAGTTTTTTAGAGTTTCATCAACAATTTCAGCACTTGGAGCGTTGGTCTTTACGGATGCAATTCCGTTTTCCATTCCCGATTTTGTGCTGTATAATTGACTTTTTCCAATGATCTCTCCGTTTCTTGCTTTTAATACGAAATATTCTTTTCCGTTTATGGCAGTTCTTCTCTCATACCTGGAATCATCCTGAGAATTAATTCTCACTGATTCTATTCCTTTATGGCAAGATGCTTTTTGGACATAACCTTCGCTGGTTAAAATAATTTCGCCATTTGCGGCTTTCAGATTAAACTGATACTCTTTGTTTACTCTCTGAGTAATAATAAATTTTCCCATGATTGTTTTTTATTTAACACTCCAAAAATATGAGCATTAATTTGTGCCTCCTTACGGGAATCCGTAAAACGAAAAAACCTTTCAATTTTTTGAAAGGTTTTATTAATGGTATTCAGAAAAATTAAGATTAAATAATCCCGATATCTTTACAAAAAGCCACCAACTGTTCGTTGCTGGTCACCTGAAGATCTTCTTTTAAGCTATTTAATTTCTTTTCAACACTGCTTAAGCTATATTTAATTCCTTTTTCCAGAAGATGATCGGGAATATTTTTCTGTAAAATTCCTTTGGAAAGTAGAGTAACGACCGTAATATCATAAGCTGAGAATTCATAGCTGTTGAATTTTTTTACCTCCTGCTTGAGATCTGTTGAAAGAAAATCTTCATTAATGAAGACAGAGGCGATGGACTTTTTTAATTCTTTAGAATCATTTCTGGCTTTCCGGACGTATCCGTTGATCTGATAATCTTTAAAAAGAGAATCGATAATCCCTGATTTATGCTGACTGGAAAAAACAATCACTTTCAGAGAAGGTTGAATTTCTCTTACTTTTTGAATTAATTCCTGTCCGTCTTTAATGTTTTGTATATAATGATCTTCTTCAAAAGAAAGATCGGTGATCAATAAGTCATAAGGGTTGTTTTCCCGTAATCCTTTTTGAACTTTTGCCAGGGCATCGTCACAATAATATACATAATCAACTTTAGGAATATTAAGATCTTCCAGTGTTTTTTGGACAGATAGACTGCCCATTTCGTGGTCTTCGGCAATTAAAATTTTTTTGAACATTCTGTTTTAAGTTTTTTAAGAAGCAGGAAATGAAATATTAATTTTCAAGCCCTTTTCTGTTTGAGTGTCAAAAATAATTTCTCCTTTGATGGTTTCTATACGGGAAACCGTAGAAGATAATCCGTTTTTATAAATTACATCTCCTGAAATTCCGATTCCATTGTCTGTATAGAAGATTCTGATAAGGTCATTTTCTCTTTCAAATCTGAAGGAAACGATACTTGCCTTGCTGTGTTTTTTCATATTGACAAGCAGCTCGCGGATGATTTGGTACACTTCTTCCCGGTTTTTAGAGCTCAGGTTTTTCCAGATATCTTTATCATTTCCGGCAAGGTAAGTATTTACTTGATCATTTTTAAATGAGCTGACTGTTTCGGAAATTTTTTCACTAAAATCTTTTTCTTCAGTTTGAGTATCTGCTTTCTCATAAGAAATATCCCTGGATTTTTCGTACACAAATTCCAATTCGTCAAGGGCTTCACTTTTATCAAAATGTTCCTGATTTTCAATCTTTGTCATTACCTGATAAATACCGTTTGCAACCACATCATGAACTTTTTTCGACAGTCTGAGTTGGGTGTTTTTGACTTCAAGCTCTTTTTCCTGTTCGAGGCGTTTTTTTCTTTTTCTATACCAGAATAAACCTCCGATTAGAATCATTAATAAAATTCCAATACCAAAGTTTTTCTGTAATCCTTCCATTTCCTTTTCTGCCTTTTCCCTTTGTATTTTTTCTACATCATATCTTACTATTGCAAATTGGTTTTTAGCTTTATTTCTTGCTATTTGAAGATTTGAACTTATCAAGATATACTTTTGGAAGTTTTCCAGATAGTTTTTAGGATCCAATTCTATGATCTTTCTTAAAGCTATAACCTGATCTGTATGACTTTTATTATTATTTGCCGTTTCGAGCATTTTTTTTGCATAAAATAATGAGAGCATTTTATCTCTTTTTAAAAAATATTCGGATAAAGTTTCGAAGCTTGAATTTTTTCCAAGTTCATCATTGTTTTTCTCTCTGATTTTTAAAGAATGATATAGTTCAGGAAGTGGATTATAATTTTTATCATCAAGATATCGAGCTTTTGCCAGATTATTTAAAGACCTGGAATAATTAATACTATTTTTAGTAAGGATAGCTTTTTCTAAATATTTTTGAGCCAATTTAAAATTTCCTTGAGTGATTAAATCATCACCAATATTATTGTAACAAAGAAGCTTATCATTTTCAATATCAATATATTTTAATGCCTTAAAGTAGAATTTAATAGATTTTTCAAAATCTTTAAGAAAATGAAATGACAAAGCTATGTTGTTATAATTTGTGGCTAAGGTACTCCTTGTAGTACTGTCTTTTTCTTTTTTTAAAAATTTATTAGCCTCTAGTGATGATTCGATTCCTCCATAAAAATCTTGGCTGTTAGTCTGGATCATTGCCATATTTACCAATGATTTTGCTACACCTAATGAGTCGTTTATTTTTATATAATCATTTTTAGCCAAATTATAGTAATAGAAGGCAGAATCAGATACATTAGCATCTCTGCATATTTTGGCTTTTTGATAAAATTTATTGGGGGTAACATTATTTCCCTTATTACAAGAAAATAGGATTAAACATGATAGGATTAATAATGTCCATTTCATAGCAAGTAGTTTTAAACGCAAAGTAAGAAAAAGGACAGATTTATACAATCTGTCCTATGATTTAAATTAAGGTTTAATTGATGGAGGAGGAGGGAGTTGTCCTGAATTTCCACCTACAGGTTCTCCATCTGGATCAATTCCATCTCCTGGATCAATTCCTGTCCCAGAATTAGTATCACCTTGTACAGTTACTATTGTTGAATTATTGTCGTTGCATGTTGATGTATTGGCATTATTGTGTCCGAATGCTAAACCTAATAGCATTAAAATAAACTTGATCATTTCCTTAAAAATTTTGAGGTTTTGAAATTGTTTTTCTTCCTCTCGGAATATTTATCCCGAGCTGTACACGATTAAAATTTCGAAGCGCTTCTTAAATTTTTTGGGAAGTGAACCAGCTAAAACGGAAGAGAAACATCTGCTTCCCAACCCGGAGTTTTCTTCCGTCTTATCTGGCAATTTTTGAAATCAGTTTTGTAAATTTGTTATTGATTTTTTTTATAATGATTTGTTTCTCACTGATTTCTATGGCAAAGTAACGGCGAAAGAAAAGGCAAGGGTTAGAAAGTTTTTGGAAAGTTTTTGGAAAGTTTTTTCAGTGAGATTTACGGAAATCCGTAATGTATTAGGTATAAAACTTCATAATTTTCGAACTAATAACCTTTGAATATGTCAAAATTTTTACCTCAGAAAAGAAAATTGTTAGAGGAGGTTTTCCAGAAAGCCTCAAATGATACCCCTCAAAAATCATTTTATGGAATTGTAACTCATCTTGAAACAGCATTAAATGATGATTATAATATAGTTTTGAGTTATAAATCTTTTGAAACATATTATAAAACTATTGTTGAAAATGAGAAAGATTATAATATAAAACCTGCAATTCTAGATGATTTGAGTACATATTTAGGATATGATGATTTCAGAAGTTTTTGTTTGGATTGGAAAACAATAGAATATACAGTTAGCCAAACTTTATCTAAGATTGTTATAAATATTACCAATAAGCCAATTTTTAATATCCCTGATGTCTTCAAGAAAAATGGATTAGGAATTTTAGAAATGACCTTTGTTTTGCTTATGGTTACAGGTGGAGTATTTTTTTCTAATAACAAAAATTCTGGTGCAAGAGGGTTGATGTCAAACTGGAATCCTATTACAATTGATAAATCTTTTATGTATTGGGATGGAGACAGATATATGGCAACTGACAGCAGTTCTTTGGGACCGCAGATTGATGTTATTCCAATGGATAAATTTAGATTTAAGTATTTTAAGAAAATTACCCGGCCCGACACTCTTACAGTTGCAAACTCAATAGGAAAGGTCTGGTATGATAAGAGCAATAATAATGTTGAATTTTTTACAAGCTATGGAAAGCATCCTGTTAATGATAAAGCTTTAAAAGACGTCTCGGAGCGGATACTTAGTAACTATGCAGGACAACAGTCAGATTCATTAGAAGTAGAATAGGTTTATAAAAAAACCACAAAGAAACTAAATCCTTTGTGGTTAAATATAAAATTCATTTACCTTTTATTCTGCGTTCAGCATTCCCAATTCACCGAAATGCTTTTTAAATTTTTGAATCTTTGGACCGACAACAGCGCTGCAATACGGCTGAGTTGGGTTTTCATTATAATAGCCTTGATGGTATTGTTCGGCAGGCCAGAATTTGTCGAATTTCGTTAATTCTGTTACATAAGTTCCTGTCCATCTTCCGGAAGCTATGGATACTTTGATGGCTTCTTCGGCTTTTGCTTTTTCTGCCTCATCTTTATAATAAATTACAGAACGGTACTGCGTTCCGATATCATTTCCCTGTCTGTTTAATTGGGTAGGATCATGAAGAAAAAAGAATACATCCATTAATTGCTCATAAGAAATAATTGACGGGTCATAAGTAATCTGCACCACTTCTGCATGTCCGGTTTCTCCGGTACAGACTTCCTGATAAGTCGGATTGTCTTTGTGCCCTCCGGAATATCCGGAAATGGCAGACTCTACACCCTTCAGCATATTAAAACAGCTTTCTACGCACCAGAAACATCCGCCGCCAAAAGTGATTTGCTCTAAATTATTTTTGTCCATTTTAGGTAGGTTGTTTTATTTAAAATATTTCTCTTTTTATAATTTGATTTCTTGAGAAAAGCAGATCAAAAATATGAAAAACTTTTCCAAAGTAAGCTTAATTATGTCTTGTAACACGAATTGTGATGATAGACGAAACAAATTGTTTTAAAATTCATCAGCATTATTTGCCACACAGGAAAAATTTCAAGTTAATTTATAGAGATGCTTCGACAAGCTCAGCATGACACCGCAAATGAATTTATTTCTTATAAAGCGATGAGTAATTAGACTGTCATGCTGAGCCTGCGAAGCATCTTTAATGAAAACAAAAAAAGCACCCTTAAAAGGATGCTCATATGATTTAAATTGTTATCATTATTTTTCCCAAACTAAAGCACTTGCTCCTAAGATTGCTGCATCTGCTTCGTCCAGTTCACTGAAAACTAATTTTACTTTATTTCTGAAAATAGGAAGAAGGTTTCTTTCCATATGAAGTTTTGTAGGCTTTAAGATAAAATCTCCTGCTTTGATTACGCCTCCGAATAAAAGAATGGCTTCCGGAGACGAGAACATCACAAAGTTTGCCAATGCTTCTCCTAATTTTTGTCCTGTATATCTGAAAACTTCAATTGAGATTGGATCTCCTTTCAAAGCACATTCGTGTACTGTTTTAGAATTAATGGATTCTTCAGGATATTGGCTGAGCATAGATTCAGGGAACTCCGCTCTCATTTTCTTGGCTGTAATCGCGATACCTGTTGCAGAAGCGTATGCTTCAAGACTTCCTTCAGAGCCTGTACTCCAGTGTTTTCTTCCGCCTGGTTTTACGATAGTATGGCCTAATTCTCCGGCAAAACCATCGTGTCCGTAGATTAGTTTACCTCCTGCAATGATTCCGCTTCCTACACCAGTTCCTAAAGTAATCATGATAAAATCCTTCATTCCTCTGGCAGCTCCGAAAAGCATTTCCCCGATGGCAGCAGCATTGGCATCATTGGTTATTGTGCATGGCAATCCGAACTTAGCTTTCATTAATTCGGCAAAGGGAATAATTCCTTTCCAAGGTAAATTGGGAGCCTGTTCTATAGTTCCTGTATAGTAGTTGGCATTGGGAGCACCGACTCCTATCCCATCAAAATTTTTCTCTTCTCCGTGGCTTTCGATCATAGGATGAACAGCCTCGTATAAAGCGTCAATATATTCTTCTACAGTAGCGTAGGCATCCGTTCGGATATTTCCTTTTTCAAGAACTTCACCTCGGTGGTTCACCACCCCAAATTTTGTGTTTGTTCCGCCAATATCAATACCTAGCGCAACGTGTTTTGACAAATCTACTAATGACATTTCTATGCTTAAAATTCTAAAAGGCTAAAATTATAAAAAAGATCTTAGTTATTAGACGATTAAGCAGATATTTATTTAAAAAAATATTTAAACGGTTTTAAGTGTTTTCTTTTTTCTTCTTCCCCACCATATCATGAAGCCAGTAACTGGTAATGAGGCACATATCAAACTTACAATAAAAGCGATGATCTTTGTAGGAAGTCCCAAAATGGATCCGACGTGGATATCATAGTTGGCTCCAACGGCTTTTTCCCCGAAATTTTTGTCTTTCATATCGTGAGTATGAAGCAATTCTCCAGAGTTTTCATCAAAAATTAAGCTGCTGCTTTTGTGGTAAGAGTATGATAAGTGTTTTACATAAACTTCAAAATTCGGATGTTCGTGATCGTCCATATGCTCGTGTCCAAGATCAATAGAGAAACCATAAGAATCAGGGTATTTTGTTTTGACGGTATTACTGATCTTGTCTAAAGTTCCTTCTGTTCTCAGCTCGATCGGAGCTTTCGTTTTAATGGATGAAAAGTCAGGATAAGTGGTTTTTCCTCCTGAAAAGATGAAATAAAATGCAGCCTGAACAACAAAGAAAGCATAGAACAATCCTGTTAGCGAAAAGATTAATGCAAAAATGGAGGCATAAAATCCCAATACATTGTGAAGGTCGTAATTTTTTCTTTTCCAGCTTTTTACATTTTGCCATTTGAAAGAAAAACGTTGTTTTCTTGCGGCTTTATTTTTAGGCCACCAAAGAATAATCCCGGAAATCAGCATGAAAATAAAAATCAGCACAGGAATTCCCACCAGATAGGTTCCCCATTCCTGCTTCAAAAGATAGCTCCAGTGGATCATTTTTACGATCTGGAAGAATCCGTTTTTCTCGTCGTACGTTCTTAAAACCTCTCCGTTGTAAGGATTAACATAAGCCACTTTATAGATAGGAAATTCATCAAAATAATTCCAGCCTTTCGGGTTGTGTTCATACCAATAAAAAAGATAAGACATCTTTTTGTCGATCGGGATATTTACCCAATGAACAGGATATTTTTCTTTCACCTGATTTACCACTTCACGTTCCAAAACACGAATCGGAAGAACCTGTTTGTGCTCAATATTCTGCTCGTTGTGGTAGATGACATCTTTACGGGTGAAGTTTTCGATTTCATCCTTAAAAACATATAATGCTCCGGTAATGGAGATAATGAAGATTAGAAATCCAATCCCAAGACCCAGCCACAAATGCAATCTGCCTGTCCATTTTTTTACTAAGCTCGGATTTTTTTTATGGTGATGCTTTTTCTTCATATTTTCCTTTTGTTTCCTTGTTTTTTATATTTTCCCCACCAGATCAGAAAGCCGGTTACAGGTAACGATGTACATAAAAGTCCGGCTAAAAACCAAATTATTTTTCCAAACAGTCCAAAATAGGAACCTGTATGAATGTCATAATTGGCATTGGCATATTTCTCTGCATTAGTAAGACTTTGATGAGGTTTATCTGATAAGATTTTTCCTGAATATTTATCAAAAACAATCAGACTTCTTTCACTGAATCTTCCATCTTTCTGATAGACTGTGACAGGAATATTTTTTAGTTCTTTTCCTTTTTTATTTTTTCCGTTTAACGGAATTCTGAAGCTTGATGATTCCTGATATCGTTTTTTAGTCTCCTGGGTCGTAATATCATAAATTGAATTGGTTCTTATTAAAAGAGAGTCAGGCGATTTAATGTCTTTATCTTTCGGAAGCTCCAAAGAACCGGAAAGCGTAAAATTGAACACATTTTTCACCCATGGATACGAGAAATAGATTCCGGTAAGGCTCATCAACAAAGCAACGAAAGATACGTAAAAGCCTAGAATGCTGTGAAGGTCATAGTTTTTACGTTTCCAGGTTTTTACATTTTTCCAGTCAAATGAAAGGCGGCTTTTTCTTGTTTTTTTATTTTTTGGCCACCAAAGGATAATTCCTGTAAACAGCATAATGATAAATAATACTACCGGAATTCCGACTACATATTTTCCCCAGTCTGTTTTTAAGAGTAAACTCCAGTGAATGGCTTTTAAAATAGGGAAGAGGTCATACTTTTCGTCATAAATTCCCAAAATCTGCCCTGTATACTGATTAACGTAGACAAGCTTATTAATTTTAACTTCCTGAAAATAATTCCATCCTTTTTTATTCTTTTCATAATATAGAAACTCGTAAGATTTGTTTTTATCCAAAGGAATTTCAACCGAACTGATAGGAAACTTTTCTTTGACTTCCAAAGAAACTTTTTCTTTAAGGACTGAAATAGACATTGGAGACTGAGAAATTGTTTCCGGATTAACCCAGATTGCATCTTTTCTGAGGATGTTCTGTATTTCATCTTTGAAAACATACATAGTACCCGTTAAGGAAACAATAAAGACAATCATACCAACAGATAAACCAAACCACAAATGTAGTTTGGCAGACCATTTTTTTATCCTTGAAGGTTTCTTCTTATGATGATGTTTTTTCTTCATAGTAAAAAGCTAACCTTTGAGATTAGCTTTTAGTTTATATTTTAGAATTTATAAGCAATTGTTCCTAAGAAGTTTGCCAATTTTTGAGGATTTGCTGTGGAATACCCTGTCCAATAATGTTCATTTGTGAAGTTGTCAACTTTAACTCCGATTCTGAATTTCTTTGCATCGTAAAACGCATTGGCATTCAAAACGAAATATTTTGGTAAAATAAAATCTCCGGTTACATTATTGTCGCTAGCATAATTTCCACCGAATCCGAATCCTAGTCCTTTTACTTTTCCATCAACAAATTGATAAGCCAAGTTGAAGTTTGCATTCCAGAAAGAACCTGCTGTTGTTGGTCTTGTATTATTAGCTTCATCAACAGTATCATTATAAGCCAAACCTCCGACGAAAGAAAACCCTTTTACAAGATATGCATTAACTTCCAACTCGAATCCTTTGCTGAGTGTAGAAGCGGCCTGTTTTTGAACTGAAACAAAGTTTGGAGCATATTCTCCGGTATAAAGCAATTGGTTTTTCACTTTGATGTTATAGTAAGAAACCGTTGCATTGAATCTGTTTTTAAATAAGCTTGCTTTGAAACCTCCTTCAAACTGATTTCCTCTTTCAGGATCTGATAAAGTTGTGTTTCCTGCTGTATCAAAAGTATAATATCCGTTAGATTTGAAAGAGTTCTGGTAGTTTCCGAAAACCGAGAATTTATCTTTCACGATTTCGTAAACAATTCCTGCTTTTGGCGAAAATGCAGATTGGTTGAATGCTTTCTCCGCATTTGGTCCAGACATTCCACCCAAATAATCATTGTTTTCATAACGAAGTCCTGCCATAATGTGCAAATTTGCAATCGGAGTAAATAAATTGGAAATATATCCTGAATAGGTATTCAAATCTCTCAAATAATCCCAAGTTGAAAAATTTGCAGAATTTGCATAAAGTGCAGACAAAGCAGTGGCATTCATTCCGGAATAATCTGCACCTGAAACTGCAATATAGTCAGAAGCACCATTGGTCAAATAAGAATCTACATTTTTATTCAAATATTTGTATTTCAATCTTTCTGTAGTTCTCATATAATCAAAACCAACAACCGTTTTGTTTTTCATTCCGTTTGAAAAATCATAATTGAAATTGAAGTTTTGTTGAATTTGGAACCAAGATTTTTTACTGTCGTTTGTAGACTGGTCTGCTCTGGCAATCATATATTGTCCTCCTGTGTAAGAAATCGAAAAATATGGATTGTAACCGTCGGAATAAGAATCTGAATTATTTATATAAGTGTTTGAAGTTATATTATCATTGATTTTCCACTTTGCATTTCCGAAAATATTAGAGTTTCTGGCTGTCATGTACAAATCGTTTCCGGTGTAAGATTCTTTATAATTCAAACCCGCCGCTTTTTCTAAATCTTTCATATTGTTGATTTGGTTCAAAGAGTTGGGAGAAAGATAGAAGAAATAAGGATTTGCCGTTACTCGGTTGTCAAACAATTCATAATCTACATTCAACTGAAGTTTGTCGGAAACATTCCAAGTTAAACTTGGGGCGAATGTTGTATATTGATTTTTTGCATCGGTTTTTGTGAAATTTCCTTCATTTGTATATGCAGTATTTATACGGAAAAACAAGTCTTTTGTAATTGGTGCATTAATATCGGCAGTTGTTCTGTAAGTATTGTAACTTCCTGCAGAAGCAGAGACTGCGCCAAAGAAATTTTGCTGTGGTTTTTTGGTAACTCTATTAATAAGGCCACCGTACGAAGCAACCGTACTTCCGTAGAGTGTTCCGACCGGACCTTTTAGAAATTCCAACGTTTCAACATTGATTGCATCAATTGTGGAAGTAACGGGTGCAACCACGCCATTTCTTGTAGAAGCTTGTGAAGGAAAACCCCTCAAAACGAAGAATGAACCACCATCTCCGGCTCTTCCGGTAGGATTCCACATTTTCTGCAAACCGGTTACATTCCTGTAAGCATCATCTACAGTAAAAATATTTTCATTTTCCAAGATCCCTTTATCAATAGAAGAATAGACTTGTGGATTTTCTATGAACTTTACTGGCATTTTGTTGGAAGATTCAGTATCGAGTTTTTTCACCATTTTGTTGATGATAACTTCCTCTATATTTTTTGTAGTTGTAGAATCTTTTTTCTCCTGAGCAAACGTTAGCATAGAACCCAACAATGAAGCACAGATCAGTACATTTTTCATGAAACAAAATTTTATGCAAATATATTGTTTTTAATTATTCTAAATAAATAATAAAATTGATATTTATCATAAAATTATTATACACTAAATAATAAAACCCCACAACAATATGTATTGAAGCGGGGTTTGTATATGAATTAATTATTTTTCTTAGGCAGGAATTTCTCCTTTGTATAAGAATGAAATAATTTCTTTATTCAATTTGTCGATCATTTCACTGAATAAGTGGAAAGATTCCTGTTTGTAGATTACCAACGGATCTTTCTGTTCGTAAACAGCTCCCTGAGATGATCTTCTTAAGTCATCCATTTCACGAAGGTGAAGTTTCCAGTTTTCGTCGATAATTGATAACGTGATATTCTTTTCGAAATCATTGACTAAACTTTCGCACTTCGTTTCATAAGCTTCTTTAAGATCTGCAACGATCGTCATTGTTTTATGACCGTCTGTAAAAGGGACCTGAATCATTTTAAACATTGAACCTTGATTCTGATACACATTCTCAATGATAGGGAATGACTTTTCTTTCAGCAAGTTCAGTTTCATTTGATAATCATCCTGAGCTGCCTTGAATAGAATATTCGTTAACTCCTGAATATTTTTACTCTTGAAATCATTCTCGGAAACAGGAGATTCCATAGTGAAAGTCTTGATGATTTCATACTCGAAATCCTTAAAGTTTCCTGTAGCTTTTCCTTTCGCAACGATAGAATTGGCAACATCGAAAATCATGTTTGTAATGTCATACTTCAGGTGATCTCCGAATAAGGCATTCTTTCTTCTCTTGTAGATCACGTCACGTTGTTTGTTCATTACGTCATCATATTCAAGAAGTCTTTTTCTTGTTCCGAAGTTATTTTCTTCTACTTTTTTCTGAGCTCTTTCGATAGATTTAGAGATCATAGAATGCTGAATAACTTCACCTTCTTTATGACCCATTCTGTCCATCATTTTAGCGATTCTTTCAGAACCGAATAGACGCATCAAATTATCTTCTAAAGATACGTAGAACTGAGAACTACCTGGGTCTCCTTGACGTCCCGCTCTACCTCTTAACTGTCTGTCAACACGTCTTGAATCGTGTCTTTCTGTTCCGATAATAGCTAAACCTCCAGATTCTTTTACCTCTTTCGAAAGCTTAATATCCGTTCCACGACCCGCCATGTTGGTTGCGATAGTCACAACTCCCGGTTGTCCTGCTCCTGCAACGATTTCCGCTTCTTTTTTGTGAAGTTTCGCGTTTAAAACCTGATGTGGAATTTTTCTTAATTGAAGCGCTTTTGATAATAATTGAGAAATTTCAACTGAAGTTGTACCTACCAATACGGGTCTTCCTGCAGCCGTTAATCTTTCAACTTCTTCAATTACAGCGTTGTATTTTTCTCTGTTAGTTTTGTAAACTAAATCTTGTTTATCATGTCTCAAAATCGGACGGTTGGTAGGAATTACCACAACGTCTAATTTATAAATTTCCCAAAGCTCACCTGCTTCTGTTTCTGCAGTACCAGTCATCCCCGCAAGTTTGTTGTACATACGGAAATAATTCTGAAGGGTAACAGTTGCAAAAGTCTGTGTTGCCGCTTCAATTTTTACATTTTCCTTAGCTTCGATTGCCTGGTGAAGACCGTCAGAATAACGTCTTCCTTCCATGATACGACCTGTTTGCTCGTCAACGATTTTTACTTCACCGTCAATCACTACATACTCATCATCTTTTTCGAATAATGTATAGGCTTTAAGCAACTGGCTCATCGTGTGAACTCTTTCAGATTTTTCAGCAAAATCAGAGAACAATCTTTCTTTAGCCTCAAATTCTTCTTCTTTAGATAAGTTTTTGGCCTCAAGTTCAGCGATTTCAGTTCCGATATCAGGAAGAACGAAGAAGTTTGGATCAGAGTTTCCTTGAGACATGTATTCAACACCTTTGTCTGTTAAGTCAACCTGATTGTTCTTTTCTTCGATAACGAAGTAAAGATCCTTATCTACGATTGGCATATCACGGTTGTTGTCCTGCATATATTGAGCTTCAACTTTCTGAAGCAATGCACGGTTTCCGCTTTCTGATAAGAATTTGATTAATTGTCTGTTTTTAGGAAGACCTCTGTATGCCTGAAGCAATTTGAATCCTCCTTCTTTTGTGTTTCCGGCAGCGATTAATTTTTTCGCCTCATTAAAGATCGTGGAAACTGTTTTTTTCTGAACTTCAACGATTCTGTCGATAGAAGGTTTCAGAACATCAAATTCCTGTCTGTCTCCTTGCGGAACCGGACCTGAAATAATTAATGGTGTTCTTGCATCATCTACCAATACAGAGTCAACCTCATCCACGATAGCAAAGTTTAATTCTCTTTGTACCAGTTCTGAAGGTGAAGTTACCATATTGTCTCTCAGATAATCGAAACCAAATTCGTTATTGGTTCCGTAAGTGATGTCTGAGTTGTATGCTTTTCTTCTTCCGTCTGAGTTCGGTTGGTGGTTATCAATACAGTCGATCGACATTCCGTGGAACTGATACAATGGTCCCATCCAAGCCGAGTCTCTTTTTGCAAGATAGTCGTTTACTGTTACAACGTGAACTCCTCTTCCCGGAAGTGCATTTAAGAAAATTGGAAGCGTACCTACCAAAGTTTTACCTTCACCGGTTGCCATTTCGGCAATTTTACCGCTGTGAAGAATAACCCCTCCAATAAACTGAACATCGTAATGTACCATATCCCAGTTTACAGGTGTTCCGGCAGCATCCCATGAGTTTTTCCAAACCGCTTGATCTCCCTGAATTTCTACGAAATCTTTTCCGGCAGCAGCTAACTGTCTGTCCCAGTCAGAAGCCGTTACACGGATTTCTCCGTTCTGTGCCCATCTTCTTGCTGTTTCTTTTACCAAAGCAAATACTTCGGGAAGAATTTGTCCCAGAACTTTCTCTTCAATTTCGTATGATTCTTTTTTTAGAGTCTCAATCTTTGAAAAAAGAGCTTCTTTTTCATCAACGTTGGTTGAATTTTTTATCTGCTCTTGAATCTGTTCTATTTGAGCTGTGATTTTGCTGGTTGCAGATTTAATATTTTCTTTAAACTCAGCAGTTTTCTCTCTTAAACCATCATCAGACAATTGCTGAATTCCTGGTTCAACAGCTTTGATTTTTGTTACAACTTTTTTTACTTCTTTTAGGTCCTGCGCTTTCTTGTCTCCCAAAAACCCCTTAAGAACTTTGTTTAAAAAACTCATAAAATTTTTACTTTATGCCTAAAGCGATATACTTTAAGCGTTTTTAATAACACTTATCGTGTAAAATTGATATTTAAAAAGTGCAAAAAAGCTCTAAGCTATTGCCTAAAGCTTGATGCTTTAATTAATATTCGTCTTCGTTCCAAAGATAATCCTCGTCCGTAGGATAATCACTCCAGATCTCATCGATTGCGTCATAAATTTCCCCTTCATCTTCGATTGCCTGAAGATTTTCTACTACTTCCATCGGTGCACCAGTTCTGATTGCGTAGTCGATAAGCTCTGCCTTTGTCATCGGCCAAGGTGCGTCACTTAAGTAAGAAGCTAATTCTAATGTCCAGTACATAATTTTCTAATTTTTTTGCAAAAGTATAAAAATAGCTTATATTATATGCTTTTTTATACTTGATTTTCAACTCTTTTTATTAATTTTTGTTCATTCACCCTTTAACAAGTGTTTTACAATCATTATTAAGGGTTTGTTTGAATGTCATTTCTCAAAAACCATTCCACAAATTTTTTTATGCCATTTTGGAAGTTGGTGTCAGGTTTATAGCCAATTAATGTCTTGGCTTTTGTAATATCAGCATTGGTTTTAAGGACATCTCCGGGCTGCATTGGCAGATTTTTTTTAATGGCAGATTTTTTCAAAGTATCTTCTAGGGAAGAAAGCATTTCATTTAAACTGACAACCTCGCTTTCTCCAAGATTGATGATCTCATATAAACCCGAATTGTTTTCTAAATAAACGATGGACTTAAGAATTCCGTCAATAATATCATCGATATAGGTGTAATCTCTGGAAGTATTCCCATCTCCGTAAAAAGGAATTTCCTTTTCTTCAGTAATAAGTTTTGTAAATTTATAAATCGCAAGATCTGGTCGTTGTCTAGGTCCGTAAACTGTGAAAAAGCGAAGATGAATACTATCTATGTTGTATAGATTATAATAGACGTGTCCAAGAACTTCTACACATCTTTTAGTGGCTGCATAAGGAGAAATGGGTTGGTCCACATTGTCGGTTTCATTGAAGGGCACTTTTTCATTATTTCCATAAACACTTGATGAAGATGCATTAATGAATTTTTTAATATGGAATTCTTTACAGAGCTCCCAAAGATTCATCGTTCCTTTTATATTTACTTCTTCATATTCTAACGGTCTTTCTATTGATGGACGAACGCCTGCTAAAGCAGCTAAGTGAATAACAAGATCAACGGTGTGATTTTCAAATATGGTTTTTAAGGCATCTTTATTCCGGATATCATCGGTGTATAACTTGTAATTAGAGGATTCTACTATAGAGGAAAGTTTTGCTAAGTCGTTCTTTTTCTCTGAAAACTCAAAATCGGAATTATTACCAATAGATTCTAAAGTATTCCTGATTTTTATTTTATAATCATAAAAATCATCGAAGTTGTCAATGTTTATGACAGAATGTCCATTTTTCAATAATTTTTCAATCAAATGAGAACCGATAAAGCCACTTCCTCCTGTAACAAGATAATTCATCTGCGTTTTTTACTTTTACAAAAACTATAAAATTAAGTTTTCAAATTTTAATTCATTAAATTTACTTAAAAAAGTAATACTATTCAATATTATGCAGTTTCAAGGGCAAATTTTAAAAATGACGAGCTTCAATGATGAGCCGATTCAATACTATCTCAATCTTTCCGGGGATTTAATTCATATGAATGAATTATTTGGTAAAGAGCTAATGATAAAGCATGTAGGTTTCCAATGTGTTAATTGTGGTGAGAATAAGCCTATTTACAGAATGGGTTTTTGTAAAAGCTGCTTTTTTGAAAGTCCTTACGCAAGTGATACGATCATTCGTCCGGAGCTTTCCACGGCGCATTTGGGAATTGCTGAACGTGATCTGGAAATTGAAAGAGAAATACAGCTTCAGCCACATACTGTATATTTAGCATATACGGGTGATGTAAAGGTGGGAGTAACCCGAAATACACAAATTCCTACCCGATGGATTGATCAGGGCGCGACTTTTGCATTGCCCATTGCAAGGACAGAAAACCGCTATGAAGCCGGTATGATAGAAGTGGCATTGAAAGAGCATCTTCCGGATAAAACTAACTGGCGAAAAATGCTGCAGGATGATTTTGAGGATGATGTTGATCTGGCGGATTTCCAGCAAAAAATAAAAGAATATTTCCCTGAAGATTTTCAGAAATTTTACAGTGAGGGAGAGAATATGTGGAAATTTGACTATCCTTTTGAAAAACCTGAGAAGGTAAGCTCATTTACTTTAGATAAAAAACCTGAATTTACGGGAAAACTGACCGGAATCAAAGGACAGTATCTTGCTTTTGATGGGGTGAATTTTATCAATATAAGGGGGCATGAAGGGTATGTAATAGAACTGCATGTGAGGAATTGAAATTAATTTAAAATAAACCAAATCACAATATGAAAAAATCCTGGGTAAAAAAGTTTCTGATCGCAACTGCAATACTACTTGGGATTGTTTTGCTGGCCAATTTCGGGTTTAATTTTTGGCTTAAAAACAAGCTTCCCGATTACATTAAAAAAAATACGGATTACAAAGTTTCCTATAAAATATTAGATGTAGATCTTACGACCGGAAATATTTTTGTAACCGGCATTACAGTTAATAACAAAAATCCTCAAAATACTGAAGTGATAGGACTTCAGGGGACTATTGATACCTTAAAAATAAGTCGTTTCGGAATTTTTGATGCCCTTTTTAACAAGCGGATAAGCTCTACGGATCTCTTACTGGGCAAACCTAATCTGAATATTATTCTTGCCAAACCTGTTGATGAAAAAACCGGAAAAAAGAAAAAACCGGTAATGTTTGAGAATATCAGAATTAACAAAGGAGCAATTACTATTTTCAAATATACAAAGCAGCCCTTTCTGAAGATAGAAGATCTGGATTTATATGTTGAGAATTTACAGATGACGGAAGAATCGGTTGAAAACAAACTACCGGTAGTTTTTGACAGCTACAGTATTAAAGGAATGAATTTTTTCTTTCAGCCGGATGATATTTATGCATTGAAAATTGATAAAATCACAACTTCGAAAGGCCAAATGTCAATAGATAACTTCACGCTGGATCCGCTTATAACCTTTGATCAGTTTAAGCAAAAGTATCCTCAGAAAAAGCAGCTTTTTCAGTTCAGAATTCCGAGAATGGATTTTAAAGATGTTGTTTTAACAAAGAATAGAGTTTCGCTTTCCCAGGCATTTTTTCATCATCCTGATCTGACTGTTTATACCACTCAGGCGGTTAAAAAAAATAATAAAAAACCTGTCAATTTCGAAGTCAATCTTAATGGGATCAAAATGGACAATGCTGCCGTTCAGATTATAAAACCGGATGGAAATAAGCTTTTTTCGGCTAAAGAATTAAATCTGAATATCAATGAAGTGGAGTTCAGTAAAAACACTTCGGAAGAAATAATTCCTTTACGGTATAAAGATTTTAGCACTACGGGAAAGGATGTTGCTTATCTTAATGGAGAAAATATTATTTGTGAAAGTTTTGGATTGAATCCTAAGAAGGGAGAGTTCAGAAATATTGCAATCACCTCTTCTAAAACGGGCACAGATCTAAAATTAAATCAACTTGCTTTTACAATAAATAAATGGGAAACAATTGATAAAAAACTCAATCTTGAAATCAATGAGATCTTGGTTGATCGCGTCAATGGAATTTTCAAAGCACAGGAAAAAGAAAAAACAACTCCTAAAAAGGTAGAAATAAAAGGAATTCAGTTTCCTCTTATCGTCAATAAGGTGACAGTAAAACATTCAAATATTGTGTATGAAAAGGGAAATCAACCTTTGAAGCTTAACGATTTGAATGCTTCTTTAAACCATTTGGAAATCAAACAGAAATCGGACGGAACAGGATTGGGATTTGATGTGAAGAATTATATGTTTTCAACTAAAAATTTCGCATATAGAACTCAATTTTATAACATGACTATTGCGAATATTGAATTGGGGAATGATAAAGTAAAAATAGATCAGTTCGCTATGAAACCTCTTGTTTCCAGAGCACAATTTATTAAAATGATCCCGGTTGAAAGAGATTTATATGACATAAAGGCAAAACAGATTACAGTGGCGGGAAACTGGAACTTATTTTCACAGAATAAGTTCATCAATGCTTCCAATGTGAATATTCAGTCTGCAGATGCCAATATTTTCCGAAGTAAAATACCAAAAGACGATCCCAAGGAAAAAGCGCTATACTCTAAAATGCTTAGAAGTATAAAGTTTCCATTACAGATAAATAATTTAGATGTAAAGAATTCTGTTTTAGTTTATGAAGAAGATACTTCGGAAAGTGCTGGTCCCGGAAAACTGACTTTCGGAAATTTCAATATGAATGTTAAAAATCTGAATTCAGCTAAAACAAAAGGAAAGCCGACGAGAGTAGATATTAAAATCAACTGTTCATTTATGAATCTGTCGCCTTTAGCGGTTAACTGGAATTTTGATGTTGCCAATTCAAATGATATTTTTGCGATTTCCGGTAGAACTACCAATCTTCCTGTTCAGGGGATAAATCCTTTCATCAGACCTTATCTGCATGTAACGGCGACCTCGGGAACTATTAATGAAATGGTTTTTAATTTTAAAGGAAATCCTAAAGGAATACATGGCACTTTTAATTTAAAGCATAAAGATCTGAAAATTGCCATTCTGGATAAGAAAAACCGTGAGAAAAAAGGTGTTCTGACGGCAGTTGCCAATTTATTTATAAAGACCGATTCAGGTAAATTTCCTGAAGAAGTAGTTGTGGAAAATGTAGAAAGAGATCCTACAAAATCATTCTTTAATCTTTTCTGGAGAGGAATTGAAGATGGGTTGAAAAAAACTCTGATTGGGAAAAATGTTGGTAAAACTGAAACAAAAGTGAAAAAAGCTGTTTCTGCGGTTAAAGATATGAAGAGTTCTGTAAATGAATTAAAACAGGAAGTTAAAAATACAAAAGACCAAAAACAGCAAGATGATACTCAGCCTAAAAAGAAAAAAGGTTTTTTAAAGAATGTCTTTAAGAAAAAAGAAACTCCTGAAACGGAATAGTTTCAGGAGTTTTATATATGTTTAAAAATTGTAATCATCAATTTCTTCGACAGGGATATTTCTTAAAAAATTATCGAATTCTTCACCTGGATAATTGCTGTCCGCGCCGTAAGAATCAATAATCATCCCTTGATTTCCCAGGCTGTCTTTTACTACATACAATACGGCATTGTCATCCGGATTGCTGTCTCCTTCGAAACGATACGTTTTTAGGATGATCAATTCTGAAGATTCATATTTTTTGTCTGAATTTTCGAGCCTCATCTCACCACGATCATTCATTCTTAGTTCTTTATCAATTCCTCTTTGTCTGAGTTTTTCCATTACCTGACTCAGGGTGACCATTCTGTCTATATTGTCTGCGTTTTCCATAATGTTTTTTTATAATCACTACAAGAATTAAACCATTTCTATTGGTAGATAACTATAGAGAAGATATTTATGATAAAGCCAATGTTAACAAAAATTATAATTAAAAAAAATACAATAGGTATACTTTTTGTAATTGATAATAGAAATTAAATAGACGAATATGAAAAAAGAAGTTGGAGTATTACTGGCAGGAGGAGTTGGTTTTTTGGCAGTATTGGGTTTTATAGGAATTAAAAAAATATTGACTAAAAAGGATAAAAAATATAATGATATTTACTCGGATTATCACAGACATTTTGATGGGAAAAATCATGATGACGATTATCATGGAGTAGAATTTTATGCACTGAAGTAGAAGTAGTAAAAGAATATATTTAAATTATGTTTAAAACCGGTCCTTTTGAAAGGGTCGGTTTTTTTGTGGAAAACTTTAATGTTAAAACTCATTATTTTAAGAAAATTCCATTCTAATTTTACATTTGAAATGCAGAACGAAAATAGTATAAAAGGTCAGGGTGCACAGCGAAATGTTATCAATCATTTCGACAGATATACTTTTGAGCCTGATGAAGAAGATTTCGAAGCGGTAAAAACTTCTTTTACCGAAGTGTTTCCAAAAACAATTGTAAATCAGGTGAAAAGTGAAGATTTACCGATGGAATATTCTATGAATCCTTATCAGGGTTGTGAGCATGGCTGTTCCTATTGTTTTGCAAGACCGACTCATGAATATTGGGGCTATAGTGCCGGAATTGATTTTGAAAGAAAGATCATGGTCAAAAAAAATGCTCCTGAGCTTCTGGAAAAATTTTTCCGTAAAAAAGGGTATAAAGCAGCACCTATTTTACTTTCCGGAAATACAGATTGTTATCAGCCAGCAGAACGGCAATTTGAGATTACACGAAAAATGCTGCAGGTATGTCTGGATTACAGACATCCTGTAAATATTCTGACAAAAAACGCTTTGGTTCTAAGAGATCTGGATATTTTAAAACCCTTGGCTGAACAAAACCTGGTTTCGGTTTCCATAAGCATTCCCACCATAAATGAGGATCTACGAAGAAAAATGGAGCCGAGAACAAGCTCTTCAAAAAATAAACTGAAAGCAGTAGAGATTCTTTCTGAAAATCATATTCCTGTGAATGTAATGGTAGCTCCGATTATTCCCGGGTTAAATAGCGATGAGCCTTTGAATATTTTAAAAGCTATTTCGGAAGCAGGAGCTAACAGCTTTGGATATACTTTGGTAAGGTTAAATGATACCGTAGAACCTGTTTTCGTTCGCTGGATTGAAACCTGTTTTCCGGATCGTGCACAGAAAGTTTTAAATCTTATTCGCTCAATGAGAGGCGGTAAACTGGGAGAAAAAAGATATTTTGACAGGCAAAAAGGAGACGGAAATATTGCTGAGATGATCCATAATACTTTTAAAATAGGACGTAGAAAATTTTTTGAAGGGAAAGAATTTCCAAAATTGTCTACTGAACACTTTACGGGAACTAAGGAACAGCAGTTGAGATTGTTCTAAATTTATTCAAAATCAATTATTTACTCAAATTTCTTAAAATTAACATAGAATAATTCCTTTATTTTGGAAATATTTTGAATGAAAGCAGTATATTTATCCGATTTACTTCTTGAAAAGAGATTGAACAGAAGTAACCTTTACCATGATAAATTACAGAACTATTTATGAATTTTGAAAAACTAATAGACTATTTCAAGCTTGATAAGCAGGAGTTTTATTTCCAATTCAGCTCGCATCCCAATTACCCTTCGGCTTTGGCTTTCAGTGATACTTTAAATTTTTTAGGATTAAGGAATGATGCGTACGAACTGGATAAGGAATATTGGGATGAACTTCCCGAAGAATATATCGCTGTGGTTGACAATTCTTTCTCTTTGGTGAAAAAAAAGGGAGATCAGTTTACGGTGTATTCTGATAAGGTAAAAAATATAACGAAAGAAGAGCTTTATAAAAACTCAAGTGAATTTGTACTTCTTTTTGAAAAAACAGAGGCTGCCAAAGCACATTCATCTTTCAACTTTAAACCCGTTATTTATTCGATATTCGGATTAATCATTTTGTACTCTTTGCTTCAGTTTAGCTGGTATGAAAGTGTTTTTAATATCTTGTCTTTAGCAGGAGTTTATATATCCTTAGAACTTTTTAATCAAAAATTCGGACAGGAATCTGTGATTGTGAATAATATTTGTGGAGTAGGAGCAAAAAATACTGTTCAAAGTGCATGCTCAAAGATTTTTTCTTCTGATAAAACGAACGTTTTAGGTTTAAAGCTGTCAGATTTCAGTTTGGTGTATTTCCTGGGAATTACTTTTATGGGGCTTATTTTCCCGGATGCGCAATTTGTGTTGCGAATTACAGCTTTAACTTCTGTTTTGGTGATTTTATACTCTTTGTATATTCAGCTTTTCGTAGAGAAGTCTTTTTGTAGAGTTTGTTTTCTGATTATCTTCATTTTACTGTCCCAAATTGCTATAAGTGAAGTATATTTTAGCTGGGGAGCTTCTTTGGCAATTGTTTTTGTTAGTGTTATTGTATTTGCTTCCTTGTTTTTTACCATTGCATTTTTCAGTAATTTATTGACTCAAAAAGAAGAGCTAAAAAAATCAAATGCTAAAAATCTAAGATTTAAAAGAAATTATGATCTTTTTAAAAGAGAACTTTTAGATAAAGAAAAGATTGAATTTACAGATACTCATACTTTTTTTGTCGGAAATAAAGAGGCGAAACTTCATCTTTCTATTGTTTCCAATCCTTATTGTGGATTTTGTAAGGGAGCCCACGAAATTGTTGAAAACTTACTGCATCAATACCCGAATGATATTTCTGTTCAGATGAGGTTTAATTATTCTCCGGATGAAAAAAATGAAAAATTCACTAAATTGATTTCTGATTTTATGTATGTCTATAAAAATAAGACAGAACAGGAATTTGTAAACCTGGTTGAATATTGGTTTGAAACCAGAGATGAAAACAAAGTAAGACAAAAAGTGGGGATTGAATCCAGTCATGAAAATCTTAGTCCGGTTATCAATATGTCTGTAGAAAATAAGAATGCTGGAATTAATTTTACGCCTATTATTTTAATTAATGGTTATCAGTTCCCAGATAAATATGATAGGGAAGATATTCATTATTTTATTGGTGAGTTGATGGAGGATGAGGAAATTTATAATGATATTACCTCTGTTGTTTAAAATTCACTAATTTAGGAAAATTAATAGCGGAGTCCGAAAAGCTTAAAAGAGTAGGAAATTACCAAATTCAAGTTTTATGAAAAATTTAAAAAAATTAGCAAGAAACGAAATGAAAGACATTTTGGGAGCAGGACCAATCATTATTGGTTGTTCAACCAGTTGCTGTCCAACAGACGGCAGACCAAGATGTCCTAAGATTTACTGTCCGGCTGTTGTTTGTCCACAGTATGTATAAGCTTTTTCTTAAATTTTCTACAGAAAAATCTAACATTCATTAAAAGAAAGAGGCTGAATAAATTGCCTCTTTCTTATCATAAATTTTGAATTAAATTTTGAAAAAATTTCCTTTTTACCTTCAACCCGATTCGAAGGATTGTGGTCCAACCTGTCTCAGGATTATTAGCAAACATTATGGCAAGAATATTTCTTTGCAACAAATTCGTAATTTATCTGAAACAACACGTGATGGCAGTAGCTTATTAGGATTGAGTGATGCTGCTGAAGATATGGGATTCCGGTCTCTGGGTGTTCAGGTAGATTTTGAAACACTGGCCGTAGAGGTTCCGTTTCCCTGTATTGTTCACTGGAATAAAAACCATTTTGTTGTCGTTTATAAAATAGACAAAAATAATCAGGTATATATATCTGATCCCAGTTATGGTCTTATTTCTTACACAAAGGAAGAATTTATTACAAGATGGATCGGAGAAAATGCCAATGAAAAAACTGAAGAAGGAATAGCTCTTATTCTTGAAACGACACCTGCATTCTTCCAAACCGAATTTGATGATAAGGAAAGCAAAGCCAGTTTTTCTTTTCTTTCCAAATATCTGCTAAAATATAAATCACTTGTTATACAGTTGGCAATGGGTTTATTGGCGGGGAGTTTACTCTCTCTTATTCTTCCGTTCCTTACGCAGAGCATTGTGGATGTTGGAATCCAGAATCAGGATCTGAGTTTTATCTACATTATTCTATTAGCTCAGATTATGCTTTTCCTTGGAAGAATGGGTATTGAAGTGATCAGGAGCTGGATTTTACTTCATCTTTCGACCAGAATCAATATTTCTATCATTTCAGATTTCTTTATCAAACTGATGAAACTTCCTATTAGTTTCTTTGATACCAGAATGACGGGAGATATTATGCAGAGAATCAATGACCATCACAGGATTGAGCAGCTTTTGACCAGTTCTTCACTGAACACGCTCTTTTCATTGGTCAATCTTATCATTTTCAGTATCGTCCTGTTATTTTATGATTACAGATTGTTTGTTGTATATTTTATAGGGGCTGCGCTTTATATAGGGTGGATAACGTTTTTTCTTAAAAAAAGAAAAGAACTTGATTATAAAAGATTTTCTCAGGTTTCTCAGGAACAAAGTAAAGTCATAGAGCTTATCAACGGAATGCAGGAGATAAAAATGCACAATGCTGAAAAGCAGAAACGCTGGGACTGGGAATTTTTGCAGGTAAAACTTTTTAAACTTAGAATCAAATCTTTATCATTAGAACAATGGCAATCAGTCGGCGGAAATTTCATCAATCAGATGAAAGATATTCTGATCAGCTTTTTGTCTGCTAAACTTGTACTGACAGGAAACCTAACTTTAGGAATGATGCTTTCGGTACAGTATATTATTGGGCAGCTTAATAGTCCCTTGATGCAATTAATTGACTTTATAAGACAAACGCAGGATGCTAAAATCTCACTGGAAAGATTGGGAGAGATTCATGATAAGGAAGATGAAGAAAATAAAGATGAGCAATATGTAACGGAAATTCCTCAACAGGATATTGAAATTTCGAATATGTCGTTCAGATATATTGGTTCAGATCAATATGTTTTTGAAAACTTAAATCTGTCAATTCCCTATCAAAAAACTACAGCTATTGTTGGAGCCAGTGGAAGTGGAAAAACTACGCTTTTGAAATTATTAATGAAATTTTATGAGCCCAATGAGGGGGAGATAAAAATTGGTAGTACCAAAATGGAAAATATTTCTCCGAGATTTTGGAGAGACCAGTGTGGTGTGGTAATGCAGGAAGGATATGTATTTAATGATACGATTTCCAATAATATTGCTGTAGGAGAAGATTATGTAGACAAAGCAAAACTGAGAAAATCAGTGGAAATTGCCAATATTAAAGAATTTATTGAAAGCTTGCCTTTAAGTTATAATACCAAGATCGGTAATGAGGGAGTGGGAGTTAGCGGAGGACAAAGGCAGAGATTATTTATTGCCAGAGCAGTATATAAATCTCCGGAATATATTTTCTTTGATGAAGCTACAAGTGCATTGGATGCCAATAATGAAAAGGTAATTATGGAAAACCTTGAACAATTTTTCAAAGGGAAAACCGCAATTGTTATTGCTCACAGATTATCTACAGTGAAGCACGCTGATAAGATTATTGTTTTAGATAAAGGAAAAGTAGTAGAAGAAGGAAGTCATGCAGAACTGGTGACTTTGAAAGGAGAATATTACAGACTTGTAAAAAATCAACTTGAATTAGGAAATTAAATTTAAAAATAAATCAAACAATAAAGAAATATTTTTATATTTAAACATATTAAAAGCGGAGTCCAAAAAGCTAAATAGAGTAGGAAACAAATTAACTAAAATTACTATGAAAAGTTTTAAAAAATTAAAGAGAAGTGATTTAAAAAATGTAAATGGTGGAGATAATCCTACCCGAGTTGTTTGTCTTCAACTTATGACTCAATTTGTAGAAGCACTTCCTGAAGATTTCTGTGCTTCTCCAGAAAATGCTTCTCACATAGCATGCCAATGTAAAAGACTCTACGGTCTATAATGTTATAATAAAAGTTTAGTAATTATAATAGGGATATTTATCAAAACGAATTCAAATATGAATCTTACTTTATGTAAATTACCTGATTCTTTCTTTAGACTAAAAGAAACGAATTAAAAAAATATAAGTGAGAGCGGAGTCCGAAAAGCTAATAGAGTAGGAAACAAATTAACTAAAATTATTATGAAAAATTTAAAAAAAATCACGAGAAATGATCTTAAATCAATTAAAGGAGGAGGAATTGGAGATGGATGTTTCGCACAAATTATTCCTGGAGATCAGATCCCTGAAGATGGAGGTTATGCTTGTCCTTGTAACTTAGTTTGGTGTCCGAATACATCATCTTGTATCTGGGAAAACATGTACAATGAACAAAGATGTGTTGGATCACTTTAATCTATTATAAAGTTTTTTTAATTATAAACACTGTTAAGTCCCCATTTATGGGGATTTAATTTATGATAAAGATGCCAGAAAAAGACGTTTTAGACAATATAGAACTGCGCTCAGAAAGTGTTCAGGATATTCTTACAGAACCTCCTCACTGGATGATCCGATGGGGAAACACTATTTTTCTCATCATATTGGTAATGATATTGATGATGAGCTACATCATTAAATATCCGGAATTTGTTCCGGCTCCAATTGTAGTGACTTCTAAAAATCCTCCGGAGAAAATTGAAGCAAGAAGCAGTTCAAAAATTGAAAAAATATTTATTAAAGATCATCAGAAAGTTAAATCCGGTGATGTTCTTATGGTTTTACAATCTGCGGCAAATTATGAGGATATCCTAAAGCTTAAAAAAATTGTAGATACCATTGCTTCAAATCATTTATCATCTTTTCCGGTGCATGAAAGCTCTTATTTTAAATTAGGAGAACTTCAGGGAGAGTACAATAATTTTGCAAAAGCTCTTCAGGATGAGAATTTATTTACCAGACTTCAGCCCTATGCTCCTGAAAATTTAGCGGCTAATCAAAGTATTACAGAATCTAGAAGCAGAATCTCTACTTTAAAACAACAGAAAGAGCTTGAAGCGTTGAAATATACCCTTACGAAGAAAAATTATGAAAGGTCCCAAAAGCTTTTTAATCAGGGAGTTATTGCGGCTGTGGAATTGGAAAATGAAAAAATAAAATATCTTCAGGCACAGCAAAATTTAGAGAATATCAATATTTCCATCTCTCAAATGGAAGAAAGTATTTCTAATCTGAATAAAACGAAAAGCGGAACGGCTATTAATACGGAAAAAGATAAAATAAGTTATTCATCTCAGACTTTACAATTGTTTGAGCAGCTTAGGAAATCCTTAAAGCAATGGGAGCAAACCTATCTTATTGTCTCTTCAACGAATGGTGTGGCAAGTTTTCAGCAGTTTTTTGGTGCGAATCAGTTTGTAAAAGTTGGAGATCCTATTGTATCCATTTTACCTGATGAAAAAGAAGCTTTAGTCGGAAGAATGTCTGTGCCAACAATAAATTCCGGAAAAATTATAACCGGAGAAAAGGTCTTAATAAAACTGGACAATTATCCTTATCAGGAATTCGGTATTATTGAGGGTAAGGTTCAGAATATTTCACTTATTCCGGACGCTCAGGGAAGTTATTATGTTGATGTTGTTCTTTCCAAGGGCCTAAAAACTTCATATAATAAAACCTTGAAATTTGATAAAGAATTGAGAGGTAATGCTGAAATCGTAACGAAAGATCTACGACTAATTGAAAGAATTTTTTATCAGCTTAGGAAGTTATTAGGATATCAAAGTTAGATAAGTATAAAAATAAAAGGGCTTTTTAATAAGCCCTTTTTGTTTGTTTTTATTTCTTTATTAATCCTAACTCGATTAATCTTTCGTGTAAAAATTCTCCTGCAGTTGTGTCTTCATACAATTTAGGGTTGTTTTCGTCCACACAGTTTTCAAGAGCATTTAAAGACATTTCGCTTACCGGGTGCATAAAGAATGGGATTGAATATCTTGAAGTTCTCCATAATTCTCTTGGTGGGTTTACCACTCTGTGAATAGTTGACTTCAGTTTATTGTTGGTATGTCTGGAAAGCATATCTCCAACGTTGATCATCAATTCGTCCGGTTCTGCAATCGCATCAATCCATTCTCCATTGTGATTTTGAACCTGAAGACCTTTCCCCTGAGAACCCATCAAAAGAGTAATCAAGTTGATATCTCCGTGTGCGGCAGCTCTTACTGCATCATTCGGTTCTTCTGTGATTGGAGGGTAATGAATAGGTCTTAAAATTGAATTTCCTTCTGCAATTTTATTATCAAAATAAAATTCATCCAAACCAAGATACAGAGCAAGTGCTCTCAGAACATACTGTCCTGTTTTTTCAAGCATTTGGTAAGCTTCCTTACCTACTTCGTTGAATTTTGGAAGTTCTTCAACGATTACATTGTCAGGGTACTCACTTTTATATTTTGAATCATCAGACACATACTGTCCGAAATGCCAAAATTCTTTCAAGTCTCCTTTTTTGAAACCTTTAGCGGTTTCTTTTCCGAATCCTACATAACCTCTTTGTCCACCAATTCCCGGAATTTCATACTTCTGTTTCGTTTCCGTTGGAAGTTCAAAAAAGTTTTTAACCTCTCCATACAATTCACTTACAAGCTTATCATCTAAGAAGTGCCCTTTTAAGGCAACAAATCCGATTTCTTCATAAGCTTTTCCGATTTCATTTACAAATTTCTGTTTGCGTTCCGGTTCACCCGAAAGGAAATCACGCAGGTCTACACTAGGTATTTTATCCATTTTTAGAAATTTACGAACTGCTAAATTACATTTTTTTTAAATTAAATGATTTTAAAATCAGTATTTATAAGTTAAATTTGTAGTATGAAAAAATATTCTTCTAAGAGGAGTATACAGATACTCGCACACCTTCTTCAACAGTACGGAATTTCAGATATTGTTATCTCGCCGGGGTCCAGAAATGCTCCTTTGGCGATTCATTTTTCAGAAATGGATAATTTCCATTGTTACAGTATTGTAGATGAAAGAAGTGCAGCTTTTGTAGGAATGGGAATGGCAAAGAGTGAGAAAAAACCGGTTGCGATTACCTGTACAAGCGGTTCTGCTGCAGCCAATTATTATCCTGCCATTACAGAAGCTTTTTATCAGAATATCCCATTATTGATTTTAACAGCAGACCGACCGACGGATTTTGTAGATCTTTTTGATGGACAAACCATCAGACAGAACAATATTTTTCATCAGCATTCATACGGAGATTTCCAGCTTTTGGAAGACGGTAAAGAAAATGCAGAAGATCTTAATTTTGAAACGATTAAAAAAGCTATTGAGCTTTGTTTTGAAAAACAAGGACCGGTTCACATTAATATTCCTTTGGAAGAACCATTATATGAGCTGGTTTCTGAACTTCCTGCTTTTCCAACGGTGGAAAAGACAATTAAGCATAAAGAGTATGAGATTCCCTCCAATTTGATTGCAGAATGGAATACTTCCCAAAGGATTATGCTTTTGGTTGGAACAAAAGATTACAGCCCGGAACTAGAAAACCAGCTTACACAATTGGTTAAAAATCATTCTGTAGTGGTATTGAGTGAGGCGAATTCTAATCTGCATCACGAAAAATTCTTTAAACATATTGACCGTTATATTTTTAATTTTACTGAGGAAGATTATAAAACATACGCTCCGGACTTATTGATTACAGTAGGTCAGAATGTTGTATCCAAAAAAGTAAAACAATTTTTAAGAAAAGCACATCCAAAACAACATTGGCATTTGGATGAGGTGTGGCAGCCAGATACTTATTTTTCTTTAACAGAGAAAATTGAAGTAAAACCCGAAGTTTTCTTTGCCAAGCTTTTAAAGTTTGTGAGTCTTGAACCCAGGCCGTATTATAACCTTTGGGATGTTTTAAGAGATAAGAAAGATGCTAAACATGAGTCTTTCCTGAATAAGATTGATTTCTCGGACTTCTATTTCTTTAATAAAGCTTCTCAAACAATTCCCGAGAATTACAATATTCATTTCAGCAACAGTTCGGCCATAAGATACGCACAGCTGTTTGATTTCGGGAAGAGTAAAATTTATTGCAACAGAGGGACCAGCGGAATTGATGGATCTACCTCTACAGCAATGGGATTTGCGATAAAAAATGCCAATCCTACTTTGCTGATTACCGGAGATCTGAGTTTCTTCTATGATATCAATGGTCTTTGGAATCAATATATTCCTCCATTTGTAAGGGTGATTATTTTTAATAATGGAGAAGGAAATATCTTTAAAATTATTCCCGGACCTGGAAATGCAAATCCCAATACATTAGATGAATTTATTGCTACCAAACATCATAAGAATGCAGAGTATTTAGCCAAACATTTTGGTTTTTCTTATATTAAAGTTGAAGATGAACTTACGCTTGACAGAGTAATGGAGAATTTCTTCAAAGCGGATACACAACCAAAAATTCTGGAAGTCAATACGTCCGGAAAAAACAGTGCAGACATTCTAAAAGCTTATTTTGATTTTATGAAATAAGGATAAGACTATCTAAATATAAAAAGCTTCCAAAATTAAATTTTGGAAGCTTTTTTATTTTAAATATCTAAGTATTCTTCATTGTCGGGAAGATTGATAATTCTGTCGATAGGATACACAAACATATCATCAAAGTCATTCAGGGCATTAATCAGCTGGAAATGTGAAAACTGTTTGATGTTTTGCAAAGTAATTTCGGTCTCTTTTATCTTTTTATGTTTTAGTAAATTCTGTCTTTGTACACCGTTCAGAAGATATGTAGAAGGAGTAAACCAGTCTTTTCCTTTTAAAAACAGAATGTTAGAGAAAGAAGTGTCCGTAATATGGTTATTTTTTACGATGATGATCTCTTCAGCTTTAGCTTTCATTTTCATCTTTTCCAACTCCTTTCGGTCTTCAAACTTAAAGGAATAATCATAGCTGTTATTTTCCACCAGCTGAAAATCTGCAATTTCAGGAATAGCATAAGGAATCATCTGTGTACGTATCTTTTTATCGAGATCATACACCAATCTAAGCTTAAAAAGGCCATCTTCATCATGTTCAAGATGATCATATATTTTTTTCAGATCAATAGAGCCTTCTTTTCCAAAATGTGAAAAGGTCTGATTGATCCGTTTTTGATGAAATTCCAGAAGAAAAATTTTCTGATCTTCTACTTTAATGCTCTCAATGAATTGGGACATATATTTTGTTTTTCATTTCCTGATATTCGTCTTCTAATTTACTCATATGCGTTATTCCGCCTCCGCTTTTGAAATAAAGATTTTCACCTTCTTTTTCAATAAAACGTATCATTACACAGCTGTCAAGGTTTTTTCCATCAAACCATCCGCAAACTCCAGTGTAATATCCTCTTTCATATCCTTCCGCATTAAGAATAATTTCTAAAGTTTTGGGTTTGGGAGCACCTAAAATAGAACCGGCAGGAAGGAGTGTTTTCATAATGCTGCCTATCTTTCCATTAAATTCAGGCTTTATAGATCCTGAAATTTCAGAGCTCATGGCAAATAAATCTTTTTGTTGTGTTTTTATAAAATCAATATATTGGAATTTATCCACTTTCACATCGTCTGCAACCATGCTCAGATCATTTCTAAGCAAATCCACTACAGTGTAATGTTCTGCTTTTTCTTTTTTATCATTTTTCAGGATTTCTGCCGCATTATCCAAAGAAGCATCAATCGTTCCTTTCATAGGATAGGTCAGAATTTTTCCATCAATAATCTTTACAAAAGTTTCAGGAGAAAAAAATACAAAAAAATCTTTATAAAAAACCTTGTATTTTGCAGTGGAATGATAAAAAATTTCTTTAAGTGTTAAATTCGTTTCAATTTTGGTTTTTCGGGTATAATTAACGAGATACGAGTTTCCGAAACGAATATTTTTCTGAACTTCATTAAATCCCTTTTCAAAGTTTTCCTGAGTTTCCGGAAAAGATTTCCATTCCACTTTTTTATTAAGCTCTGAAGGACTTTCTGTGTTTGAAAAGTTTTGAAAATCAATAAGTAATCCTGATTTTTTAATATCATCTTCTTTAAAGATTTCTACATTTTCGCCAAGAAAATCGATGATGAAGAAATAAGGAACTTTCTGGAGGGAAAGTTCGTCCATTTCCATAAATTTTTGATGATTCATTGAAAACATTCGACAAAAGTAATTATTGATGTTTACTTTTGCACAAAAATTTTTTGATGCAGAACAAATATCCACAGAAACCGGGAATTGATTTTATTTTGAAGCAGGTTTTTTTCTATTGGAATAAGACATTGGTTTTTCAGCTGATGTTTTCCATTATGTACTTTGGAATCTTTATGACGGTATTTTTTATATGTAATACAAAATATGAAATTATAAGTCAAATGAATGAAGTTTCGAAGTATATGCAGCAAGGAATGAAGATATATATGGAAGAGTTTAATAAAGTGATTGCAACAGAAAACTACCAAAGTTTTTATTTGTGGATGATGGGGACTTCGATTTTTTTATACCCTTTAAATATTGGATTTTACCAAATTTACAGAAAAATAGATCTTAACGAAAAGCCGGAATTGGGAGATTTGTTTGTAGGATATAGTGGGCTTAATTTTTTTAAATATGTTTCATTTTATATCTTTTGGTATTGCGTCTTCAGGTTTACAGCGCCAACAATTATTTTAACTGTAATTTGGGTGATGATTACATTGTTTGCAGCACCATTAATGTTTTTTCAAAACAAGACTATTTTTGAAAGTATAGCTTTGAATTGGAAAGCTTTGAAAATGTATTTCATAGAAATTTTTGTATGTGTTATTGTTGCTTTTCTATTCAAATATGTTGGTTTTGCCGTATTTTTTATCGGAGGATTATTTACTTTTCCGTTTTGGAATGCCATGATCTATTCCCTTTATAAAGCTGTTTTTTCGGATAAAAGTTAAATTTTCAGATACTTAGCCTTTGTTTTATCAAAAAAAATTAAATTTGATAAACCATAAAATATTAACCATGTCTGAATTTAACGAATTTGACCAGCAAGGCTCTGTACCTAATCGTGATACCGGATCTATTATTTCTCATGCTTTCGAAATGTATAAAGGTATTTTTCTATATGCAATTGTAAGTATGATCATCTATGTGATTGCAGACTCAATTCTGGAATCTATTGTAGGATTTAATCTTTGGAGTTTTGGAGAGAATATCAGAGACTCCAACGGAGATTTTTCCAATTACAGGTATCATTATTCACCTGGATTTTCCCTGTATTATTCTTTTTCCGGAGTTTTAGGGGCCCTGTTGTCTCCGATATATGTGGGATTGATTTATATGACCAATAAGTATAACAATAAAGCGACCATAGAATTTTCAGACCTTTTTATAGGCTACAGGCAAAACTTTGTGAATATTCTTATTTATAGTTTAATTACCCATGTTGTACTAAGAATTGCATTGGCTATGTGCGGAATTCCGTTCTTTTTGGTTTTCCCTTTCTTCTTGTTGGGATATCCTATTCTACTTTTTGAAAATGCTTCGGCATTAGATGCAATGGGAAAAGCATATAATATTGCAAAAGACAATTACGGAACGTTCTTTGTAGTTTCACTTTTAGGACTCATATTAAGCTTTTGTGGTCTTTTGGCATGTTGTATTGGAGTGCTTTTAACGGGTGCATTCATGACGACTGTAATGTATTCCGCTTACTGTGCTTATTTGGGAAAACCAAGGCAGATAACGTATAATAAATAATAATGAATAAAGATAAACAGATAAGCAGTATTGCCATAAAGCAGGTTGCCTTACTTGCAATCATTCTAATTTTAGCGGGATTAATTTGCTTTAATCTTGCTCTTTTTATTCCTTCTGTATTGGGCGCGATTACCATTTATGTCGTTTGCCGAAAGTATAATTTCTACCTTCAGGAGGAGAAAAAATGGAAACCCTGGCTTGCTTCTTTGGTGTTAATGCTTGCTAGTTTAATAATCCTCATTCTGCCTATTTATTTTATTGGCGATCTTTTGATCGAAAAATTGGGAAATGCACAGGCTTATATGGATAAGTTTAATGTGTTTCTGGAAAAAATACACTCCTATATTTATTCAAAAGTAGGATTTGATATTTTAAGCAAAGAAAACATGGATAAACTGAAAAGTAATGTAGGACAGTTCTCAACCAAAGCGTTGAGCGGTACTTTCAATACGCTTACAGTGATTATGTCGATGTATTTTATTCTTTACTTTATGCTGGAAAGACCCAGGTTTTTTGAAAGAATAATATCTTCTTCGGCTCCTCTTAAAAGAGCAAATGTATCGTTGATTGGAGAGAAGATGCGAAAACTGATTATCGCAAATGCTATCGGAATTCCGGTTGTTGCAATGGGACAAGGATTAGTAGGTTTGGTAGGATACTTTATTTTTGGTGCGCCAAGTCCTGTTCTGCTTTTTGCTCTCACTGCAGCGGCGTCCATGATCCCGATTGTAGGTGCAGCAATTGTATATGTTCCGATCTGTATTTTTATGATTGCAGAAGGAAATACGGGACAAGGAATCGGATTAGCTATTTATTGTCTTGTCATTGTAGGATTGACTGATAATCTATTGCGATTTACGTTGTTAAAAAAACTAGAAGATATTCATCCTTTAAATACCGTTTTCGGCATTATCATGGGAATGAACCTATTTGGCTTTATGGGCCTTATTTTTGGACCGATTCTGATCTCTTTAACGCTTCTTTTAATCCAGGTATACAGAGATGAATTTTCTGAAGAAAGTACGCCGGAACTTAAACTTCCGGGTGATGAGGAAGAAACAGATAATAAAATTGATATAATAGTATAAAAGTGGAAGGAATAAACCCTGAAATATTAAAAGAAATTTGTGTTGTTAAAATGCCTTTCGGGAAATACGAAGGGACAATTTTAGCAGATTTGCCGATAAGTTATCTCGAATGGTTTTATCGTAAAGGAATGCCAAAAGGAAAACTAGGTATGCAGCTCTCAACGATTTATGAAATTAAACTCAACGGTTTGATGGATCTTTTAATTCCTCTTCGAGGAGGAACTGTAAACTATGATAAGGTAAAGCCAAAAACATTTAAGTTTTAAAAAATAAGTTTCGGCGGCATCGAAGATGCCGCCGAAATCTTTAAATTAAGTTTTTCTAATCTCTCAAAGCGGCAATTTCATCTCTCAGTTTAGCAGCTTTTATAAAATCAAGGTTTTTTGCTGCGGTTTCCATTTCTTTCTGCTTCTGAGTAATGATTTTTTCTACGTCTTCAGAAGTATAAGAGGCCTTCGTTTCTGCAACTTTTTGCAGAATTTCCTTTTGTGTATATTTTTCATCAGGGAAATCTTTGCTTCGGCCTACTAAATTGTCAGAGATTTTTTTATTAAGGGCCTCAGGAACTTTTCCGTGTTCTTCGTTATATTGTATTTGTTTTGCACGACGATATTCCGTCTCATCGAGCGTTGCCTGCATTGATTTTGTGATTTTATCGGCATACATAATGGCTTTACCATTAATATTTCTTGCGGCACGACCAACTGTTTGAATCATTGATCTTCTGCTTCGCAGCATTCCTTCTTTATCCGCATCCAGAATAGCAACCAAAGAAACTTCAGGTAAATCCAACCCTTCTCTCAATAAGTTGACACCAATCAGAACATCAAAAACTCCAAGACGTAAATCTTGCATGATCTGGATACGTTCCAGAGTTTCTACATCAGAATGAATATATCTTGTTCTTATTCCGAATTTTGTAAAATATTTAGTGAGCTCTTCTGCCATTTTCTTCGTTAAAGTAGTCACTAAAACTCTTTCATCAGCATCTGCTCTTTTCTGGATTTCCTCCATTAAATCATCAATTTGGTTTAAGGAAGGTCTTACTTCGATAATAGGGTCTAAAAGTCCGGTTGGTCGGATAATCTGCTCAATATATTCTCCTCCCGTTTTTTCAAGCTCATAATCAGCAGGTGTTGCAGAAACATAGATAACCTGATTTTGCATACCTTCAAACTCCTGGAATTTTAATGGTCGGTTATCCATTGCAGCCGGAAGTCTGAAACCATATTCCACCAAAGATTCTTTTCTGCTTCGGTCGCCTCCGTACATCGCGTGAACCTGTGGAACGGTAACATGGCTCTCGTCAATCACCATTAAGAAATCCTTCGGGAAATAATCAATCAGGCAGAAAGGTCTTGTTCCTGGCTCTCTTCCATCCAGATATCTTGAATAATTTTCAATTCCTGAGCAATAACCTAGCTCTTTAATCATTTCTAAATCAAGTTCGGTTCTTTCCTGTAATCTTTTGGCTTCCAGAGGTTTTTCAACAGAATTAAAGAAATCAACCTGCTTTACCAGATCGTCTTGAATATCGCGAATTGCTCCGTTCAATGTTTCCTTAGAAGTCACGAATAAATTGGCAGGATAAATTTGGATCTGTTCAAAATTGGATGTTACATTCCCTGAAACAGGATCAAAGCTCTGAATCTTTTCAATCTCATCCCCAAAAAACTGAATTCTGATAGCGTTGTCTGCATAAGCAGGGAAAACATCAATCACATCTCCTTTTACGCGAAATGTTCCTCTTTGAAATTCATTTAAGGTTCTCGCATATAATGCACTAACCAATGAGTGGAGTAAAGCGGTTCTGGTTGTTTTCTCCCCCAATTCAAGAGAAATGAGTGATTTATGAAATTCATTCGGGTTTCCGATACCATAAATACAGGAAACTGAAGCAACAATCAAAACGTCTCTTCTTCCGGAAAGTAAACTCGCGGTTGCAGAGAGACGAAGTTTTTCTACTTCTTCATTAATACTTAAATCTTTTTCAATATAAGTTCCGGAGCTGGCAATATAGGCTTCAGGCTGATAATAATCGTAATAACTTACAAAATATTCGACAGCATTTTCAGGGAAAAATTCTTTGAACTCCATAAAAAGCTGAGCCGCCAAAGTTTTATTATGCGCCAAAACCAAGGTTGGCCTTTGAACATTGTTCACAACATTGGCAATGGTAAACGTTTTCCCGGATCCGGTTACTCCTAGCAATGTTTGATATTTCTCACCGATTTCTATTCCATGGGTAAGTTTTTCGATCGCTTTGGGCTGATCTCCGGTTGGCTGATATTCTGACTGAAGTTTGAATTGCATCTAACAAAATTACAAAATAAAACCGTTCTGAAACTTCAGAACGGTTTTTAATCGTCATTTGTATTTATTGTATGTTAAATGAAATGGGTAACCTAAAAGTTGATGGAATAGGATTCCCATTCTCTGTCGCAGGCTTCCATGTTTTATTGCTGACAACTTCTTTCATCGTGCGAACAGCCTCATTGTTGAGAGTTGATGTGTTTCCGTCTGCTTTTATATTTGTGGTTTTGCCATTTTCATCTATCGAGACATAGATATCCGCTTTCATATTACCCCTTTCATCTTTTCCGAAAACTGAGGAGTTAAAGGCATTGCCAAATTGCTTTCTCAGTTCATGATTGCCTCCCGGAAATTCTGCCTGCACGAAATTTTCAATAGGAGCTGTAGGAGGCGCGATGGCTAAATCTGTTACAGTATTATCACCATTTGTGTTTTTAATTTCCTGGAGTTTTGCAGTTACTTTTGTCTTTTTAGGAGTAGTATCTGTCTTCAAGTCATTGGGAAGTCCTTCTTGCTGTACTTTAAAATCTGGATCTTTCTGAGCATGGTAAGATTTTGTCGTATTGTAAGCACTTTGCAATGAATTTGAATTCTTGTTTTCTGTTTCGGGCATATTATTAGCATAAGCCTTTTCTGCAAAAATTAATGTCAAAGCAGTAAATGCTGGAATTGTGAGATACTTTTTTGCTTTTGCAAATTTTGAATTTTTACTTGTCATCATAATAAATCGTTTTTTGGTGTTGTTAAAATTAAATTGGTGAATCAGGTTCAAATCCTGTTGTTTAAGAATTTCTTTTAGGATAAGCTCCTGATAATTTCTGATGTTTTTATTGTTGTAAATTACCTGTTCATCCGCAATAAATTCGTGGTTGGTAACCATTGCCTTTTTATAGAAATAAACAAATGGATTGAACCATAGTAAAATTTTAAGAATCTCTGTAAATAAAACATCTGCAGTATGTTTTTGCTTTACATGAATTTCTTCGTGAAGAAAAATGTTGTTTTCAATGTTACCGTCTTTAAAATAGTCTTTAGAAATATAAATAGTATTCATAAAACTAAAGGGAGGTATATTGTTTTCAAGGACTTTAATTGCCCTGTTTCTATAGATAACTTTACTTCCTTTAAGGCTTTTGATTTTATAAATTGAAAACAGAAGCTTGCAAAGTAAAATTCCTGATATTAAAAGGTAAACCGGGAGAATTAAGGATGCATAATCAAATGTTTGTTCTGAAACAGGAATTTGTGAATATGAAACTGTTTGCAGAATTTTTTCGTCTCCAAAAAGTATTTTTTCTTCAGGTGCCTTTTGCTGTGTTGGTATGATTATAAAAGGAACTGCATAAGAAAATACAAGGGCAAAAATCAGGAAAAAACGATTGAAAACAAAAGTTCTTTCTTTAGCCAGAAACAGATAGTAAAAACCCAGCAGAATTCCTGAACAAATAATGATTTTTAAAATAGTAGTTTCCATTTTTTACTCTTTTATCTGTTGGTCTATTATATCTCGAAGCTCTTTAAGCTCTTTCTGTGTCAGTTTTGAATTGGATGTAAAGAACGAAGCAAACTGTGCAACGGAGCTGTTAAAAAAACGGTCAATCATAGATGTCATTTCCTCTTTGAAGTATTCTCCTTTTGCAACCTTCGGATAATATTCACGGGAGTTACCATACAAAGTAAAGCCTACCAAATCTTTATTCTGCATTCTTTTCAGTAGCGTAGCAACTGTTGTAGGAGCTGGTTTGGGTTCAGGATAGGATTCTAAAATGTCTTTCATAAAAACCTTTTCTTTTTCCCATAAGATTTCCATGAGTATTTTTTCAGAACCTGTAAGTTTTATTTCTTTCATGTTTCTACGTTTTGATATTTGTTTCTACAAATGTAGAATTAAAAATTAATTAGGCAAATTTTTATGGCATTATTTTTCCACTCATTATTGTAACCTCTTAAATATCAATTATGAAAATCTACAATTGTCTTTCAGGAATCCTTTGTGTTGTCATTTTTTTCTCCTCATGTAAAAAGACGACCGCTCAGCAGACACATTCTGACGAAAGCGCTGAAACCCTTGAACCCAATACCTCTTATAAACCTGCTTTTAAAGGACAGACAAGAATAAAAGCTGTAAAAACTAATACTCCATATCAGGTGGAGGTTTTAACTAAAGGTTTAGGTAGACCGTGGGGGATTATCAATTTACCGGATGGTAGATTTTTGATTACCGAAAAAACAGGCTATATGAATGTAGTTTCTGCGGACGGAAAACAAATTTCAAAAATTGAAGGTTTTCCAAAGGTAGATTTAAAAGGGCAGGGTGGAATGCTGGATGTTGCTCTTGATCCGGATTTCAAATCAAATAATACTATTTACTTTAGTTTTTCGGAACCTTTTGGAAAAGGAAATTTGACTTCTGTTGCGAAAGGTATTTTATCTCAGGATTTCAAAACTATTTCAGGAGTCCAGGTGATTTTCCGAGCGGAACCTTCATACGATGGCGACAAACATTACGGAAGTAGACTGGTTTTTGATAAAGATGAAAACCTGTTTGTAAGTACAGGAGAACGCTCAGATAAACAAACGAGAGTGTATGCTCAAAAAACGGATAATTATTTGGGGAAAATCTTAAAAATAACGAAAGACGGTAAACCTGCGCCTGGAAATCCGTTCATTGGTAAAGCTGGCTATAAACCTGAAATCTATGCGTATGGGATTAGAAATCCGCAGGGTTTAGCGATAGATGCCAACGGAAATCTTTGGGATGTGGAAATGGGACCTAGAGGTGGTGACGAAATTAATTTAATTCAGTCTGGGAAAAATTATGGATGGGGTGATGTTACCTATGGAATTGAATACTCCGGTGAAAAAATAAACGGAGGAACGACCCAGAAAGCAGGAACGGAACAGCCTGTTTATTATTGGGATCCTGTAGTTTCACCCAGTGGAGTTGCTTTTTATACGGGGAATATTGATGAGTGGAAAAATAATTTATTCATCGGCTGTCTAAGTGGGGAACATATCAACAGAATCGTGATGAAAAATAATAAAGTGGTCGGTGAAGAGCGATTGCTTTTAGATCAGAAAGAAAGATTCCGTGATGTGTTGAATGGAATGGATGGAAATCTATATGCAGTAACCGACAGCGGGAAATTATATAAAATTTCGAAAAAATAATAATAAAAACTCCCACAGATCTCACAAATTGCAAAGGCTTAAATCTGTGCAATTTGTGAGATCTGTGGGAGAATATATTTAAAAACTATTAATCAGTCTATTCAACCCTTCCGTCAGGATTTCCTGAGAAGTTGAAAAACAGATTCTAACGTGTCCTTCAGCTCCTTTTCCAAACCATCTTTCGGAACCGGGAACAATAGCTACCCTTCCTTGCTGTAAAACATGCTGCGCAAAAGCCTCACTTGACATTCCGTTTTCAATCTTAGGGAAAATCACGAAGGTTGCCTCTGGGAAATTAGGCGTTAAAATTCCCGAATTGCTTAACATGTTGTGTGCGAGATCTCTGTTGTGCTGTAAGTGTGTCAGAAAATCATTGAACCAAGGCTTTGCTTTATCGATGGCTACACTGGCTGCAATTTGTGATAAGGTAGAAACTCCTTCGATGGTTGAGTTGAAGTTTGATTTTTCTGTAAAATCATCCAGAAGATCCTGGTCATTACATAATATAGCTCCAATTCTTAACCCTGCAATTCCGAAAGATTTTGAAAATCCAAAAACCGTAAAGCTTTTCTTTTTGGCCTCTTCAGAAACCGAAGAGTATGTATTGAACTCTTTTTTATCATAAACAATGTCACTCCAGATTTCGTCACTCATTACCCAAAGATCATGAGCTGCAGCAATTTCAGAAATTTTCTTTAAAACCTCCTTGGAATACACTCTTCCCACAGGATTATGTGGATTACAAATGCTGATAAGTTTGGTTTTCGGACCAATTAGAGAAACCAGCATTTCAAAATCAATGTCGCCTGTTTTAGAATCAACCGCACATAGTTTAATATTTCCGCCAACGGCGTCGACCGTTTTTTTGAACAGGAAATCAACCGGATCGAAAATAATGGCTTCATCTCCCGGATTTAGAACATATTTGGCTACCATGAACATTCCCATTGCCGCACTGTTTACCGCTAAAACATTTTCAGGAGTAAAGCTTCCGTTTTTTCCGGTATTAAAATGTTCTGCAACGCTTTTTTTAAACTCAGGAATTCCTGAAAAAGGGCCATAGCTAAGATATCCGTCTTTAATGTATTCAATAATCCCGTTTTCGATTTCCTTTGACATTCTGAAATCCGGATCTGCTGCAGTAAGAGGAATGATTCCGTCTTCCAATGTTGCCCATCTTCCGTTGTAGGCTTTTCTTTTCAGGGCTTCGAAATTAATATCGTTATTTGTAAACATATTATTTATATGAAATGGGTAATGTATTTTTAGGTTGTTCGCTTAAAGGCAAAAGGAATTGATTCAGCAGGGCTCTTCCGTTTTTGATATGAATATCAATTTCCGGTCTTCTTTCTTCTTCATACTTTTGGAATGTTTCCTTAAGATTTTCTCCTTTCAGTAGAAGCTGAGTCAATGTGTAAGAATCTTTCAGTGCAGAAGTTACTCCCTGGCTTGTGAAAGGAATAAGCGGATGTGCGGAATCCCCAATGAAGACTACGTTTTCATGATAGAAAGGATTCAGTTCTTCCAATTCATAGACTCTCCAGATGTGGGCATTTTCATAGCTTGAGCCTTCAATAATAGATGAAATTAAAGGATTCCAGTCTCCGAAATGATCCTGCATGAACTGTTTAATACAATCCGGAGTATAATCTTCATTAATAAAGAATTTACTGATATCAAACTGGCAATACCAAAGGATTTTTGAAGGCGAAAGCTTTAGGACACCGAAAGTAAGTCCTCCGTTTTCATGGTGGAATTTCAGGAAGTTACTTTCAATCTGGCTGGCTAATTCTTCGTTTTCAATAATGTTTACGACTTCATTTTCAAGAACGGCTTTCATTGTTTCGTGCTCGAAAATGGTTCTTCTGATTCTGCTTCTTGATCCGTCGGAAGCGACTACAATATCCGTTTCTAATGGAATATTTTCGTCAAGGGTGATGTCTGCTTTTCCATTTGAAAATCCATTTAAGGCAACTGTTGTATTGTAAGAAATCTTTTCTGAGGGAATGCCTTTAGCCAGGATTTCGATCAATGCACTTCTGGAAACCACAAATACATCATCAAGTTCTTTTTCTGAAATGATTTCTCCGTCTTGGCTGTAATGAAGGTATTTTTTAAGGAAACTTCCTTTTTTATAAAGATCGTCAATATTAATTATACTTGAGAGGTGCTCTATTCCTTCTTTTGGAAGAATAAATCCGTGTCCTTTCAGATCATTTGGGGTTCTTCTTTCATAGATATGATAGTCAATATTATTCTTCTCTAAATAATTGGCCATACTCAATCCGGAAACTCCGGCTCCTATGATTGCAACTTTGCTCATCCTTTTAATTTAAATCGTATTGTTAGTTTTATTTGTAAAATCTGTAATGGTATGAATCGATAAAATTATATAAACTGTAATCAATATTTAAATCCCACAGCTTATTTCTTTTAGTCGATGCTAGAAATGTTTCCTTTATTGAATGTAATATCAAAAGAAACCGCGTAATAGTTACGGGTTATATTATTTTAAGAAGGTTATTCCGGAGCCTTAAAAACATTATCGTCAGAATGGAATCCCGCAACACCACCGCTTACTGCAAATTTCATGGCAGAAGCTGCAGTCATACCTACTACAGGTTTTATATTTTTTTCTTCAGTTACAATCACCCAGCCGGAAATTGCATAGGAATGAGGGAGATAAACGGCAACATAGTTGTGTTTGTCTACATCTGCCATTTCTTTCTGTGTTAAAAAACCGATTCTCCATATTTCAGGATTTTCGTTGGTTTTTACCCAAACAGGATCGTTGAATTTTTTGGTGTCCCCTACAAACGAAGACATCACGTCTTTGGTCGGCGAGTAAATATGTTTTATCCCAGGTGTTTTTTCCAAAAGCCGGTCTATCGCATCTACAAAAAATCTTCCTACCACAAATTTGTTTCCCAAGTAGCCGAGCAATGCAGTACTCAGCAATAAGGAAATAAAAACGATTCCCGGGGCTTCTTTAGAAATCGAAGGAATGATATTATCTATGGAAGTGACAATATACCAGATAACAAAAACCGTAAGACCGATAGGTCCGATAATAAGCAATCCCTGAAAAAAATTCTTCAGGAAATAGCTCATAAGATTTTCAAAAGTCGGTTTTTTCAAAATTTATTTTTTATCCGTGGATGCTTTCTTTGTTTCCGTATGACTGGATGATTTTGGCTTCATATTCCAGCCATTCCTCCCAGCGTTGATTTACTTTTTCAGGATCTCCAAGCTGCCTTGCAAATCCGATAAATGTGGTATAATGATTAGCTTCTGAAATCATTAAATCTCTGTAGAACGTTTTCAGTTCTTCGTCTTTGATGTTTTCTGTTAACACTTTAAATCTTTCACAGCTTCTTGCTTCAATCATCGCGGCGAAAAGCATTTTATCAACAATCAGATCATCTCTGTTACCGCCTTTCTGAATGAAATTGACAAGCTCATTGACATAGTCATCTTTTCTGGTACGTCCGAAAGTATAGCCACGTTTTTTGATGATCTCATGAACCTGATTGAAATGCTCTAATTCTTCCTGAGCAATGGCCAAAAGTTCAGTCACAATTTCCGGATATTCCGGAAGCATGGTAATAAGCCCGATAGCATTGGTGGCAGCTTTTTGCTCACACCACGCATGGTCGGTTAAAATTTCCTGAAGGTTTCCTTCTGCAATATTTGCCCACCTTGGATCGGTAGGAAGTTTCAGCTTAAACATGACTTAAAAAATTTTTGTAAAATTAAAATAATTTGCAATAAGAATATTATTTTATTTCAAATTGACTGTTAGGAAGATGGAATGGCAGTTTTCTTTCTAAGAAATTCCAGAATTTTCCATCCGAAACTATCAAATTTCTTTAATCCGGCCGCAATAATGAATGCTAAAATGGCATTCACCATATAAATAAGAACCATTAAAATCCACCACGGCATATTTTCTTTTAACGGAACGACTAAGAAATAAACTAAAGATGAACTTATTCCCTGGGCAAAATAAAAGAAGATTGCATTTTTACCGATGTAGGTGACGAAGCTTTCTTTAGAAATTTTAAGTCTGTTGTAAAAAACAAATAGTGTGGTAAGAGAAAATAAAGTCCAGATAATATAGATAATTGTAGGAGGGAACTTATTTTTATTGATTTTATAGAAAACGTCTTTTCCGTAATAAGAAAACAGCCAAATTAAAGCTAACGCAACCAAACCATACAATACCGGAATTAATTTAGTCGGGATTTTTTTACCTTTCATTTGATGAGCCACCAGAAAGACAGTCATATAAAATGCAACATATCCTACCTGTCCTGAAGGATAATAGTCGGGGAAAACATTGAAAATTAATGTTAGTGCAATGCATAGTCCGATGAACCAATTGATGTGTTTCGGGAAAAATTTTAAAATTAATACACCAAAAACACTTAATATAAAATAGACTTTAAGATACCAGAAACTTCCCATCACGACAGGAAATGTATCTGCATTGGTGTATTGGTGAAGGTACCAGTTTCCTAGATTCTGCCATTGTGGTTGTGCCGAAATATCTATTGCAGCATATTTTGACCCGAAAGTGGAGTAGAAGTTTTGCAACCATTCGAGAGAGAAAAAAGCAAGTCCGAAAACTTTAAAAAGATAATCTAAAAAGAAAAGTAGCGTTACAAAGATCATATAAGTGATCTGTAATTTTAAAAGTCTGTAAAATGTTTTTTCTATGTTTGAACCTGAGGTAATTCCGCTTAAAGCATAAAATAAGGCGACATCAAAAACCAATGAGAAAACTCTCACTTCCGGAGCTATATAAAACTGGCCGGACCAAAATGCGGTATGAATAAAGATAATGGAAAGTGTCGCCAATCCTTTTGCGAAATCTATATAAAGGTCTCTGTTCATGATGATTTAATCTGAGTTCAAAAGTAAATAAACTTTACGAATTTTTTTGACAAAGAAAAAGAGACAGGAATAATGCCTGCCTCTTAAGAAAGAGATATTTCAAAAGGATATTTATTTTAAATTTTTAAATTCTTCTGCAGAAATTTCTCCATTCTGAATTTGTTTCAACTCTTCCAGATATTGCTTCATATAATTATCAAGCTCCGGATATTGGGAATTTTTTGCCATTTTATACGTTCCGTTCAAAACGCCCTGATAATAATAAAAGAAGTTATAATCAAAAGCCGAAGCGGTAAGATCATACTGGCCCAGCAAGAATCCCAAACGAACCGCAGATCTTCTTTGTGGTGGCGTTCCGTGATGTCCTGCACTTGTGGTTTGATAATCTCCGATGCTTTGTGCAAATTCGTAAGCCGCTGCAATTTGTGCAAAACTGGTTTGATTGTAGCCGTTGGGTCTTCTTAGATAATATCCGGCAAAGCCATCGGCTTCCAGTTCATTTGGTCTTGCAGTAGACTCACTTACTGAAGGCAATCCGAATATGTACTGCAATTGATGACCATATTCGTGGGCCAGAATCATTGCGTTAACAATATTTCCGCCTTTGTTTTTTGCATCCGCATAAATGGCATAGCCGTAATAAATCTTTCCTGTGGAATAGGAAATTGCATTGTATGTTGAATTCGGATTGGAAGGGTCATTTACAAATCTCAATGTCGGAGCGGTTCTTCCCCACATGCCAGCAATTGTGGTCATCTGAGAATTCATAAAATTAGTGTCTGCGGAATTGGGCAATGTTGTTGTGAGAACTGCAGACGAACTCCAGTATTGGTCTACATAATAACAGACTTTTTCCAGTTCGTTCGGTTGGTCGATCTTTAAGTTTTCTGCTTGCTGTTCCTGTTGAACAGGAGTTTCCAGAGTGTCGTCGTTACATGCTGATAATGAGAGTGCAGCAATTGCTCCCAATACTATTGGGAAATGGAAGTTTTTTTTCATATATATAAATATTTTGGTGTAAACGAAGTTATTAATTTAAACGGAAAATATTATCACTTTATTGTGAAAAATTATTCAAAACATAGTTAAAAAATTATTCAAAAAAAGATTGGATTGAATTTGAGCGAATTAGAAAATATTTCTTATATTTGCACCTCGAAATAACTAAAAATTTATAAACAATGTTTGCAATTGTAGAAATAGCAGGGCTTCAATACAAAGTTGAGCAAGACCAAAAGTTGTTTGTGAACCGTTTAGCAGGAGACAAAGGAGGTAAAGTATCTTTCGATAAAGTACTTCTTACTGTAAACGGAGCAATCACAGTAGGCGCCCCAGCTGTAAGCGGAATCACTGTAGAAGCAGAGATCCTTGATCATGTAAAAGCTGATAAAGTAATCGTTTTCAAAAAGAAAAGAAGAAAAGGTTACAAAGTGAAAAATGGTCACAGACAGTCATTAACTCAGATCAAAATCACTGGTATTACAGGATTTGACGGAGCTAAGAAAGAAACGAAAGCTAAAAAAGCTCCTAAGACTGAGGAGGTTAGCGCAGAATAATTGTTAAACCACACAAAACCTTAAAATAAAATGGCACATAAGAAAGGAGTTGGTAGTTCCAAAAACGGTAGAGAATCTCACTCTAAAAGATTAGGTGTAAAGATTTTCGGAGGTCAGGAAGCTATTGCTGGAAATATTATTGTTAGACAAAGAGGTACTCAACACCACCCAGGTGCAAACGTAGGGATCGGTAAAGACCATACTTTGTTCGCTTTAGTAGACGGTAAAGTAGTTTTCACTAAGAAAGCAAACAACAGATCTTTTGTATCTGTAGAAGCAAACGCATAATTTAAGCGTTTCATAAAAATAAAATCCTCAACAATTTGTTGAGGATTTTTTTATTTATAAAATATGTTTATTTTTTTATAAACTTGGAAGTGCTAATGGTTCCATCGGAATACTGTACGGTTATGAAGTAGATTCCGGATTTTAATTGATGGACTGAAATCTGGTTCTTAGAGTAATTACTCTCTGTTTTCACAAGCTTTCCGGATGTGTCATAGATTTTTATACCTGTAATTTCTTCTTTGGAGTTGATGTTTAAGATATCGCTTGTGGGATTAGGTGAAATTTTTAATTCTAAAGGCATTTTGTTTACTTCAGAAACTGCCAGGTTGCCTGCACTTACTTTTAAATTATCAACATCCAGACTGTAGCCGTATTTTGCAACACCTTCTAAAGCAATCTGGTATGTGGATGAAGGGTTGGGGAGGGCAACAGATCCGGAATTCGTCCAGGAAGAAATGTTGGAGTTAAACGAAGTTATTTGCGTCCAGGATCCGGTAGCTGAAGTCCGATAGTAAATATTTAAGATGTTCTGGTCGGTTCCCCAAAGCATATTTCTGTAGTAGAAATCTAAAGTGGGATTAGCGACTGAAGATAGGTTCATTACCGGGCTGATAAATCTTGCTATAGCATCTCTTGTGTGTGATCTGGTATCAAATACGGCCATTTTAGAGCCTTGATATGCTCCTGTTGCTCCATAGTATCCGACGCTTGTTGTGGTTTGTATTGCCCAAAAAAGACCACTCGGTACAGAAGTGTTGGTTCCTGCAATATACTGACAGGTCCATTGGGAGGACGTCGGAGAAGAATCTTCAAAGGTTTCTGTCCAGGGATAGCTGGTCACTTGTGCACTGGTAAGCGCAGCGGTAAAAATTAAGGAGTAAAGTAATTTGTTCATAATCAATATTTTATTTGTTCTAATTTATGAATTTTCATTGAATTGAAACAAATGATGATAGAAAAAATGAATTTTTTACTTTTTTTTGAAAATTATTCTTGGATTAAGGATGATTGGTGTATTTTGTTAAAATCCTACCTGGAAGCCTGCTTTAACCCCAAATGTAGAAATATTAGGTCTGTCAAGATAATTTCCTCTCCAGTTAAAATCTACTCTGAAAATTCTAAGGTTTCCAAAACCGATATTCTCAATTCCTACTCCGTATTCATAATAAATATGTTCGCTTGGAGCTGAATATTTAAATCCTGAAACATTGATCGCTTTGGATGCATCACTTAAAGTTCCGTAAGCTGCTCTCAGGAATGCAATTTCTCTTAATTTCAATTTCTTGATCAGAGGAATATAAGAAAGGATCTTTCCGTTAAAATGATGCTCTAGATGAAGCGTTGTGTAGGTGTCTGCAACAAATTCATAATAATTCAGCTGGCCAAAAGTATTCTGCGCTAAACTGTAAGATTGGTTTCCAGGAATTACATTCTGTAAAGCTAAAGGAACGGTATCGAAGTTTTTACCAGCTTCAAAATTCAGTAATAATTTACCCCAGCTTCCTATTAAGACGGGTTTGTAGAACAAAAACTGTAATTTATTATAATTAAAATCTGAACCGAATAGTCCTTCAATACCTCTTGTGTATTTTAACACAATTGTTGGAGCTAATGTTCCGTGTTCATATCTGTCGATTCCTGTCTGGGAGAATTTCGCTCCGGGTCTTGCGATTAAGCTTAGCGTGATGTGTGAGTCATTGGTTGTTTGTCTTAGATTTCCGTCTTTATAATACATTAAATCGAATCCTGCAGGATTGGCGGATTTAATACTTTGCATCGTTCCGTCCAATCTAATTTGGAAGTTTTTCCAAGGCTCGATAGAGGTGAATACATTTGTCTGATTTACGGAGCTTAATGATGCGTTTTCTCCTCTCGCAAAAAGAGTAGAAGAAGCAAAGGTTCTTGCCATGATTCCGTCGTCATTGGTCAGTTGAACTCCCAATTGTAAAATGTCTCTTCTTGTTCCTGCTCCAATAGTGAATCTGCTCACTCTGTTAAACATGAATCTTGCTTCAGCACCATATTTTACTTGTTGGTCTTTGAAGCCATAAGCAGTATAAAACTGGATTCTCCAAGGGTCATTTCTTGTGAAATAGGTTCTTGCTCCCAATCGGATTCTGTCTCCTTCTATATCATTCTTTCCGTAAATAGAGAAAATAGGGCCTAAATCTATTCCTTTAGTGATATTATAATATCCTGAACCTAAAGTTTCATACAGCTTTACGATTCGGTTAAATTTCGGAGTCTGCTGAAGCTTGTCAAGCATATCGTAAATCCCTTGCTCGCTTTTGGATAACGAATCAGGTCTTGCTTTTAGCCAATACGCATCATCTTTATCAACAAATTTATCATCATATTCCTCTTCTTTTCTCTTGAATACTTTGTCTTCGAGAGGCTTGTTGAATTGATATTCCGAATAATCAACAGATCTTTTGGCAATGATACTCTTTGAGGTTTTCTTTTTGGAAAAAGGGGTCATTTCGATTTCCGTGACGAATTTTCGGGGTAAGAATGTGTTTTCATCCGGATTGTCGTATTCTAATTCTGTTGAAATTCCATTAATGAAATTAACGTTGATTTTCTGTGTGGATTTCAGAATAGCCCCTAAAACGGCATAAGTATCCGTGTCAATATAAAGATATCCCTGAAATGCTAAAACTTCAGTTCTTTTAGGCTGATAACGGATTTTAAAAGCTTTTTCTCCGCGAATGGAAATGGTGTCCACTAAATTGTAATCATAAGTACTAAAACCTGTTTCTCCTGCCGGACTTGGAAATCCGATGTCAAAATAATTTAAGTTATTATCATAAATGTTAATATCCCGATACAGGTTCTTCGCAGTTAAAGTAATAATTTGATTGTCTTGAAATCCGGAAGTTTTTTGGGCAACTAAAAGTCTTTTGGTTCTTTTCGAAGGTTTGTTCTCCCCATAGTTTTCATAGATGGCTTCATTCAGGAAAACAGGAAGTCCTATTTTTCCGCTTGCGGTAGAATCTTTGTAATCGAAAATGAATTCAAGCTTATTGAAGATTTTTCTCTTCATGAATGCGCTGTCCAGATTATTGGCATCAAACTGAATTTTTTCATACTCTTTGTAAGTATAAGTGTCAAATTTGTCTAGACCGTTGTTTCGTTTTCTTTCCCATACTTTCTGCATAATGGCATAAGCGGGGTTTTCTTTTTTATTTTTGAATTTTGGACGTTCATTGTGGATCACAACCGCTTCAATATTGCTTACTTTTTCTGCAGACATCTTGATGACCAAATCCTGAAAACTTTCAGGACTAATGTTTATGCTTTCTACAGCGTAATTCTTTTTCTGAAATTTCAGCTTATAGATGATGGTGTCAGATTGTATGCTGAAATTTGCAGAAGATGTAGTGGTATAAGGTGTGTTACTGTCGTTTATGAATATAGCTACTCCTGTAACAGGAGCATTGGTTTTTTCATCAATAATTCTTCCGTTGGCAGTGTTTTGAGCCTGTATCAAGCCGAAAAGAATAATGAAAAAATAGGAAAAATGGTATTTAAAATTATCAGTTAACATCATTTGTTTCTCAAGCATTTAGCATAATCAAAAACCGTGCTGCTTTGCAAAGTATTTAAATGGTTTCGAGGTTGAATTTGTAAAACTGCAAAGTTAACGAAAATAACGTTACTAATATTGTGGTAGGAAGAGGGTTTCTTTGGAGAAAGAAAAATACAAAGTTTAAAAATAAAAGACCTGCATTTCTCTAAGCTATTTATTCCTCTTTCTGGCTCTGAAGCAATATATTTGATTAATAGTCAAGTCTTTATCGATGCTTAAATTAAAACAATTCTGACATTTTCTTTAATTAAATCCATACATTTGAATCGTTTAAATGAAACCTTAATATCCGTGATTACTTATGAACATTAAATTATCTATTTTCCTGTTTTCATTGCTGCTTTCATTCTGGACCTCTGCACAAACAACAGATAAGCTAAATAACACAATTGCTACCCGTCAGATTCATGAAGAGCAATATGTTCCTATCAATGGTATTGAGCAATGGGTAACCATTAACGGAAATCTTTCCAAGCCTGTTATTTTGTTTCTGCACGGAGGGCCGGGAAGTCCCATTACTCCCTATATTGATGTTTTGTATAAAGATCTCGAAAAAGATTTTATCATTGTTCAGTGGGACCAGCGCGGTTCTGGAAGAACATACGGACACAATAATCCTCCTGAAGAGTTGACACCGGAATATTTAAAAAACAATCCGCTCACCCTGGAGCAAATGACTAGTGATGGCATTGTGCTTTCCCAATATCTTTTACAACACCTTGGAAAGAAAAAAATTATTCTTTCCGGCACATCTTGGGGATCTGCTCTTGGAGTAAAAATAGCCACCAAAGCACCTGAACTTTTTTATGCATATGTAGGGCATTCTCAAATTGTGAATCCTAATTTTAGTATAGAAAGATATTCAAAACTTTACAAAATAGCGGAGGAAAGAAAAGATAATGATGCCTTGCAAATATTGAACACTATAGGCAAGCCTCCCTATTCCATTGCAAAAAATACAGGAATGCTTTATAGAGTAATCAAAAAATATGAAAAAGCAAACTCTACTCCTGCGCCGGGAAATTGGTTTGTTCTGGCTCCGGAGTATGACAATGAAAAGGACAGTAAAAACAGAGAAGACAGTGATGATTACTCGTTTGTCAATTTTGTTGGTGATCAGAAATTAGGTGTACAATCGATGGGAGCTCCTGTCGACATGATGAAAGATAATTTAGATTTTAAAATTCCTGTTTACCTTATTCAAGGTGAGGAAGATATTCTGACTCCTAAAGAAATGTCTAAAAAGTATTTTGATGCCCTAAAAGCCCCTAAGAAAGAATATTTCTTACTGCCTAAAGCGGCACACGGATTTAATCAGTCGGTCGTAGATACTCAATATAAAATATTCAGGAGTATAAAAACGGATTAGGAAGAATACATAATTCCGGACATAAAATAATCAAACTGAAATTGAATTCTTTGAATACAGTGTGAATAAAAAAGACTTACAGAAATGTAAGTCTTTTTTTTGCTCCTCCTGCTGGGCTCGAACCAGCGACCCTCTGATTAACAGTCAGATGCTCTAACCAACTGAGCTAAGGAGGAATGTTCCTTTGTTTTAGTGGTGCAAATATAATAGGAATATTAATATTATACAAATTTTTATTTTAAAAATATTCAAAAAATTCCTTTGCTCATGGGGTTTTAGGAGCTATTCAATTATTTTTCAGTAAATTAAGATCATGTAAATTTGTATTGAAAATTAGAAAAGGGAATAAAAAAAGACCTACATTTCTGTAAGTCTTTTTAGCTCCTCCTGCTGGGCTCGAACCAGCGACCCTCTGATTAACAGTCAGATGCTCTAACCAACTGAGCTAAGGAGGAATGTCCTTTGTTTTAAGTGGTGCAAATATAGGACGAATATTTATACCCTACAAATATTTTTATCAAAAAATTTTAAAAATATTATAAGTTTCCGGTTATCGCTTTGAAGATATCGCTTCCGAAAATCAGTAACATTAAGCCTAACAGGAAGATAACGCCTACCATTTGTGCATTTTCCAATACTTTTTGAGGAACAGGTTTTCCAACAATCATTTCGTATAATGTGAAAATAACGTGTCCACCATCCAATCCCGGGATAGGAATTAGGTTCAAAAATGCTAACCAAACTGAAAACATTGCCGTAAAACTCCAGAATGCAGTCCAGTTGATCGAGATACTTCCGTCTTTCGATTGGTCAATAGGCATGTTTTTAATGATAGCAAGAGGTCCTCCTACTTTTTTATATCCCTGTACTTTTTTGTTGAAGATCAATTTGAACTGTTTCACCTGATAAGTCAAACTTTCAATACTTCTTGTAAATCCTCTTCCGATTGATTGACCAAATGTGAAGTGTTGAGTATTGGCATATTTTTCCAGTTGCTTGTAAGAGGCAATGCCGATTGTTCCTTCTTTTGAAACAGGAATGCTTAATGGCTGTACTGCCCCGTTTCTTAGGACTTCAATATTAATTGGCTTTCCAGCGCTTTTTCCAACTGCTGCCTGAAATTCATCATAATAGTTGATCTTCTGCCCGTTTGCAGAAACTACCTGGTCGCCAACTTTTAATCCTGCTTCAGCCGTTTTAGGATTGATAATCGTGTCAATGACAGCGGCATATCTTGGTGTAAGAAATCCTTTAGGGTTCTCATCTTTAAAGGCAAGAGCTTTTCCATCGTCATTAGTATTAAAAGTGGTTTCTTTTCCATCTCTTAAAACAGTAACCTGATCACTTAACAAAATATCCAGTGATAGTTTATCTAAATTATTCTGAGTTTTTCCGTCAACTTTCAGGATCTTATCACCATCCTTGAAGCCCATTGCTTTTGCAACATTGGTATAATGCATCGGGGTCTCAACCTTCGTAGTGTCAAAAGTCGTTTCTCCGTTGAAGAAGGATAGACATCCATAAATAAGCCAAGCCAGGAAAAAGTTTACCGTAACCCCGCCCAACATGATAATTAATCTTTGCCAAGCCGGTTTTGCTCTGAATTCCCAAGGCTGTGCAGGTTGCTTCAATTGCTCGGTATCCATGCTTTCATCTACCATTCCGGCGATTTTTACATATCCTCCGAAAGGAAGCCATCCGATACCATATTCGGTTTCACCAATTTTTTTCTTAGCAATAGAGAACCACGGATCGAAGAAAAGATAGAATTTTTCAACTTTGGTTTTAAACCATTTTGCGGGTAAAAAATGCCCAAGTTCGTGAAGGATTACCAAGATAGAAATGCTCAATATAAATTGAAACAGTTTGATTGCTATTTCCATTAATGCTTTTTAAGTTTAATTTGCAAAGGTAACAATTATCAAAACTATGCCAAATAAAAAAGCTCCCCGAAACGAGAAGCTTTGTCATATAATGTGATGATTTCTTATAAATTAATGGAAACTCCCAGACTGCCATTGTTTCCGATTTCTGCAAAGACTCCGATTCTTTCAGTGAAAAAGTATCTTGCACCAATGTGAGCTCCAATTCCGAAGTCTTTTCCTAAAACACCTACATCCACACCAGGATAGATATCCAGTTTTTCAGGTAATTGTAAAGCGTCTTTCAAATGAAAATTCAGTCTTCCGAAGATAAATACATTATTGTCGTTATTATTATCTTTATAATTATCAAAATAACCGTTAAGCCCGGCTCCTATCGAGATTAAATTATTTAAACCGTAATCGTAAGTTCCGGTAATCCCCGTTCCATATCCCCAAGCACTCAAACCTGCGTTGATTTTCTGATCTCCCTTTCCTGTCCATGCCTGTGCGTTGGCTGTTGCTCCTGCAAAGATCAGCGCGAACATAAAAACCAATTTCTTCATAAATTTTACAATTTTATAGTATTATTAAAAACAATCCGTATCAAAAATAGAACCGAAATCATTGAAAAATCGTATTTTTATTGAAGTTTTTTAACAAAGTTTATGAAGATCACAGGACTGAATTTAGATATCATCTGGAAAGATAAAACAGGAAACTTTCAACAAATAGAAAAAGAATTACAAAATCAGGAAGCAGATTTATTTCTACTTCCGGAAATGTTTTCGACGGGATTTTGTATGGATGCATCCGAAGTTTCAGACAGAAATCAGGAATCTTTAGAGTTTTTAAAGAAAATGTCTAAAGAAAAAAATGCTGCTTTTTGTGGAAGTGCTCCTGTGGAAGACAACGGGAAATTTTACAACAGGATGTATTTTGTGCAGACGAATTCTCAGGTTGATTTCTATGATAAAAGGCATTTATTTTCTTTTTCTGGAGAAGATAAAGTATATACTCCGGGAAAAGAACGGGTAATTGTTGACTACAAAGGTTTCAGGATTCTGTTGCAGGTTTGTTATGATCTTCGTTTTCCTGTTTTTGCAAGAAATAATGATGATTATGATGCCATTTTATATGTTGCCAACTGGCCTGAAAAAAGAGTAGGAGCCTGGGAGCATTTATTGAAAGCGAGAGCAATTGAAAATTTATCTTTTGTCTTTGGATTAAACCGAATCGGAACAGACGGGAATAATTTGCTGTATCAGGAAAGTTCACACTGTTTTTTTGCAGACGGCAAAGAAATTTCTCAAAAACAAGGAAATATTGTTTCTGCTCATTTAAATATAGAAGAATTAAAGGATTTTAGAAATTATTTTCAGTTTTTAAATGATCGTGATTCTTTTAAAATGTTAGATTAAAGTGAAAAAGATTGATGGATTTTAAATGCTTTTTCTGATGATTTTATATTTTTCTCGTACTAATTGTGATTTTTTATATTTTTAGGGGATAAAAATATAAATTATATGATGAGAAAAATACTTTTTACACTTTTTTGCATTTTGAGTTTAGTGATGAGTGCGCAGGAAAAAGACGCTAATGAACAAAATGATCTTGTAGAATTTCAATTGGAAGACGGAACTTCTTTTAAAGCACATCTTTTTGGTACAGTAACTAAAACTATTAATCTCGGACAAATTATTTTGAATAACAGGATTTCCGGTTTTCAGTATAGGACTTTAGAAGATCAAAAAAAACATGAAATTAGCTCTAAAGATGTCAAAAAAGTCATTTATTATAACGGTGAGGATATTGTAAATATTCAGGAAAAGATTAAAGTAAAAACGTTAGATAAGAAAGGGAATCTTTCTGACGATACGGCAGATACTTTTGAATTTTTGTTGTATGATGGTAAAATAAAGCTTTATGGTTCAAATGTGTTTGAATGTATAGGTTTGTATGCCTGTTATTATACCCACTCCAATTTCTATATTAAGAAAAGTGATGATTCATTTGCTGTTTTAGCTGTAAAAACGAAAAGCCAGTTTAATTCTAAAATGGGATCGTCTATTGCGAATATTGTCGATGCGTTTAGGGTGATAGGCAAAGATTGTTCTTCCTTTAATCAATATCTAGATACATTTGATAAAGAAATGATGCAAGATAAGCAGCTTGATAAAACTTTGCAGAAAGAGTATCAGGAGATATATAAAAGCACAGAAAAGGAATTAAGGAAAGATAGAGAGCAATTTAGAAAATTGTTTTATGTGGTTGCTAATAAAATACAAAGCAGACAGGCGGAAATTTATATCGGAATCATAAAGGAGTATGAAAAAAGCTGCCCTTAAAAATAATTTGTAAAAAATTTCCCATAGATTTCACTGATTGAAACAGAGCTGCTCTAGGTCTTCGGTGAAATCTATGGGAACTAAAAATAAAAAAAACTGTGATTTTTCACAGTTTTATGCATATTGTTTTAAAAGTTGCGTTAAGGTATTAACATCATGAACGCCGCTTTCCTTCCATAGCATCTCTCCTTTTTTAAAGATCGCTAAAGTCGGAACGCCACGAACTCCGTACTGGGCTGCAAGAGCAGGATACTGATCCACATCTACCTTGATAATTCTTGCATTTTCCCCTACATTCTCTTTTACTGTATTTAAAACTGAAGACTGTACTTTACACGGTTGGCACCATGTTGCGAAAAATCAATTAATACAGGTCTTTCAGAATCTATGATTTCCTGAAATTTTTGTGACATAGTTGTTTTTTTATAACGTTTTCGACTGACAAATAAAATCTGTTGTCGGAAATTTTTCTGTTTTTTTAATGCCGTTAAAGCCTCCTTCTATTTCCGTGAAATTTCTGATTCCATGTGAATTAAGGATGCTTGCGGCGATCATACTTCTGTAGCCTCCTGCACAGTGGAGGAAGAAATGCTCAGAATCATCAATGGACGTAATCCAGTCGCTGATTGTGTCTAATGGTTTGTTGTAGGCATTGTCAATATGTTCAGCAGAATATTCTGTCAGTTTTCTTACATCGATTACTTTAGAATCTGCATTGAATGCCTCTGCAAATTCGGAAGGAGAGATTCTTTTTACTTCGTCAGTTTCCTTTCCTGCATTTTTCCATGCTTCAAATCCTCCTTTTAAATATCCTACAACATGATCAAATCCAACTCTGCTTAATCTGGTAATAGCTTCCTCTTCTGTTCCTTCTTCACAAACTAATAATATGGGGTGCTTTACATCAACGATTAAAGTTCCCACCCAAGGAGCAAAATCGCCTTTCAAGCCAATATTGATGGAGTTTGGAATAAAGCCTTTGTGGAAATCTGCTGCATTTCTTGTGTCTAATATCAAAGCGCCTGTTTCTTCTGCAAAAGATTCAAAATCTTCCACGAAAACAGGTGTTAAGCCTTTGTCCATAACTGTTTCGAAGCTTTCATAGCCTCCTTTATTCATGGCGACATTCATTCCGAAATATTTTGGCGGAGCAGTTAATCCATCTAAAACTTCTCTGATGAAAGATTCTTTATCCGGTTGATTAAGAGCGTAATTGGTCCTTTTTTGATTTCCTAAAATATCAACAGTCTCTTTCTGCATATTTTTTCCGCAGGCAGAACCGGCACCATGAGCCGGGTAAACCGTAATGCTGTCATCCAAAGGCATGATTTTCGTCTGCAGACTATCATATAAAATTCCTGCAAGATCCTCTTGGGTAACACTTCCCGCTTTTTGAGCAAGATCCGGTCTTCCCACATCTCCTAAAAATAAAGTGTCTCCAGTAAAAATTGCTGTTTCCACCCCGTTTTCGTCAATTAGAAGGTAAGTTGTACTTTCCATCGTGTGACCAGGAGTGTGAAGTGCTTTTATTTTAATTTTTCCGATTTCAAAAATTTGATTATCCTCGGCTATAATGGTTTCAAAATGAGGTTGTGCAGTAGGTCCATATACAATAGAAGCCCCGGTGTTTTTGCTTAAATCCAAATGTCCCGAGACAAAATCTGCGTGGAAGTGAGTTTCAAAAATATATTTTAAAGTTACACCGTCTTTTTCCAAGCGGTCAAGATAAGGCTTTATCTCTCTCAGCGGGTCAATAATTGCTGCTTCATTTTCAGATACAATATAATATGCACCCTGAGCCAGGCATCCTGTATATATTTGTTCAACTTTCATTTCTTGATTGTAAAGCTTTAATGTTTATTTAAGTACAAAAATCGGCTTTATTTTTTTAAAAACAAGCTAAAATAAAGAATCTGTATCGATAGAATAAATCTATAAAGTGTCACTTATTCTAACTTAAAGAAAATTTTGTAGAAAATTTCGTTTGTATCTTCAGAAATATTTTTATCAATTTTAAATTGAACATAATCTTCTTTTCTTGATTCACCTTCGGGATAATCAATCAGACCATGAAATTTTTCGTAAATATGATCTTTTAGCCTTCCGTTTTCTGCAATTTTTATCATTTCATCAAAGTATTTTTTCGTATCACGATTAATTGGCCAGTCTTTTTCATGGGCTTTATAATAAGAAATCATTTTTTCAATTGAATATATTTCAGAATCAATTTTCATATCATGAAAACCGGTTAAGAGTTCTTTTTTCTCCAAATGTTGTGATAACCATGAAATTTTTGATTTTGCAGCTTCAGAAGTTGCATACATCATCATCGAATCTCTCTTTACAGAAGCAGATAGGATGATGTCAGGAGCATCGTTAAGAGGTAAAGTTTTAATCGAAGCAACATTCAAGACACCAAAATAATTTTCAACTTTATTTTTTAATTCTTCTAATTGATTGTGACCCATTTCATCACTTGATGCTCTTATTTTAAAAGTCCATCCTCCACATTCATAAATTGAAAGGAGAGAACTTTTGTTGACATATTTTACACCTTTGAAAAAATCTGGTTGTCCCATGGCATTATTAAACACTGAATAGATATTGCTTACTTTCAGACTATCATTGGAAAGATTAGCAAAGGATGGTTTTGTTTCAACATTGGTATTCGAATTCCGGTTAAGCGTGTAACTGTAAGAATCAAATTCATCCCTTAGAATTTGATTGTCTATGTATTCCTTAGGGTAAAGATAAATCGTAAGAACAGTTTTGCTTTTTTTAGAGGTTTGCTGAACATAACTAACTGCAATATGAAGGTTTTTCATGTCATAAGAAAAAATAGCTTCTCTTTGAAACCCTAACCAAAGCTCAGGGAAAACAGTCTTTGTTGCAAGATGAGTATAATCTCCTTTTATTTTTAAATCGACAGGCTGTTTTCTGTTTTGAGAAAAAATACTTGTGAAAATGAAATAAAAAATCAACAATAAACTTTTCTTCATGACTAAATTTTGGTGTTAATGATATTGTACAAAAATATCTATAAAAATTAATAATAGAACTCAGTTAATATTATTTCTTTGGTGAATGGATATTTTCTAAAAAATTTTATATTTATAAGATAAAAAAGATCAAATGGCAGACAAGGCACAATTTATTGAAGAACAAAATGCAAGATATACTCCGAAAGGGGAACACATCATATTAGGAAAAGGAATGTTGGACGGAGAAGTGATTCCCGAAGTAAATGTTACCATTCCTCTGAAAACAATTAACCGACACGGTCTTATTGCAGGAGCAACAGGGACAGGAAAAACCAAAACTCTGCAGGTTTTTGCAGAGCAGCTTTCTCATCAGGGAATTCCTTCTTTAGTATTGGATATTAAAGGAGACTTTTCAGGAATTGCAGAAGCAGGAACGGAAAATCCTGCAATTCAGGAGAGGTATGCAAAAACTCAGCTTCCTTACAATCCACAAGCTTTTCCGGTTGAGCTGATGACGATTTCCGGAGAAAGGGGAGTGAAGTTAAGAGCTACGGTGACCGAATTTGGTCCCGTTTTATTAAGTAAAATCCTTCAACTGAATGATACGCAGCAGAGTATCATGGCAATAGTCTTCAAATATTGTGATGACAAAGGATTGCCTTTGATTGACCTTGATGATTTGAAAAAAGTACTGCAGTATGTAACAGATAATGCGCAGGGTAAAGCCGAATTGGCTGCTAATTATGGCTCGATTGCTCCGGCTTCTTTAGGCGCAATTTTAAGGTCCATTGTTGCTTTGGAACAGCAGGGAGCTTCAAGTTTCTTTGGAGAGTTAAGTTTCGATGTTCATGATTTATTACAAACCAGAGACGGAAAAGGTGTTGTTAATATTTTGAGGGTTGTTGATATTCAGAGTAAACCACAACTGTTTTCAACTTTCATGCTTTCGTTATTTGCGGAAATTTATATGACCTTTCCAGAAGAAGGAGATAGCGGGAGACCAAAATTGGTTCTTTTTATAGATGAAGCCCATCTTATTTTTGATGAATCCTCAAAAGCATTAGTATCGCAGATAGAAACTATGGTAAAACTGATTCGTTCAAAAGGAGTCGGGATTTACTTTATTACCCAGATTCCGGGAGATGTTCCGGAAGCGGTTCTTTCACAGTTAGGATTAAAAATCCAACATGCACTGAGAGGCTTTACGGCCAAAGATAAAAAGGAGATTTCAAAGGCAGTAGAAAATTATCCGACGACGGAATTCTATGATGCTGCAACACTGATCCAAAATTTAGGAATTGGAGAAGCTTTTGTGACGGCTCTGGATGAAAAAGGAATTCCTACACCTTTGGTTCATACCTATTTAATTTCTCCTGAATCAAGAATGGATGTTCTGAATGATGCAGAAATTTCTGAGCTGACCAATAATTCGGCATTAGTTGCGAAATATCAAAATGCGATCAACAGTGAATCTGCGTATGAAATGTTGGTGACCAGAATGGAACAGGCGGCGCAAAATGCAGCTCCGACCCAGAAAACGAAACCGGTAAAAGAAGAACCGGGAATGTTTGAACAGGTTCTGAATAGCAGGCAGGGAAGAACTTTTACGAATACTTTGCTGAGAGAAGGAGCAAAAGCGATCTTGGGAATGTTAGGACTTGGGGGAAGAAGAAGATAGTAGTATTGCAAATACATTGTTATCACCTTTAAAAACAAATATATATGCAGAAGTTAACAGCATTTTTCTTTGTAGGATTGGCTGTCTTTAATTTAATTATGGACAGTATTCATGTGGGTTTTAGGTTTATTGATGTAATTTTTGTTATTTTAGCAGGATTACCTTTGTTTATTAATAGGCAATGGATGTATAAATTTTTTGGCGGATCTGTTTCGTTGATAGGCTTTTATATATTCTTCGCTGTTTTTGTTTCCAATGTGAAAGGAATTCAGCACAATAACCCGGAGTCTTTTTGGATGTATGGCATGGGTTATGTAGTTAGCTTATTATCAATAGGATTTGGCCTTTTGATGACGGGTATTATTAAAATTAATCTTAAAAAAGAAGTTGTATAAAATTTAAATGTATTCAATTATTGACATAGAGAGTAATGGTGCAGGTTACAGAAAAGAATGCATTATAGATATTGCTGTTTACAGGTATGATGGCCAGAAGATTGTAGACCAGTTTATTTCATTGGTAAATCCGGAAAGTGATATTACTCCTTTTGTACAGAAATTGACCAGTATTACTCCGAAAATGGTTAAAACAGCTCCGAAATTTCATGAAATAGCCCGGAGAATTGTTGAAATTACTAAAAATACAACATTGGTAGGTCATAATATCGATTTTGATTACAGAATGCTGCGTCAGTCTTTTCAGAGACTGGGATATGATTTTAAAATCAATACGCTGGATACCATTCCATTGGCGAAAAAACTGATACCGGACGAAGTCAGCTATTCTCTCGGAAAACTTGTAAAATCTCTTGGCATTCCTTTGACGAATCATCACAGAGCAGAAGGAGATGCAAGAGCAACGCTGGAATTATTTAAGCTTTTAGTTTCAAAAGATACTGAAAATGAAATTATTCAGAAACAGCACGACGAGACAAATGCTAAAACTTACATCAATAAAATAAAGGAACTGACTCAGGATCTTCCTAACGAAAAAGGCTTTGTTTACTTTCAGAATGAAGGGGGTAAAATTATTTTTTCAGATCATGTGCAGGATATCAATAAATTTTCGAAGAAGGTCTTTAACTCCAAGTCAAAAAAATGGGAGTCCATTCAAAATGAAGTGGAGCAGATTAATTATGAGCTTACCGGGACGGATATTATTGCTAAGCTGCTTTTGAACTCTAAAGGAGTCAAGAAAAGAGATCCGCTTCCGTTCGGATTGTACTGCAGAAATGATAAGTATGTGGTTGAAAAGAATAAACTAAACAAAGTTGAAAAACCGATTTTGAAATTCAGGTCTTTCACACAGGGTTCAAAAGCAATGCAGTTCATTAATGCAATTGATGAGTATAGTATTGCTGAAAATCTTAAGAAGAAAATTGATTTCAAAAAAAGAAGTGAGCTGTGGTTGGGAAGCGGGAGAAAACTAGGAGAAAAATTATTCCTTATCATAGAAAACGGAAAACCTGTTTCCTATGGCTTCTATGAATTGTTTACGCAGATTCAGACCATGAGTAAAATCTCGAAGCTTAAGATCGATTTATTGTTACCAACAGCTGATCTTATCAATGAGCTGCAATTGGCTTTGCTTCGGGGTGATTTCGAAACATTACCTTTGCCGAAATAATTTAAAATTAGAAAGTTGTGAATAATGAAGATAAAGAATCTTCTCACTGGAAGTTCGGTCTTTTTTATTACAATAAAGAAGATAAGAGAATTTTTCCTCCGAAAAGGTTTGGATATGGCTGGACGATAAATTTTGCCAATCCATTATCTATTTCAGCATTTTTATTGATCTTGGTTATAATCGGTGTTATTTCCCTCCTTTTGAATAAGTAGAGATTTGCATTTTATAAGAATTCGGGTCAATTTTATCAAAATAAATAGTATTTTTGCAAAAAAGTAAGTAAAAGCAATGCAAAATTTTAAACAAACTAAAACTGGAAAGAAGGGAACTGTAAAGTTCTCTAAGGTTTGGAATATTTAAGGAGTTGTCTTGCATAAAAAATAATCATTGCGGCAGACTCTTTTCGAAGAATCTGCCTTTTTTTATGTTAAAATGAAATTATGAATCCAAAAGAATTATTAAAGATTGCCAATGAGTTTGGCACCCCGGTGTATGTTTACGATGCTGAATCTATTAAAAATCAATATGAAAAACTTACATCTTCTTTTTTAAAACACACAAAGTTCTTCTACGCAGCGAAGGCATTGACCAACATTAATATTCTTAAATATGTGAAGAACTTAGGGGCTTCTTTGGATTGCGTATCAATTAATGAAGTGAAACTCGGTTTAAAGGCAGGGTTTACGAAAGAAAAAATATTATTTACACCTAACTGTGTAGATTTGGCGGAGATTGAAGAGGCGATGACTTTCGGAGTGCATATCAATATTGATAATATCTCTATTCTTGAGCAGTTTGGGAACAAATACGGAAATACCTATCCGATTTTAGTAAGAATCAATCCCCATATTTTTGCAGGGGGAAACTATAAAATTTCTACAGGACATATCGACAGTAAATTCGGTATTTCTATTCATCAGGTTCGTCACATCGAAAGAGTGATGAAATCTACCAACCTGAACGTAGAAGGTCTTCATATGCATACGGGAAGTGAAATTAAAGATCCGGATGTTTTCCTGCAGGCTTTAGATATCATGCTTGAGCTTTCTGAACATTTTCCGAATCTGAAATATCTCGATATGGGAAGCGGATTTAAAATTCCTTATCAGGATACTGAAGAAGAAACCGATGTGAAAACATTGGGTAAAAAAGTGGAAAAAGTAATCTCTGAATTTTCAAAATCAACGGGTAAAAAATTCGAATTATGGTTTGAACCTGGGAAATTCCTGGTTGGAAAAAGCGGATATTTATTAGTAAAAGCGAATGTAATTAAACAAACCACCGCTACGGTTTTTGTTGGAGTAAATTCTGGTTTCAATCACCTGATCCGCCCAATGTTCTATGATTCTTACCACGTTATTGAAAACCTGTCTAATCCAAAGGGAGCGGAAAGAATCTATACGGTAGTTGGAAACATTTGCGAAACAGATACTTTTGCCTGGGACAGAAAGCTGAATGAAGTAAGAGAAGGTGATATTCTGGTTTTCCAGAATGCGGGAGCTTATGGTTTCGAGATGAGTTCAAACTTCAATTCAAGATTAAAGCCTGCTGAAGTTCTTTTCTTAGATGGGAAAGCCCATTTGATCAGAAAAAGAGATGAATTTGAAGATTTGTTGAGAAATCAGATTGAAGTATTATAATTCTTCAGTGAAAGGAAGTATCTTTATAAAACAAAATAGTACGCTTTATGAAAAAAATACTTTCGGTGCTGGCAATTGTAAGTTTCGCCTTTGCCTTTTCCCAACAAACAAGAATAGTGATCAAAGCTGATAAGAATCAGATTGAAAAAGTTTATCCCAACGGGTTAGATGAGTTTAAGCAAAATTTGGCCGGGAATCTACAATATACAGCAAATGACTATCAGGTTTTGGGAGATTTTAAGCTTGATTTTTCGGTTGATAAAAATGGGGCGATTTCAGATGTTAAAATTTCTCCGGAAGTTTCTGACTTAACTTTTGCAAAAGAAGTGAAAAGAGATTTTTTAAGAATGAAAAATAAATTTGCATCAGGACAAAAAGAAAATATTTCTGTCGGATTAAGTTTTTCAAGAGATTATAGATCTTTTGATGAAAGAATAAATCTTACAGCCAATAACAGATAAGTTATTTTAAAAATAAAAAAAAGACTTTGCTTTGTGCAGGGTCTTTTTTTTATTATTTATAAGCGAATTTTAATATTAAAGAATCTTTAAAATATTTATTATTCCCTAAATTTGATAGAGGCTAAATAATAAAGCGTTTCCGATCCATATTCACAGCCGTTTTCTTTAAATAAATATAACACCAAAACATATTATTATGGCTAAAAACATCGCAGAGCAAATTGTTGAAATGCTCGAAAATGCCAATGTGAAAAGAATTTATGCAGTAACAGGCGACAGTCTTAATCATTTAAATATTGCCGTAAAGAAAAGCAGCATCGAATGGATTCATGTGCGGCATGAAGAAGCCGGAGCATACGCAGCTGCTGCAGAAGCTGAACTCGATGGTTTTGCGGTTTGTGCCGGAAGTTGCGGACCGGGACACGTTCATTTGATCAATGGAGTGTATGAAGCTCACCGTTCTCATGTTCCGATGCTGGTTATTGCTTCCAGTATTCCAAGTGATGAAATGGGAATGGATTATTTTCAGGAAACAAATACCATAAAATTATTCGATGACTGCAGCCATTATAATCAGATGATTACAAGGCCGGAGCAGGTTCAGAGAACTGTTCAGACTGCAATTCAGCATGCGATTTCCAAAAAAGGAGTGGCTGTAATTGGTCTGCCGGGAGATGTTTCTGAATTGAATGCGGAAGAAGCAACAACATCCAATAAAGTTTTTAAAACCAATCCGATTATCCGACCGTCTGATGAAGAACTGAATCAATTGGCTGGTCTAATTAATGAAAGCGAAAAAGTGACCATCTATTGTGGAATTGGGGCTGAAAATGCCAATGCAGAAGTAGTTGAATTATCAAAATACTTGAAGGCTCCTGTCGGCTATTCTTTCCGTGGGAAAATGGCTATTCAACCTAATAATCCTAATGAAGTCGGGTTAACTGGCCTTTTGGGACTGCCTTCTGCTTATCACGCTATGCACGAAGCAGATTTGCTCATTCTCTTAGGGACAGATTTTCCGTATCAAAAATTTATGCCTGTTAAAAATAAAATCGTTCAGATTGATGAAAGTCCGGAAAGATTGGGAAGAAGGGCAAAACTGGAATTGGGATTGGCAGGTGATATAAAAGAGACCATTAAAGCTTTATTACCATTATTAAAAGAAAAAACGGATGTTCATTTCTTAAATCAACAATTGGAATTTTATGAAAAAGTAAAAGAAACCCAATTGACCTATGTAAAAGACTCCGGAAAAGAAAATGCGATTCAGCCGGAGTTTGTAGCCCATACTTTGGATCAATTGGCTAAAAGAGATGCTATTTTCACTGTAGATACAGGAATGTGCTGTGTTTGGGGAGCAAGATATATTACCGGAACAGGAGAAAGGCAAATGTTGGGCTCATTCAATCACGGTTCTATGGCGAATGCTATGCCAATGGCAATCGGGGCTTCTTTAGCCCATCCCGGAAAACAGGTTATTGCAATGTGCGGTGACGGTGGCTTATCTATGTTGTTAGGAGATATGGCAACTATTTTTCAATATAAATTACCTGTAAAACTGATCGTGTTCAACAACAGGGCACTGGGAATGGTAAAACTGGAAATGGAAGTAGGAGGAATGCCGGATAACGAGACGGATATGATCAACCCTGATTTTGGAATGATTGCTCAGGCAATGGGATATCCGGGGAAAAATGTTCATAAACCGGAAGAAGTTGAAGCGGCTATCAAAGAATGTCTGGAGTACAACGGTCCTTATTTGCTTAATATTTTCACCAATCCTAATGCGCTGGCTTTACCTCCTAAAATTGAATTCGAACAGGTATTGGGAATGACCAAATCCATGGCGCAGCTAATGTTGGGAGGAAAGATGGAGGAAGCATTGGATACCGTCAAAACAAATTATAAACATATTAAAGGATTGCTGTAATGAGTGCATCTTTAAAGAAATATTATGTCATAGCCTGGCTTTTCGGGCTTGTCTTTTACTTTCTGGATTACGTGATCAGATCGGCTCCGGCAGTAATGATCCCTGAATTGGTCAGTAACTTCAATACCACTGAGCTTAAGCTTATCAGTATGGTGGGAACGTATTATTATACCTATTCCACGTGTAGTTTAATTGCCGGAATTGCTTTAGATAAATTCGGGGGAAAAAGATCTCTTTTTATAGGAGCTTTAATTCTTGGAATGGGTTGTTTATTGTTCTTGATTTCCAGTCAGGTTGCCGGTGTTTCCGGAAGATTGTTGCAGGGTGCAGGTTGTGCTTTTGCCTTTCCTGGTTGTGTTTATCTTGCGAGTAAAGGATTTTCGTCAAAATCTTTGGCTACTGCCATTGGAGTTACTCAATGCATCGGAATGTTGGGAGGAACAGCTGGACAGTTTGTGGTGGGTCCGTGGGTAGAAGAAGGAGTGAATATTGATACTTTCTGGCTTTGGTCCGGTATTATTACGATCATTACTGCATTCTGTCTGTTTTTCGTAATTCCCAAAGAAGGCAAATCGGAAGAATCTTCGGAAAATGAATTGAAGCCTGTTGGTTATCTGGAGCCGTATAAAATTGTTTTCAAAAATCCTCAATCCTGGTTATGTGGAATTATTTCAGGGTTATTATTTGCTCCGACGACTATTTTTGCGATGACTTGGGCGGTTGCTTTTTTCCAAAAAGACAAAGGTTTCGTATTTCATGATGCGGCAATTACCAGTGCTATGGTTGCTTTCGGATGGGTTTTTGGCTGTCCGCTTTTAGGTTTTATTACTGATAAGATAGGGCGAAGAAAGCCTGTATTGATTGGAGGGGCTGTCCTAATGATTATAAGTTTGTTGCAATTAATTTATCTTCCGGATTTATATCCTGCAAAAATAAGCATGTTTATTTTCGGGCTTGGTTCTGGAGCGGCAATGATCCCTTATTCTGTCATTAAAGAAACCAATCCGGATTTTGTAAAAGGAAGTGCAACGGGAGCAATTAACTTTATTACTTTCGGGGTTACAACCTTATTGAGTCCTGTTTTCAGCAGATGGTTTGGAAAAAGCCTGGAACTTTCTTCCGGTGATTTACATTTTCAGCATTCTGTGCTATTTTGGATTTCAGGAATTGTCCTGGCAATACTTGTTGCATTAATGTTAAAAGAAACTGGAAGTAAAGCTCAAACAAGTCTTTAATCAAATATTAAAAGGAATTTCGTTTTGTAGTGAAATTCCTTTTTTTGGTGTAATTTTGGTAGTTCTAATTAATAATCTAAAAAAGATACTTATGAAAGCAATAGCATTATTTATAGGGCTTTTTGTAGCAAACTTTAGCTTTGCACAAACAGATCTCGAAGATAGAGATGATTCTTTTATTGTAGAAAACAACAAGAATCTTTTAAAAATAGATATTAAAGAACCTTTTTTGCAGATTGCGGCAAAGAACTGTAATGATTTTAAAGCGGCCAGTTATGAAGGTGGAGCTACAGCTTACAAAGAAGTGCTTAAAAAATATATGTATACCTATCTCAATTCTGAATTCTATACGCTGTCTGGAGAGTTTACCTTTACTTTAACCATTGATGCTAAAGGGAAAGTGATCGATATTTCCGGAGATCCGAAAGTATTGAACAGTGAAGTTTTCTTTGATGATATGCAATATGTAGTAAGAAGGATTAAAAAAAACTGGACTCCGGCTACCTGCAACGGACAGCCTATAAAATCTGAAATGAAACTTAAGATGACTTTCTCATCGATGTCTGCGGATATGTAATTCTATGAAAAAAACTATTATAACCTTATTTTTATTCTTTATCGGCTTTAAAGGATATGCTCAAGAAACTCAAACTCAGAAAGAAAATATAACAACCTCACAAAATGCTGAATTTCCGGGTGGAGATTCGGCTTTTGTTGATGAATTCTTGAAAATGATTCATTCTTACATCGATTTGCAAAAATATGCTGTAAATGGAAAATTTGTTTTCGTTTTTGATGTAAATCCGGATGGTAAAATTGGTAATCTTGATGTTTTACCCAAAGTGAAAAATAGTGAAATGTTTATTGAAGACATGGAATTTGCTATTAAGAAAGTAAAAAAGAAATGGAAGCCCGCAATACAGCATGGTCAGCCGGTAATTTCTAAAAAAATAATAAAAATCAACTTTAGTACAGATCACTTTGATCACGGTGATTAAAATACTACTTTTCATTTATGGGCAATCCTATTGTTTTTTAGGGCTTTAAATGAATTTCTTGGTCTTTTTAATTTTAAAATAATGCGCTGACATTCTGTCACAATATTTTGTATCTTTGCAAATTAATTCAAAAGTTCAGCGTTTAAAAAATCAAGTCGGAAAACCTTGAACTTTAAATATTGAACCTTAAACAGACAGTTGTGCAAGAAAAATATATAGACGAAACAAAACAAGGAGAGGCTTTTGCCATTGCTGAACGAGATGGGAACTCTAAGAAATTATTCTTGGAGAGTTATGGTTGTCAGATGAATTTCTCTGATTCCGAAATTGTTGCATCCATTCTTAACGAACAAGGGTATAACACCACTCTGAAAGTAGAAGAAGCGGATCTTATTCTTTTAAATACATGCTCAATCCGTGAAAAAGCGGAGCAAACGGTGAGGATGCGTCTCTCTCAATTCAAAAATCTTAAGAAAGAAAAGCCGAATATGACGGTAGGTGTTCTTGGATGCATGGCCGAAAGACTGAAAACCAAATTCTTAGAAGAAGAGCAATTGGTTGACCTTGTGGTGGGTCCTGATGCATACAGGGATTTACCCAATTTATTGAAAGAAACAGAAGATGGTAGAGATGCCATCAATGTGATTCTTTCAAAAGAAGAGACATACGCGGATATCAATCCGGTTCGTTTAGGAGGGAATGGAGTTACAGCTTTCGTTACCATTACGAGAGGTTGTGATAATATGTGTACATTCTGTGTGGTTCCGTTTACAAGAGGAAGAGAGAGAAGCCGTGATCCCCATTCTATTTTGGATGAATGTAAAGATCTTTGGAACAACGGTTACAAAGAAATTACATTACTAGGTCAAAACGTGGACTCTTATCTTTGGTATGGAGGCGGGCCTAAAAAAGATTTTGCCAAAGCATCAGAGATGCAGAAGGCAACGGCGGTGAACTTTGCACAATTGCTTGATTTAGTCGCTAAAGCTGTTCCTGAAATGAGAATCAGATTCTCAACGTCAAATCCTCAGGATATGAGTCTTGATGTTTTCAAAATGATGGCGAAGCATGACAATATCTGTAAATATGTTCATTTACCGGTTCAGAGCGGAAGTAACAATATGCTGGAAGCCATGAATAGACAACATACCCGTGAAGAATATTTGGAGTTAATTAAAAACGCTAAAGAAATTGTTCCGGAAGTGGCATTTTCCCAGGATATGATCGTTGGCTTCTGTAACGAAACTGAAGAAGATCATCAGGATACTTTGAGCCTTATGAAAGAAGTAGAATATGATTACGGTTATATGTTCGCTTACTCAGAGAGACCTGGAACTCCGGCTCATAAGAAAATGGAGGATAATATTCCTGCTGACGTTAAACAAAGACGTTTGGCTGAAGTCATTGCTTTACAGGGAGAATTGTCAAGAAAAAGAATGAAGTCTTACGTAGGAAAAACGCATCAAATTTTAATTGAAGGGATTTCTAAAAAGAATAAAAGCCAGTGGAAAGGAAGGAATTCCCAGAATGCGGTTTGTGTATTCGATATGCTGGAAGGTCAGAAAATTGGTGACATTGTGGATGTTTTTGTATTTGACAATACACAGGGCACACTTTTGGGGGAAACTGTGAAATAATCTTTCCCGGAAATTATAGTAAACAAATTATTATCATTATTAACTTTTAGAACTCAGACAATGGAAAAATTTCAGAAATATTGCCTCAGTGTTTTATTGGTGATAATTTGTAGTAATATTTCAGCACAGATCAGCAATGGTTCTGCGGAAGCAGATGAGTGTGGGTTTTATGAAATTTACAGCCAATTTTTAAACCATGAATGTGAAGCTTCACAGAAGTTTTGCATCAAAGAAAAACCTGGGCAGAATTTTGCGATTCATTATAAGCAGAATATTGCTGATGCTTTTGGGAGATTTTTCATTAAAAGTCAGCAGAGCCAATTTTATAAAAATAAAGCAGAAACCAATTTTTCTGAAAAGGAAAAACACGATAAGCTTCTGAAAAACTTCGAGAAAAACAGCAAAGAAAATCTCTTTGCTGAAACTCTATATTTTAAAGCTAAAGTTACAAAGATTAGAAACAAAGATGATTTGAATTTGATAGGTTAAAATTTAATCCATTTTAAACCAATTCTATATCTACAGACTGTAGATCAAATTTAAATCAACAATCTAAAATTTACTTATGAGTAACGAGTTACAAAATATAAAAAACCGTTTCGGGATCATCGGAAACTTCCCGGCTTTAAATCGTGCTTTGGAAAAAGCTATTCAGGTTGCTCCTACAGATATTTCAGTCCTTGTGATTGGAGAAAGTGGGGTGGGAAAAGAATTTATTCCTAAAATCATTCATTCAGAATCAAAAAGAAAACATCAGCCTTATATTGTCGTCAACTGTGGAGCAATTCCTGAAGGAACGATTGATTCCGAATTATTCGGGCATGAGAAAGGAGCTTTTACAGGAGCAACAGCAACAAGAAAAGGATATTTTGAAGTAGCAGACGGAGGAACAATTTTTCTTGATGAGGTAGGAGAGTTGCCATTGCAGACCCAGGTTCGTTTGCTGAGAGTCTTAGAAAGCGGTGAATTCATGAAAGTGGGTTCTTCACAGGTTCAGAAAACGAATGTAAGAATTGTTGCTGCAACCAACGTCAATATGATGAAGGCCATTCAGGACGGAAGATTCCGTGAAGACTTATATTACCGTCTGAATACTGTACAGATTGATATGCCTGCTTTGAGAGAAAGAAAAGGAGATATTCATTTGCTGTTCAGAAAGTTTGCAATAGATTTTGCAGAGAAATACAGAATGCCAGAGTTGGAACTTGAACCCAGCGCTGTTCATTATATTGAAAATTATACATTTCCGGGTAATATCCGACAGTTGAGAAATCTGGTGGAGCAAATGACGGTAGTGGAAAGAGACAGACATATTACGGTAGAGAAATTGGCGGAATATATTCCTATGGATGCGCATTTGCCAATGGTTGTCAATCAGCCGAATACTCAGAAACAAAGTGACTTCAGCAGTGAAAGAGAGATTATGTATAAAATTCTCTTTGATATGCGAAATGATATAAATGATTTAAAATCCTTAACTTCGGAATTAATAAAGAACCGGGGAGCTGCAGATTTAAGCAATCATGAAAAAAACTTGATCAACAGAATTTATACTCCTGAGAATCAGCAGAGTGTAGCGCCGAATTCTTTATTGTATTTTGAAAACCAGAATAATAATAACCAGCACATTCAAAATCCAACCATTATCTCGAGTCCTGATGATCACTTTGAAGATTTTGAAGATATAGAGATTGAAGAGAATAAACCCGAATCTTTATCACTTCAAAATAATGAAAAAGATTTGATTGTTAAAGCATTGGAGAAGCATAACGGGCGAAGAAACAAAGCGGCAGACGAACTGGGAATTTCGCAAAGAACTTTATATAGAAAAATAAAACAATATAATTTAGAAGATTAACATCAAACACAAGAAATGAATATAAACTTAGTGCCTAAACCAATCAATTTTAAGTTCGGAGAATACATTAACAAAGGAATTGATCTTTTAAAGAAAGACTTTGGAAATGTTTTTGTGGGATTTTTAATGTGCTTTATTATGTCAATTATTCCTTTCTGCGGACTTTTGGCAGCAGGGAATTTGTATAAATATCTTCAAAAGCTAAATAGGAATCAACCAACAAGTTCTGGGGAAATATTTGATTTCAAAGACTTTATGCCCTATTTTGTTTTGCAGCTAATTATTATTGCAGGAGTCATTGTTATGTATATTCCAATAATGATTTTGGCTGTTCTGGGAGGATTGATGTCGAATGAAAATGGTGAGCCAAGTGCAGGAGTAATGATTTTTATGTTTCCTTATATGTTTTTAATGATTATAGCATTATATTATTTCTTGTTGAGAGGGTTTTACATTATTCCATTAATTAGCTTTAAAGGAATTACGGATATAAAAACAGTTTGGAATATTTCAACAGCAATGACTAAAGGTAATTTGTGGTCAATTTTACTCTTTGCAATTGTTGTAGGTATTTTATCTCAGATTGGCATCCTAGCTTGTGGTATTGGTATTTTTATTACCATTCCATTTATGTATGCTGCTAATTATTTTGCCTATGAAGATGCTATTCAACAAATTGAGCATGATGAAATTACAGAAATTGGATCTAAAAATGAATTTTAAAATAAAAAATATCAAAATAAATCGGCCCAAAATGATTGGACTTCTGGCTCTTTGTTTAACGGTGCTGAATTCCTGTTACACTTTTTCGGGTTCGTCTCTTAAAGATGAGAAAACCATTCAGATTAATGAATTTCCAAACAATGCGGCGCTAGTAAACCCTGCGTTATCACAACAGTTTTCTACAGAAATTCAAAACAGGTTTTTACAAAGAACAACGTTAAAAGGAACTAAGCAAAGCCCTGATATTTTAGTAGAAGGAGAAATTACGGATTATGCAATTAATCCCACTACGATTAGCTCAACCACTTCTACAACTAGCGCAGGAGTTATTCAGGATTCACAGAATAAATTGACCATCACTGTAAAAGTTCATTACGAAAACAAATTGCATCCTGAATTGAGTTTTGACAGAACATATTCAGATGAAGCTACCTTCAACAGTAATTTATCTCAAAGTGATATAGAAGCCTCTCAGGTAAAAATTGTCAACGAAAGAATTATTAATAAAATATTTAACGATATTGTAGCAAACTGGTAAGATGAATCCTAGAGTTTTAGAGCTATTAAAAAATCCGAAAAACATTCAGCCGGAAGATGTACATCTTTTGAGAGGGGAGATTGATGCTTTTCCTTATGTTCAGAATATCAGAGCATTGCATTTGTATGGAGTGCATCTGTACGAAAAAGAGAACTATCAGAAAGAACTTTCCACTACGGCTGCATATACCACAGATAAAAAGATTCTTTACCAGCTTATCAATGGTAAAATACAACAGAAGCCTAAACCGAAGATTCAAGAGAAAATTGTTCAGGAAAATAAAGCAGAAGCAGATCAGAAAGAAGCTCCTAAACAGAATTTTTATCAAAACAGCAGTTTTCCTTTAAGAAGAGAAAATGAAAATGGACTAACTGATAATAGAGTTTCATGTGATTTTCAATCAGCTGGACAAGAGGCTACTTACGTTTATGTAAACGGAGAAAAGAACCGGATTTTATTCGAAGGAGAAGAAAATTTCCTTACGGAAGAAAATATACATACGATTACTCTGTCTCCGGAGTCTTTGAATACGTCAAATCATGAAGTTTTTGAAGAAATTAAAGAATCTGCACCGGAAACAGTTATTGAAGAAGAAAAAATTGGATCTGAGCCAGTAAAAGAAGAAATTCTGGAAGAACAGGAAGTAAGCTTCCATGAAATAGAAACTTTACAGCCAGATGCTCCGATCGAATCTAATGAAGAATTGGAAGGAGTTGTTGAAGAGGCGGAAGTAAAAGAAGAAGATAAAGCGATCGAAGTTTCAGATTTTACGCCTGAAAAGATTATCGATGAGGATAGAATCTCTACAGAAAAAGAAAATATTCAGGATAAAGAAGAACTGAGTTTCCATGGGATGGAATCTTTCTTGCCGGAAGTGAAAATTCAGGCAAACAATTCTGAAGAGATCATTACAGAAGTTTCTCAACCCAATCTCCATAAACATGAGGATGAAATGCGCCGTCTGATAGAAGAAGTTGAGAAAAAAATGAAAGAAAAGGCAGCTTCTGAAAAAATAAAAGAAGAGGAGCCTGAAAACGGTGGTCACGAAATCAGCTTTGCGGAGACTCAAAGTTTTGAAGTCATAGCAGCAGTTCCTCAAACTAAAGAGGAAGTTAAAGAGGAAAATATAATTGCAGAGGTTAAACCTGAAGTTGTTGATGCAGAACCGGAAAAAGAAAATATTGAAGAAAAGCCATTGGAAGAACCGCAGGTAGAAGTAAAATCTTCATGGAAACCGATGTCTTTTGAATCAAACCTTCCGGATTCTTTACTTAGCAAACCTGTGGAAGTTACAAGTCCGAAAATAGAGACTCCTCAAGAAGAAATACTGCAACAGGAAGAGATTTTACCTAAAGAAGAAGCTTCCCAAATCGTTAGCGATATTCCTGAGCACAAAGAAGAGCCTGTAGAAGAGCTTACAACAGAAGAGGAAACTTCGCAAGTGGCGGAGGAAAATAAAGAGGATGTTCCTGTAATGAATGTGTCTTTCTTTAGCTCAAACTGGACGATTGCTCAGCCGGATAAAGAACTTGACAGTAAAGAAGAAAAAGAGGAAGTTCAGGAAGCGAAGACAGAAGAAGCTTTACCTGAAGCTCCAAAGAAAAATCTTCTGGACAGTAATGTTCCCGGATTTATTAATACCTGGCAAAGTTGGTTAAAGATTGATAGAACCGAAGAGGTTGAAAAAGAAAAAACGGAGATAAAAGCCAAAGCCATTGAGAGTTTTATTGAGAATAATCCGAAAATCAGTCAGTTAAGAGATGAAAGCAGCTATGTGGTAAAGGAAAAGAATGACGATATTTCTCATTTAATGACCGAAACACTGGCAACATTGTATTTCGAGCAGAAGCTTTATACAAAAGCCATAAAAGCATTTGAAATATTGATTAAAAAGAACCCGGAAAAAGAAGAATATTTTAAAAATAAAATTCAGGAAATTAAGGATTTCCGTAGTAAAAATTAAACTTATTGTATGAATTTACTTGTGATTACACCGTATCAAATACTATTTTTTGCTGTTGCAGTTATTGTATTGTACACGGTAGCGATTTCGACTCTATTTAAAAATAAGGCGGGTATTTTACCTTACCTCGCACTTATTTTATTTCCAGTCTTTGGTCCTCTTGGGATTGTTTTTGGAGATTATGTGAAGAAAATAAAATAAAAGAATCGGCTGAAAATTAATTTTCAGCCGATTCTTTTTAATATCGTTAAAAAAATTTCAGTCTGAAGCAGCATTTTGGTTTTTTCTCAGTTTTTTCCAGGCTTTTCTTCCTATGGAAACAGCAATAAAAATAAAAATTAGGGCAAGTATGCCTGCAAAAATAGGTGCTGCCATTGCTAAAACAGACATTAGCCCTGCTCCTGCAGTTTCAGTGGTTCCTACGACAGGATTTCCCAATCCCCCGGTTGTTGCCGTAGAAGCAGCCCGAATTCCGGCAAATCCGGTACTAATGGTTGCTGCTGTTCCTCCACCCGCAATCAAAGCTAAAGCCCATTGAGGAAATGTCCCTAAATCAGCAAACTGACTTGCAAATAAAATAGAGCCGGCTATCGTAGCCATAGGAATAGAAATCGTATCCAGAAGATGGTCTAAAAAAGGGATGTAGTAAGCCAGAATTTCAAAAACGGTTGCCACACCTGTTGTAATGAGTGTTGGAAGACCGGCAAACCATTCAAAACTTTCGCTCATAGGAATCCAGTGAAAATAAGAAGCTAAACTTACCGCGAAAAGAGGAAGAAAAACCCGGAATCCTGTTGCCGCAGCCAAACCAATACCAATAAATGTACTAAGGATATATGGAAAGTAAGGAATACTATCTAACATTTTATTTCTCAGATTAATAGTTCCTTTTAAAGATACAAAAAATAGATAACTATTTATTGCCTTTTTTGAGACGCACAAAGTTTTATAAACTGTTCCTCTACTTCCTGAAATTTTGCAGGGATTTCAGAAGAAACCCAAAACAGCATGGAAAAAGTTTTCTCCCCGAAAGCTTCTTTAAATATCCCTTTATTCAGACGATAAGCCTCTCTTAAAAGTCTTTTTATACGGTTTCTGTGAACCGCTTTTTTGAAATATCTTTTAGAAACTGAAACTCCAAATTTTGCCTGTTCAATAGGAATTGTCGGTTTTTCCTTTAGAACAATGATTCTCAGGTTTCCACATGTCTTCCATTTACCTTTTTCGAAAAGTAAAGCAATTTCAGTCTCTTTTTTGAGTTTTTCGGCTTTGGAATATTTGAAGTTTGTCATTTACGGACTGTAAATATAGTGGAATTTTAAATTAAAATGCTTCGACTTCACTTAGAGTAGTAATACTAAAAATATGTAGTATTAGAAATGTCATGCTGAGCGAAGTTGAAGCATCTTAATAATTTTTAATCTTTCTTTACCAAATGACTGATTACTTCCGCAGCAGCATATAAGCCAAAAATAGCAGGGATATAGCTGATTGTTCCGTAAAAAGATCTTTTGTAATTGGTTCCGTCAGTCATTTTTAAGCTCTCTTCATTTTGAATCTCATTAGAAAACACACAACGGATTCCCTTATTTATTTTCTCTTTTTTCAGTCTTTTTCTTATCTGTCTGGCTAAATGACAATTATGGCTTTTGCTGATGTCTCTCACCATGACTTTACTTGGATCGGATTTTCCGCCTGCTCCCATGGAACTTACTACCTTTATCTTTCTTCTTCTCGCGGCGATCAATAATTTAAGCTTGGGAGTCACACTGTCGATACAGTCAAGAACATAGTTGAAATTTCCTTCATCAAGAACCTGATCCATTCTTTCAGGATTCAGAAATTCGTTGATTTTTATGAGATGAAGATTAGGATTGATATCTAAAAGTCTTTCTGCAACAACTTCTACCTTATGCTTTCCAACGGTTGAGTGAAGCGCAGGAAGCTGTCGGTTGATATTCGTGATATCTACAGTGTCTCCATCCACAATCGTCATGTTTCCGACTCCGGCTCTGGCAAGAAATTCTGCGGCAAAAGAACCTACACCTCCCAATCCGACCACTAAAACGTTTGCTTTACTAAGCTTTTCCAATCCTTTTTCTTTAATCAGAAGCTCTGTTCTTTCCAACCAGTATTTATCCATGTTTTATATTCTCTAAATTTTCTACAATCTGTTCATTCAATTCTTCTAAAGAAATCCCTTTTATAACCGAAACTTTCTCATACAATGTCGCTATTTCAAAATCTTCGTTATCGGTTTCCAGAAAGATTCTGTTTAAAGGGGTAATTTTCAAAGTATTCTGCAAAGATAAATTATACAAAACAGCTTTTCCAAAACTCAGATAAAAATTATTTTTAAGAAGATCATGGGCAATACTTTCTTTTTTGTTGAATCCATGAATGACCATCGCCTGGTTCGCTTTTTTCCTGAAAGAAATCACTTCGTAAAATTTCCGGACACAATGAATAATAAGAGGTTTTTTTACTTCGTTGGAAAGCTCTATCTGTTTCAAAAAAACATCTTGCTGAATTTTCTGATCAATAGGTACCAATGAATCTAAACCACATTCCCCGATGGCAAAACAGTATTCTGTAATATTGTCTTTTAACCAATGAAACTGCTCTGTGATCTTGTCATGTTGAATATCTTTAGGATGAATTCCGACAGAATATAAAGAATCTGGAATCTGATCGGAGGGGTCCATATTATAAATCCCCAAAGGTAAACTTTTCTTATGATGATGAAAATCAAAACAATTCATGATCAAAAATACAATTTTTAAAGCTGTAGCCAACAATCCTAAACAAACGTTTATAAATATGTTAAAAATTTCCTAACTTTACTCAAACTCAATCCTCATGAGAAAAAAGTTTACCGAAAAGCAGATTCATATTTTAGATATAGCAGAAGAGCTTATTGCCAAAAAAGGGTATGAAGGAACTTCTGTAAGGGATATTTCTTCCAAAGCGAATATCAATGTAGCGATGATTTCGTACTACTTTGGTTCTAAGGAAAAAATGATGTCTTATCTCTATCAGTACAGGGTTTTAAAAACCAGAGAGAATTTTTCGGAATTTGCAGATACGATTAAAGACGGAAAACCGGAGATGCAGATGAAAGAGATGATTAAATTTATCGTAACCCAGCTTTTTAAATATAATTATTTTCACGGTTTCGTAACTCAGGAACTTAGGCATACCGATAATTTAAAAGATGAACTGCTGGATTTCTACCAGCTTTTTGTAAGAAAAATAGATGAGGTCATTAAGAAAGGAGTTGCTTCCGGGGTATTTACTTTTACTCCTAAACCTGAAGATATTTTAACCACTATTATCGGTTCTACATTATTTGTGATCAGAAACAGAAATTTCTATGAACTGTATGTACCTCACAAAGATGACGAGACCTATGTAAAAGAAGCAGAGAAAAAAATCAGAATGAATCTCTTATTAAGTGTTTTTGCCATTTTAGGATACGCTGCAGACTAAAATTACGTTAAATAATCATAAAAAAAAATCTTTTGGTAAAAAAGTTATATTTTTGCAAATTAGTAAATCGGCTGTAAAATCCGAAAACTGTTGAATTTTTTATATGAAAAAATATATTTTAGGTCTTTTTGCACTATCTGTTGTTGTATCATGTGTGAGCCAGCAGGAAAGAGCTATGAGAAGTGCTGATAAAAACTACATTTTAAAGGCGGCAAACGAAAATTTTGCAAAGAAGAAGTGGAAAAATGCGTTGGCTCTTTATGATAGACTTACCAATCTGGTAGCAGGTACGGATGACTTTCCTAACGTAGGTTTCAATACGGCTTATGCAAACTATTATGATAAGAGCTATAAACTTGCAGGGCATCAGTTTAAAAATTTTGCAGTAAGTTTCCCTAAAGATCCTAGAGCAGAAGAGGCGGCATATATGTCTGCTTTGTGCTACTATGAAGGGTCTATGGACTATAATCTGGATCAGTCCAGTACAGAACTGGCTATTAATGAGCTTCAGGATTTCTTAAATAATTATCCTAACTCTGAAAGATCGAAAAATATCAACACACTTATTGAAGAGCTTTCGTATAAATTAGAATTTAAGGCATACGAAAACGCAAGACAATATTTCAAAATGGGAGATTACAAAGCTGCCAATGTTGCGTTGGAAAATGTTTTGGAAGACTTCCCAGGGACAAAACTTCGTCCGAAGATTTATGACTTTATCATGAAGTCCCGATATGAATTAGCTGCTAGGTCTGTATATGATTTGAAAGAGGAGCGTATTGAAAGTGCACTTTCTTTTACAAGACAGGTAGAAAAAGAAATGCCAAATACAGAATATGCAAAAACGGCTTTAGATCTTAGACAAAAACTGGAAAGAGATAAGAAAGATTTTGCTGTTGTAAAGAAAAATACTGAAGCAAGAATTGCTACTCTTACCGAGAGACAAAAGAAGGAAGCGGCTAAGCTTGCAGACAAGGCAAAGACAGAGCAGCAGCTGAAAGATCAGGTTTCTGCTGAGAAAAAAGCAATGCAGATTCAAAGGGATAGTGCGGCACTTCAAACACCTCCGCCTGCAGCGACTTTCAAAATTCAAAGATAATTTGTAAATTTGCCATCTTAAAAATAAAATAAATTTCTCAAAATGAGCGTAAAAGATACAAAAGCAGAAGTAAATACAATTACTTACGATAAAGACAAGATTGAAGATAAAGTAGGTTCAATCTATGAAGCTATTGTTATCATGGGAAAAAGAGCAGAGCAGATCAATGCAGAAATTCGTACAGAATTGCACAACAAACTGGATGAATTTGCTGTTCACAACTCTACATTGGAAGAAGTTTTTGAAAACAGAGAGCAGATTGAAATCTCTAAACACTATGAAAAACTTCCAAAGCCAACTTCTATTGCAATTGAAGAATGGTTAAATGATGATGTATACTTCAGAAAAACAGAAGATAGAAAATAATCATCTGGTATTTTAAATATACAAAGGTCATAAAGAAAACAGTTTCTTTATGACCTTTGCTATTTTATATAATGGCTGTTATGGGAAAAATAAGTAAATTAGTGATTCAAAAAAATAAAACTCAATGAGTGTTTCCGGCAAAAAGATACTAATCGCCGTTTCTGGAGGAATTGCAGCTTACAAAATTCATTTTTTAATAAGAGATTTTGTGAAAAAAGGAGCGGAAGTTCAGGTTATCATGACTCCCGATGCAGAAAATTTTGTTACAAAATTGAGCCTCTCTACCTTATCAAAGAAACCTGTTTACACAGATTTTTATGGAGATAACGGAACCTGGAATAGCCATGTAGAGCTCGCTTTGTGGGCAGATGTAATAATTGTTGCTCCCTGCACATCCAATACACTGTCAAAAATGGTTCACGGAACCTGTGATAATTTACTGATCGCGACCTATATGTCTGCAAAATGTCCTGTATTTATTGCTCCTGCAATGGATTTAGATATGTATCAGCATCCCTCTACAAAGAAAAATCTTGAATTGGCAGAAAGCTACGGACATTATATTATTCCGGCTGAAAGCGGTGAATTGGCGAGTGGTTTGATAGGACAGGGAAGAATGGCAGAACCGGAAACTATCGTAAAAAAAATTGAAGAATTTTTTGATTCGGATCAAAATAAATCCTTAGAAGGTAAAACAGTTCTTATTACAGCGGGACCAACCTATGAAGCAATAGATCCTGTTCGTTTTATTGGGAATCATTCTTCGGGAAAAATGGGATTTTCTCTGGCTGAAGAAGCGGCAAAAAGAGGAGCAAAAGTGATTCTGATTTCCGGACCGAGTTCTGAAAAAACAAATATTCATACTATCGAAATCCATAGAGTAACCTCCGCAAGGGAAATGCTTGAACAGGTGTTTCAGTTCTATGAAAAAGTTGATATTGCGATTGCAAGTGCTGCAGTAGCAGACTATGCACCGAAAGAAGTGGCGAAAGAGAAGATTAAAAAAAATGATGATAATTTAACCATAGAGCTCATTAAAAATCCGGATATTCTGAAAACAATGGGAGAGAAAAAGAATCATCAGTTTTTGGTGGGATTTGCTTTGGAAACTCAGAATGAAGAAGAAAATGCCAAAGGAAAATTAGAAAAGAAAAATCTGGATATGATTATCCTGAATTCTTTGAGGGACAAAGGAGCAGGATTTAAAAACGATACCAATAAAATAAAAATCTTTACAAAAACGGAGAAAACAGAGTTTGATCTGAAATCTAAAGACGAAGTGGCTAAAGATATTTTCAACTTTATTGAAAATCAGCTATTAAAATAATTTTTATAAATTTCCGTTCTCAATTTTTAAATAAACAATGAAAAGAATTTTAAGCATATTTTTTATATTTTTCCTATTTAACTTTAGCTTTTCACAGGAACTGCTTTCTACGGTTCAGATTAATGCTCAGCAGATGGGAGGAAGTAATCAGCAGGTGTATAAAACACTGGAAAAAAGTCTTAGAGATTTTATCAACAATACGAGCTGGACAGGGAAAAAATTACAAAACTTTGAAAAAATTAAATCAAATTTTGCGATCATTATCAGCGAGAAAGACGGAAATAATTATAAAGGAAGTATCGTTGTACAGGCAGTTCGTCCCGTATTCAATACCAACTATGAATCTCCATTGCTTAATGTTCAGGATACAAAATTCGGGTTCGAATATGTGGAAAATGAAAACCTTATTTTTAATGAGCGCCAATTTTCCGGAAAAAATCTGATTGATGTCATCAGCTTTTATGTGTATCTGATTTTGGGATATGATGCGGATAGCTTTCAGGCAATGGGAGGAACTCAGTGGTTTACAAAAGCACAGCAGATTGCTCAGAACTCTCAGAACAGAAATTACGAAGGCTGGTCTCAGTTAGGAACAGAAGGTCCCAGAACAAGAGGGAATCTGATCAGTACATTACTGAATTCTAATACCAATCAATTAAGAAATACTTTTTATACCTATCATAGAATCGGATTGGACGGGCTTTACAATCAGGACCAGAATCCTTCTAAAAAGGCTATTTTTGACGCCTTAATGCAGTTAAAAGCATATGAAAACAATTTCCAGCAGAACTATGCTTTCAACATTTTTATTGAAGCTAAAAATGATGAAATTTTCAATATTTTCAATTCCAATAACAACGGAGGAGTCATGTTGGGTGATTTAAAACAGCTTATGATTGTTTTTGCGCCGAAGTATATCGATTCCAAATGGAATAAATGGAAGTAATAAACCTGATTCTTAATTTCTGACTTGGAAATTTTATATTTGCAGTACCAATCGTAATCTGCTACTGATTTATGCTTTCGAGAATTTATATTAAAAATTTTGCCCTTATTGATGTACTTGATGTGTCTTTGCATAAAGGACTACAGGTCATTACCGGAGAAACAGGAGCTGGAAAATCAATTATTCTGGGTGCACTTCGCCTTATTCTGGGAGAAAGAGCAGATGTAAAATCCATTTCTAATACCGAAGAAAAAAGTATTGTAGAAACAGAGTTTGCACTGAACAACCGTTTTAAGAAATTTTTTATAGAAAATGATCTTGATTACGATCAGCAGACTATCATAAGAAGAGAAATTCTGCCATCTGGAAAGTCTAGAGCTTTCATCAATGACGTTCCGGTAACGTTGGATGTCCTGAAAGAGCTTTCTTCCCAGCTTATTGATATTCATTCCCAGTTTGAAACTTCCAATCTTTTTACGGCAGAATACCAGTTTAAAATTATTGACGGACTTTCTGAAAATAAAAAAATCGTGGAAGAATATCAGCTTGAATTTTCGGATTTCCAGAGTTTAAAAGTTCAGCTTAAAAAGCTTCAGACACAGCTTGCTGAAACCAATAAAGAAAGTGATTATAAAGAATTTTTACTGAACGAACTTGAAGAACTTCAGCTGGATGATGTAGACTACGAAGAGCTGCAAAATCAACTTTCCATTCAGGAAAATGCTGAAATGATCTCCGAAAATCTTGCACAGGTTTTATCCAGATTTCATCAGGAAGAAGTCGGAATTCTTTCATTCTTTAATGAAGCGAAAAATAAACTTTCTAAAATTTCAGAAGTTTCCCATAGTTTTTCTGATCTGGATGAAAGGCTTGAAACATCTTTTGTGGAAATAAAGGATATTATTTCTGAACTGGAGAATGAGGCCGAAAAAATTGAAATAAATCCTGAAAATTTGGTTTTGCTTTCTGAGCTTAACAATAAAATAAATTCATTATTTCTAAAACATAGCGTTTCAGGAATTGATGAATTGAAAGAAATAAGAGATCAGTTATCGGGAGATCAGCAAGGAGCCTCTGAACTGGAAACGAATATTGCAGCGATAGAAGAAAATATTACTAAAAAAGAAAAAACGCTTCAAAATCTGTCACAAAAGATTTCAAATAACAGAAAGAAAAGTATTCCTGTCTTCATTAAAAAAGCAGAAGAACTGCTTAAAAAACTAGGCTTGGAAAAAGCAAAAGTAGATATCCAGTTGCAGGATTCTTCAGATTTTAATCAATTCGGAAAAGAAAATATTCAGTTATTATTCCAGGCAAACTCAGGTTTTCCTTTAAAGCCCATTCAGACAGCTATTTCAGGAGGTGAAAGATCACGTGTTATGTTGGCGGTAAAGAAAATTATTGCAGAAAGTGATGAGCTTCCAACGCTTATTTTAGACGAAATTGATACCGGAGTTTCAGGAAAAGTAGCCGAAGAAATCGGAAATCTGATGCGTGAAATGTCTTCGGATATGCAGCTTATCGTTATTTCCCACTTAGCACAGGTTGCAGCAAAAGGGAACAACAACTATAAAGTGGTAAAACAGGATGTTTCCGGGAAAACACAATCTACTATTGTGCCTTTAAGTGACGAAGAAAAACTCAATGAAATTGCCCAATTGCTTTCCGGAAGTAAAATTACAGAAGCTGCTATGGCTCAGGCGAAAGAATTGATAGGATAACTTATTCAATTAAAAATAAAAAAGGGCTTCCGAAAATTCGGAAGCCTTTTTTATTGTATTCAAGTAGAATGATATTATTGATTTCTTTCTTAAATATAAATAAGGTCTGTCATTCTGAACGAAACCAAGTGGAGTGAAGAATCTTTTCATTTTGCAAGGATTCTTCCTTTGTCAGAATGACATTTTATACAAATTTCATTTTATACAGATTTCCTATATAACCAAAAGTTAACTTAATAAAATAACCTTATATCTGCTAATCTCATCAAAATCTGTAACATTTTTACCCTTATATTTACTAATGTAAAAAAAGATAACTATGTTTTTTAAATTCTTAAGATTAGAGTTCAAAAGCTTTTTCAGGGGTTCTTCCTTAGGGATCAATCTGGCGATGAAGATTTTCCGTCTTTTAGGGATTCTGTATTTTATGGGGTGTCTCGTTGTGGGAGCATTTTTAGCATTCTTCTATATTCAGGAAGACTTGCATGGAAACCCAATAAAGGTGGTGTCTAAATTTTTAATTGCAGCTTGGGCAGTTGATCTCATTGCTAAATATATGTGGCAGGAAATGCCGACGCAGAACATCAAACCTTTTCTTACCTTAAATATTCTTAAAAAGACTTTGGTTAACTATATGTTGAGCAAGACTTTTCTGTCTGCCTTCAGTTGGCTGAATTCTCTTTTTTTTATTACCTTTTCGGGGATTGCGATATTCAACGGGTATGATGTGATCGGAGTTTTTACCTGGTTTCTCGGAGTTTCTCTGTTATTTTATCTGAATAACTTTATCAATATCCTTTTCAATGAAAAAGAAACGGTAGCAATTGTTGTGGGGTGTATTTTCGCAGCAGTGGGAGGACTTACGTACTACAATATTGTTCCGGTACTGGAATATTCCGAAAAGTTTTTCTTTAGCTTTTATGAAAAGCCTTATTTCGTAGTCATTTCAATCATTTTATTTGTCGGTTTATGGAAGATTTGTTTTAACCATATTCATAAGGTTTTTTATCTGGATGAAGGACTGGAGGTAAAAAAAGATATCGGAAAAACAGAAAACATTGCTTTCCTGAATAAATATGGAGCTATCGGTACATTCATCAATAATGATATTAAAATGCTGAAGCGAAACAAGGTGGCTAAAGGAATTTTGCTGGGAAGCGTGCTGTTCCTTTTTTATGGAATGCTGATGTTTTCTTCACCTATCTATAAAACTCCGGCGATGACGATGTTTATGGGTTTGTTTGTAACGGGAGGTTTCCAGTTTTTATTCGGGCAGAGAGTTCCGGCTTTCGACAGTTCATATTATCCTTTAATGATGACACTGAATGTTCCTTATAAAGAATATTTAAAGGCAAAATGGTGGCTGATGAATATTGTAACGGCAGCTTGTATGGTACTGGCGGTTTGCTATGCTTATTTCGGCTGGGAAATGTATGTTACGTTTTTCGCAGCTGGGATTTATAATATCGGGGTGAATTCTCAGTTTACCCTTTGGTCCGGGGCATTTAATAAAACTCAGATTGATCTGAATTCTAAAGAAAAAAGATTCGGTCAGAAAAATAGTTTTAACGTCAAGGCTTTACTTTTGTTAATTCCGAAAATGTTCTTACCGATGGTGGTGTTTGGTATTATGCAGCGTTTCTTCGGAATTACGGCAGGAGTTATCAGTGTGGCCATCATGGGATTGATTGGATTTGTATTACGAGAAAAAATCTTCGACATCATCGTGAAACATTATAAAGTAGAAAAATACAGTACATTAGAAGCATTCAAAAACAAAGATTAATATGATCACTATTAATAATTTATCAAAAACTTACGGTAAAGCAACCGTTTTAAATATAGAAAACCTTGAAATTCCCAACGGCGAAACTTTCGGTTTGGTGGGAAACAACGGAGCAGGAAAAACGACACTCTTCAGCTTAATGCTGGATTTAATTCAGGCAACAACAGGTTTTGTAAGCATAGATGGTATAAAAGTAAATGAATCTGAAGATTGGAAAAATAAAGTTTCAGCCTTCGTAGACGATTCTTTTTTGATAGGCTATCTTACACCAGAAGAATATTTTTATTTCATCGGAGAATTGAGAGGACAGAATAAAGCCTCTGTGGATGAGTTTTTAAAACAGTTTCATGATCTTTTTAACGGTGAAATCCTAAACTCTGGGAAATACGTTCGCGATCTTTCAAAAGGAAACCAGAAAAAGGTAGGAATTGTGGGCGCGATTATCGGAAACCCTGAAATTATTATTTTAGATGAACCTTTTGCCAATCTCGATCCTTCTACACAGATTAAACTTAAGAATTTAATTAAAGAATTATCCAAGCAGGATGGAGTAACCTTTCTTATTTCCAGCCATGATCTTTCACATACAACAGAAGTCTGTAACCGAATTGTGGTGGTGAACAAAGGACAACTGGTAAAAGACATCCAGACGAATCCTGAAACGCTGAAGGATCTGGAACAGTATTTTGCAGATCAGGTCTCTAAGCCGGCTGAAGAAATTATGTAATTCAAATTAAATATTAAAAATGGCAGGTGCTGAATCCCAAAACGTGACCGATTATCCAAACAGCAATACAATTTTTATGGTTTGGAAATTGGTTGATGATCCCAAACTGAAAGAAGTTTTTCAACAATTGTGTGCGTTGGTACTCAACCTTAATAATTCTGTTTTCAACAGGTTTCCGGACAGCAGATCGAGCTGTGTATTCGGAATTGGATATCGTGCATGGAATATCCTTGGTCTTCCGACTCCGCTACCTAAAGAACTGGTCAGTTTTGAGGAGATAAAAGGAGAAAAGCATACCGCAGTTTCTACACCGGGAGATTTGCATTTTCATCTGAGAGCGGATGATAAAAGTATTATTTTCGATATGGCAATTGAAATTTCGAAATTACTGTCCCCTGTTGCGGAAAGCATTTTGGAAATTCATGGATTTAAATATTGGGATGCTCGATCGATTCTTGGTTTTGTAGACGGAACTGAAAATCCACACAACGAAGACCGTGATTTTTTTGCTAAAATTGGAGATGAAGATCCACAGTATAAAGGCGGAAGCTATCTTTTCACCCAGAAATATCTTCACAATATGAATGCGTGGAGAAGCCTTTCTACAGAAGAGCAGGAGAAGGTAATAGGAAGATCAAAAGAGAATGATATTGAAATGTCGGATGATGTGAAGCCTGCAAACTCTCACATTGCATTGGCTAATATTGAAGGGGAAAACGGAGAAGAGCTTAAAATTGTTAGAGATAATATGCCATTCGGAAGCCCTTCAACAGGTGAGTTTGGAACCTATTTTATTTCTTACGCCAATACATTCTCAACAACTAAAAAAATGCTGACGAATATGTTTATTGGTAATCCTCCGGGGAACTACGACAGGATTTTAGACTTCAGTACAGCGGTTACTGGAACACTTTTCTTTGTTCCGACCAGAGATATGTTGGATGAATTTTCAGGATAAAATAAGAGACAGAATTTTTCTGTCTTTTTTAATATAAAATCATTGTGTTTTGTCATTCTGACGGAGTAAGAATCTCATCATTTAAACAGATTCTTCACTGCATTTCATTTCGTTCAGAATGACAGAAAGAATAAATTTTCAAAAAAAAAATTTTTGTGTAACCTTTTTAAAACTTTGTTGTCTTTAAGATAGAAACAGATAATTCATGAAGCTTTTATTTGGAAATAAAAAAGAAGATTTGCTCAGCCGCCTTAAAAAACAGGACCCGGCTGCTCAAAAAGTTTTTTATGAGCAGAACGTCAAAAAGTTTCTGAGCGTAGGGAAAAGCTACATCAGCGATTTGTATCAGGCGGAAGATTGTGTCATTAAAGCCTTTTGTAAAATTTTCAAGCACATTGAAAGCTTTCGTGGAGAAGGAAATCTGGAAGGATGGGCAAGACGAATTGTTGTCAATGAGTGTCTTAACTTTATAAAAAGTCACAAAACCGTTTTTTATATTGATGATATCAATCCGTCATTGATGATGGATGCTTCCGAAGAAGAAGTTATTTTTGATTTCAATGCGCAGGATCTTTTAGATCAGCTTCCGGATGCGTACAGAATGGTTTTCAACTTGTATGTATTGGAAGACTATTCGCATCAGGAGATTGCCGATACACTGAAAATTTCCACTGCAGTGAGCAAGACCCAATTGTTTCGGGCAAAAGAGAAGCTGAGAGTACTTTATCTTCAACAACAAAAAACAATGAAAAATGAACACATTCAGAGATAATTTGGAACACCAAATAAAAAAACAGATCACCGAAAGAGAAATTGCTCCTTCAAGAGATCTTTGGTCTGAGATAGAGTTGCAGAAAGAAAATCCACAATCTAAATTCCGTATGAACTGGCTGTTGGCAGCGGCATGTATTATACTTGTTTTTGGTTTGGGCTTTGTACTCTTTTCAAATCCTTCAGAAAAAAATAATATCAAGGATACTACAATCACTAAAGTAAAAGAGAGTTCTACCCAGGAAAGAACAACTGAAAAGATAGATGAAATTACAGTTTCTGAACCTGTATATGCAGAGAAAAAAATAATTAAGGAAACTAATGAACCTGTCAATAAAATCGTTGATAAAGTCCAGTCCGTTCCTAAAGTTTTAGCTGAGCAAACACAAAAAGCAGCTTCAAAAGATGAAACACCGGTGATAGCTCCTGAAATTTCTAAGGTTTCTGCTCCGGCGGATAAGATTGTGGCTCAAGCAGAAGATGCTAAGAAAACTTCTGTGAAAAGGAAAAAATACGTAGATCCTGCTACCTTACTTTTTTCGGTAGAGCATAAAGATGTCATCGAAAAAACAAAGGAAAGCAATGTGGCAACCGTTGATCTGAACCGTAAATAATACTAAAGTTTAACAATTAAAAATTAATAATATGATTAAAAAAATGATCATGATGGGATTCGTATGTCTTGTTTCCACATCAATATATGCGCAAAGAAAACCGTTGATAAATCTTCAGCCTAAAGAAGATACAGAAGTAAGCCCTATTGTAAAAGAAAAAGTAGATGAATATGCCAGAAAGATCGATGCAATTATTAAGGAAGAAAAGAAAATGATGGAAGCAGAATTACTGACTCTCCAGGCAAAAAATCTTGATAAAACAGAATTTGATAAACAAAAATCTGTATTGGCAGATCGTTTCTCGGAAAGAATAGATCAGAGAATTGAAGAATTAGGTTTTGATTTGGATACGGTGATCCAGAAGCAGGTAAGATATTCACTACTGAATTCTGACGTAACTTCCAATGAAGAATTAAAAGAAAAACTGTTGAAAAAATTCAGACCTACAAAAAACTTTGCTGGATATATTTCTTATGGAATCATGAATCTTACCAACAGTGAAGCAGACAATGCGCTGGATAAAAACTTAGGATATGCCGGAAATCTTGAATTCGGGTTAAAATTTAATTATCAGTTCAGTAGAACAAGTCCATGGGGATTGATTTCCGGAATTGGCTTCTCATGGAGAACATTAAGTATTGACAATAATATGTTCGTTGCCAAAGATGCTAACTCTAATGTTTATCTGGCCAATTATGAGAAAGGATTAAGTAAAAGCAAGCTGAGAACAGGATATATTATGGTTCCGCTGGGAATTCAGTACAATTTTTCCAAGCTGAAAAATGCAGGAATGGATATTCAATACAGAGATTATCAAAAAGGATTTAAAGTGGGAGCCAATGTTTACGGTGGAGTAAAAATGTCAACCAATAATATTATAAAAGGAGAAGGAATCAGCGACAGAGACAGAGGAAATTATCAGGTGAGTCCTTTCATTTACGGAGGTCAGTTTACAGTTTCTTATGATGACTTTAGTATTTTCGTGAAAAAAGATTTCGGGAACTTCTTTAAAAACGGAAACTTTGAAAACGATAAAGCACTAGTTTTCGGAGTAGCACTTTGGTGGTAAAAGTCGAAAATATTTTCTGCTGTATGTAGATTAATATTCGATGGCTTGAATACAAAATAAAAATAAATTATTAATCTTTGGTATGAGAATTGAATAGTAAATAATAACATTCATATTAACAAACAAAAGCACTCTGCAATTTTCTGCAGAGTGCTTTTGTTTATGATGAGATCTTACTTTAAACTACCTACCATATCTTCAGGTTTTACCCATTCATCGAATTGTTCAGCCGTTAAAAGTCCTAGATTGATAGCTTCTTCTTTTAGGGTTGTACCGTTTTTATGAGCTGTTTTTGCAATTTTTGCAGCATTTTCATATCCGATATGAGTATTCAAAGCTGTTACCAACATCAGGGATTTATCTACAAGTTCTTTGATTCTCTCATGATTCGGTTCGATTCCGACGGCACAGTGATCATTAAATGAAATACATGCATCAGCAATTAACTGAGCAGATTGTAAGAAATTAAAAGCCATTACCGGTTTGAAAACATTCAGCTCGTAATTTCCTTGAGTTCCTGCAAAAGAAATAGTAGTATCATTTCCTAAAACCTGCGCACAAACCATCGTCATAGCTTCATTTTGAGTAGGATTTACTTTTCCCGGCATGATTGAAGAGCCCGGTTCATTTTCAGGAATGTGAATTTCCCCGATTCCGGAACGTGGTCCGGAAGCCAGTAATCTGATGTCCTGAGCAATTTTATATAAAGAAACCGCCAATTGTTTTAAAGCTCCATGAGACTCTACAATTGCATCATGAGCAGCCAGAGCTTCAAATTTATTTTCAGCCGTTACAAAAGGATGATTGGTGAATTTTGAAATATATTCGGCAACTTTTACGTCATAGCCTTTTGGAGTATTCAAACCTGTTCCTACGGCAGTTCCCCCCAAAGCAAGCTCGGAAAGATGAGGTAAGGTATTTTTTAAAGCTTTGATTCCGAAATTTAATTGAGCAACATATCCTGAAAATTCCTGTCCTAGAGTTAAAGGCGTTGCATCCATCAAATGGGTTCTTCCGATTTTAACAACATCTTTAAAAGCCTCTGATTTTTGGGCTAAAGTATCTCTTAATTTTTCAACGGCTGGGATTGTTGTTTCAACTACTTTTTTGTACGCTGCAATATGCATTGCTGTTGGATACGTATCATTGGAAGACTGGGATTTATTTACGTCGTCATTCGGATGAATTTCTGATTTCTCACCTAAAGTTCCGCCATTGTTTACATGAGCTCTGTTAGAAACGATTTCATTCACATTCATGTTAGACTGCGTTCCTGATCCTGTTTGCCAGATTACCAAAGGAAACTGATCATTAAGCTTTCCTTCTAAAATTTCTTCGCAAACTTTCGTGATCATATCTCTTTTCTCAGCGGAAAGAACACCCAGATCGGTGTTGGCGTATGCTGCCGCTTTTTTTAAGTAAGCAAAAGCTTCAATAATTTCGTGCGGCATAGAACCTTCAGGTCCTATTTTGAAATTATTTCTTGATCGTTCGGTTTGTGCACCCCAAAACTTATCAGCCGGAACCTGCACTTCGCCCATGGTGTCTTTTTCTATTCTGTAATTCATGTGATTGAAATTTTATTTAGATTAAATTTTGTGATTTAAGGGTGGAATAACATTGTATAAAGTTACTCAATAATGGAAAACCCTGCAATTTATAATCATTATAAATATCAATCTAAGTCTCTGATTTTGCTCATGCTTTTTTAGGTAAGCTGTATTTTTGTGTCAATAAAAAATTGAAATGGAATTTAGATATCAGGATCCGTATCCGATTCAGAAAGATAATACGGTGTACAAGAAACTTACTTCAGACTATGTAAAAGTTGAAAAATTAGGAGACAGAGAAATTTTAACGGTAGATCCGAAAGGTCTTGAACTACTAGCTGAAGAAGCTATGGCAGACGTTTCTTTTATGCTTCGTTCTTCGCATTTGGAAAGTTTGAGAAGAATTATTGATGATCCTGAAGCTACAGATAATGATAGATTTGTTGCTTATAATTTATTACAGAATGCTGCGGTTGCGGTAGAGGGGGCTTTACCTTCTTGTCAGGATACAGGAACGGCGATTGTGATGGGTAAAAAAGGTGAAAATGTGTATACGGGAGTTGATGATGGTGAATATTTAAGCAAAGGAATTTATAATACCTATCAAAAAAGAAATTTAAGATATTCTCAGGTTGTTCCTTTAACGATGTTTGACGAGAAAAATTCAGGTTCAAACCTTCCTGCACAGATTGATATTTATGCTAAAAAAGGAGATTACTACGAATTTTTATTCTTAACAAAAGGAGGTGGTTCAGCCAACAAGACATTCCTTTATCAAAAGACAAAATCTTTGCTGAACGAGAAATCTCTTGAAGAATTTGTTAAAGAAAGAATTTCTGATTTAGGAACAGCGGCTTGCCCGCCTTACCACTTAGCTTTGGTTATCGGTGGAACTTCTGCTGAAGCAAATTTAGCAGCGGTGAAAAAAGCTTCTGCAAAATATTATGACCATCTTCCGACAGAAGGAAATGAAGCAGGACAGGCTTTCAGAGATTTGGAATGGGAAGCAAAAGTTCAGAAAATCTGCCAGGAAAGTGCGATTGGAGCACAATTCGGAGGTAAATATTTAACGCATGATGTGAGAGTAATCAGACTTCCTCGTCACGCGGCGTCTTGTCCTGTAGGAATGGGAGTTTCTTGTTCGGCTGACAGAAATATTAAAGGAAAAATTACAAAAGAAGGGATTTTCTTAGAGCAATTGGAGCAGGACCCAAAGAGATTTTTGCCAGACACTCCTCCGCATCTGGAAGAAGCAGTTGAGATTGATTTGAATAAGCCAATGCCTGAAATTTTAGCGGAGCTTTCAAAATATCCGATCAAAACAAGATTAAAATTAAACGGAACTTTAATTGTGGCGAGAGATATCGCCCACGCAAAAATCAAAGAAATTCTTGACAGTGGTAAACCAATGCCTGAATATTTTAAAAATCACCCGATTTATTATGCAGGACCTGCAAAAACTCCGGAAGGAATGGCCTCAGGAAGTTTCGGACCTACAACGGCAGGAAGAATGGATGTATATGTGGATGAATTCCAGAGCCATGGTGGAAGTATGATCATGCTGGCAAAAGGAAACAGAAGCAAAGATGTGACAAATGCCTGTGGAAAGTATGGAGGTTTTTATTTAGGGTCAATCGGAGGTCCGGCTGCAATTTTAGCAAAAGACAATATTCTTTCAGTTGAGGTAGTAGACTTCCCTGAATTAGGAATGGAAGCGGTAAGAAAAATTGAGGTAAAAGATTTCCCTGCATTCATCATTACCGATGATAAAGGAAATGACTTCTTTGCAGATCTGGCACACTAATTAGTTTAAAATTAAAATAAATAAGAAAATAGGACCTGTATCTTTTGTATAAAAAAGAAAAAAGTTCTATTTTTGCCTAAAATATTAAGTAAAATGATGTTATCAGCATTTTGGCCGTTTTATCAGTTCCTTTGGACGATCTACTTTTTTACAATGTTCTTAGTAGGATTCTGGTGTATTTTTATGTTTTTCGGATTGGTGATTCCAATGTGGTTGACTGAAGGTTTGAAAGAATACTTTGGTAAAGTAGCTCCTTTTGATCCGGAAGAAATTAGAAGTAAAATGGTTTACGAACAAGAAGGAGTAGAAGTTATTTACAACTCGCCTAAAGGTCACGGTCCTTTTATTCACGATAGTCACGGACATCATTAATTTGTATGTCATTGCTTTTTCACCTGAATTCTGAAAGAGCAATATCAAAGCAAAACAACATATATTAAAACCACTAATTTATTAGTGGTTTTTCTGTTTTATCCATTTCTGAGTTTTTCCGGAGATATCCCAAACTTCTTTTTAAACGCTCTGGAGAAATTCTGTACATACTCATATCCGCAGTCTATTGCTATTTCTTTGATCATAATGTTTTTATCAATGATAAGTTTCTTGGCCTTCAGCATTCTAAGCTCGCAAACATAATCTACAATGGTTGAATGATAATGCTCTTTAAACTCTTTCCTGATTTTATTTTCATTAATTCCAAGTTCTTTGCTTAGCTCGATTATCTTCAGGCTTTTATGGTAATTTTCGTCAATGTATTTTTTGATGCGGATATGGAGTTTCGAAGTGTTTTCAGCATTGTCTTTTTCGGTAAACTGTTCAAAAATTAAAATCAAAAGCTTAATAATTTTTGCCTCTACGAATAGTTTTTGTAACATTCCCTTCTTTGAATATTCGATAATCTCTTTCAGAATAATATGCATTTCTACCGTCATCAAAGGAGGCGTCTGTTTGTGCAGGAAAATGAAATTATTTTTTGTCATTTGTTCAAGTATATCTGCGCTCTCTTTGCTTTTTTGAGGATTGAAAAGATTAAAAATATACTGATATGTGATTTGAATCTGCAAATACTTTAAAGACTCCTGGTTTTGTGTCCATAGCTTAGCTTTACTCTCTTTTGAAGAATAGTGGAGAATGTATTGATTTTCTTTGAATGAAAATTGAGTTCCGCAGTCTTCCGCTTCCAAATTAATATTGGGACTCAGTAAAAAAAGAAGATTAAAACTGGACTTTCCTTCCACTAAATTCGATTTAAGGTATTTTTCCTCATTTGAATTAGTGTGTAAGAGGATAGAGATTGCGTCTGAATGATAAATTTGCCCCTCCTTGATAGTATTCTTCATATGGCGGTTTTTCAATTTATTATTAAAAAATCACTCTTTTCTTTTTATAGATTGTATGATTAGCAATAGTTTGGAGATGATAACAATACTTAATCCGATACAAGTAATTTTGCGCAAATTTAATATAATTAATTTAGAATAAATAAAAATAAATATTCAAATGTTTAAAAATTTATATTTTGTGGCGACCAGAATTAGGTTTGGATTAGGAACATTAATCATTGCAACGGGAGCTATGTCTGCCCAGCAATGGCAGGATGTAGGAATACCTGGAAATCTTTCTTCCGGTACATCAAGCTACAACAATTTGGTAATTGATGCACAGGGGAATTATTATGTTTCCTATTATGATGTAGCGTTGGGAAAAGGCTCTGTTCAAAAATTTAATGGAACATCCTGGTCTTATGTTGGAGGTTCTGCAGGGGTTACGACAGGAAGTGCAACATTCAGTTCGTTATCTGTAGACACTTCAGGAAGATTATATTACACCAATCAATGGGCCTATCCAAATTCAGGAATGGAAGTTCGGAAATTTGACGGAACTTCATGGAGCCAGCTTCCAAACGCATTTAGTGCCACCACAAATTATCAGGCATCCGCAGTAGCCCCAAACGGAGATCTTTTTGTGTATGGTTCTGTAGATTCTGGTACAGTAAAACGTTATGTAAGCGGGACCTGGGAACAGGTTGGTCCAACAGGAATTGCGGGTGGAGTTCCCTATAATGCTGAAATGGTGATCGGAACTAACGGAAAAGTATATGTCTGTCAGAATTCATCAGGAGTAAAAGTATTTGAAAATTCTTTAACGGCTTCTTCATCAGATGTTTGGACTTTAGTTGGAGGTGCTTCAGTTGGAACTACCTTTACAGAAGGGGTAAATGCGACTTCGGATATTGCTATAGGAGCAGATAACAAATTATATGTAGTCTATTCCTCCAATGCTTCAAATAACAGAAAGCTTAATGTGAAAAAATTCAATGGTACTGATTGGGAACAGGTAGGGGATGCAAATTTTGGAATTTCAAATGATCTTTATAATGTAGCCGTTGCAGTAACACCAACAGGAAAAATATATGTTGTGGCAAGCGGCTGGATCATTAACGGAGGAAAAAATACAGTGTATGAATATAATGCTACTACGAATACTTGGATGACTTTTGGAGGCGATTTCGTATCTGACGCTACAGCAACATATAATGATTTGCAATATGATACGGTTAGTAATTCGTTAGTGCTTACTTATTCGCAAAGTGGTGTGAGAGTAAAGAGAATTTCTCTTACTCCGGCTTGTAACAATACTGATCCGGGATCGAATCCTGGAGATACAGGTTGTGTAAGTTTTACTTATAAAGGACAGCCTGTTTCTTATACAACGGTAAGAGGGCAGGATGGAAAAATTTGGCTTCAACAGAATTTAGGGAGTACTCAGGTAGCTGCTTCAATGACAGATACAGATTCGTATGGAGACCTTTTCCAATGGGGAAGATGGGATGACGGTCACCAAGGGCGAAATTCTTCGACCGCGTCTATGCCTTCGGTCAATAATCCTTCTGGTTTGTCAGGGATTACTTCATTTATTATCGGTTCAGGAACGAGTAATTATTGGTGGAGTGCCAATGCATTAACGGATAAATGGTCAGGCGAAAATATTACTGGCATTACTTCAGAAATCGGAATAGATCCTTGTAAAGCCATTGGACAAGGTTGGAGATTGCCAACTCAGGCAGATTGGACTACAGCTGTGAATGCAGAAGGTATTTCAAATCCTGTTGCTGCATTTAACAGTAAGCTTAAACTTCCTGCTGCTGGTAACAGAAGCCCTATTGATGGTTCTTTTACTTATGCAGGACAAAGAGGATATTACTGGAGTTCTGATGTGTCGGGTTCGGGAGGAAAGTATCTTTATGTTGGGACAACGATTGCGAATGCGGCTTCAGGAGGCCCCAGAGGACAAGGTCAGTCACTAAGATGTATAAAAGAAACTTCTGCGCTGGGAACATCAGATATCAAACGTGTAAGTCTTGGTATTTATCCGAATCCTACAAAAGATATTTTGAATATTAAAGTTGATTCATTCATTGATGCTGTCAATGTTACCAATATGGTAGGGCAAAGAATAAATGTTCAGTTCTCTAATAATCAAGTCAATCTGCAGGGCTTTCCAAACGGGGTGTATATTGTAGAGGTAAAACTAAAAAACGGACAGACAATTTCTAAAAAGGTGATTAAAAACTAATTCCGTTCATATTAGATTGATAGACAAAAGGCTTACAAAAGCCTTTTGTTTTTTTATAATTCGGCTAAATCATGTGCTCCATTGGTTTACAAGTAAAGGAAACTCATCAATGCATAGTTTTTAAATCGCATAAAATCTAAAATTTTATATTAAAAAAACAATAATTCTGGAAAATGAATTACTTTAGTATTTATTAATATGAAAAACTAGATCATATGAGAAAATTATATTCCGGAATCATGATGCTTTTTGTAGCTTTTGTTTTTGGGCAAATAAGTTATACGATTAACCCGAATCCGTTTAACGAAACAGATGCGATTACTTTAACGATTCCCGGCAACCAGATTGATGAAACCGCTTGGGGAGTTACTAATAATGCGATCTATATTTGGTCATGGTCTTTAGACACTAATTACCAAAACAGTCAGGATTGTCCTACCAATGGAAGTTGGAATAATTCGAATGATTTAAATAAATTAAATTATAATGCAGGAACGGATACTTATTCTTTAAGCTTTACTCCGACAGCATTCTACAACAGAACGGGAATTGGAAGATTAGGGTTTCTACTAAAAGATAAAACCGGAGCGCATCAAACCTCTCCCGATGTTTTGGTAAATGTTGGAGTTTTAAACTTAACGCTTACCAATCCTTCTGTGAATAGCTTAACTTCCGTTCCGGTAGGAAATTCAATCAATATCACAGCCAATACAAATGTTAATGCAACCTTTCAGCTAAAAGCAAATGGAGTCGTTGTACATTCCACTTCTACGCCATCTACTTCATACGCTTACAACTATACAGTGACACAAGATGCAGATATGGAATTAATTGCTAATCAGGGTTCCGGTTCTAAAAATGCCAAGTTCATTTTGCAGGTTCCAAGAAATGTAATTTCTCAACCCATTCCAAGCTGGATCAGACAGGGAATTAATTACGATCCGGCTGATCCTACACGAGTAGGCTTTGCCTTGTATGCACCCTACAAAAACTTTGTTCATCTGATCGGAAGCTTTAATAATTGGAGCGTAAATGATGCCTATCTGATGAAAAGAGATACCACGAATCCCGATCTTTACTGGTATGAGCTAAATGGACTTACTCCACAGCAGTTATATACTTTTCAATACAGAACCAATGATCTGAAAAAAGTGGCGGATCCTTACTCTCCGCAGATTCTGTCTTCGTATGATGATCCATCAATTTTATCAACTACTTATCCGAATCTTCCGGCTTTTCCTGCAGGACAGGGTTTTGAAGTTTCAATGTTTAAAACAGGACAAACTCCTTACAATTGGCAGATCACCAACTTTACAAGACCAAGCAAAGAAAATTTAGTGGTGTATGAATTGTTACTAAGAGACTTTACCCAGGAAAAAAACTGGCAGTCACTGATCAATAAGATCAATTATTTAAAAGATTTAAAAATCAATGCCATCGAACTTCTTCCGGTTATGGAATTTGAAGGAAACCTTTCCTGGGGTTACAATACATCCTTTCATTACGCCTTAGATAAAGCTTACGGAACGCCTGAAAAATTTAAAGAATTTATAGATTTGTGTCACCAGAACGGAATTGCAGTGATTTTAGATATTGCTTTTAATCATGCAACAGGGCGCTCTCCTTTGGTCAGACTTTGGAATGTAGATCCTGATGGAGACGGTTATGGAGATGTAGCCGCAAACAATCCATACTTCAATACCATTCCGAAACATTCATATAATGTATTTAATGATTTCAATCATTCAAGTCTTTCGACTAAATATTACGTTGAAAGATGTCTGCAACAATGGCTGACAGAATATCATATCGATGGGTTCCGCTGGGATCTTACTAAAGGCTTTACTCAAAATTGTTCGGAAAATGATGAAACCTGTACCAATGCTTATCAACAGGACAGAGTCGACATTCTAAAATATTATGCCGATAAACAATGGAATATTGATCCGAATTCATATATGATTTTTGAGCATTTGGGAACGGATGTAGAAGAGCAGCAATGGGCAAACTACAGGGTTGCTGAAGGAAAAGGCGTAATGCTTTGGAATAAGCAGACAGATCCTTATAATCAAAACACAATGGGATATGTATCGAACAGTAATTTTGATCGGATGGATCATGAACTTCATGGTTTTACTAATATGAGAGCAGTAGGGTACGGCGAAAGTCATGATGAAGAAAGGCTGATGTTTAAGAACCTTGCTTATGGCGCTGCAAACGGAACGTATGATGTGAAAAATCTTAATACCGCATTGGATAGAATGAAGACTTTTGGGGCAACATTCTTTACGATTCCGGGACCTAAAATGATATGGCAGTTCGGAGAATTGGGATATGGTTTCAGTATCAACAGATGTACCGACGGAACTATCAATACCAATTGCCGTACCGATGAAAAACCGGTTGCTTTTACTCTGGGTTATGATACAGATGCCAATAGAAAAGCGGTATATAACACTTGGGCGCAGATTATCAATATCAGAAATGCCAATCCCGTTTTCAAATCAAAAACCTATACAGTAGAATCAAACAATCTGACGAACGATCCTGACGGACTGATTACGAGAATTTATGTGTATGATACAACATTAACGGGAACAGATCTGAAAAATATTGTGGTTCTTGCTAATTACGGAATTACGTCAAAAAATGTAGTTCCCTATTTTCCATATACCGGACAATGGAAAAACCTGATGGATAATACCGTCCTGAACGTAGCTTCAACAACTGCCCCGATTACATTACAGCCGGGAGAATTCAGAATTCTTGGAAGTACGGATGGAACCTTATCAGTTTCAGAAGTGAACTCTGAAAGCAGATTGTCTCTTCAGGTTGCTGATAATCCGGTGAAAAAAGGGATTGCTAAATTCATTTATAGTAAAGCGAAAAATGGTAAGATTACAATTTATGACCTGTCCGGAAAAAAGATGGATTCCTTTAAACTTAATAATGAAAACGGAACTTACGAGTTTACAATAAATTATCCAGCCGGAACATATCTTGTTCAGTTGAAATCGGAAACAGGAGTTGCTATTCAGAAAATGATTATCAGATAAAAATATATAAATTTAAAGCTCATGAAAATGGGCTTTTTTTGTTCGTTATCAATTCCGTATCTTTGCCAACTAAATTTTCACTATGTCTAAAAGTTTAATTCCAAAACTGGAAGCTATAAAACAAAGATACAATGAGGTTGCGGACCTTATTATTCAGCCTGATGTTATTTCAGACCAGAAAAGATATTCTTCTTTAAACAAAGAATATAGTGATTTGGGAAAAATTGTAAAAGTTTACGATCAATATAAAGCGGCTTTAGATACCATTGAAGAATCTGAAGAAATCATTGCAGATGGTTCAGACAGAGATTTGGTAGATCTTGCAAAAATGGAAAAACTGGAAGCTCAGGACAAAATTCCTGGAATTGAAGAAGAGCTTAAAGTACTGCTGATTCCTAAAGATCCTGCGGATGACAAAAACGTCATTGTGGAACTTCGTGCCGGAACCGGGGGCGATGAAGCTGCCATTTTCGTAGAAGATGTGTACAGAATGTATACCATGTACTTTAAAACAAAAGGATGGAGACATGAAGTAACCGACTCTAATGAAGCGGCAAAAGGCTACAAAGAACTGATCATGAAAGTGGAAGGAGAAGGTGTATACGGAATTATGAAATTCGAATCGGGAGTTCACCGTGTACAGCGTGTTCCGGAAACAGAATCTCAGGGAAGAGTTCATACTTCGGCTATTACAGTAGCAGTTTTACCAGAAGCTGAAGAAGTAGATTTTGAACTGAATCCTGCAGATATTGAAATGCAGACTTCGCGTTCCGGAGGAGCAGGAGGTCAGAACGTAAACAAGGTAGAAACAAAAGTACAGTTGACTCACAAACCTTCAGGATTGGTGGTGGTTTGTCAGCAGGCTCGTTCTCAGTTAGCAAACCGTGAATTGGCAATGGAAATGCTTCGTACCAAATTATACGACATCGAATTGCAAAAAGTACAGGGAGATATTGCTGCACAGCGTAAATCAATGGTTTCTACAGGTGACCGTTCGGCAAAGATTAAAACGTACAACTATCCGCAGGGAAGAGTTACGGATCACAGAATCAACAAATCCATGTATAATCTTGATGCGTATATGAATGGAGATATTTCTGAAATGATCGACGCGGTAATCATGGCTGAAAATGCTGAAAAAATGAAAGGAGAAGAGGAGAATTACTAAATTTTTTCTTTTACTAAATATAAAGACTTCTGTTTGCTCAGAGGTCTTTTTTATTTATTTTTGAAAAAAACTAAAACCATTTTAATGAAAAAAATGATTCTCTTGGGGTTCTTATTAAGCTCTTTTTTATGTTTCTCACAAAATGAATATCAATCCAACGAATTTAAAATTGATGGATTTGGGCTGTTTTTTAACAGGATCGGAATCGGTTACGAAAGAATACTTAATTCAAACTCTGGAATTGGAGCAAGAGTTTTTATGAAGAAAACAGAAAGCTATTATGCCATGCCTTATTACAGAAGATATCTTCATCAAGATGCTTATGCTTATGCTTCAGATCTTTTTCTGGAAGGTTTTGCGATGTATGGTTCTTATATTCCAAGAGATTCCGAGAATAATTTACTAGATAATGGAAAAAGAAATTCGATGATTGGAGCTGGGTTTGGAATTGGTGAAAAAGCAATTTTACAATCAGGATTTTTTTTTGAAGGAGTAATTAATGTGGGGGCAGGAAAAAGTTTGCAACCCACTACTGAATCTGAATTTAAATTCATTACTCAGGTTTCAGCTTCAGTTGGATATAGATTTTAGAAAATATTTAAATGATTAAACTTAAAATAGAATGTTTAAAAGCTTCTGAGTTATCAGAGGCTTTTTTTATTTAAAACACATTCCGTATTTTTGAAAAAACCTTTCACAATGAATTTTAAACCTATTTTACTAACGGCTGGAGTTTTATTCTCAGCAACTTTTTATTCTCAAAAAATGATTTATCCAAAAGCATTAAAAGGAAATCAAACAGATACATATTTCGGAACAGCGGTAGCAGATCCATTCAGAGATTTGGAAAACGATTCTGAAGCAACAAAAAAATGGGTGGATGAAGAAGTAGCGCACAGTCAGGATTATCTTTCAAAGATCCCTTTCAGAGATCAGATTAAAGATCAGTTGAGAGATATCTGGAATTATGAAAAAATTTCGGCACCTTTCAAAGAAGGAGATTACACTTATTATTATAAAAATGATGGTCTTCAGGCGCAGTCGGTTTTGTACAGAACCCATAATAAAACCAAATCGACAGAAGTTTTTTTAGACCCAAATAAATTCTCAGAAAAAGGAACAACTTCTCTGGCTCAGCTGTCTTTCAATAAAAAAGGAAACTTGGCAGCTTATTCCATTTCAGAAGGAGGAAGCGATTGGAACAAAATCATTATCATCGATGCAATAACCAAAAAACAGATTGATGAAACATTGGTGGATGTAAAATTCAGTGGAATTTCCTGGCAGGGAGACGAAGGCTTTTACTATTCAAGCTATGACAAGCCAAAAGAAGGAACAGTGCTCTCAGGAATGACAGATAAGCATAAAGTCTATTTTCATAAATTAGGAACAAAGCAATCCGCAGATCAATTAATTTTCGGAGGCGATAAGACTCCAAGAAGATATTTGGGAGCAGGAGTTTCAGAAGATCAGAGATATTTAATTATTTCTGCAGCCAATGCAACCAACGGAAACGAACTGTATATCAAAGACCTAAAAAAAGGAGGAGATTTTGTGCAGATCAATAAAGGCTTTGATATTAACGTAAGCATTGTAGATACGTACGGTGATGATCTGTATATTTTCACGGATAAAGACGCTCCAAATATGCGACTGGTGAAAACAACCATCAAAAACCCTTCGCCGGAAACCTGGAAAGACGTTATTCCGCAGACAGAAAACGTATTGGGAATCTCTACAGGAGGTGGATATTTCTTTGCTACCTATATGATTGATGCGATTGATCAGGTAAAACAGTTTGATAAAACAGGAAAACTGATCAGGGAAATTGCTCTACCTGGAAAAGGAAATGTTGGAGGTTTCGGGGGGAAAAAAGAAGAAAAAGAGCTATACTTTTCATTCAGCAACTACATCACACCGGGAACCACTTATAAATTCAATGCAGATACAGGAAGCTCTGAAGTCTATCAGAAGCCGAAAGTAAAATTCAATCCGGATGATTACGTGTCCGAACAGGTATTCTACACCTCAAAAGACGGAACGAAAATCCCGATGATGATTAACTATAAAAAAGGGACAAAGCTTAATGGCAAAAACCCGACCATTCTTTACTCTTACGGAGGTTTCAATATCAGTTTGCAACCTGCTTTCTCTGTGGTTAATGCCATCTGGATGGAAAACGGTGGAATTTATGCCGTACCGAATATTCGCGGTGGTGGAGAATACGGGAAAAAATGGCATGATGCAGGAACGAAGCAGCAAAAGAAAAATGTTTTTGAAGACTTCATCGCTGCAGGAGAATATTTACAGGCTAAAGGGTATACTTCAAAAGAATTTATGGCACTTTCCGGAAGATCAAACGGAGGTTTGTTAGTCGGAGCAACCATGACTATGCGTCCCGATCTGGCAAGAGTAGCTTTTCCGGGAGTTGGAGTTTTGGATATGTTGAGATACAATAAATTCACAGCTGGAGCAGGATGGTCTTACGATTACGGAACAGCAGAGGACAGCAAGGAAATGTTTGAATACTTAAAATCTTATTCGCCAGTTCATAATGTAAAATCGGGAATTTGCTATCCTTCAACAATGATTATTACAAGTGATCATGACGACAGAGTAGTTCCGGCACATTCTTTCAAATTTGGGGCAGAATTGCAGGAAAAACAGGCTTGTAAAAATCCTATTTTATTAAGAATTGAAAAAAATGCAGGACATGGAGCAGGACGTTCTACAGAGCAGGTAATTGGCGAAAATGCAGATTTGATTTCTTTCGCATTGTATGAAATGGGAATTAAGAAATTAGGAAAATAGATGAAATTATATCCGTTAAAATGGATTTCTTTAATTAAGAATTTAACAATGTATTTTACTTAAAAAAGTTTAAAAAGAGATAATTTTAATGGTTTTATTAAAAATAAAGGCGATTTTGCAGTACTGCAAAATCGCCTTTTTACTTCAAAAATTAACACAAAATTATTATCTCAAAAATCCGTAATTTTAGCCGGTAATAAATCTGAAAGTATGAGAAGAGAAGTTCAAAATAAAACTCCTCAATTTAATATAACCGAAAAAAAGTCGGAAATCTATCCATTCGAAAAAGATGGATTGCAGTTAAAATCTTCCTATAAAGCAGAAGACGTTAAAAATAAAGAATTAACAGAAACTTCTCCGGGAATTGCCCCTTATTTGAGAGGTCCTTATTCTACCATGTATGTTCAGAAACCGTGGACGATTCGTCAGTATGCAGGGTTTTCAACTGCAGAAGAATCTAATGCTTTCTACAGAAGAAATTTAGCGGCAGGACAAAAAGGTCTTTCCGTAGCTTTCGATTTGGCAACTCACAGAGGTTATGATTCAGATCATGCAAGAGTAGTAGGAGATGTTGGAAAAGCCGGAGTGGCAATCGATTCTGTGGAGGATATGAAGATTTTATTTAATGAAATTCCATTAGATCAGATTTCAGTTTCCATGACGATGAATGGTGCGGTTTTACCGATTTTATCGTTCTACATTGTTGCGGCAGAAGAGCAGGGCGTTTCTCAGGAATTACTTTCAGGAACTATTCAGAATGATATTCTGAAGGAGTTTATGGTGAGAAATACGTACATTTATCCGCCTGCACCTTCCATGAAGATTATTGCAGATATTTTTGAATATACTTCTCAGAATATCCCGAAATTCAACTCAATTTCAATTTCAGGTTATCATATGCAGGAAGCCGGAGCGACACCAGTATTGGAAATGGCTTATACTCTTGCGGATGGGTTGGAATATGTAAGAACAGGAATAAAAGCAGGAATGAATGTGGATGATTTTGCGCCAAGACTATCATTTTTCTGGGCCATCGGAATGAATCACTTCATGGAAATCGCAAAAATGCGTGCGGCAAGATATATCTGGGCTGAATTATTGAAACAGTTCAATCCTCAGAATCCAAAATCTTTAGCATTAAGAACACACTCTCAGACTTCAGGTTGGTCTCTAACAGAGCAGGAACCTTTCAACAATATTACCAGAACAGCAATTGAAGCATTATCTTCGGCATTGGGAGGAACTCAATCGCTTCACACAAACGCTTTGGATGAAGCTATTGCTCTTCCTACAGATTATTCTGCAAAAATTGCTAGAAATACTCAAATTATCCTTCAACAGGAAAGTGGAATCTGCGATGTGGTGGATCCGATGGGCGGAAGTAACCTGGTGGAATCCTTGACTCAGCAAATGATCGAAGAAGCCATGAAATATATTGATGAGGTGGAGCAGGAAGGCGGAATGACCAAAGCAATCGAAGCAGGTATTCCAAAAATGAGAATTGAAGAGGCAGCAGCAAGAAAGCAGGCAAAAATTGATAGTGGCGAAGAATTTATTATTGGAGTCAACTCATTCAGATCAGATTTGAAACAGGAAGAAATCGAGATCCTGGATATTGATAATACGGAAGTCCGCAGAAAACAGATCGAAAGATTAAATTCTATAAAACAAAGCAGAAACTCCGAAGCCGTTGAACAGATTTTAAATGAAATCAGAGAGTCTGCAAAAACGGGTAAAGGGAATCTTTTGGCATTGTGTATTGAAGCGGCGCGCAGAAGAGTAACCCTTGGTGAAATGAGTGATGCTATGGAGGAAAGCTTCGGAAGATATAAAGCAAACATCAGAACAATTTCAGGAGTTTATGCCATGAACGCAGGGAAAAACGAATATTTTGAAAAAGCCTTGAATCTTACTCAGAAATTTGAAGAAGAGGAAGGTCGACGTCCAAGATTAATGGTGGCAAAAATGGGACAGGACGGTCACGACAGAGGAGCGAAGGTAGTAGCAACAGCATTTGCAGATATGGGATTTGACGTGGATGTTGCACCGTTATTTCAGACGCCGGAAGAAGTGGCAAAACAGGCGGTTGAAAATGATATTCATATTTTAGGTGTTTCATCATTGGCAGCAGGTCACAAAACATTGGTTCCGCAAGTCGTAGAAGAATTGAGAAAGTTGGGAGCAGATGATATTACCATTGTTGTAGGCGGTGTTATTCCGCAGCAGGACTATGAATTCCTGTATGCAAACGGAGCTGATTTTATTTTTGGCCCGGGAACGAATCTTCCTAAATGTGCAGTAGATATTTTGGAAAGATTTTTAAATTAATTAACTTTTTTAAAGCATAAATTGCATGGCGTTTGTACTGTAAGCCATAACCACAAAACAAAATATTATGGCTTATACAGTAGTTTCAGTATTTCCTGTAACGGTAGATACAGAGAAAATTAAGAAAGATTTAAAAGAAAACGGCTTCGATGAGGCCAACATTATTGTTTCAAAATCAAACGTAGAAGTAGGACTTGATCATTATCAGGAAGATGAACAAACGAAAGGCTTCTTCGACTATGTTTTTGCTCATGATGCAGAAATGCTTGAGGCATACCGTAAACATAGCATCGGAAAAAATAATGTAGTTGTTTACACCGATGATCTTGAGCAGGCAACTGCTGCAAAATCTATTTTAAATAGAAATGGAGCTTTGCAGGTGTATCGGAAGCAATCGGAAGATGAAAAAGATATTCCGGATGGTATGAGTGAGGAAGAATATAACGGGATTATTGCCAAAGCAAAACACAATATTTATTTTCTCGGATCGGAAAGAGTCTATCATTCCAACATTATCAAAGGAATGGATGACCCAATGGACGATCTGGGATCAAAAGATTAAAAAATACGTAAGTCTGGATAGTGTTCTATTCAGACTTATGTATGAATTTCACAAAAAATTGCAAATAAAAAACGGATTATTCAAAAAATAATATATCTTTGCGTCTGAAAATCAAGTTTAACCATTTAAAAACAACGAAGCAATGTTCAAATTCAGTCAGCTTTCAACAGTAGGATTGCCTTTTGCAAAGGCGAGGCTTCGTGGTTTGGTACACTCATAGAATAACAGTATATTGAAATATCAAAACCCGAAGTCGTAAGATTTCGGGTTTTTTATTGCGCAATATTTCAAACTTAAATCAGTTTCCCCGAAATCTTTTTATAGAATTTAGAAACCTTTTTGACTAAGTCGAATTGTTGTCTTATTATTTTTTAAGGAGCAATTTCCAGTTTTCCGCTATATCTTTTTCGTTACGGCCTTGCTTCGCTTCGGCCGCAACAAAAAAGGATGTCGCTGCAATCTGGGCTAAAGAAATGGATTCTGTCGTTCTGAAGTAGCGAAGCGAATTGAAAAATCTCAATGAATTACAAAAGATTCTTCCTTCGTCAGAATGACAAATATAAATCGACTAAATATTTAGTTGATAAAGGATTTGTGTGAAATGTAGAGTGAAAACCAGGTATTTCATACTCAATTTAAAATAAAAACAATGGGAAATTTAAAACTTAAAGGAAAAGATATATTAAAAATAGGCTATCCAAATAATCAGAGTGTTAACATCGCTTTGGAAGTCATGAAAAGAAATTTTGCGACAAAAAATATTCATCACGTAAAATCTCTTTTAAAGGAAATTCTGCAAAATCCGGAACAATTCGAAAAAGATTTGACCTTCGGACAAATTGCAGAAGCTTTGCTGTCATCTAAGAAAACAGAAAAAAGAATGCTCAATACAAACAGAGCTTCTTTTCAGATTTTCGGAAACAATATTTCAGATGAAGCAAAAAATCAGTTGTATACTGCTTTGAAACTTCCAATTTCAGCACAGGGAGCTTTGATGCCCGATGCGCACAGCGGTTACGGACTTCCAATCGGTGGAGTTCTTGCCGTGGAAAATGCAGTGATTCCTTACGGAGTCGGAATGGATATTGGCTGCAGAATGAGCCTCAGCATTTTGGATACTCCTGTTTCATATCTTGACGGGGCGAGAGATAAGTATGAAAAAACTCTTGCAGAACATACAAAATTCGGAATGTATGAAACGCATAAATCTCATATTGATCATGAAATCTTCGACAGAGATACTTTTGATATGATTCCGATTTTAAAAAGATTAAAAGGAAAGGCGATCAAGCAAATGGGAAGCTCTGGAGGTGGAAATCACTTTGTGGAATTCGGAGAAGTGGAAATCACGGGAGAAGACGAACAAATCGGACTTCCAAAAGGGAAATATCTCGGAATTCTTTCGCACAGCGGATCTCGTGGGTTGGGAGCTGAAATCGCTCAGTATTATTCAAGAGTGGCTGTAGAGCAATGTCCGTTGCCAAAAGAAGCACAGCAATTTGCCTGGCTGGATCTCAATACGCATCTAGGATTGGAATATTGGACAGCGATGAATTTAGCAGGGGATTATGCATCTGCCTGTCATGATGATATTCACAGAAGATTGGTTAAGGCAGTCGGAGGCAGAGTAAAAGCCAGAATTGAAAACCATCACAATTTCGCATGGAAAGAAATTCATAACGGAAAAGAAGTGATTGTTCACAGAAAAGGAGCAACTCCGGCCAGCGAAAATGAATTGGGAATGATTCCCGGTTCCATGACGGCAAAAGGTTTTATCGTTCGAGGGAAAGGAAATCCTGACTCATTGAATTCCGCGTCTCATGGTGCAGGAAGAGCGCATTCCAGAGGAGAATGCAGAAGTCTTTTCACCCAAAATGACATCAAGAAAGAACTGAAGCTTAAAAATGTCACTTTAATCGGAGGTAATACAGAAGAAGCGCCGATGGCGTATAAAGATATCAATGAGGTAATGAATGCACAAAGTGAATTGGTAGATATCCTGGGAACCTTCCAGCCGAGAATTGTGAGAATGGATCGATAAAAGTAGAAGTGCTGCACTGTCATTCTGAACGTAGCAAAGCGAAGTGAAGAATCTCAAAGATGAAAAAGAGATTCTTCCTTCGTCAGAATGACAAAACAAATTAAAAACAATGGAAAAATTAATACAGATAACCTCAGGAAGAGGGCCTTTAGAATGCCAATGGGTAGTTGCAAAGATTCTGAAGGTGTTCCTTGAGGAAGCAAAAAAAAATAATATAGATTACGAAATCATTCACCGGGAAAATGGTGATGAAAACCTGACCTTGAAATCAGCGACCATACTTTTAAAAGCAAAAGATTTAAATGATTTTTTAAAAATATGGTTAGGTAGCATTTGCTGGACAGGGAAAAGCACCTTCCGGAAACTGCATAAAAGAAGCAACTGGTATATCGGAATTTTTGAATTGGAAGGGTTGGAAGAAATCCATTTTCATGAAAAAGATATTCAGTTTCAGACAACGAGAAGTCAGGGAAGTGGCGGACAAAACGTGAATAAAGTGAATACAGCCGTTCGTGCGACGCATATTCCGACAGGGCAAAGTGTTTTCGTGCAGGATTCACGCTCTCAATTGGAAAATAAAAAACTTTCGATTGCGAGATTAAAGGAAAAGGTCTTGGAACAGAATATTATTCAGCTTCAGAAAAGAATGCAGGAAACGTGGAATAATCATCTGAACATTCAGAGAGGAAACCCAACCCGTACGTTTTCCGGAACGGACTTTAAAAAGAATTATCAGGAAAAAACTTTCAAAAAACAGAGAAATCAACTGAAAAACGAATTAAAAAACTACAGAAATGACCTTAACTAAAAATAAATATTACTTTGATGCCTTGGACAATTATCCGTACAGTCTTCCAGATTGTCTGGAAGCTTTGAATTATGCACTGTCCTATGATCCGGAAGATGCCGATAGTTTATGTTTAATGGGACGAATTTACAGTGAAATGTTGTGTGATTATGAAAAAGCAAAGCTTTATTTTGAAGAAGCAATGCAATGTGATATCACGAACTTAAATGTTCCTCAATACTATATTAAATGTCTTTTAGACAATGAAGATTTTCAGGAAGCCGAAAAGCTGATTGCCTATTCATTAAAAATCAAAGGGATTGATAAGTCAACATTATGGATGTATAGATCTTTACTCTCGGAGAAAAGAGGAAGCTTTGCCAATGCTTTGAAATTTTTGGATGAAGCTGAAAAATATTGTTTTTCCGAATATAGCTTGAATATTGTAAAGGATCGTAAGAAATTTATAAAATCAAAGATGTCCAAGAAAAGCAAAATTAAAAAGAAGAAGGAGACGAAATAAGTCTCCTTTTTTTGTAAATTTAATAGATGAAACAGCATATATTCCTTTTCTTATTCCTAATTATTTCGTGTAAAAAGAACGAATCCAACATAAAAGTCAGTCTAAAAGATGAAACACTGGATTTGAAATATGAAGTTTTAAATCAGTTAATTACAGATGACCTAAAGCAAGATAGTATCGACCTTTTGGATTATCATTTCGGACATGATTATGTTTACAATATTAAATTGCAGGATGTTTTTTTAAATCAAATTAACAATAATTCTGATGAACCTCCGATACCAGCATTTGGGATAAATCTCGATTATGATTCTGTTTTTGCTGTAAAAGATTCTGCATATTATCGAAATTCGGTAATGTTATTATCAAATTTCAAACTTGATAGGAACAAAATGAAATCGAAGCTTGAATATATTATGGACGAAGATCTTGAAAAAATCAGAAAGAATTCGGAACGGTCAGGTAATTTCTGGACAGCGTTTAATAAGAAATATAAGGATAAATGTATTAAAACCTTTTCGGTACCATTTTTTAACAAAGATAAAAATATTTGTATCGTTAAATATTCGATGAGCTGCGGAGCTTTATATGGAGCAGGAAAAACTTCAGTTTATAAGAAAATAAATGGAAAATGGAAATTTATAAGATCTTTTGACACCTGGATAAGCTAGAGAAAATGCAAATAAAATTCAATATAAAACAACTTCAGCTAAAAGAAACATTCTCTATTGCTTATGGGAATTACAATAAAAGAGAAGCTTTATTGATAGAGCTTATTTACCAAAACTGTAAAGGGTACGGCGAATGTGTTGCAATCGATTATTATCAAATCAATCTTCAACATTTTGTTTTAAAATTAAAAGAAATTCAACCTCAGATAGAGACTCAGAAGATTATTCATCCAAAAAACTTTTTTAAATTTTTATTGAATTTAAACATCCATCCATTTTTATTGTCTGCGCTGGATTGTGCCTATTGGGATCTTTTCGGAAAATTGGAAAATAAAAGTTTCATTGAATTAAATAATCTTCCGTCTGAAAATTTAGTGGAAAGTTCTATCACTATTTCTGTTGGAGAAATCGAGCACCAAATTGAAAAAATAAACAGGAGTAAGTGGAATAAATTCAAAGTAAAATGTAAAGGGTTAAATAAAGATCATGTCGAAAAGCTTTTACAATTACCTCAAAATATTGCTTTAGATGCCAACGCAAGCTTTACCGATGAAGACTGTATCTGGCTTCAGGAAAATGCTGAGGTTAAAAAATTCTCTTATCTGGAACAGCCCAAACCTATTGATCAATACAAAATTTTAAAGAAACAAGGTTTTGCAAACTGGATGGCGGATGAAGACTGCCAAAACATAGATGCTCTTGAAGAATTAATTCCATATTATAAAAGCGTCAATATCAAATTAATGAAATGTGGAGGTTTAACTCCTGCTTTGGAAATGATCAGAAAAGCCCGTGCATTACATTATAAAATCATGATCGGCTGTATGACAGAATCCACAGTCGGAATTTCTGCAGGTTGTGTCCTGACGGGACTGGTGGATTATGTTGATCTGGATGGAGCCAATCTTGTTTCCAATGACTATGCAGCTGGAAGCTTTGTTGAAAACGGAAAAATAATTTTATCCGCGAAACCAGGTTTAGGAATAAATCTAAAACAAAAATAGACTTCAAAAGAAGCCTATTTTTTATTTACAGATATTAGATAATCATAAACCATTTGATGCTGATTGTCACTTAGCTTAGCTTTCGGAGCCATTCTGCTTAAGGTTTTTATCCATCCCTGATCGTCATGTTTTGCAGGGTCTGGTAATTTGTGACACCTGTTGCACGAGTTTTCGAAGATGGTTTTTCCCTGAGCCAATTGTTCAGATGAAGTGTATTTGGGTCCCGTTACAGCTACACTTTTCGGTCCGCACGATATTACCATCGTTGCAGAGCAAAGAATCATACCTAAAATCAATTTTTTCATAATAATATCTTGTTTGATGTGAATTATTATTTTTTCACAGATACGATATAATCGTAAACCCACTGATGCTGTTCATCCGTAAGTCTCGCTTTCGGAGCCATCGAATTCATAATTCCAACCCATTGTATAGAATTATGAGAGGCTGGATCCGGTAATTTGTGACATCTTCCGCAAGAATTTTCGAAGATGGTTTTGCCTTGCGCGATCTGTTCCGGAGTAGAGGTGGAAACCGCCGGAGCTGCAGTAGCTACAGGTGCTTTTGAGGTACAGGAAACTAATAAAATAGCAGCAAATGAAGCTATAGCAATGATGTTTTTCATATTTATTATCTTTGAATACTAACAAATGTAATTAATTTCACTTTTGATTAATGAAGTGCTTGTTAATTTAGAAGAAGTAAAAATTACGATCTGCTGGAATAATGACTTGGTCAATATTCTTCTGTAATTGCTTTGTCTGTCGAATTGGATGCAGGCGTTATCAAATTTAAAAGGTGAAGAAAATTAACTATTGATCCATCACTGTTTAATCCTTATTTTTGAATCGATGAAATTTTCTACAGAAGAGCTGGTTGAAGGAATACGATTGGGAAATAAACGCCTGATTGCAAAAGCTATTACCTTGGTTGAAAGCAAAAAATCTGAACACAGGCTTCAGGCAGAAGAATTGTTGAAAAAGATCATGCCTTTTACCGGAAATTCTACCCGGATAGGAATTACAGGGGTTCCCGGTGCCGGAAAATCAACTTTTATAGAAAATTTTGGAAGATTAGCGATTTCAAATGGTAAAAAAGTAGCCGTTCTCGCTATCGATCCGAGCTCAGCAATCAATAAAGGAAGTATTTTAGGGGATAAAACCCGAATGGAAGAACTGGCAAAAGAAGAAAACGCTTTCATTCGCCCTTCTCCGAGTTCCGGATTTTTGGGAGGGGTTGCCAATACAACCTTTGAAACGATGATGATTTGCGAAGCTGCAGGTTATGATTATATTTTGATAGAAACGGTGGGAGTTGGGCAATCTGAAGTGTTGGTTGCAGATATTACCGATGTTTTTTTATTCCTGAAAATAATAGGAGGAGGAGACGAGCTTCAGGGGATCAAGAGAGGAATTATGGAAATGGTGGATGTGGTTTTCATCAATAAAGTGGATCAGGACAATCTTCAGAAAGCAAAAAATACCAAATTGGAATTAAAAAGAGCGTTAGATTTTATTCCTCCAAAAGAAAAAAACTGGAAAGTTCCGGTTCTTTTAGGATCTGCACTCAATAATGAAGGATTGGGAGAAGTTTTTGAAAAGATTAATGAATTTATTGATCTTAAAAAGAAATCTCACAGATTTGAAGAGGTAAGAATTCTTCAGGCTGAAAAGCGGTTTGAATATTGGGTTCAGGAATATATTTTAGCAATGATGAAGAAAGAGAATTCTGTAGAAGAGGCTTATTTTGAGCATAAAAAAAATGCTTCAGCAATGGTTTCCAATCCAAGTACTGAAGCAAAATTATTTGTTGAGAAATTTCTTAATAAAAAGGATTAAGGCTTTTCTTTTCCTTTAGGTTCTTCATTTTTCGAAATATATCCGTCATAGGAAATCGGTTGTCTGTCATTCCCTCTGATTGAGGTGAAGGCTTTTCCACTCTTATACACTTCCATGACGATTTCATCTACATTGCTTACATCTTTCGGTTTAATTCTAATAATCCAGGTGCCTTTTTTATTCTGAGATTTGTTTACTGTAAAATCTTTTGAGGTAAATCTGTAACCATTTTTATCATTATTTCCATAAGATGGATTAAAGGATCTTCCGAAATAAGGCAAAACCGCTTCTAATTTATCTCCTTTTAGATCAAGAGAGTAATATCCCCCTGTAAGATCCAGTATTCTTGTTGAAGTAGAATTGGGCATTGAGTTCATTACATTGATGACATCATAATTGGTAGGGTTTGCTCGCTCAGCATGAAATGAAAAATCTTGAGAATTAACAAGTGCTGTTACGGTTTGAGAATCCATTCCTGTCTGAGAAGAGCAGCTTTGGAAGATAAACAAGAACCCTAAAATATAAAGAAATGAAATATACTTTTTCATGATAACAAAATAATTATTAAATTTAAATAGCAAAATGTATGCAAATATATTCCTTCTAAAAACTTTTTGGAATAGAAATTGTAAAGGTTGAATTATTTAACACTCGAAACTATGAAAATTAAACAATTATTAGGAATAGGAGCCGTTGCTATGTTGGCTGTAGCCTGTACTACAAACCCAATTACGGGACGATCTTCATTGCAGATAGCAGATAATTCTGAAATTATGACTATGTCTGCACAGGAATATAAGACGACATTGGGCAAATCTAAAGTAATTACAGGAACTGCCGATGCGAAAAGAGTGGTGAATGTAGGAACAAGAATTAAATCGGCTGCAGAAAGATATTATGCCAGTATTGGGAGAAGCGCAGATTTAGCAAACTATAACTGGGAGTTTAATCTTTTACAGAGCAGTGAACTTAATGCCTGGTGTATGCCTGGAGGAAAAGTAGCGGTGTATACAGGAATTTTACCCATTACCAAAAACGATAATGGTCTTGCTGTAGTAATGGGACACGAAGTTTCGCACGCATTGGCCGGTCATGGAAATGAGAGAATTTCTCAGGCAATGGTAGCGCAATACGGTGGACAAATTTTGGGAGGAACGATTTCAAATGCTCAATGGGCAAGTATTTTTGAAAAAGCTTATCCTATTGGTTCGCAAGTTGCTTTATTGAAATATGGTAGAAACCAGGAATCTGAAGCAGATAAAATGGGATTGTATTTGATGGGAATGGCGGGTTATGACCCAAGAGAGGCGATTCCTTTCTGGAATAGAATGGAGGCGGCTTCTACAGGAGCTAGACAACCTGAATTCCTTTCTACTCACCCGAATCCTGAGACGAGAATTTCGGATATCAATAAGGACTTACCAAAAGCTTTAGAGTATTACAAAGCTGCAGGTGGAAAAATATAACTAATATGGAATTTTAATCTTGATAAAGTCTTATTGAATTTTATTAAATTTGGTAAGACTTTTTTAGTTGTTTAACCATTTATAATATCACAAATACTATGAAAAGCCTATCTATTACCGGAATTATACTGTTAGCATTATCCGTACTTTTATTTTATTTAACATCACCTAATTTTACTGTAAATGATTTACAAATGTCTCACATCATGGGAATTTTGGGAGGTATTGGAATTGGATTAATTATTGGAGGAATATTAGGTTATTTAAGTAAAGGAAGTGCTGTAAAAGCAGAACAAAAAAGGAAAGAATTTAAGCAATTGCAAAAAGATAAAGAAGAGTTGGAAAAACAGGCGGCCGAACTTGCCAAAAGAGAAGCTGAAATCCGTTCTCAAAATCAAAATCCTCAGATCTGATGACCTGAGGATTTCTTTATAGTTGTTATTTTCGATGAATTAGAATTTATATCCAACCCCTACCATAAATAGGTTAGGGCGGTTGTCATATCTTATTTCTTCTCCCGATACATTGCTGATGAATTTTCTTTCGTCTTTGCTGAAAGCTCCTTCATATTTAGCATTTAAAATCAGTTTTTTAATTTCCAGTTGAGCTCCGAATTGGTAACCTACCGTGAAATTATCCCTTGCATTTTCTTTAAAATCATTGAAAGTATCTTCTTTGCTTAAGTTATAACTTGCAACAGGTCCTACGAAAACTCCCAACATATCACCCAACACTTTGTGTCCTACAAGAACAGGAAGGTCTATACGGCTGCTTTTGATATCAAAAGTAGTATTGGCTGTCGTAAACTCGTTTTTAAAATTCGTATAGTATAATTCAGGCATTAAGAAAAATGAAGCAGGAAGGCTTGCTTTCAATGAAAGACCTACGTTGAAACCTACATTATTTTTTCCTTCACCATCTATAGCTTCATTTACCGTTCCTTTAATATTTTTCCAAGAAGGAGATCCTGTCGGAAAAATTAAGTTAGCTTTACCCGCGAGAGAGATCTGTGCCGAAGCAAGCATAGAAAACCCTATTAATGCGATACTAAATATTCGTTTCATTATCGTCTATTTTTGTGATTGTATTATCAATAGTTTTATTATTCTCTAATAAGTATTCTCTTAATTCCTTAAACAGCTCTGATGAATAAACGAAATCAATCAGATTTTTATTGCCTGCAGTAATCAGGATGTCCTTATTTCCTTCCCATTCTTTTATTCCTAATCTCAGATATACAATTTTCTCGCCAATTGTCATCACCGAGTTCATATCGTGCGTATTGATAATGGTCGTCGTGTTATATTCTTTTGTGATTTCCAGCAGAAGATCATCGATTACATTAGATGTGTACGGATCCAGTCCGGAGTTGGGCTCATCACAGAAAAGATATTTAGGATTGTTTACAATGGCTCTTGCAATAGCCACCCTTTTTTGCATTCCCCCGGAAATTTCGGATGGAAATTTTTTATTGGCTTTATCAAGATGTACTCTTCCTATTACTTCAAAAACTCTTTTCTTTTTTTCACGGAATGTTAAATTCGTAAACATATCCAGCGGAAACATAATATTTTCTTCCACGGTTAAAGAGTCAAACAATGCACTTCCCTGAAATACGGTTCCGATTTCGGAGCGGAGTTGCTGTTTCTCTTCACGGGTCATGACATTGATATCTCTTCCGTCGAAAAGAATTTCTCCGGAAGTGGGTTGATATACATTTAATAAGCTTTTAAGGAAAACTGTTTTTCCTGATCCACTCTGCCCAATAATTAAGTTTACTTTTCCTTTATCAAAAGAGGTCGAAATTCCTTTAAGTACTTCAACATCATCAAAACTTTTCTTTAAATTTTTTACCTCAATCATCAGCTTAATATTAATTGGGTTAATAATAATTCGGAAAGGATAATGAATACCATGGTCCAAACTACAGCCTGTGTACTTGCTCTACCTACTTCCAGTGAACCTCCTTTTACATTATATCCGAAATAAGAAGGCACTGTTGCAATGATGAATGCAAAAACAATTGTCTTTACAAATGCATAATACACGAAAAGATTAGGCATATACATCTGAATACCTACAATATAATCATTGGTGGTCCAGTTTCCGGTAAGAATTCCGGCAATATATCCGCCTCCAATACCAAAAACAATACTGATGGCAATTAGTAATGGATTGAAAATAACGCAAGCGATTATTTTAGGGAAAATAAGAAAATTCGGAGAATTTACTCCCATAATATCCAAAGCATCTATCTGCTCGGAAACTCTCATTGTTCCTATACTTGAAGCAATATATGAGCCTACTTTTCCTGCCAGAATAAGACTGATAATAGTAGGTGAAAATTCAAGAACCAAAACGGCTTTCGTTGCATATCCTACAAATGAAGGGGGAATTGGGAACGAAGAAGCATCAAAGTTGTTGAACATCTGAATAGCAACTACCGCTCCGACGAATATAGAGGTAAAGATAACCAACCCGAATGAGTTGACTCCCAAATCATTGATCTCTCTCATAAACAGCTTCCAAAAAACCTTCATTTTCTGAGGTTTCTGGATAGATTTACCTAGAAGGATAATGTATTCTCCTACTGCTGTAAAAAACTTTTTTAACATTCTGCTAAATTAGACTTTTTTTATTTAATTAGATGAAGATTATAGCTCAGGATTAGCCTTAGATTAATGTTAAAATTAAATCTAAATCTACCTTATTTTGCATTTTTATCCCCGGCTATTATCAATATTATCGTTTTTAATATGATGACCAAATCCAAAACAAAGCTCCAGTTTCTAACGTAATATGCGTCTGCCAAAGCTCTTTTTTTCATTTCCACTTCTCTGTCTCCGGAATCTCCTCTTAAACCGTTTACCTGTGCTAAACCTGTAATCCCCGGATTGACCATGCTTCTTAAACTATATCTTCCGATTTTGGGTTTATAATAATCATCCACAGCCAACATATGAGGGCGAGGTCCCACAACAGACATTTGACCTTTCAGGACATTTAAAAACTGTGGCATTTCATCAAGGCTTGTTTTTCTTAGAAATTTTCCGAATCTTGTAATCCGGGAATCATTTTCTGCAGTAACTTTTGTTGCGGAATCATCATTGACAACCATTGTCCGGAATTTTAAGCAGGTGAAAACCTCTTCGTGAAATCCATATCTCCTCTGTGTAAAAAACACGGGTCCTTTTGAAGTTGTCTTAATTAAAATGGCGATAATGGGGAAAAGCCAGGAGCATATTCCTACCAAAATAACAACTGAAAAAAGGATATCAAATATTCTCTTTAACGAAAAGTTGAAATAATTGTCCAGCGGATAAGAAGACTGGTGCAAAACAGGCTGGTTTTCGATATATCCCAAGTCATACAAAAACCAGTCGTTCTGTAATATATTGGGAATAAGTGAAATGTGTACCTTGTTCGTTTCTGCCAGTTTAAAGATCTTGTCCTCTGTATTTTTATCAAAAGTTGTCTCTAAAGGTAAAAAGAGAGTGTGAATACCATTCTTTTTCCAGAAGAGCTGAAGTTCTTCAATATTAATCGCTTCATTTTGAAATTCAAAAATTTTGTAGCCGAAGTCTTTTCTTTCTTTTAAAATATTTTTAAGAACTTTAGTAGAACTGTTTTCATTGAGAAACATTATATTTCTGTTGTTAATCCCTAAAGAACGTAAATATTTAATAACAAAGTAAATAACAGATCTTGTCAGGAGTATAAAAAAGAAAAGATAGAGGGAAAGCCACGAGAGTTCCGAACCAAAAAACTGATTATTACTTACCTTTCTTATGAGTACTAATCCAACGACGAATAAAATGAAATGGGTAATAATACGCTCTATGAAGGTTGTGTAAGTAATATTTCTCCGGATATTATAGATTTGTGTTCTTCCGCTTAGTAAAACCCAGAAAGAAACAAGTAGAAGCAATGGAAATGACCAGACTTCGTTATCTTGCATCAGATCTGCATTTCTTTCGGCAAAAAAGAATATAAATACACTTGCAATAACCAGAAGGTCAAGCAAAATAATTATCGTTTTTAAATATCTAGAGTATCTTATTCTCTGCATGGTTACAGAATAACTGAAGGCCTAAGATAGTCAATTTTACGGGATATTCAGGTATTTATGGGTCTGAACTGAAGCTCTCCATTCAGGGTTTTCCAGAATGAAGTCTGTAATTTTAGGATACATTTCATCGCGCTTGCTCCATTCACTCTGAAGATATAAGGTGCAGTTTTCCGATACTTTTGCAGCCTGTTCCTGAGCAAATTTAAAATCATTATTATTGAAAACAATTACTTTAAGCTCATGAGCTTTTGCGTAGATTTCTTCTTTTGGAAGTCCTGTTTTCTTTGGTGAAAGGGTAATCCAGTCGATATGTCCGCTCATAGGATATGCTCCTGAAGTTTCAATATGAATCGTGCATCCTAATTCTTTTAATTTGGATGTTAAAATATCAAGATTCCACATTAATGGTTCACCACCTGTTAAAACAATAGTCTTGCAATGTTTTGCTGCAGTTTCTGCAATTTCTTCTGCATTCATTAATGGATGTAAAGTTGGATCCCAGCTTTCCTTTACATCACACCAGTGGCACCCGACATCACAACCTCCCAATCTGATGAAATAGGCTGCTTTTCCGGTATGCGCTCCTTCTCCCTGAAGAGTGTAAAAATGCTCCATTACAGGGAGCATTTTACCTTCTTTTAATAAAATATCTTCTTCTTTATTCATTTTAAAATTAGTCGTTATAGACCGAAGTTTTATAAGCAATGATGGTGTTTTTCATCAACATCGCTCTCGTCATAGGTCCAACTCCTCCCGGAACAGGTGTAATCCAGCTTGCTTTTGCAGCACAGCTGTCAAAATCTACATCACCTGCCAAATGATATCCTTTTGGAGAGTCGTCGTCTACTCTTGTAATTCCTACGTCAACAATTACTGCACCGTCTTTGATCATATCTCCTTTTAAGAAATGAGGATCACCTAAAGCTGTAATTACGATGTCTGCTTTTTTAGTATATTCTTCGATATCTTTAGTGTAAGAGTGTGTAAGTGTAACGGTTGAGTTTCCAGGGAAATCTTTTCTTCCCATCAGGATGCTCATTGGTCTTCCAACGATTTTACTTCTTCCGATGATCACACAGTCCTTACCTTTTGTTTCAATATTATATCTTTCCAGTAAAGTTAAAATTCCGAATGGAGTTGCAGGCAAGAATGTATCCATTTCCAATGCCATTTTCCCGAAGTTTTCAGGGTGGAAACCATCTACATCTTTTCTTGGATCAATGGCGTTGATGATCTTTTCCTGATCAATCTGATCCGGTAAAGGCAACTGAACGATAAATCCGTCAACTGCTTTAGATTTGTTCAACTCGTCAATTTTTTCCAATAATTCAGATTCAGAAACTGTACTTGGAAATTTAATTAAGCTAGATTGAAAACCTACTTCTTCACAGTCTTTCACTTTAGCATTAACGTAAGCTTTACTTGCTCCGTTGTTTCCCACAAGAATAGCAACCAAGTGTGGGGCTCTTCTTTTTCCGGCAACAATTTTTTCAACTTCAGCCTTGATTTCCTGTTTTATTTCTTTGGATACTTTTAATCCGTCAAGAATTTCTGCCATTTTTTACTTTTATTAGATATTTACTTTCTTTTACTTATTTCCTTTATAATAATTGATCAACCCGTTGGTCGAGCTGTCATGAGAGCTAATGTTCTCATTATTTTCAAGTTCCGGAAGAATTTTGTTGGCTAAAACCTTTCCAAGCTCCACCCCAAACTGGTCGAAACTGAAAATATTCCAGATCACCCCCTGAACGAAAATTTTATGCTCATATAAAGCAATTAACTGACCTAAAGAAAAAGGAGTTAATTCTTTGAATATTATAGAGTTAGTTGGCGTATTTCCTTGGAAGACCTTGTAGTTTACCAAGAAATCAATTTCTTCATCAGATTTTCCTGAATTTCTTAATTCTTCTTCCACTTCTTCTTCGGTTTTTCCGAAGGCAAGTGCCTCAGTCTGAGCGAAAAAGTTAGCTAATAATTTATCCTGATGATCAGAAACTTTGTTCGGGCTTTTTGCATAAGCGATAAAATCAGCAGGAATCAATTCAGTTCCCTGGTGAATCAACTGATAGAAAGCGTGTTGTCCGTTTGTTCCCGGTTCTCCCCAAATAATTGGTCCTGTTTCATATTCAACAAACTCACCGTTTCTGTCTACACATTTTCCGTTACTTTCCATATCTCCCTGTTGAAGATAAGCTGCAAATCTGTCTAAATATTGAGAGTAGGGAAGTATAGCATAGGTTGTTGCCGCATAAAAATTTCGGTACCAGATTCCTAGAAGTCCCATTAAAACAGGTACATTTTCAGAGAATTCTGCGGTCTGGAAATGCTGATCCGTATCAAAAGCCCCTTTTAATAGTTGTTCGAAGTTTTCATAACCTACAGAAAGAACAATGCTTAATCCGATTGCACTCCAAAGAGAGTATCTTCCACCAACCCAATCCCAGAATTCAAAGATGTTTTCTTCTGCAATTCCGAAGTCTTTAACCGATTGAACGTTAGTAGATAAAGCTACAAAATGTTTGGCTACATCTTCCTGTTTTCCAGATTGTAAGAACCAGTCTTTTGCTGAGTTGGCATTCGTCATTGTCTCCTGAGTCGTAAATGTTTTAGAAGCAATGATAAATAAAGTGGTTTCAGGATTTAAGTTTTTTACAACTTCTGCGATATGATTTCCGTCTACATTAGAAACAAAGTGAACTTTTAATCTTGTTTTAAAATGTTTTAAAGCAGAAACTACCATTACAGGTCCTAAATCTGAACCTCCGATTCCGATATTCACGACATCGGTAATTTCTTTTCCGCTGAAACCTTTATGAGATCCTGAAATAATGCTTTCGGAAAAAGATTTCATATGCTCCAACACTCTTTTAATCTGAGGTTTGATATTTTCTCCGTCTACCAAGATCTCCTTATCTGAAAAATCTCTCAAAGCAGTATGAAGAACGGCTCTTCCTTCTGTTTCGTTGATTTTATCGCCGGAAAACATTTTAGAAATGGCATCTTTCAACTGGGATTCTTCAGCAAGATTCAATAAAAGTTCTTTTGTTTTTGAATCGATCAGGTTTTTTGAATAATCGAAAAGAAAATTATCTCTTTGCAACGAAAATTCTTGAAAACGATTAGGGTTTTCCTGAAAAAGAGTTCTTAAATCAAAGTCATTGTCTCCGAAATGTTCATCCAGATTTTTCCAGCTTTCAGTATGTAAAGGATTTATTTTTGATAGCATATATTTAGAAATTAAAGTTTTAATGCTTTGGATCCAGGATTATTGAGTGCCAAATCCTCATGCAAAATTATTGATTTGCAAATTTACGGAAAAATAAAACCTCAAATAAGTTTGGGGAAAATAAATAATAGTTTTTTAATAAAAAAGCCTCAAATGTTTAATTTGAAGCTAATTTAGGGTGAAATAATATTATTCTTCCTCCATATCATTTAAAATGTGTTCCAGCTTTTTAGCATCGCGCCCATATAAATATTTAGTCCATAAGATAATGCCGGTGACGACGGCTAAAGTGGAGAGTAATACAATCAAGATCAATGAAAAGACATGAGCATTGGTAAGGTCGGAAAATGTTTCTCCGTTTTTCAGAAGCCTGTTATAAATTCCTAAACCGATAGTAATTAAAAAATGCGGCAGGAGAAGGAACCCGAAAGACTGGTAACGTTCCATATTGAGTTTTAATTCATGGTAAATTTTCCATAAGCTGTTTTTTGTATTTCCTGTATAAAGTTCGGCTTGCTTGTAAAATTTATAAAATCCGAAAAGATAATAGGAAGAGATCACGACAAACATCACATATGATGTATAATAAATGATATATTGTGAAGCCGGGAACTTAAATTGCTGAGGAAAAAAAGCAATTAAAATAATGGCAATGACCTGCATAATAAATTCTTTTTTCATATTTTTTTGAATCTTTTCAATCGGATGTTTGCTCTCTTTGAGCTGATCTATTGTACTGGGAATATTGATATTGGTATTTTCTTTATCCCATTCTGATTTTAGTTGATCAAAATTCATAACCTGATTTTTTTATGATGTTTTGTATTTTTTCTTTTGTTCTATTGAGTTTTACACGGGCATTTCCTTCGCTAAGTCCCATATTGTTTCCGATTTCTTTGTGAGAATGACCTTCCATATAATAGAAAATAATTGCTTTTTCCAGAGGTTTCAGTTCCTGAACGGCTTTATAAAAAACTTCAAGCTGTTTATCTTTAGAAGGATTGTATTCTTCATTCTGAAATTCAAAATGATGCGGTGTATCTGTATGATGGTTAGCTCTTTGTTTTTCTTTTTTTAAGAATGTGATGGATGTATTGATCGCTACACGGTACATCCAGGTGGAAAACTCGCTGTTTCCTTTGAACGTCTGGTAAGATTTCCACAGCTGGATCATAATTTCCTGCTGAAGATCTTCCCGGTCTTCTATGGAATCTGCATAAATACGGGAGGCTTTATACAAAATGCCTTTATGCTGACTAATCAGTCGTAAAAAAGTGGCTTCAGTTGAATTGCTCACAATAATGTATTCATGGTTAAATTATAAGCTGCTTATTGGCTTTACGGTGTATCCTTTTGCTCTCAGTAATTTAATGATTCCGTTATCGCCCATAAGATGAGCACCTCCCACTGCAAAAAGTGAGCTTTCTTTTTTCATCATTTCTGGCATTTTCTCTGCCCAATTTTTATTTCTGTCGGTAAGCATAGCTTTTTCCTGTTTGCTGTTCATAAATTTATCATTTTTAAAAAGATTATTTACGGTCTGCAAATCTTCTTTTTTGAATGCACTGATCATTCCCTGGAGAAGAGTTTCATATTCTTTCCCCATTTTTAGTTGCTGGATTACATCTTTCAGCTCATAAGCTTTATTGATTGAAGTGAGCTGATCTTCCACTTTTTCCAGTCCGCTGATATTCTTTTTATTTTTAAGAGCAGCCTGCATTAATTCCAGCTCATAAGATTTTATTTCAGTTGACGGGCATGGAACTGCTTTCATAGAAATAAGTGCATACAATGCCTGGGAAGAAGAATTATCCATGTTTTTAAGGTTGGTCCCGTAATTAGCAAGTATTTTGTCAAGTTCATTGGCTTCACCAGGGTTTAACTGGTCAGACAATTTTTTATCTGATTTGAACATTTTCTGCAAAGCGGTCATTTCTTTAGGATCTGTATAATTAATTTCCATGACAAAGCTTTCTGATTTTTCAAGGGCTTTTAAAACTTTAGGTTTCATCTCAAAATCTTTACTGCACATAATGTGAAATGTTCCGGCAATATAAGAAGGTTTTGAAAGGCCGTTTCCTGTAACTTCCCAAAGAATACTGTTTTCACTCTCTTTACTTTGTGCATTAATCGTAATAGATGTAATGGTCATTAACGCAGCGACTCCCAGTTGTACTAAATTTTTCATACTGTTATTTTTTATTGATTTTTTGTTCTTTTAAAGAGTAGGTAAAGGTGTGGCTGCAATCGTTACAGTTTTTTTTAAAAAAATAAAAAACCTCCGGAAATCCGAAGGTCAGTAAAATTAAAATATGGAGATAATCATAAAAGATTAGGAAAGCTTTTCTAAATATTCTGTTGAGTTTTTTTTGTCGATCTTCTTTTTCTATAAAGAAATAGAGCTACAATTCCGATTAGTAATATGGGCCAGATCACAATTAGCCCGACAATAATTCTTTGAATTAAGTAATATCCTTCCACGAAAGCTGATTTAACACTATAGATGAAACTGAATTTATATTTGTCATCAATACTTTGGGTATTCGTGATTGCTATTTCAGCAATCCTTACTTTAGGCTCTTTAATGTAAATGTCAATGGTGCTGTATTTTAAATTGTCAGTTACATCCATATTGGCATATTGTTGCTGGTTGTTTTCAGACATGTTTTCATCATCCAGCTTTACTTTATCCTTGTTGGTTTTCAATTGTGAGATATTTTCACTGGTCTTTTTAATTCTCTTTCCTTCAAGTTCAGCGTACTTTATGTTGGAAGTCACATCTTCTGCATTGATGGATCTTGAATTCAGAAATAGTTTTTTATCATTAATCAGAGTTAAAAGCTCTCCCAGTTTGGCAGTAGGAACTCTCACCTGCATCCTGTTCTCCGACTGGTATTTTTTGATCAGCATAGCTTCTTCGTTAGACATATTGTAGGTGCTTTCCGAAATTACATTGCTTTTTAAATTACTGTGAGTTACGAATCCTCCCAGCTCCTGAACAGATTTTTCAATTGAAATTGTGGCATCATAGACGTCTTTTACTTCCATGTTTACATCTGCGGTTTTAATAAACTGTTTATCTTGTACCTTCATAGTAGCTACCGAAGAAATACTGTCTGAAGTAGCAACTGCAGTTGAATCATTAATACCGGAAGCTTCTCCGTAGTTTTCTATTGTTTCCTGTTTTTTACATGAATAAATTCCTAATAAAAGTGCTGTAGCAATAGATAATCTGATGTAAGTAGTTTTCATAGCTTTTATTTTTAATGTTTTGCTTATCTCAAAGTTCCAGCTGAATCGCTTGTAACGTTTGAAAATGAAATGCAAATATTTTGTAAAGAAAGAAGAGGTTTTAAAATGTTAAAATTCAGTGTTTTGTAAAATAGGTTTGATGATGGTTGTTTGTTTTCGGAGTAATTTTTGCTTAACTTTTACAAATCAAACACACAATCATTACTATGTCAAATACCTTTTCTAAAATCAGAAACGCCATAGAGTTATTCAGATCTATAGACTTTGAGCAGTTAAGCGCCATTTCTCAAAAAGTGAATCTTCCTAAGCTGATGCAAAATTTCTCAAAACTCGACGATAAACAGCTCACGGGTTTAATGAAAATGCTTGATCCGAATAAAAAAAAGAAAGAGCTTCCTCCTATAGACGGAGATTTCTACGATATCTATCATACACTAAGTCCTGAACAACGTGAAGTTCAGCTTAAGGTAAGAGACTTTATGGAAAAAGAAGTTAAACCTTTGGTGAATCATTATTGGCTTAGAGACGAATTTCCACATGAATTAATTCCAAAATTTCAAAAACTGAATATTTGCGGAGTCACCTATGAAGGATACGGCTGTCCTGGAATGCCCTTTTTAATGGAAGGGGTGATTGCAATGGAAATGGCAAGAATTGATGCTTCTATTGCGACTTTCTTTGGAGTACAATCCGGTTTGGCAATGGGATCCATTTATATCTGTGGTTCTGAAGAGCAAAAACAGAAATGGCTTCCTCAAATGCAGAAGTTCGAAAAAATCGGAGCATTTGGATTAACAGAGCCTGAAGTCGGTTCCGGTGCAGCGGGCGGATTGACTGTAACGTGCAAGAAAACTCCCGAAGGCTGGATTCTCAATGGGCAGAAAAAATGGATCGGAAATGCAACATTTGCAGATATTATTATCATTTGGGCAAGAGATTTAGATGATGGAGAGGTAAAAGGTTTTATTGTTGAAAGAGATAATCCGGGCTATTCTGTTGAGAAAATTAAAGGGAAAATGGCATTGAGGATTGTTCAGAACGGATTGATTACGCTGAAAGACTGTTTGGTTACAGAAGAAAACCGCTTGCAAAATGCCAATTCGTTCAAAGATACCGGAAAAGTATTGAGAATGACTAGAGCAGGAGTTGCTTGGATGGCGACAGGCTGTGCAAGAGGAGCTTATGAAAGTGCCTTAGCCTATACCAGAAAAAGAGAACAGTTTGGAAAACCGATCGCTTCCTTTCAGATGATCCAGGGGCATCTTGTGGAAATGCTATCAAATCTTACAGCAATGCAGACCATGGTCTTTAGACTTTCCGAAATGCAGGATGAAGGAATTTTAAAAGATGAGCACGCTTCTTTGGCTAAAGTGTTCTGTACATTAAGAACAAGGGACATTGTTTCCAGAGCGCGAGAAGTAATGGGCGGTAACGGAATTCTGTTGGAGTATGATGTGGCAAGATTTGTTGCCGATGCGGAAGCAATCTATTCCTATGAAGGAACAAAAGAAATTAATTCCCTGATTGTCGGAAGATCAATTACAGGGTTTAGCGCATTTATATAATATTAAATTCAATGGTCAATAGTCAATTCGCCTTGCTTGTCAATTTTAACCTGACTTGCGAGACAAATTCACTATTGACCATTGTTATTCATTTTTTCAGCTTACCAAAGCTTTATATTTTTCTTTATTGTCAATAATCATCCAGATGTTGATAAGGAATAGAACTACTGCTATGATAATTCCCATCTGAGACTGATCCTTGCAAACATTATGTAATAAAATTCCCACCATTACGGGTAAAATAATAATAGAACCCAATGCTCTGGTCTTAGGAAAAATAAATAATAAACCTCCAATTACTTCTACAGCTCCAACCAATGGCATCAGCCAGCCTATTTCTCCGAAAGCGGCATAGATTTTCATTTGCTCATCAGTAAGCTTTGGCATTGGATTATAGTGAAAGAATTTGTCTAATCCGGCATTAATGAACATTAACCCGAAAAGAAGGGCTAGGATAAATTTTATAATTTTCATGAGTTTATTTTTTATTAAAGTTAAATAAAAATGTAATCCGTTGACTAAAAATGAAGTATGTTGAATGAATACTCTTTTGTTGGTGAAATATTTAATGGTTTGTATTGCCCTATTTTATATATTTGTCTGAACAAATTAAACAAATATTTTTTATGAAAAATCTTAAAAAATTAAATCGGTCAGATTTAAAAGAGGTTCTTGGAGGCGGTGGTCCCGGAAAATGTGATATTGGACCAATAGGTTGTCCATGTAAAATCCCGCCAGGAGATCCTTGCTTGGGTGGTGATCCTGGAGGACCAGGAGGTCCGTCTTATGGATACTGTACAGATAGCGGAACATACATTCTTTGTACAGAAACATGTCCAAATGGATTACAGCCACTTTGTGCATTATAGAAAATAAAAATCGTCTTCAATTTGAAGGCGATTTTTTATATAATTTAAAGATTATTCATTGTTAATCATCAGTCCATTTCCTTAAGCGTGATATTCTTTGATATTTTGTAGCTTTTTTTCTTTTTGTCTGGCTTTTCTTCTTCGCCAAGTAATTTTCCCCAAGGCTGCAGACCATTAACTCTTTCAAAGATGATTTTAATGATTGCAATGGCCGGAATACACAAAAACATTCCTGCAATTCCCCAAAGATGTTCTCCGATAATAATTCCTAAAAATGAAAAAAGAGCATTGATTTTTACTTTTGAACCTACAACAAAAGGCAGAATAATATTTCCATCAATAATATGAATCGCAATATAACCAATGATAACATAAATGCAGGTGGAAGGTGTTCCTGTTGCAAAAGCTATGAAGCAGGAAACTACCAATGAAATGCAGATTCCCAGATAAGGAATTACATTCAGCAGTCCAGTAAGAACAGCAAGGAGAACTGCATATTTTACTCCCACAATCGTAAGAACAATTGAAGTAAGAGCCGAGACAATAAATACCTGCAGACAAAGCCCGATAATATATTTTTTGGTCATGATTCTTACCTGGCTTACAACTTCTTCTACACTTGCTTTGTGTTTTTCATTAAAAACAGTCACAATGAAATTGTTTAAAATTCTTCTGTAATTCAGGATGAAAATGAAAAATAACAGGAAGAATAAAATAAAAGCCAGCCCTGTTGAAAATACTCCGAAAGTAAATCCTAAAATTAATCCTGAAGAAGAAAGAAGTTTGTTCAATCCCTGATCAAGATAATCAAGCTGATCATTGATCTTTATATTGAAAGTTCTTGAAACCCAATGTTGCAGATTGTTAAATACAGTAAGAAACTGATCTTTAAGATGAGGAATGTCTTTGCTGAAAGTAGATAATTGGGAACCGAAAAAATAGATCATTCCGCTTAAGAAAATAAGCATAATCAGTACTGATGTCATTGTGGATACTGATCTTGGAAACTTTAGCTTTCTTTCCAGAAAAGTGGCAAATGGCAAAAAAAGCATGGCCATTAAAAATGCTAAAAAAAACGGAGCTAAAATGCTTTGTCCCAACGCCAAAATGTAACCGAGCCCAATGAGAGAAATGACTACAAGGGTAAATTTAACAAGAAATGGAAGTCTTAGAAAGTTCATAATTTCAAAATCTGCTGCATAAAGTTAAGAAAACACTTTGAATAATGAGCGGTTTGTGTAAATCAAAACACGTTCCAGATTTCTGAAACGTGTTTTCTTTTTATTGAGAATGTTAATATGTTACAATTACTTTTCGATTGCAATATCAATTACGTCTTCCATTCGGTTGACATAATGTACCTTAAGGTTCTTTAAATAGTCTTTTTTAATTTCTTCAACGTCTTTTCTGTTGGCCTCACAAAGAATAACATCTTTAATTCCTGCTCTTGTAGCGGCAAGAAGTTTTTCTTTAATTCCACCTACAGGAAGTACTTTTCCTCTTAAAGTAATCTCACCGGTCATAGCAAGATGAGGTTTTACTTTTTTATTTTTAAATGATGAAACCATTGAAGTAAGCATCGCAATACCTGCAGAAGGTCCGTCTTTTGGAGTGGCTCCTTCCGGAACGTGAACGTGAATATTGTGTTTTTCAATATCCTCCTGAGAAATTCCTAATTCATCATGTTTTGCTTTAATATATTCTAAGGCAATTGTAGCAGACTCTTTCATTACAGTTCCTAGATTTCCTGTCATAGTCAAAGCACCTTTACCATTGCTTAAAATACTTTCAATAAAGAGAATGTCTCCACCAACGCTCGTCCAGGCAAGACCCGTTACAACTCCCGGAACTCCTGTGATTTCCGATAAGCTTTTAGGTCTTGGGACACCCAGAATTTCGTCTACTTTTTCAACAGAAATTTTACTGTCATATTTTTTCTCTAATGCCGTCTGCAAAGCTACCCATCGGGCAATAGAAGCAATTCTTTTTTCTAAACTTCTTACACCGCTTTCGGAAGTGTGAGCTTCAATGATATGTTTTAATTCAGCATTTCCAAGTTTGAATGATTTTGAATCCAAACCATTTTCGTCCTGCTGTTTTTTAATTAAATGTCTTTTTGCAATCTCGATTTTTTCCTCTAAAGTATATCCTGCAATCTGAATAATTTCAGTTCTGTCCAATAATGGAGTCTGAATGGTAGATAATGAATTTGCTGTTGCGATGAACATTACTTTAGACAGGTCATAACCCATTTCTAAGAAATTATCATAGAAAGATTTATTTTGTTCAGGATCAAGAACTTCTAGAAGTGCAGAGCTTGGATCACCATGTAAACCTTGTCCTATTTTATCCATTTCATCCAGAACAATTACAGGATTGGAAGTTCCTGATTTTTTGATAGACTGAAGGATTCTTCCTGCCATAGCTCCAATATAGGTCTTTCTGTGTCCACGGATTTCACTTTCGTCATGAAGTCCACCCAAAGAAAGTCTTACATATTTTCTTCCCAGCGCATCTGCAATAGATTTTCCTAACGAAGTCTTACCAACTCCAGGAGGGCCAACCAATAAAAGAATAGGGGATTTCATGTTGTTTTTCAGTTTTAAAACGGCCATGTGTTCCAGAATTCTCTTTTTAATATCCTCTAATCCAAAATGGGCTTTATCTAAAATTTTCTCAGCTTTGGCAATATCAAAAACATCTTTTGTATAAGTTTCCCACGGAAGATCTGTGAAGAAATCCAGATAATTTCTCTGAACATTATAGTCAGGAGAATTCGGATTCTGGCGTTGTAATCTGCCGATTTCCTTTTGGAAATGTTCTTCAACTTCCGGGCTCCATGTTTTCTTTCTTGCTTTGGCAATAAGATCTTCAACGTCACTTTCCGGACCGCCTCCAAGTTCTTCCTGGATGGTTCTGATCTGTTGGTTCAGAAAATATTCTCTCTGTTGTTTGTCAAGATCTTTTGATGTTTTCTGATGAATCTGATTTCTCAATTCTAGCTTTCTGAAATCTTCATGCATCATTTCATAGCATTTGTTTGCTCTTTCCATCAGATTTTTCTCTTCAAGCAGTTTTTGCTTTTCAACAGAAGGAAAGTTGGCATTAGTGCAGATGAAATTTAATAAATCATCGTTATTGTTGATGTTTTTTATAGCGAAATTGGCTGCATTCGGAATATTAGGATCTAGTTCAATGATCTTTAAAGCTAAATCTTTAACGTTCTCAAGCAACGCTTCATATTCTTCCTTATTTTTAGGCTTAGAGTCTTTTAATTTTGAAATCTCAGCTTTAAAATAAGGTTGAACTTCAATCATCTTTTTGATCTTAAACCTGTGGAATCCTTTAGTAATGGCTGTGATATTGCCTTCAGGAAGTTTAATGATTTTAATGATCTTTGCTAATGTACCGGTATGATAAAGGTCTTTTTCAGTCGGAGACTCAAGCTCTGAATTTTTCTGGCTAACAATTCCGATAAAATCTCCATTTTTCTGTGCTTCTTCAAGCAGCTGTATAGACGTTTTTCTTCCTGCAGTAATAGGAATTACCACATTAGGAAACATCACCATGTTTCTTACCGGAAGTATCGGAAATATTTTCTGTTCTGAATTTTTTTCTGTTTCCGAAAGATCAGAAAGATTGATCTCTTCAGCCACAATATCAAACCCATCACTGATCATTTCTTCTAAACTCATATCTTCAAATTCTGTCATAATTATGTTGAATGACAAATTGTCATTTCCATGTTAAATCGTTAAAGGAATATTCTATACTATGCTTTGAAAATACATAATATAGGATGTTGCTTTAGAATGCGCAATACTTATGCCATTTGTTTTTTACGAAAAAATGCGGTCAAAATTTCCTTTTTTATAAAATTTTCATTTTAAAAATTAAAAAAAGAACTTAGATTTCTGTAATTTCTTAAAAATGTGTATTTTCGCAAACTGATAAAAAACTATAATATATAAAATGGCAATTTTAGGACAGATTAGGAGTAGACCTTGGCTTTTGATGGGAGTAATTGCATTGGCGCTTTTAGCGTTTTTGGTAAACCCGGACAGTATAGATAAGGTGTTTGGTAAAAACCCTGATGTTTTAGGAAAAGTAAATGGTGAAAAAATTACCCGTGAAGAGTTTAACGACCAGCTTTTTGTATTACAGCAGCAAGCAGAGCAGCAAGGTCAGCCGAAAAACGGTCTTGAAGAGCAGGCTTGGCAATTGTTGGTTCAGTCCAAACTGATTAAGCAGCAATTTGAAAAGTTAGGATTTGAGATGACAGAAGATTATTTCTGGAATCAGCTTCAGTATGATCAAATGTTTGCTCAAAACAAACAATTCTTTGATGAGAAAGGGAATTTTAAGACTCAGGAGCTTAAAAAACAGATAGAGGACATGAAAGGCATGAGTCCTGAAGGCTATAATCAATGGTTGAAGACAAGAAAATCAATTGAATATAGATTGATGGCGAGACAAGTGTTCGCTAACGTCTCTGCAGGAGTTACAACAGGTAAAAAAGAAGCTGAAGAATTAATGAGACAGAGAGATCAGCTTGCAGATATTGATTTTGTAAAGGTTGATTACGCTGCTTATCTTCAAAAGACTAAAATTAACGTAACGACTGAAGATCTAGCTAATTATATCAAACAGCACCCTGTGATGTTCAAAGCTGAACCTAGCAGAAATATAGGAGTGGTATTCTTCCCTTCACAGCCAAGTGCTGAGGATGATGCGGCAACTCAGAAAGAAATTACAAAATTATTTGCTGGAGGTACTGATGCAAGCGGAGGAACTGAAAACTTTCAGAACACAAAGAATGATTCTATGTTCGTAATGGCTAATTCTGATACTCAGTTTAATAATAAATATGTAAGCCCGAATCAGTTGCCTCCTGCTATTCAGGGACAGATTGCGACTGCGGCTGTTGGACAGACTTTTGGTCCTTACAAAGAACAGGGAGCTTATGTAGTATCTAAGCTTTTAGGTAAGAAGACTTCTGACTCTACATTGTCAAGACATATTCTTATTGCTTTCAAAGGAAGCCCTGCAGGTCAGGATGTGAAAAGATCTAAGGAAGAAGCTAAAAAATTGGCTGACTCTATCGGAGCAATTGTAAAAGCAAACCCTGCTAAATTTACAGAGTTCCTTAAATTATCGAATGACCCGAACTCAGCTGCGCAAGGGGGAAGCTTAGGTTGGACTACACCAGAAACACCTTTTGTTCCTGAATTTTTGACTTATTTGGCAAACAATCCTAAAGGAGCAACCGGAGTTGTTGAAACTCAGTTTGGTTACCATATCATCAATATTGAGGATAAAAAGACCGGAGCAATGGGGTATAAGGTTGCTAACTTGGTAAAAGCTATCAAACCATCTGATGCTACAGAAGCGGAGACAGATAAAAATGCAAGAAGATTTATTCAGCAGGTACAAGGTAAATCATTCAATGATTTTGTGAATATTGCTAAGAAAGGAAACTATAAATTCTCTAATCCTAAGCAAGCTAAAAGATTTGATGGTCAGATTCAGGGATTGGGTACTGAGAAAGATGGAGATATCTTAGCTTGGGCTTTTGATAAGAAAAGAGAAAAAGGAGATACTGAATTCTTTACAGTAGACGGAACAGGAGATAAAATTGTTGTTTACTTAAACGGAAAACAGGAAAAAGGAACTGCAGATCCTGAATCAGTAAGAGATCAGATAGAAGTGGTTGTTAAAAATAAACTGGCTGCAAAACAAATTGCTGAGAAAATCGGTAAAGCAGGTAATTTAGATCAGATTGCTAAACAATTCGGAACAACAAAACAATCTGCTCAGGTAAACCTTTTGAGCCCTTCAGTAGCAGGAGCTATGGAACCTAAAGTAGCAGGAGCTGCTTTTGGAGTTGCAAAAGGAAAAGTCTCTAATCCAATTGAAGGGGGGACTGGAGTATATGTTTTGGTTAAGAAGAATGAAACCGTAAACAAACAACCGGGAGATCTTAAGCAGTTTACAGAATCTGTAACTCAAAGAAATGCAGGAATGTTTGGTCAGGGTTGGATGAAGAGTTTACAAGACAATGCTGATATCGAAGATTACAGAATTGAAATCTGGAATAAAGTAGGAGCTCAGCAATAAGTAGCTTTTAAAATAAAATATAAAGACGGCAATTTTTGTCGTCTTTTTTTGTATTTAAAGCAGAACAATAAAAGAAAAGATTAATTTAAAATGTAGTATATTTGCTCATTAGAAAAAATTAGCAAGTGAAGTTCAGTAAAGAATTAAAAGCAGGTGTTATTGCGCTTTTAGCTATCGTAGGCTTTGTCGTATTATTTCAATTCATGAAGGGCAGAAGCCTTTTTACTACCGATAATATATTTTACGCAAAATATGATAATGTGGAAGGTTTAGCTCAATCTTCGCCTGTATCCATTAATGGTTTGAAAGTGGGACAGGTGGTGAAAATCATTCCCCAAACAACGAAAACGGGACAAATTAACTTTGTTGTTAAAATTACTGTCGATAATAATTTCGAATTTTCAAAAAACTCTACCCTTGAAATTTTTGAACCCGGCCTAATGTCCGGAAAAGAAATGCGAGTGAATCTGGTATATGGTGGAGTTACTGCTAAAGACGGAGACACATTGCAAGGTGCTTTCAAGTTGGGAATGATGGGAAGTCTTTCTTCTCAGGTGGGACCAGTAAAAGACCAGCTGCAGACCGTTTTGCATCGAGTTGATTCTTTAATGTCAAATGCCAATAAAATTGTTGACGACCAAAATAGAGCTGAAATCAAAGCTTTATTGTCGAATCTTAATAAAACGGTAGCTGCATTACAGACAACAGCAGGAAGTGTAAATAATCTGGTAGGACACAATGATCCTAAGCTTCAGAAAGTGTTAGATGACGCAAGTATTACAATGCAAAGCGGTAAAACGACTTTGGATAAATATGGAAACCTTGCAGAAAGTATTGATACTAAAAAACTGAACGCTACGATTGCAAATCTTGATGCTACAGTTGGACAACTGAACCAGGTAATTGGAGGAATAGATAAAGGACAGGGAAGTTTAGGTAAACTGATGAAAGACGAGCAGTTGTATAACAATCTGAATTCAGCTTCTACCAATCTGAATTCCCTGATTGAAGATATGAAAGCAAATCCGAAAAGATATATCAATTTCTCAGTTTTCGGGAAGAATAATAAAAACTAAAACGTAAGCCATGCAATATATCGATAATATTATTTTTCTGATTTTATTAGTTGCAGGTTTTGGGCTGTTTGCAAAAAGTCTGCAAAAGATATATAGAAACATCAGATTAGGAAAAGAGATCAACAGAAACGACAGGAAAGGAGAACGCTGGGAAACCATGGCTCGTGTGGCGATGGGGCAGAGTAAAATGGTAAAACGACCTGTTGCAGGTATTTTACACCTTTTTGTGTATGTGGGTTTTATTATTATTAATATTGAACTTGTTGAAATTATTGTTGACGGAATATTCGGAACACACCGATTTCTATCCTCTATATTTGGACATGGTTTTTATAATTTCTTCACCGCTACGTTAGAAGTTTTAGCACTTTTAGTGGTAATCGGAGTGGTTGTCTTTTTCATTCGTAGGAATTTTTACGGTGTGAAAAGATTGAACATGAAAGAGCTTTTTGGTTGGCCAAAACATGATGCCAACTGGATTTTGATTATTGAGTTTGCTCTAATGATGGCTTTCTTCAAAATGAATGCAGCGGATTGGGTTCTTCAGCAAAGAGGATTACTTCCTGAACATGGAAACTTTCCAATCAGTTCTACCGTTTTAGGACCTGTATTCAATAATTTTGGTGACGGCTTTTTATTCTTTACAGAAAAAGCAGCTTGGTGGTTTCACTTTGTCGGAATCTTATTCTTCATGAATTACCTTTATTATTCTAAGCATTTACATATTATTTTGGCTTTTCCAAGTACTTGGTATGCGAATTTGGAGAAAAAAGGAAAATTCAACAATCTGGAATCTGTTACCAAAGAAATTAAACTAATGATGGATCCCAATGCAGATCCATACGCAGCTCCGACTGAAGGAGAAGCAGAAGTTCCTTCAAAATTCGGAGCAGAAGATATCTTTGATTTAAATCAGGTTCAACTTTTAAATGCCTATTCTTGTACAGAATGTGGTCGTTGTACTTCCGTTTGTCCTGCTAATATTACAGGAAAAAAACTTTCTCCGAGATTGATTTTAATGAAAACTAGAGACCGTCTTGAAGAAGTCGGAAGAAATATTGATAAGAACGGAAGTTTTGTAGATGACGGGAAAAAATTGCTGAACGATTATATTACAAAAGAAGAACTTTGGGCGTGCACGACATGTAATGCATGTACTGAAGCTTGTCCGGTTTTATTGGACCCACTTTCCATTATTTTTGAGATGAGAAGATTTCTAGTGATGGAGCAGTCTGCAGCACCACAGGAGCTGAATCTGATGATGACTAATGTGGAAAACAATGCCGCTCCTTGGCAATACAATCAGGCAGATCGTCTGAACTGGGCAAATGATTAATTAATTGAACAATGTAAAAATGTAACGATGTGACATTCATTCGTAAACTGTTGCACTGTTATATTGATAAATTTGAAAACTATTATGGATTTCACTATAAAAACAATGGCTGAATACGCAATGGAAGGCAAATCTCCGGAAGTTCTTTTCTGGGTAGGTTGTGCCGGAAGTTTTGATGATAGAGCCAAAAAAATAACAAAAGCATTCTGTAAAATCCTTAATAAAATAGGAGTAGAGTTTGCTGTTTTAGGACAAGAGGAAAGCTGTACCGGTGATCCTGCAAAACGCGCCGGAAATGAGTTCGTTTTCCAGATGATGGCATTGACGAATATTGAGGTGCTAAACGCTTACGAGGTGAAAAAAATCGTAACGGCATGTCCACATTGTTTCAATACATTGAAAAATGAATATCCAAGTTTAGGAGGGAATTATGAAGTGGTACATCACACACAGTTCCTTAAAACCTTAATGGAAGAAGGTCGTTTGAAGATTGAAGGAGGAGCTTTCAAAGGAAAGAAGATCACTTTCCACGATCCTTGTTATTTAGGAAGGGCAAATAACGAATATGAAGCACCAAGAATGCTTTTGGAGAAATTGGATGCAGAGCTTGTTGAAATGAAGCGTTGCAAAACCAATGGTTTATGTTGTGGAGCTGGTGGAGCACAGATGTTTAAAGAACCTGAAAAAGGGAATAAAGACATCAATATCGAAAGAACGGAAGAAGCGTTGTCATTCGAACCTAAAGTAATTGCTACAGGTTGTCCGTTTTGCAATACGATGATGACAGATGGAGTAAAGCACTTTAATAAAAATGCTGAAGTTGCTGTAAAAGATATTGTAGAGCTCCTTGCTGAAGCAGAGGATCTTTAATTAATACCATTTAAGTGAAGTTTTTAGGAAAGAAAGATTGGGATTTTAAATGGAAAATTTCTTTCCTGATTACTTTAGTTCTTATTTCTCTTTTAAGTATTTGGAGCTATAAAACCAAGGTATATGATTGGGATATGCCTGGTTATTTGGGTTGTCTTTTTCTAAGAGAATACCCTGATTCCCTTGAAAAAGTACATCAAAATACTTACACTTCTATAAAAAAAGAAGCCACGTTTCTTCAGTATAAAGATATTTCAGGCCTTGTTGAACCCAATAAGGCTGTACAGTTCTTTAAAGAAGACGCTAAAGCCTTTGGAGAACAATTACCCTATTATCAGATAAAGATAGGCTATAACTTAGCCGTTTTATTTTTTTATAAGCTTGGATTTTCTCCCCCACATTCTGTTTTACTGATAAGTATTGTATCTTATTTTTTATCAGGATTGTTACTTTTTTTTCTGCTCAAAACATTTTTCCCTGAAAAAAATGTTGTAGTTACTTTGCTTACCATAGGGATATTAATGCTTCCTCCTTTGCGGGCTTTATCTAATACACCTGTTCCGGATATGTTTTCCCTTCTTTTTCTGCTCTTATTTATGATAGGCTTATTTAGAAAATGGAAAACCAGGCAAATGTTTTTTGTTGTTTTATGTCTTATCCTTATTCGTCCGGATTATATCGTTTTTGGACTTACTTATTTAGCCACCGTTTTTATTTTTATATATTTAACAGAAAACCAAAAAATAAGTTTTAATCTTGCTTTACAGGGTATTTTGTTTTCGGGATTATATGTATTTGTTATAAAATATTATAATTTTCCAGGATGGAAAGACGTGTTTTATGATACATTTATAGAGAGAAGACCTTTAATCTCAGCTCAACCAGCCAATTTTACATTCAGCTATTATATTCATTTTCTATTTTTTAAATTGATTAACTTTAAAAAAATCTCTTTAGCTGCTTTCCTTATTATAGGACTTATTTATTATATCTCAAAAGATCTTTGGATAAGACTGTTTTCAGTATTTATTTTTTCCAATATTTATCTAAAATTCATTTTTTTTCCGGCTTCGGCAGAAAGCCGATTTTTCATTGGATATGTTCTTATGCTTTTTTTAATGCTTTGCTATGCTTTAAGTAAAAAATACAATGGTTTTCAACTCAGGAAAATTACGTAATTTTACTCTTTAAATTATTGGAAATGAAAATTGAAGAATCTAATATTGTAGAAACCAGCGACTACAGAGTTATCATATATCCCGCATCAAGACCATTTACAACCAAAGAAGCTAAAACGATTACAGAAAAGCTATATGATTTTTTAGCAACTTGGGCAGCACATGGAAAACCGCTTTCTTCCTCTTTTAAAATTGAGAAAAACCAGTTTATCATCATTTGTGTAGATGAAGAAAAAGAAATGGCTTCCGGATGCAGTATAGATGCTTTAGGCAAGATTATGCGAGAAATTGATGAAGAATATCAATTAGGCCTTTTCGACAGAATGAAAGCAAGCTTTGTTGAAAATGGAGAAGTGAAAACGTTGAAACTGATGGATTTTAAATCAAAACTGAGAAACGGCGAAATCTCCCAAGATATTCAGGTGTTTGATTTTTCTAAAAATACCTATCTTGATTTTTTAAGCCACTTTTTATTGCCACTTGAAAAAAGCTGGGCTGCTTCAATAAAATAATTTTTTTTAATATTTGGATTTCCTCCGAGGTTTCTTTTGTTTGAAACTTCTGAGGAAATTTTCTTAGTAATATGCTCTCCGAATGCAAAAAATCCTTTTTTTAACGACTGCTCATCATTTTAACGATGACAGAATTTTTTTCCATCAGGCAAAAACGCTTGCTGAAGAAGGATTTGAAATTAAAATAAGCAGCCTTTCTTCAGATATGCAGGGAGTTGTTGACGGAGTTGAGATAGAATCATATTCTGTTTTGGAGAAATCAGTACAGGAAAAAATTGAGATTTTTAAAAAGATTTGTCATTCATTTAAGCCGGATTGTATTATCTGCTCAGAACCAATTGCCATATTCGCTGCAAGAAAATATGAGCAAGAGAGAAAAGTAAGTGTTATTTATGATATAACCGAATGGTATCCCGCCATGTCAATGTTGGAAGCCTATCCATATCCTGCAAAAATATTTCATGCTGTTAAGTTTTTCCTGGTTCAGTTATATGCTGGTTTTTTAAGCACTCATTTTATTTTTGGTGAAAAGACTAAGAAATTTCCTATGGCTTACTTTTTTCCATTTAAGAAAAACATGCAGCTTCCTTATTATCCGGATAAAAAGTATGTTGTATCGAATATAAAAAAACTTACGCCAAATCAAATAACACTTTGCTATACCGGAGCATTATCAGAAGACAAAGGAATTGGGAATTTTTTTAGATCTGTGGATATTTTAAGAAAAAAAGTACCGGAAACGATCATAAAACTACTCATTGTAGGAGCCGCAAGAAAAGAAAGTGATGAGAATTATTTTAAAAACTTGCTCGCCAAATACAATTTTGAACATATTGAGATCAGAAAACCGACCTCATTTGAGCATTTTACAGAAACCTTTGCCGCTGCAGACCTCTGTTTTGATCTTCGTGAACTCAACTTTGAAAACAATCACTCTTTACCGATAAAGTTGTTCTACTACATTGCAGCCGGAAAACCTGTTATATATTCAAATTTAAAGGGAATCCGTGAACATATGGATATTTCAGGATTCGGACAACTTGTGGATCCGCGAAATACAGAACTTATTTCTGATTTAATTGTAAATTACATCCGGAATCCGGAACATTATTATATTCATGCAATGAATGCCCGAAGAGCATTTGAAGAAAAATATAATTGGAAAGTGATTCGGAATTCTTTCATTGATTTTGTAAAAAGATCTATTAAATAACTGTCATGCAGCTCACTGTTGTCAAAACTTTTATTTCGCGCTTTCTCATTCTGATTCTCAGTTTCGGATTGGTGATCTTTTCTACCAATATGTGGGGAAGTGAAGGAAAAGGAACGATTTCTATAGTAATTGCCAATGCAGCGATTGTAAGTTTTTTCAGCAGTATTTTTGCAGGAAGCAGTACTTCTTATTTTGCTTCAAAATTTAAAACCGAGCAGATTTTAGTATATTCCTATATCTGGTCAGTGGGTATGGGAATTCTGATTCCTGTCATATTCAGTTTTGCAGATGTTGAGTCTAAATATTTGCTGTATTTAATCGGGATTTCAGTTTTTTCGGCGCTTTTATCTGTAAATGTTAATCTGTTTATTGGAAAACAGAATATTAGACTATTTAATGCCTATACTGTTCTACAGCAGCTTGTTCATATTCTTTTTATTGGGATTTTTATTTATATTCTAAACCTGAAAAATGTTTCTGCCTATTTTGGAGCGCAGATCTGCTGTCTTGCACTTTTATTTTTGACAAGTTTTTTCCAAGTGATCAGAAAATGTAAAATCTCAGAAATTTCCTTATCTAAAAAAGTATTCGCAAGCATGTTCGAATATGGTTGGAAAACCCAGCTTAGCGCTTTTATTCAGTTTTTGAATTACAGGCTTTCTTTTTACTTTCTTGAATATTTTGACGGAATTGCAAGCGTAGGTATTTTTTCAATAGGAATTACTTTTTCAGAAGCAATCTGGACGATTACAAGAAGTATTGCGGTGATTCTGTACTCGGAGGTGGTTAACAGCAAAAGCCGGGAAGAATCTATTCTTAAAACCAAATCTTCGCTGAAGCTTTCATTGATATTGATGCTGATCTTTTTATTAGGGATTATTATTATTCCCGGGTGGGTTTATGAAATGATTTTTGGAAAAGCTTTCAGAGGAACAAAAGAGATCATGCTCCTTTTATCTCCTGGAATTCTGGCTATTGCCGTAAGTGATATGATAGGATATTATTTTTCAGGAATAAAAGAACTGAAAATTCTGAATGTAAAATCAATTGTCGGTTTGGTGATTACTGTTGCTTTTTCTTTCTTTCTGATTCCCAAATATGGTATTTTAGGAGCTTGTATAGTGACCACTTTATCTTATTCTGTCTCTGCGTTGCTTCTGTTCTTGAAATTTTACCGTTCAACAGATTTCAACATTCGGGATTACCTTATTACCAAAGAAGATGTCCGTTTAGCCAAAGAAAGATTAATGAAAAAGTAAATCTGTTTTTACCTTTTAGAAAATCAGCTGTTTTGCTTATTTTTACCCAACAAAATCAGAAGTATGTGCGGAATTTGCGGTTATTATTCATTTCATAAAAATATTTCCTCTAAAAATATTACTGAGATGAATCAGTCGATCAGACATCGCGGTCCCGATGATGAAGGATTCTGGATTTCTGATGGTTCTGATGGCAGAAATTTCTCGGGAAATGATTCTACGGAAAAGATCAAAGAAGGATTTCCGATTTTGCAGGAAGAAAAATCAAAAATAGCTTTAGGTTTCAGGAGACTTTCTATTCTGGATCTTTCTGAAAAAGGGCATCAACCAATGCTTTCAGAGAATGAAAAAGTAGTCATTACCTTCAACGGAGAAATTTATAATTTCAAAAAACTAAGAACAGAGCTTAAATCTTTAGGGTATCATTTTCAAAGCCAATCTGATACGGAAGTTGTTCTCAAGTCTTATATAGAATGGGGAACTTCCATGTTTGTAAAGCTCGATGGAATGTTTGCCATCTGTATTGTGGATCTGGAGCAGCAAAAAATTATGCTGGGAAGAGATCGGGTAGGACTGAAGCCATTATTTTACTCTAAAAACAAAAACGGTTTGGTTTGGGCTTCAGAAATAAAAGCAATTTTGAAAAACGAGTTTATAAAGCCTGAAATCAATTGGAATGGTGTCTACGCCAACTTTCTTTTCCAGACAACGTTGGCTCCTGAAACCTGTTTCAAAGATATTTTTTCACTGAAACCTGGTTCTTTTATAAGTATTGATCTTAAGGATCAGGAAATTATTAAAGAAAAATTCTGGGAATTATCCTTAGAATTAGTTCCTACGATTTCAGAACAGGAAGCTGTAGAAAAAATAGATTTTTTGCTTGCTGAAAGTATTTCCGAGCAACTCAATGCTGATGTTCCGGTTGCAAGTATGATGAGTGGAGGAATTGATTCTACTTTAATTACTTCCAAATCAAAACCTTTTAAAAAAGATATTAATGCTTTTACCATTTCTTATAAATTTTCGGAAGAAGAAGTAAAAAATGCTTCTTTGGTTGCGAATTCTCTTAAAATTCCACATCATATAAAAAATGTAAGTGTTGAAGAAGTTTTAGCAGAGTTGAAGGAAAATATTCAGCATTTTGAAGAACCTTACAGCAGTTTAGAGGTGTTAACAAATGCAGCTGAATATGCTAAAAAATTAGGGTTTAAGGTTGTTTTAAGTGGCAATGGAGCCGATGAGCTTTTCGCAGGGTATTCTCATTCATTGAAGCTGAATAAATGGCTTTTTCTAAGGAATTTCAATTTTGTAAGGAATTTTATTATTACTCAGGATCAGTTTTCAAAAAAACTTAAAAATTATTTTTCCCAAGATACGATGTTTGATTTTTTCAGACAAAGTCAGGTAGGAATGAAACCTTCCGAAGCAAAATCGGTGTTTAATTCTGCTGTTTTTAAAAATATTAATTCTAATCTTAATCAATATTATTTAAAAGAAACCAAAGATTATACGGGATATTTTGAATATGACATGAAGTATTCGCTTTCCTCACATCATGTTTTCAGAGATGATTTAAGTGCCATGAAATACGGAGTAGAGTTTCGTTATCCCTATCTCAGTAATGAACTTATTGATTTTGTGTCTTCTCTTCCTGAAAATCTGAGGTATAATGGAATTCAGAATAAACCATTATTGCGGAAAGTTGCAAAAAAGTATCTTCCTGAAGAGATCTTAAATATGCCTAAAAGAGGTTTTTCATTTCCTTTACATGATTTTATCAAAAATGAAAGCAGGGTAAGAGATTTTATTATTGAAAATTTAGAAAGTCTTAAAAAAAGAAACTTTTTCAATGCTGATGTTATTGATGAATGGTGGAAAAATCAGAATGATATTTATGATTGTGTAAAAATCTGGCAGCTCGTTACATTTGAACTGTGGTACCAGAAATATTTTGATAATCTGTAAGGAGACTAAAAATTAATATTTTACCTTTGTAGTATGAAGAAATCTTTTTGGGGGATACTAATTACTTTACTAACACTTCTAAGCTGTAGAAGTGATGATGAATCTTTACAGAATATTGATCAGATTTTTGATCTGTATATAAAAGATTCTTCAGGTAAAGACTTATTAAATCCTACAAAAGTAGGTTCTTATACAGGAGTTTCATGGAATGATGAACTGGCAGCTACTGATATTGCCAATGTAAGTTTCAATCGTAAAATGCTTGCCGATTCTACGTATTATGCAGAATATACAGCAGGTGCAAAGAGACAGCTTTATGATGACAGTGATCCTGACAATAAAATTTACCGTTCGGAAATTCAGATTTCTCTGATCAAAAAAATATCGGATACGCAAAATGCACCTGTAGATATTGACACACTGGAAATTTACTACAGAATGAATCCTTCCGTTTTTGAGGTTTCAAAAGTTTATTACAATAAAGTTTTGAAATTCTCGAAAACCCCAAATCAACCGAATGTGGTTACAATCATAAAATAATCTTAAATTTGCACGAACAGTTCAAAGTTCGGGGTTCAAAGTTTTAAGTAACTCAACCTTAAACCTAAAACTTTTAAACATTAAACTTTTATGTTACAAGTCAATTTTTTGCGCGACAATAAAGAACGCGTTTTAGAAGGTCTTAAGAAAAGACAATTCAAGAATCTTGAGTTGGTAGACGAGGCTATTGCTACTGACGAAGAAAGAAAAAAAATTCAGTTTGAACTAGATTCCCAGCTTTCCGAAATCAACAAAATCTCCAAAGAAATCGGAATGTTGATGAAAGAAGGGAAAAAAGAAGAAGCTGAATCCGCAAAATCTAAAACAGCACAATATAAAGAGTCGACGTCGGAATTGAAATCTCAATTGGATGTAAAAGAAAAAGCTTTACTGGATATTTTATACCAGATTCCTAATATCCCGAATGAATTGGTGAAAAGTGGTGCTTCTGCGGAGGATAATGAAATTATTTATCAGTCTCATGATGTGGAAGGATTGGGAGAAGGAGCAATTCCTCACTGGGAACTGGCTAAAAAATATAACCTTATCGATTTTGAATTAGGGGTAAAAATTGCCGGAGCAGGTTTTCCTGTGTATTTAGGAAAAGGAGCGAGATTACAGAGAGCCTTGGTTCAATATTTTTTAGATAAGAATATTGAAAAAGGATATATGGAAGTAAATCCTCCTCACGTTGTGAATGAAGCTTCAGGATACGGAACAGGACAGTTGCCGGATAAGGAAGGTCAGATGTATCACGTTGGAGCGGATGATTTATATTTGATTCCTACGGCGGAAGTTCCTGTAACGAATTTATACCGTGATGTTTTATTGGAGGAAAAAGATCTTCCGATCAAAAATACGGCATTCTCTCAGTGTTACAGAAGAGAAGCAGGAAGCTACGGAGCTCATGTAAGAGGGTTAAACCGTCTTCATCAGTTTGAAAAGGTGGAAATCGTAAGAATTGAAAAACCGGAGAATTCTTATGCTGTTCTGGAAGAAATGGTGGAACATATCAAAGAGATTTTAACAGATCTTGAACTTCCTTACAGAGTATTGAGACTTTGTGGTGGAGATACTGGTTTTGCTTCTGCAATGACATATGATTTTGAAGTATGGAGTGCTGCTCAGGAAATGTGGCTGGAAGTAAGCTCTGTTTCCAATTTTGAAACTTTCCAAGCAAATAGATTGAAATGCCGTTATAAAGCGGATGGTAAATCTCAGTTGGTACATACATTAAATGGTTCTGCAATGGCTTTACCAAGAATAATGGCTGCTTTGCTTGAGAATAACCAAACTGCAGAAGGAATTAAACTTCCTAAGAAAATTGCTGAATATGCAAGATTCGATTTGATTAACTAATCAGACTATATTTTATATAAAAACCCACCGGATTTTTCTGGTGGGTTTTGTTTTTTCTATTCTGTAACGACAACGATTTTCTGATCTGAGTTTTTAAGCTGTTTTTTGGAATCTCCAAACATTTCGTCCAGGTTGTAATCCACTCTTATGGTATGATCATCTACTTTGGAGATCCAGTCGTGCTTTCCTGAGATAGACTTTATTTTATTTTCAAATTTTATAGTGGTGCTCATTTTTTTAAGCATCATTTTCATCATAGAAGAGGTTGATTCAGCTGTAGTATCATCTTCTCCGGGAAGTCCTTTTCCTGAAAGAATATCTTTAAAGCCGTTGATATTTAAATTTTCAGTATCTATGGTAAGTGTTTTCCCATCCCACATATTTAAGGTCATCTGATCAATAGGAAGTTTGTCCTTTTTAGACATATCGCCTATCGTATTGTAATCTGCTTTTGTAAAGTGATCCATTTTCATGGAGAAACCGGCAAGCTCATCTTTATCAAAATTAGACTTCATGAATACCTTTTTCATGATTCTGATGGAATCCGGATTCGTTGTTTTTAATTTCCCTTCTTTTTTTTCCATTTCATAAAGACTTGTCCATGTTCTTGGAAGTTTTTCCAGTTCCGCAAGTTCTTTTTTATCATTTTTTACAGAATCCGGCATCATAGATTTCAACATAGCCATTGCATCTTTCATATCAATATCCATCAATGTAGTAGATGCTGCATCTTTATGATATACAATTTCCGAGTTTATGGTACACGATTGTAAGGCAAAAAGGCTGATTACAAGTAAAAATAAAATTTTTTTCATAGGTGTTGATTTATAAATTAATGACAATTGGTGTTGTTATGATGATGTGTACTGTGATCGCCGGGTAAATGACAGTCTCCCTGATTATCCTTGGAAACGGTCATAGCTGCCGCTGGTGGTGAGATATAGGGTATTCCGAGTTCTAACCCACGAAGAATAAATAATCCTCCTAAAACAATCATTACTACAGGAATCACTTTTAAAACTTTTATTCTCAATGCCTGATTCATGAGATTTCCTACCAAAACAACTGCAAACATAAAGGGAAGTGTTCCCAATCCAAATAGAGACATATATAAGGCACCCTGCCATATTCCTCCGCTTGCCAGACTTGCTGTTAATGCCATGTAAACCATTCCGCAAGGTAAAAAACCATTCAGAATACCTGTAGTAAATCTGGAACGGTAATCTGCCTTCTGAAGAAGCTTTCCTAAATTGGATTTTACAGAAAACAAAAATTTAGAAAAAAAAGGAATCTTTGAAGCAAAATCTTTTCCTCCAAATGAAAATAAAGCCATGATAATCAACAGAACTCCCACTAAAATGGTCAAGTATTTTTGGAAACCGGCCATTTCAAATCCTTCACCGATAATTCCTAAGATGGCACCCAAAAGAGAGTAAGTACATATTCTGCCGAATTGGTACGTCAGATTTTGAAGGTAATAATTGGTGGCCTGTTTTTTAGTTAATCCCATCGACAAAGCAATAGGGCCGCACATTCCGATACAGTGAAAGCCGGATGCGAAGCCTAAGCCGATTGCCGATACAATAAGTGCTATTTCCATATAACATCATAATCCATTCTGTAGTCTGTCTTGTCTTTGGTCCAGGTCAATCTCAACGTATAATTCCCTACTTTTAAAACCTGATTAGGAATTGTAAAAGATTTATTGGCATCAAGTTGTACAGCTCTGTGTATATCTAAATTCTGATCGTCGGTTCTGTTTAAAACAAATTTTACCGTAGTATTGGAATTGTCGTAATCTTTAGGAAAAGAAATTGTAATTCCAGATTTATCTTGTTTGTATACAGGTTTTTCCTGTAAATCATCGGCTCTTTTTTTAGCATCAATTACATCTTGGTATTTTAGCTCTTCTTCATAATAATTATCGGTTACCATTTCAGAATTCTTCTGCCCGTTTGTAAAAAGAAACATCATCGATAAAATAAAAATGATGAATGCAGCTAATGCAATTACAATACCGTGTCCCCAACTAAAGTTTTTCATACTAATAATTAAAATTGTAATTTAAAAGGTCCTTCAAAATATGTTTGGTAAGAATCAACAAGTTTACCTTTCATATCATAAACGCCTATTGTAATATTTTGTTTAGATAATTTCATTTCATTTTCCGGGAAGCTGATATTGATGGTCCCTTTTGTGATCTTATCTCTTTCCACTATAATCTTGCTGGAAGCGCTGTAAATAATTTCTCCGTGTTGTGGCTCAATTACTTTTATCGTTACCACCTTTTTATCATTTGTTTTGTTTAAGAAGGTATAATTATAAGTGTTGGTAATTTTTCCATCTGTTACAAAGAATGTACTTCCTGCCGGTTTAATGAATTTAGCTTCCATTTCTCCACGGCTTGATAACAGGTATCCTAAGAAACCGACAAGTACTAAAAGTAAAATGGCAAAACCTTTCATTCTTCCGGTAAACTTGAATGGAGTTTGATTTTCGATTTCGTTTTCGGAAGCGTATCTGATCAGTCCTTTTGGCAAGCCTACTTTTTCCATCACTTCATCACAGGCATCAATACAAGCAGTACAATTTACACACTCCAGCTGTTGTCCGTCTCTGATGTCAATTCCTGTAGGACAAACTACAACACATTGATGACAGTCTATACAATCTCCTTTTCCTGTTGCTTTTCTGTCTTCACCTTTTCTCCATTTAGACCTGTTTTCTCCACGCTTGAAATCGTAAAATACATTAATGGTATCTTTATCAATCAGTACTCCCTGAAGTCTTCCGTATGGACAAACCAACGTACAAACCTGTTCTCTGAACCATGCAAAAACAAAGTAAAATGCAGCCGTAAACAGAATCATTACCATAAAGTTGGTAGGATTGGCAAACGGACCCTGTGATACAATATTAAATACTTGTTTGTACCCTACAATGTACATGAACATAAAGTGGGTAATAATTAAAGAGATAATAATAAATACCGTCCACTTTAAACTTCTTTTCCAGATTTTTTCTGCATTCCACTCCTGTCGGTCCAGCTTCATCTGCTTATTTCGGTCACCTTCAATCAGATAATCTATTTTACGAAATATAGATTCCATAAAAATTGTCTGAGGGCATATCCACCCGCAGAAAATTCTTCCGAATGCAATCGTAAATACAATAATGAAAATAAGGGAAGCAATAGCTCCTAAAGTAAGAATAAAGAAGTCCTGAGGATAGAAAGGCTGTCCAAAAATGAAAAACTCTCTGTCAATGACATTAAATAAGATTAAAGGGTTTCCGTTAATCTTGATAAATGGGACCGTAAAATAGATAATAAGCAAAATATAGCTTACGATATTTCTATAGTTGGTATATTTTCCTTTAGGCTTTCTCGGGAATACCCATTTTCTTTTTCCCGATTGTTCCATAGTGCCAATAGAGTCTCTATAAGTTTCGGGATCGAGCACCTGTCCTTGTCCTCCTCTTGCTTCTATTTCTTCTATTTCTGACATTTTGTAATATGTTTAAAAAAAGAAAAAACATAATTTGTTACTATTTTATTCTAATAACCAATTATGTTTTTTTCATATAATTTAATTTTTTTAAAATTATTCTTTTTCCCAGTGTGCTTCTGTTCCTTGAGGAGCAGCTCCGCCCTGAGCAGGAGTCACTGGAGGCATTTCCTGATTAATGTGATATACATACGCTGCAATTTTCTCAATCTCAGCACCAGAAACTTCTCCGTTTTTCCCGAAAGCTCTCATCGTTGGGTTATTAGGAGAACCGTTCCAGTCCATATGGAAAACGTTTTTGAATAATGTTTTCTCTGGCTGGTTGATCCAGAATTTATCTGTAAGGTTCGGACCGATACCACCGCTACCGTCTTCTTTGTGACAAGATGCACAGTTGGTTTTGAATAATTCTTTACCTTCTGCAATATTATCCGCTGAATATTTAGCTGTTTCAATTGTTACAGGAGGCTGGCTTGCATTATAAATTTCAATAGCTGCCATTTGCTCTTTATATTCTTTTTCATATTCGCTTAACGGGTGAGCGAAATCTGTGAAAGAGAATGCTGCAACATATACAATACAAAAAGCGGTCCCAAAATAGAATAAACCTACCCACCATTTTGGTAATTGGTTATCCAACTCCATAATTCCATCGAAACCGTGGTCGATAAGGATATCTTTTTCTTCTGTATCAGATTGCTTTTTGAAAGCTGCATCATACATTCTTCTCAAGAAAGGAATTTTCTTTTCTGCTAAGTATGCTGCTTTTTCTTCTGCAGATAGTTTTTTGAATTTATTATTTTCAATTAAATCTCCAATTGCACTGTGAATGTAAGCCAAGATTGCACTTATGACTACAGTTCCCCAGAAATAAGGAGAAGTTAAAAACGAGTAGCTCTGTACAAACAAATAATAAAAAACTATTAGAAGTCCAATTATTATTAAAATGTTTACAACAACCGGTGTTCTTTGTTTCATAATAAATAGTTTAATTTTTTAAATTAAAATCATCTTCATCATCCTGCAGGGGAGCTTCTTCTTCTTCTTTGTAATATTTTTTAGGTCTGCTAAAAACATATATTATCAAAGCTACGAAGAACAGTATAAAGAAAATCAGAGCCAGTGTCTGGTATAAGCCAGCATTTTCTGTATTGGATAATATATCTTTAAAGTTCTGAGGAATCATAGACTTTTTAACGTTTTAGTTATTACTTGCTGTTTTAATTTCAGTTGTCTTAATATCTGTACCTAATCTTTGCAGATAAGAAATAAGAGCTACAACCTCTTTTTTCTCCAGTTTTACATCAGGTCTCTTCGCATATTCCTGTTTCAGGTCATTCGCTTCAGAGAAGATATCTTTTACAATTTTCTTAGCTTGGTTATCTGCCCATGAATTAGCAGAATCAATTTGCGCTTTAGTATATGGTACATCAAATGTTCCTTTCATAAGCTGCATTTTAGCTACCATTTTAGATCTGTCCAAATCTGTAGCAATTAACCAAGGGTAACGAGGCATGATAGAACCTGCAGAGGTAGATCTTGGGTTGTACATGTGCTTGTAGTGCCAAGAACTTGGGTTTTTACCTCCTTCTCTATGTAAATCCGGTCCTGTTCTTTTTGATCCCCAAAGGAAAGGTCTGTCATATACAAACTCTCCGGCTTTTGAGTACTGTCCGTTTTTACCGTTAAATCTTACGATCTCATCTCTGAATGGTCTTACCATCTGAGAGTGACAAGCATTACAACCTTCTCTGATATATATATCTCTACCTTCCAATTCTAGCGGAGAATACGGTTTCACTGCTGAAATTGTAGGTACACTTTTCTTAAGAGACAGCGTAGGAATAATTTCTACCGAACTACCGATTGAAATAGTGATGAAAGATAAAATACCTAATAATACCGGTGTTCTTTCTAACCAAAGGTGAGTTCCTTCCCCTTCTTTTCTGTTTTTGCTGATGTTTGCTAAAGCTGGTGCTTCTGCAGGAACTTCTTTCTGGAATGATCCTTTTCTAACGGTAGCAATAACGTTTACAATCATTAGGATAGCTCCTGAAATATAGAATGCTCCTCCTATGAATCTCATTTTAAAATAAGGAATAATTGCAGTTACGGTATCCAACCAGTTTTTCCACAATAAAGTTCCGTCCGGGTTGAATTGTTTCCACATTAACCCTTGTGTAAATCCTGAAATATACATTGGTACTGCATAGAAAATAATTCCTAAAGTCCCTAACCAGAAATGCCAGTTAGCTAATTTTACAGACCAAATTTTTGTTCTCCACATGATTGGTACCAAGTAGTAGATAACCCCGAATGCCATGAAACCATTCCATCCAAGAGCTCCCAAATGTACGTGACCAATTACCCAGTCTGTGAAGTGACCAATTTTATTAATATTTTTAGTTGCCAAAAGCGGACCTTCGAATGTTGCCATACCATAACAAGTAACAGCTACAACAAAGAACTTAAGGATAGGATTTTCTCTTACTTTATCCCAAGCTCCTCTTAAGGTAAGAAGACCATTCAGCATTCCTCCCCAAGATGGGGCAATTAGCATAATTGAGAAACCTGTTCCCACTGCCTGAGCCCAAGCAGGAAGTGCAGTATACTGAAGGTGGTGAGGACCAGCCCAGATATATACGAAAATTAATGACCAGAAGTGAATAATAGACAATTTATAAGAGAAAACAGGTCTATCTGCAGCTTTTGGTAAGAAATAATACATCAAACCTAAAACCGGAGTTGTTAATACGAATGCTACTGCATTGTGACCATACCACCATTGTACGATAGCATCTTTTACCCCTGCATATGCTGAATATGATTTCCATCCTGCGAAAGATAAAGGAACTTCTAGGTTATTGAAGATGTGAAGCATCGCTACTGCAATCCAAGTTCCGATGTAGAACCAAATCGCTACATACAAGTGTCTTACTCTTCTTTTTGCAATAGTTAAGAACATGTTTGCTCCGAAAATAATCCAAGAGAACGCAATTAATATATCGATTGGCCATTCGTGTTCCGCATACTCTTTAGAGGTATTGATCCCCATAAAGAAAGTAATGAACGTAGCAACAATCATCAACTGCCAAGTCCAGAAATGTAACCAAGATAATGTATCGCTGTACATTCTTGTTTTTAATAATCTTTGTAACGAGTAATAAATACCTGTATAAACGATATTACATACGAATGCCCAGATTACTGTATTGGTGTGCAACATTCTGATTCTACCAAATCCGAACGCACCATGAGTGTTTATTAACCCTTGAATATTTCCTGATGCCAAACTTTTAATCGTTGTATCATCAGTTCCGAATAAAAATTCGGGAAGTTCAGGGTAGAAAAGCATTAATGCTGCCGTAAGCCCGAACGTGAATCCAATAAGCCCAAAAACTAGGGTAGCGTAGAGGAATGCACGGACAATGCTATTGTCATAACTAAACTTTTGTGTCTCCATATCAACTATTCACTTTTTTCTTCAATTTTATTATTTTCCTATTTCTTTTTTGTCTGTTTCTTCGTTGCCAATTTCCTCCTCTTTGACTTCATCATCAAAAAGAATTCTGACAGCAGGAGATTCGTCATCTTCAAACTGTCCTTTTTTGGCATACACTATAAATACGACCAAGAAAATCGCAGCTAAAGAAACACTGCATAGGATCATTAAATATAGAATATCCATTTGACAACAAAATTAACCTATTTTCGGGGTTCAAATTTAGTGAAAAATAATGACATTCATCACGAAATACAGGTTTTGGTTAATTTAAAATCAGTCTAAATAAGCCTCTTTTACGGCTGTTTTTTGAAGTATTTTCTTCCAAGAATCCAAGTTGAAAGTGTGGTGAACGAGACCACGGTGATAGAACTTGCAGGCATAATCAATGCGGCGAAAAGCGGGTGCATATGTCCTGTAACTGCGTAACTTAAACCAATGACATTGTAAAGAAAACTGATTATAAATGTCATTTTCACAATGGTGATCGAGCCTTTGCATACGCTCAGGTATTTGTCCAAGGTTACCACTTTTTCACCATTCATGATTACGTCGGAAGATGGAGTAAAGCTGTTGGTGTCATCTGAAATGGCAATTCCTACATTGCTTTGTTTTAAAGCTCCGGCATCATTCAGTCCATCTCCCAACATCGCTACCTTTAAGTTTTTATCCTGTAAGGTTTTGATGTAATTCAGTTTGTCTTCAGGGTTTTGGTTGAATGCCATTCCTTGGTAATTGGGAATCAGTTCTTTAAGCTGGTTCTCTTCAGAAGAATTATCACCACTCAAAATGAAAATTTTATAATCGGTAAGTTTTTTAAACAGATTGCTGAGTCCTGGTCGGTATTCGTTTTTAAAGATAAATTTACCTAAGAATTCATTATTTTTGCTGATATAAACAGCGGTTTCTAGGTTTTTAGATTCCTGATTGTTATATCTGGCTGAACCTATTTTGTAAAGGTTTTCTCTTACGCTTGCCTCATATCCTTTCCCGGAAATTTCCATAAAATTTTCAACAGGGAAATAGCCGTCATTAATTTCAATGAACTCATAGAGAGACTTTGAGAGCGGGTGGTTGGAGTTTTTTAATAAGGTTTTAATGTTTTGTAAATCAAAATCTTTAATCTCAGAACCTTCGTATTTGATATTTGATTTTTTTCTGTGCGTAATGGTTCCTGTTTTATCAAAAACGATAGTGTTCAGCTTGGCAATCTTTTCTATCGTTAAAGTGTCTTTTACATAAAATTTATTTCGGCCTAAAATCCTCATAATGTGACCAAAAGTAAAAGGGGCAGATAACGCAAGCGCACATGGACAGGCGATAATCAGAATGGCGGAAATGACCTGGAACATCTTTTCTAAATCCACAGTCGCCCAGTAAATTCCTGAAATAAGTGCAATGCCTAAAATGATGAATGTGAAATATTTACTGATATTGTTCGTCAGTGTGTCAAGCCCTGTTTCGTGTTTTTTGAAAGCTTCCTTATTCCAGAGCTGAGTCAGGTAACTTTGGTCTACATCTTTTATGACTTCTAATTCCAGAGAAGAACCGATTTGTTTTCCTCCGGCAAAAATTTTATCTCCGGGTTGCTTGCTGATCGTAGCACTTTCTCCTGTGATAAAGCTGTTGTCGATATTTCCTTCGCCATTGATGAGAATAGCATCAACCGGTATGATTTCCTGGTTTCTAACCAAAATTCTGTCACCGATTTTTATCTCTGAAAGTAAAATATTGTCTTGTTTTCCTTCAAAATTAACCTTGGTTACAGCGATCGGATAAAACGATTTGTAATCTCTGTCGTAGGAAAGAGCATTGTAAGTTCTTTTCTGGAAGATTTTCCCTAAAAGCATGAAGAATAAAAGTCCGCACAAGGTGTCAAAATATCCGGGACCGTAATCGGTTACGATCTCATAAACACTTCTTCCGAAAAGAACAATAATTCCCAAAACGATAGGAACATCAATATTGACGATTTTATTTTTTAAACCGTACCATGCGGATTTGTAATAATCAGAAGCTGAATAGAATACAACAGGGATTGCTAAGAGACACATCAGCGTTCTAAAAAGACCTTTGTAATGATCCATCCAATAATCTTCCCCTCCTACATATTCAGGAAAAGCCAAAAACATTCCGTTACCGAAAGCAAAAGCAGCAATCGCAAACTTTACCAGAAGAGATTTGTCAAGGTGGTCAACGTTTTTGTCAGCAGTTTCAAGACTGATAACTGGTTTGTATCCCAGATTCGTTAAAAAATTAGCTAGTTCGCTTAATTTTAAATCATTATGGTTGAAAGAGATCTGTAAGGTCTTTCTTGTGAAATTAACTTGTGAATACTTGATATTTTTATTTAAAGTATGAAGGCTTTCCAGCAGCCAAATGCAAGATGAACAGTGGATTACAGGGATTTTGAACGTAACCAGACTCGTTCCTCCTTCTGAGAAATCAGTGATCTTGTCAAAGATTTCAGGAGTATCTAGATAATCAAACTGGGTTGAGTTTTCATCACTTGGACGAATTCCGGCTCTCTTATTCAGTTCATAGAAATTACTTAAATTATTGATATTCAGAATTTCATAAACAGATTTACAGCCGTTGCAACAAAAGACTTTTTCGTCAAACAGAATTTGTTCCTTTTCTATCCCTTGACCACAATGAAAACAGTTCTCGCTCACCTTCATAAATTATTGAAGCACAAAATTATAACAATTTTTTTTGTTTATCGAGTTAAAAAGTTCTATTTTTGTGATAAATGTCATATTAAGATGCCGCAGGAACAACAGCTCGCTATTGAAGAAAGATTTGCCAGAGTTTTTAATGATAAATCATTCAAAGAAAGACTTTCTAATGCAGATTTTGAGAAATACATTAGCGCAAAGAAAAAAATGAGTTTTCAAAAGCACGACATCATTTTCGAAGACGGAGAAATCCCAAAAGGAGTTTATGTTTTGGAAAAAGGTGCTGCTAAACTATCTAAGTCAGGAGCTTTTGGAAAAGATCAGATTTTAAGATTTATAAAAGAAGGCGATATCATCGGGTATCGTGCTTTGCTTTGTGGTGAGAATTTTCAGGCAAAAGCCGAAGCTATGACAGATGTTGAATGTACTTTTCTTCCTTCAGATGTTTTCATGCACCTTCTAGAAGTAGATCCTCAGCTTTCATTTGTGATGCTTCAGAAAATTTCTTACGAATTAGGAGAGTCTTCCAATACCATTACTTTCTTGGCCCAAAAAACAGTACGAGAAAGATTAGCTGAAATTTTATTGCTTCTTGAGCAAAAATTAGGCGTAGATCCGGAAGGATTCATCAAAATTTCTTTAACAAGAGAAGAAATTGCAAATATTATAGGAACAGCAACAGAAAGTGCTATCCGCTTGATTTCCGAGTTTAAACAAGATAGTCTTATCGAAGTAGACGGGCGAAACATCAAGATTCTTAACCACGACAAATTAATGAAACTAGGTCACGTAGTTTTATAAAAATCATACAAAACTTTAAGTCGGCTCAAGGCCGACTTTTTAACTTTTAAAAAATAGATACATTATGTCTGTTCATTCTGAGATTAAAAAAGTTACCACTGAAACCTTGCGTAAAATGAAATTCGACAAGGAAAAAATAACAATGCTGACGGCGTACGATTTTACTACTGCGAAAATGGTGGATGCAGGAGGAATAGATGCTGTTTTGATAGGAGATTCTGCAGCGAATGTGATGGCAGGTTTTGAAACAACGCTGCCTATTACTTTAGACCAGATGATTTATCACTCTCAAAGTGTAGTAAGAGGAACCGACAGAGCTTTGGTTGTTGCAGATTTACCTTTCGGAACTTATCAGAGCAATCCTGAAAAAGCATTGGAATCTGCAGTTAGGATGATGAAAGAAGGAGGAGCCCATGCTGTGAAAATTGAAGGAGGTAAGGAAATCTCAAAATCAATTAAGAAAATTATCAATGCAGGAATTCCTGTGATGGGGCATTTGGGATTAACACCACAGTCTATCTATAAATTTGGAACCTATAAAGTAAGAGCTAAAGAGGAAGCAGAAGCTGAAAAGTTGATTGCAGACGCTCAGCTTTTGGAAGAGCTTGGATGTTTCTCTGTTGTGTTAGAAAAAATTCCGGCAGACCTTGCTAAAAAAGTTACAGAAGCAATTTCTATCCCGACCATCGGAATCGGAGCAGGTCCTCACTGTGACGGACAGGTTTTAGTGTATCACGATATGGTTGGAATGAACAAAGGTTTCAGTCCTAAATTTTTAAGAAGATATCTGGATCTGTATACAGAAATCACCGGAGCCGTTGCTCAATATGTGAAAGATGTTAAAGGCCAGGATTTCCCTAATGAAAATGAAAGTTATTAATTCATGAATCAAAATCTTCAAACTATTCAAGGGGCCATTTCTATTTTAGCAGTCGTTTGTCTGGCTGTAGGATGGTTTAATTTATTTTCTCCTGAAGTAAATGCACTCCTTTCCAAAAGAATATTCTATATTGTTGTTGGTGTAAGTTTTATTTTACAGGTGCCATTACTGATCAATAAGAAATTTGTTTATCCTATGTATGCTGCTGCCGGACTTTGTATTGTCGGGGCTTTTTTACCCTATGATTCAAATTTTACAGGAATGAAAACCATTGGCCTTTTGATAGGAGTTATTATTTCCTTTTCCAACAGATCCAACTATCGTCAGTAAAGTATGGAAGAGCAGATTGTATATGAAGACAACCATCTTCTGATTATTAACAAAAAAGTAGGACAGCTTGTTCAGGGTGATAAAACCGGCGATCAATCATTATTAGAATTAATCAAAGACTTTATAAAAAAAAGAGATAACAAACCGGGGAATGTCTTCCTCGGTTTAGTGCATCGTATTGATAGGCCTACCTCTGGTTTAGTGATTTATGCTAAAACTTCCAAAGCTTTATCCCGGCTGACTCAAATGGTCAAAAATCGTGAAGTAAAGAAGACCTATTGGGCAGTTGTTGCAAAAGAAATGATTCCACAATCTCAAAGACTGATTCACTATTTAAAAAAGAACGAAAAAAATAATAAGGCTATTGTTTTTCCAAAGGCTACTGATGGAGCTAAAGAAGCGATTCTTACGTATAACGTTATTAAAACTTTAGATAATTATCTTTTGCTTGAAATTGACCTTGAGACAGGAAGACATCATCAGATCCGTGCTCAGTTGTCCAAGATTGGAGTGCCAATTAAAGGGGATTTAAAATACGGTTCACCTCGTTCAAATCCGGACGGAGGAATTAATCTTCATGCCAGAAAACTGGAATTTATCCATCCTGTTACTAAAGAAAAAATAGAAATTATTGGTCCTGTTCCACAAAATGATGCCATTTGGAGAGCTTGTGAAATAGAATAAGGATTAGTAGTGTTGGCAATGAAAGATGGAATTGAACACTCTATAAGGATTATTAAGAAAACAGAAAAATATATTTGAATTAAAGAGCGGTGGATAACATCGCTCTTTTTATTTTCAAAAAACAAAATTTTGCACATTTCAAAAAAATGTCTACCTTCGTCTCAACTTTAGGGGTGTCTGTTGACAAAACAGGCTGAGATTTTACCCTTTGAACCTGATTTCTAGATCATACTAGCGTAGGGAAAAGTGAGATGACTTTGCTGTACATTCTATTGTACAATGGCGGGCATTCCTAAAGTATATTTAAAAAATTTAGGAATGGAGCTCACAATCAATCACACACTCAGAACTTTTGATGTACTTCCCGAAACATTGGAAGCATTACTTGCTATGGAGATACCCCAAAAACGAAAAGGGATCGCTGTAGCACTCAACAATCGCATTATTCCGCAGTCATTCTGGGCGGAAACATTTCTCAGCAACAAAGATTCAATTTTAATTATCACTGCTACTCAAGGCGGTTAATCTTTATAAAAACAATCATTATATGGCTCATAACATTACACGTTCGCCGTTTCCGAACTCAAAAAAAATCTATGTTGAAGGGAAAATTCACCCGATTAATGTAGCAATGCGTGAAATAGAACTAAGCCCGACAAAATTGTCCAACGGAACTTTAGAACACAATCCATCCGTTACAGTTTACGATACATCGGGAGCTTATACAGACGAAAATTCTGAAATTGATATTGAAAAAGGCCTCCCAAGAATAAGAGAAAAATGGATTTTGGACAGAAATGATGTAGAAATTCTGGATGGAATTACGTCAGAATATGGGAAAGCCCGTCTTGCCGATTCAAAATTGGATGGATTGCGTTTTTCTTACAACCATAAACCGAAAGTAGCGAAAGAAGGTCAGGAAGTTACCCAATTATATTACGCAAAGCAGGGAATAATCACTCCCGAAATGGAATATATTGCCATCAGAGAAAACCAAAGAATCGAACAGCTGGACTCTGTTTCAAAAGAAATGGCCTTTCAGCATCCGGGAAATAGTTTTGGAGCAAAAACTCCCAAAAATAAAATTACTCCTGAATTTGTAAGAGACGAAATTGCGGCTGGAAGAGCAATTATTCCAAACAATATCAATCACCCGGAAAGTGAACCGATGATTATTGGAAGAAATTTCTTAGTTAAAATAAATGCCAATATCGGGAACAGCGCCGTTTCATCAAGTATCGAGGAAGAAGTTGAAAAAGCAGTTTGGGCTTGTCGATGGGGAGCAGATACCATTATGGATTTATCAACCGGAAAAAATATTCATGAAACCAGAGAATGGATCATCAGAAACAGCCCGGTTCCGATTGGTACAGTTCCTATTTACCAGGCATTGGAAAAAGTAAAAGGAGTTGCGGAAGATTTAACCTGGGAAATTTTTAAAGATACTTTAATTGAACAGGCCGAGCAGGGAGTTTCTTATTTCACGATTCATGCAGGGGTTTTACTGAGATATATTCATCTTACGGCAAAACGTGTGACAGGAATTGTTTCCAGGGGAGGATCTATCATGGCAAAATGGTGCCTGTATCATCATAAAGAAAACTTTTTGTACACCCACTTCGAAGAAATCTGTGAAATCATGAAAAAATATGATGTTGCTTTCTCTTTAGGAGACGGTCTTCGTCCGGGATCAATTGCTGATGCCAATGATGAGGCACAGTTTGCAGAACTGGAAACGTTAGGTGAGCTTACAAAAATTGCATGGAAACATAACGTTCAGGTAATGATCGAAGGTCCCGGTCACGTTCCGATGCATATGATCAAAGAAAATATGGACAAACAGCTGGAAGAATGTCATGAAGCACCATTTTACACTTTAGGTCCATTAACTACTGATATTGCACCGGGTTATGATCATATCACTTCGGGAATTGGAGCGGCAATGATTGGCTGGTTTGGCTGTGCGATGTTGTGCTATGTAACGCCGAAAGAACATTTAGGACTCCCAAATAAAGAAGATGTGAAAGTTGGAGTGATTACCTATAAACTTGCTGCTCATGCTGCAGATTTGGCGAAAGGTCATCCGGGAGCACAATACAGAGATAATGCTTTGAGCAAAGCCAGATTTGAATTCCGCTGGGAAGACCAGTTCAACCTTTCACTGGATCCGGATACGGCAAGATCTTATCATGATGAAACACTTCCTGCAGACGGAGCAAAAATTGCACACTTCTGCTCAATGTGCGGACCTAAATTCTGTTCCATGAAAATCACTCAGGAAATCCGTGAATCTGCAGAAAAAGGAATGCTTGATAAATCACAGGAATTCATTGAAAAAGGGAAGGAAATTTATATATGATCGTTGTAATCACCCCCGAAGAACATGTTCAGAACGAAACTGAAATTATCAATGAATTGTTTCAGGAAGGATTGGATTTGCTTCATATCAGAAAGCCTTTTATCGATGAAGAAGAAATGAAGGGTTTTATAGAAGAGATAAATCCTGAATTTCATGCTCAACTGGTTTTGCACAGTCATTATGACTTAGCGAAAGATTTTAAGATTTCAAGATTTCATTTCAGAGAAATTGACAGACAAAATAGATTGTCTCAGCCTTTTGAAGATAAAATCATTTCAACATCTGTTCATGATATGGAAACTTTTAATGAACTGGGTAATGAATGGGAATATTCATTTGTCAGTCCTGTTTTTCCGAGTATTTCTAAAAAAGGATATGGAGAAAATTCAACGATTTTAAATGATATTAAAAGACGGAAGAATTCAAAAGTGAAACTGGTTGCTTTGGGAGGAATTAATGAAAGCAATATTCATGAAGTTTTCGGGGAGAATACTAATGGCGTTGCTTTATTAGGAGTAATATGGGAAAATAAAGAACCTATACGGATTTTCAGAAAATGCAGACAGAACGTCCTTTCGTAATGAGTATAGCCGGCTACGATCCAAGTGGCGGAGCCGGTTTATTGGCAGATATAAAAACCTTTGAACAAATACAAGTGCAGGGATTTGGAGTTTGTACAGCTATGACAGTTCAAACGGAATCTCAGTGTTTAAGTTTGGAATGGCAGCCTTTAGATAAAATTTTATCCACCATTGATATCCTAATGAAAAAATATGATGTTAAAGCTGTGAAAATTGGAGTGGTTAAGGATGCCGAATGTATAACTCAGATTGTAGAAAAGATCAAATCTGTTAATGCTGCTGCAAAGATTGTTTGGGATCCTGTCTTGAAAAGCACTTCTGAGTTTTCTTTTTTTGATTTAAACACAATTTTAGATTTAAAAAATGTTTTAAACAGAATTGATTTAATTACTCCCAATTATAATGAATACAAAGTTTTAGAGGAAAATCATCTTTTTGAAAATCTCGAAAACCGACGTTCAGTTTTAATTAAAGGAGGGCACAGAAAAGATAAATTGGGAACAGATATTTTAATTCAAAAAGAAAAAGAAATATCCATTGAACCGAATGATACAACTTCTGTTTTTTACCCAAAACATGGTTCAGGTTGCGTGCTTTCTTCAGCAATTGCAAGTTATTTAGCAAAAGGAGAAGGCTTAGAAACGGCCTGTAGAAAGGGAAAACAATACATTGAAAAATTTTTAACAAGCAATCCGACTTTATTAGGATTTCATTCAAATTAAAAAATGGAAAAATTACAATACATCTCTCAAGGGTTCACCATAGAAGATCAGGAGCTTAATATTAGAAAGGCTCTTGACCATGGAATAAAATGGATCCAGGTTCGCTGGAAAAATGCTCTAGAGAATGAATTCATTAAACTTTGTGAAATTTCAAAAAAAATATGTTCAGACAATCAGACGGTTTGTATTATAAATGACCACGTTCAGATTGCAAAAAATGTTGATGCCGATGGTGTTCATTTAGGATTAAAAGACACCTCAATTGAAACCGCCCGAAATATTTTAGGCGAAAATAAAATTATTGGAGGTACAGCCAATACAATTTCGGATGTTCTCCTGCGAATGTATGAACCGTGTGATTACATCGGTCTAGGACCTTTACGATTTACTTCCACTAAAGAACAGCTAAGTCCTATTTTAGGATTTGAAGGTTATCAAAAGATTATTGAGAACTTAAAAGAAAGATCTTTAGTGATCCCGAAAATATTTGCGATTGGCGGAGTGATTTTAAATGATATCGAATTATTGCAGAAAATCGGAATTTACGGAGTTGCAGTTTCAGGACAAATAACCAGCCAACCTTCTATTATTAATCAATTTAAAACAGCATTGGAATGAAAAATCAACCTTTAATTATAGCAGACAGAACTTTTGAATCAAGATTGTTTTTAGGAACCGGAAAATTTGGAAACCTTTCTGAAATGACCGATTCCATTATTGCTTCAGGAAGTGAGATGGTAACCATGGCTTTAAAACGGATCGACTCTCAGTCTTCGGAAGATGATTTACTGAATGCGTTAAAGCCAACAAAAGCTCATCTTTTGCCTAATACATCAGGAGCAAGAACAGCTAAAGAAGCGGTTTTGGCAGCACAACTGGCAAGAGAAGCTCTGGAAACCAACTGGGTGAAACTGGAAATTCATCCCGATCCGAAATATTTATTGCCCGATCCGATAGAAACTTTATATGCTACAGAAGAATTGGCGAAATTAGGATTTATCGTAATGCCATATATTCATGCTGATCCGGTTTTGTGTAAGCGTCTTGAAGATGCTGGAACCGCGGTGGTAATGCCTTTAGGAGCGCCAATTGGAACCAATAAAGGGCTGAAAACCTTAGACTTTTTAGAAATTATCATCAGTCAGAGTAATGTTCCTGTTGTGGTAGATGCGGGAATCGGAGCTCCTTCTGATGCGGCGAAAGCAATGGAAATGGGAGCAGATGCAGTGTTGGTAAATACAGCAATAGCTGTTGTCGGAAATCCTGTCAATATGGGATTAGCTTTTAAAGAAGGAGTTATTGCCGGAAGAAGAGCTTTTGAAGCAGGTTTGGGAGCAATTGCACAACATGCGGAAGCATCAAGTCCTCTGACTTCTTTTTTGTTGGATTAAAATTAATTTTTATGAAAAGTTTTAAAGATTTTTTTGAGCATTATCAATGGGATGAGGTAAAAGCAAAACTTGAAAAAGTGACTTTAGCCGATGTGGAAAGAAGCCTTCAAAAAAGTAGTAAAACAATCGAAGATTTTCTGAATCTAATTTCTCCTGTCGCCGCTCAGAAGCTGGAATTGATGGCGAAAATAACACAGCAACTTACCCAAAAGCGATTCGGAAAAACCATTCAGCTCTATGCTCCGTTGTATCTGAGTAATGAATGTCAGAATATCTGTACCTATTGTGGCTTCAGCCTAGATAATTCCATTAAGAGAAAAACACTTACTGATATAGAATTAATGATCGAAGCAACAGTTTTAAAATCAATGGGGGTGAATCATGTCTTGTTGGTAAGCGGAGAAGCAAATAAAACAGTTGGAATTGACTATTTCTTGAATGCCGTGAAATTATTAAAACCTCATTTTGCCAACATTTCAATTGAAGTTCAGCCTTTATCGGAGCAAGAATATAAACAGTTGCATGATGCGGGTGTGAATGCCGTTTTAGTCTATCAGGAAACCTACCATCAGGAAGTGTATAAAGAATACCATCCGAAAGGCAAAAAATCAAATTTCAATTTCCGTCTGGAAACTCCCGACAGAATTGGCAAAGCCGGAATTCATAAAATGGGATTAGGCGTTTTATTAGGTCTGGAAGACTGGAGAGTGGATAGTTTTTTCAACGCGCTTCATATCGACTATCTTCAAAAACAATACTGGAAGAGCAGATATTCGGTTTCGTTTCCAAGGCTTCGACCGGCCGAAGGAATTATTGAGCCTAATTTTATCATGTCAGACAGAGATTTGTTGCAACTCATCTGCGCTTACAGAATCTGGAATGAAGATTTGGAAATCTCCATTTCTACAAGAGAAAATGAAAAATTCAGGGATCATATTATATCATTAGGAGCAACAGCGATGAGTGCGGCTTCTAAAACCAATCCGGGAGGATATGCGGTAGATAAAGAATCCTTGGAACAGTTTGAAACCAGCGACGAAAGAAGCATGGAGGAAATCAAAAATATTATTAAAAAAGCGGGTTATGACCCGATTATGAAAGATTGGGACGCGGTTTATTCGGGAGTATTATAAAGATTACTTATGAAAAATGAAGATAGGCTGGAAAGATACAGCCGACAGATTTTTATAGAAGAAATCGGTTTGGAGGGGCAGCGAAAAATCATGAATGCTAAAGTGCTGGTGATTGGAGCCGGAGGTTTGGGAAGTCCCGTCATTCAGTATTTGGCAGCAGCCGGAGTTGGAACATTAGGCGTTGTGGATTTTGATGAGGTCGAACTTCATAATTTGAACAGACAGATCATTCATAATGAAAACTCTGTCGGCATTTCTAAAGTTAAAAGCGCAGAAGAATTTGTAAAAAAACTTAATCAACAGGTACAATTCATTTCTATTGAACAGAAAATAGATGAATCGAATGCAGAAGAAATGATTTCCCAATTTGATATAATCGTAGATGGTTCTGATAATTTCAAAACGAGATATTTAGTTAATGATGTCTGTGTGAAACTTAATAAGCCCTTAATTTATGGAAGTATTCTTGGTTTTTCAGGACAGGTTGCGATTTTCAATTGTAACGGAAGCAAAAATTTAAGAGATATTTTTCCGGAGCCGCCTTTTAATGAAGATCTTCCAGATTGCGATAGCTTGGGAGTTCTCGGTGCATTACCGGGAATTGTAGGAAGTATGATGGCTAATCTGACCTTGAAACTCATAACAGATTTACCTTTACAATTAAATCAGTTCACACTAATCGATACGCTGGAATGGAGATTTCAGACGGTTAATTTTTAATAATTATATTGTTTTAAAAGAAACGAGTCAGCAAATATTGGCTGACTCGTTGTTTATTATGTTTTGATTATTGTCCCTGCTGCATCACTCCACCATTTTCTTCTTTTTTGGTTTGATTTAAAATATTGCTATCTTCTTTTGCCAGTTTATTTTTTGTAGGAATTTTATAATTGATTGACAATCCAAAGTTTCTGGTATCGTATTTATTTCTCAAAATAACACTTTCACCTCCTCCAGGAGGATTCGAGCGTACCTGCATCACCTGTCCGTTGAAAATATCATTTGCAAAAACAGAAACCGTCAGACGATTATCCATAAATTTTTTTGTTAAAGTAATATCAACATTATTATTGAACGGTTTTTCTGCAGTAAAGTAGAAATATCCTGCTTTTGGGGTCAAGTAACTCCAATTCGCTGTTAACTTAATATCTTTCGGTAAAATTACCTGAGCCATCGCATTGAAAATCCAAAATCCTTTGTTGTTTAAATTATCAATATCATGTTTTTGATAGCCTGCGTACAAATACATGAAATTAATTTTATCAGGATTAAAATTAAACTTCATAATCTCGCTCAACGGCTTGCTGAAAATCATAAAAGGAATTGGTAGTCCTACATTAAAATTATGAATTTTCATATCCGAAATATTCACCTGCTCATTGTAAAGATTTTTTCCATCTTTTCTTATAATCTGTGCGACCTGATTTTTCGCGGAACTTACACTGTATCCAATGAAAGCATAATCAAATGCTGAAATTTTCAATTCATAATTATCAAAAATTGTAGGCTGTAGATTCGGATTACCTGTAATCTGGGTGTTTGGGCCCTGGAATGTTGTGTTATTCGGGTTCAGAGCAGAAATACTCGGTAAACTGATCTTCTTATTATAATTCGCGGCAATATAAACCTGATTCATCAAATTGTACTGAACACTCGCATTCGGGAATAATTTAAATTTATTAAAAGGAATTAAATCTTTCTGAACAACCGCATTTGTACTGTCAAGAACTCTTGTGACACCCGAAATATCATAATTTTCAGCCCGTGTTCCTACGATGAAATCAAACTTTTTAAGCTTAGCCTGAAATTCAAGATAGGTTGAAGTTGTTTGTCTTTTGTATTCCAAATTGGTTAAACCCTTACTTTCCGTATCAAAATCCTGATTTTCATACAAACCTCCCAAACTTACTTTTCCGCCATCTAAAATTTTGATAGGTTGAGAATAGTCGACTTTGAAATTAGCAATTCTCATGTCAGATTTGTTATTTAGAACATTCCCTCCGACAATTGAAATCGCTTGATTGTTATCTGTATATTTTCCTGTTCTGGAAATATTATCCTGATCAAATTTACTATCAGATTTTGTATATCCAAACTGAAAATCTAATTTTTGAGCTTTGTCTGCAAAACGTTTTTGATAAGTAGCCACTGCTTCCTGTCTTATATTATTAGTATGAGCAGCATCAGACGCATCAAATATGAAATCTCTATATTGATATTGTTGTGGATTTGTATTAGGGATTTTAATGGTTTCAATTCCTTCTCCACTACTCAAAGTATAATTATCATTATTATTGTGATAAATATCGTAGTTCAATAATAATCTGTCCTGTCCAAGATCAAAAGTTAAGCCTGATTTTGCAAAATATCCACGACCGACTCTGTCTGTATTGCTCAACAATAAATTATCCTGATTCGTATTCAGCATACTTTCACGGTAATTCTGGCCAAAATTCAATTGCCATCCAAATAATTTATTTCGGGCATTCAAATTCATAGAATTGCTCGTTCTGCTTCTGAATTTATCATAATTCGTAAAAGAATAATTTCCTGAATACGTTGCTGTTAAATATTTATTAGCATTTTTATTCGTAATAATATTCATGATGGCTCCTCCGGAAGTTGCTGGGAATTCCGCACCGGGTTGTGTGATTACCTCAATTCTATCAACTGAGTTTGCAGGCATTCCTTCAAGAAAAGAATTCAGTTCGTTTGAGGTAATATTTAAAGGTCTTCCGTTTAAATAGACATCCAGGATTTTCCCCTGATACATCATTCCGGCGATGTCTGTAGAAACCAGTCCCGGAAGTTTTTTAATGCCTTCTAAAACGTTTCCGTTATTAAGCTGAGGCTGCTCCGAGAAATCAAAAATCGTACGGTCTGCTTTCTGTTCAACGGCTTTTTTAGTTTTGGTAATCGTTACCGCTTCAATTTGCTTTTCTTTTACCTGGCTATTAGTTTTTTCCTGGGCATATGTGAACACGGCTCCCAAAAAAGATAAAGCAATAATTGTTTTTTTCATAATGTTTTTCTACTATAAGGTTAGACGTAGAAAAATATTTTTTGTTACAAACTGTAGAATAAAAAATTCAGGAAGCTATTTTAAATAATGAAAAATATCATCAAGTTTATATTTTGGGCTTCTTTTAAGAAAATCCATAAAAAATGCAGTATGGGTTCCGCCCATCAAAATAAATATTCTGTCGTTTTTATCCACCTGAATCTGATTTAAATTAGAAAACATGACCAGATTTCTATGATAAAACTTTGCGGCTTCATCAGCTCCTTCAGATTTCCCTTTTGATGAAATATACGTAAGAATATCTGCATTAATATTGATTAAGCTTTCCAGATATTTGGGCTGATTATTCAGTGTAAATAATTGTTGAAAAGGGACTCCTGTTTCTGGATTTATTTTCTCATTTTCATCAATTAATTTCCAGTAATCTCCGGTTGTTTTTTTATCTACTTTTTGCGAAACCGAATTTCCAATTCCATAATTATAGTTTTCTTTATAATCTATTCCATAAATCTTTTTTGCACCGCTTAATCTTCCGACTTCATAAGCCAAAAGCTCTCTTTCATCCGGGTTTTTAAATTTTGTCTCCGGATTTTTTATATAATTAAGATAATCAATGTTTCTTATGCTGTCGTTCTTCGGAAGATCTTCTATGATGATAATGGTAGGCTTAAATTTAGCCAGCATTTGAGCAATTTTCCTTACCTCATTCTGATTTTTAAGATTATGTTCATCAAATTCTGTACTGTTTGCATCAGAAGTTTCTCCCATATGAAAAGTGGCTACATTTAAGACTGGAACAGCATCGTCGAATTTATCTTTAAATTCAAATTTCTGTGCATTTAACAAAATGGAAAAAGCGAAAATTGTAATAGTTGTGATCAGGTTTTTCATGGTAATTTTAGATTATTTTAGTGAATCAAATTCGGTGTAATCAAATTCAGGTGACGAGGTAAATAATTGTCTTAATACAGAAGCATGACCATTTCCGGCAATTACCAAGATTCTGTCTTCAGAGTTATGCGGGATATTCTGAATATTTCTAAACATTCTCAGGTTTCTGTTGTACCAGTACAAAGCCAGCATATCTGCGCCGTCATGCTCTCTCAACTTAAAATCTCCTGTCAGATAAGCACCATATTCATACTTGTGATATTCCTTACTGTTCATATATTTAAAAAGCTCCAACAATGATTTGAAGTTTTTAGGTTCCGAATTTTTGAAGAAATCATTATATTGTTTTGAAATGGCGTCATTACTCAAAAAATCGTAATCTGCACTCAGATTTTTAAAATATAATGAATCTGTCTTTCCGAATTTTTCCTGTAAATCATCCAAAACAGAACTCGCATCAATACTGTACAGTTCATTTAAATTAAGCTCTTTTGCAATTCGCATGGCAAGCTGGTAGCGTTCATCTCTTTGATTTGTGTGTTTATCTTCTTTGTATTCTTTTAATTTTTGATTCGCATTCCAGTTTGGCCATGCTTCTATTGCAATTTTTGTAGGCTTGAATTTTTTAATATAATTGATAAGTTCCGTTACTTCTTTTGATGTTTTGGGTGACAGAACATCTACCTGATTTCCTTTTTCTGTTTTATGAGCATCAAGATTTGGATAGTCAAAATGAAATGATCCCACTACTAGAACTTTCGTTTTGGGATTTGGGAAATATTCTGATGGTTTTTTCTGTGCTGAAATGAATGCTGATAAACAAACTAAAACGGTATATAATAATGTTTTCATGAGATTGATTTTTTGACAAATTTATAAGCTCTGTGAGTGATCTGAAATATTGTTTCGACCAACACAGAATGAATCAGGATAAAACAATTTTTATCGGATAAAATGAATCGTTTGTCGAAAAATAAGTTTTGAACTTATTATAAAATCTATTTTTGTTGTATGAAAATTAATAAATTACTTTATCTGCATATTTTCTTTTGGACCATTTATGTATCCGGAGCGGTCCTCATTCCGTATTTTGTCTTTCATTCCAATAGTACGATTTTTAATATTACTTTTTTTATTACAAGTATTATCTGTTTTTATGTCAATTATTGTATTGTAGTTCCTAGATTTTTTGATGCAGATAAAATTTATAAATCTTTTTTTGCATTTTTCCTCAGTGTAGCCTCTTTTGTTGTCGTAAGATATTTTGTGGAAGAATGGTTTTTACCTCAATTTTTCGGGATCAGGAATTATGCAGAAAATATAAGTTTTACCTTTTATTTCTTTGATAATATTTTTTACAGCAGCACCACTATTTTTATCAGTACTACTTTTTGGTTTTTCAAATATTCAATTCTTGCGGAAGAAGAAAAGACACAATTGATGGAAGCTAAAAAAAATGCAGAATTACAGGCTTTAAAAACACAGATCAATCCGCATTTTATCTTTAATTCTTTAAATAATATCTATTCTCTGGTGTATCAAAAATCGGATAAGGCTTTGCCTGCACTTGAAGAATTAAGCCAATTGTTAAGATACAGTACAAAAGATCTTGAAGAAGATTTCATTAGTTTAGATAAAGAAATCGGCTATATTGATAGTTTAACGGCTTTGGAAAAACTAAGAATTAAAAATCCTGAATTATTAGTATTTGAAAAAAATATCAATCATCCTAAATTGAATATCTCACCAATGATTTTGGTTCCGTTTGTTGAAAATGCTTTTAAACATGGCGATTTCAGGAATAGAGGTTTTGATATGAAAGTTTCAGACGACAATCAAATGTTGCATTTTTATCTTTTAAATTCTAAAAAAGAAAGAATGAAAGATTCCGTTTCAGGAATTGGAATTGAGAATGTAAAAAAGAGGCTGGAAATTCTTTATCCTAAAAAACATGAGCTGAGCATAAAAGATTCGGAAACAGAATTTGTTGTAGATTTAAAGATTGATTTACGAAATGAATAAAATTAGATGTATTGTGGTAGATGACGAACCGTTGGCGATTTCGCTGTTGGAAAGTTATATCCGGGAAGTTCCTTTTCTTGAATTGGTATTCTCCACCGAAAATCCGATCGAAGCATTAGAATTTATTCAGAATAATGAATCTGATCTGGTTTTTTTGGATATTCAGATGCCGGAACTTACAGGGATCAATTTCATGAAAATTTTAGGTGATAAACTGAAGTATGTTTTGACCACTGCCTATTCCGAATATGCTTTGGAAGGTTATGAACATAATATTGTAGACTATCTTTTAAAACCGATTTCTTTTGAACGGTTTTATAAAAGTGCTTTAAAAGCCCAGGAACGTTTTGTGATCAATGAAAATAAGGAAGATGCCCATTTCTTTGTAAAATCATCCGGGCAGCAGCACAGAATCAGTTTTGAGAATATACTGTATGTGGAAAGCATCAAGGATTATGTCAATATCAGAACTTCGGAACAGGAATATATTGTCTTAGATACTTTAAAGTCGATGGAACAGCAGCTCCCCGAAAATTCTTTTGTGAGAATTCATAAATCTTTTATTATTAATTTAAATCAGATTAAAAATTTAGGAAGCAAAAAAGTAACTCTGATTTCTGAACAGGAAATTCCGATAGGAGAAAGTTTCAGAATGAATCTGTTGACCAAGATAAAATAAAAAAGCAACTTCAAAATGAAGTTGCTTTTTTCTATGATTAATTAAAATCTAACAATTAATTTTTCTCTTGTTGTTTGATCAGATTCAAAGCTGATCCAGCTTTAAACCAGTCGATCTGCTGATCATTGTACGTATGGTTTGCCATGATGATGTCTTTCGATCCGTCTTTATGAACAAATTCCAAAGTCAGTTGTTTCCCAGGAGCGAACTGATCAAGATCTAAGAAGTTTACCGTGTCATCTTCCAGGATTTTATCGTAATCAGCTTCATTAGCGAAAGTAATTCCCAACATTCCCTGTTTTTTAAGGTTCGTTTCATGGATTCTCGCAAATGATTTTACCAATACTGCTTTTACACCAAGGTGTCTTGGTTCCATGGCAGCGTGCTCTCTTGAAGAACCTTCCCCATAGTTTTGGTCTCCAACAACGATTGTTGGAACTCCTGCAGCTTTGTAAGCTCTCTGTACAGCAGGAACTTCTCCGTACTCTCCGGTTAATTCATTTTTAACTTTATTGGTTTCCATGTTGTAAGCATTGACAGCTCCGATCAACATGTTGTTTGAAATGTTATCAAGGTGACCTCTGTATTTCAACCAAGGTCCAGCCATAGAAATATGGTCAGTTGTACATTTTCCGAAAGCTTTGATCAAAACTTTAGCTCCGGTAATATTTTTGCCATCCCAAGCCGGGAATTCTTCTAGCAATTGCAATCTGTCTGAAGTTGGACTTACATTTACCACAACGCTTGATCCGTCTTCAGATGGAGCCTGATAACCGTTGTCATCCACAGCAAATCCTTTTTCCGGTAATTCGAAACCTTTAGGCTCATCTAATTTGATCTGCTCTCCAGCTTCGTTGGTTAAAGTATCTGTAATCGGGTTGAAGTCTAATCTTCCTGAAATCGCAACAGCAGCTACCATTTCCGGTGAAGCTACGAAAGCATGCGTATTAGGATTACCGTCTGCTCTTTTCGCAAAGTTTCTGTTGAATGAGTGAATAATAGAGTTTTTCTCTCCTTTTTCAGCACCTTCTCTGTCCCATTGTCCGATACAAGGCCCACAAGCGTTGGTAAAGATTCTTGCATTTTCAAATTTTCTGAAAGAATTCAGGAATCCGTCTCTTTCTGCTGTGAATTTTACCTGCTCAGAACCTGGATTGATCCCTAAGATAGCTTTTGGCTTCACCCCTTTAGCTACCGCATCTTCAACAATAGAAGCTGCTCTTGATAAATCTTCATAAGAAGAGTTGGTACAAGAACCGATCAATGCCCATTCTACTTCCAATGGCCATCCGTTGGCTTCGGCTTTAGCTCTGAATTCAGAAACTGGAGTTGCCAAATCTGGGGTGAAAGGTCCGTTAAGGTGAGGAGTCAGCTCAGAAAGGTTGATTTCAATTAATTGATCAAAATATTGTTCAGGATTTGCATATACTTCTGCATCACCTGTTAAGTGTTCAGCGATTTTATCTGCCGCGTCTACTACATCTTGTCTTCCGGTTGCCGCTAAATATCTTCTCATGGAATCATCATACCCAAAAGTAGAAGTTGTAGCCCCGATTTCAGCACCCATGTTACAGATAGTTCCTTTACCCGTTGCTGAAAGAGATTGAGCCCCCTCTCCGAAGTATTCTACGATGCATCCTGTTCCTCCTTTTACAGTAAGAATTCCTGCTACTTTTAGGATAACGTCTTTTGCAGAAGTCCATCCGTTCATTTTACCGGTTAATTTTACACCGATCAATTTTGGCATTTTAAGCTCCCAAGCCATTCCAGCCATTACATCCACGGCATCAGCTCCACCAACACCAATAGCTACCATTCCTAAACCACCTGCATTTACTGTGTGAGAGTCTGTACCGATCATCATACCTCCTGGGAATGCATAATTTTCTAGAACAACCTGGTGGATAATCCCAGCTCCTGGTTTCCAGAAACCGATTCCGTATTTATCACAAACAGAACTTAAGAAGTTGAAAACCTCTGAGTTTTTGTTGATTCCTTCCTGTAGATCTTTATCAGCTCCTACCTTCGCCTGAATCAGGTGATCGGCGTGAGCGGTTGAAGGAACAGCAACTTTAGTTTTTCCGGCCTGCATGAATTGTAAAAGTGCCATTTGTGCAGTGGCATCCTGCATAGCAACCCTGTCCGGTGCGAAGTCTACATAAGAGTTTCCTCTTTCATATTCTTGTGTTGCATTTCCTTCCCAAAGGTGAGTGTAAAGGATTTTTTCTGAAAGGGTAAGAGGTTTTCCCACAATCTGTCTTGCAGCAGCAATTCTCTCAGGGTAACGCTCGTACACTTTTTTGATCATATCAATATCAAAAGTCATATCTAATTTAATTTAGTTTAATTTTAATAGGTTTCTCCGTGTAGGTAAACGGAAAATTTATCTAATGCATTACATCAAAATCTATTCCTACGCTCTGTGTAAAGGATACATAAGATAAATGATTAAAATATTTTATGACTATGAAGTTAAGGAAAAAATGATTTTTTTGACATTGATGTAGGTTAAAATAATTCTTATTTGTCTTAAATAGAATGGTTCTAAACAAAATGGGAGACTTCAAAAAGAAATCTCCCATTTAATAATTGTAAAAATAGTCTTTCGGCTATTTATGTGTTTCTATTAATGACCAACTGCAACCAATTCCTTAATAGGAGGTACGAAAGTCGTCAAATCGATTCCTTCAACGGCTGTTTTGTATTCATCAATGCTTGGAATTCTTCCCATAACAGCTGATAAAACAACTACCGGAGTTGAAGCCAATAAAGATTCTCCTTTTTTACGTTCAGAATCTTCCACTACTCTTCCCTGGAAGAGACGGGTAGAAGTTGCTAAAACGGTATCTCCTTTTTCAGCTTTTTCCTGGTTACCCATACAAAGGTTACATCCTGGACGTTCTAGGTACATCATATTTTCATATTGAGTACGGGCTTCTCCTTTTGGGGCCGCATCGTTGAATTCAAAACCTGAATATTTTTCCAGTAATTCCCAGTCACCTTCAGCTTTTAATTCATCAATAATGTTATACGTAGGAGCTGCTACCACCAATGGAGCCTGGAATTCTACTTTACCATTTTGCTTTTCAAGATTTCTCAACATCTGAGAAACGATTTTTAAATCTCCTTTGTGAACCATACAAGAACCTACAAAACCAAGGTCAACTTTTTTCTCCCCTCCGTAGTAGGTAAGGTCTCTGATGGTATCGTGCGTATATCTTTTAGAAACATCTTCGTTGTTGACATCCGGGTCAGCAATCATCGGTTCTACGATGGCATCAAGATCAACTACTACTTCTGCATAATATTTAGCATTGGCATCAGGAGTTAAAGCTGGTTTTTCACCACTTCTGATTTCTGCAATTCTCTTATCTGCTTTTTCAATTAATCCTTTAAGAACCTGATTGTGGTTATCCATTCCTTTGTCAATCATGATCTGGATTCTGCTTTTCGCAATTTCCAAAGATTGAATTAAAGTATCGTCTTCAGAAATACAGATAGAAGCTTTAGCTTTCATCTCTGCAGTCCAGTCTGTGAATGTAAATGCCTGGTCAGCCGGAAGTGTTCCGATATGAACTTCGATAATTCTTCCCTGGAATACGTTTTCACCATCAAATTGTTTCAACATCTGAGCCTGAGTTGCGTGAACTACATCACGGAAATCCATATGCTCTTTCATTTCTCCTTTGAAAGTCACCTTCACAGATTCAGGAATCGGCATTGAAGCTTCACCAGTTGCCAAAGCTAAAGCAACTGTTCCAGAGTCGGCTCCGAACGCAACTCCTTTAGACATTCTTGTGTGAGAGTCACCTCCGATGATGATTGCCCATTCGTCAACCGTAATATCGTTAAGAACTTTGTGAATAACGTCTGTCATAGAATGATATTCACCTTTCGGGTCACGAGCCGTGATTACTCCGAAATCGTTCATGAATTTCATTAATTTAGGAATATTCGTTTGTGCTTTTTTATCCCAAACTGAAGCGGTGTGGCATCCTGATTGGTAAGCTCCGTCTACGATTGGAGAAATCACCGTTGCAGCCATTGATTCCAGTTCCTGAGCAGTCATCAAACCTGTCGTGTCCTGAGAACCAACGATATTTACTTCCACACGAACGTCTGAACCTGCGTGAAGAACTTTTCCTGGTGTAACTCCTACCGCATTTCTGTTGAAGATTTTTTCAACGGCAGTAAGTCCTTGTCCTTCAATAGAAATCTCTTTAGAAGGAGCGAAAACTGTCGGAGGAATAATTCCTAAAGTTTTTGCAGCAAACGTCTGGATTTTTTTACCAAATACGATGGCATAAGAGCCTCCTGCCTTGATAAATTCTAATTTTTGAGGAGTAAATGATTTTGAAATGTCTTTCAGTTCTTTATCTCCGTTATATAATTTTTTAGTTTTTGTATTAATGGTAAGAACAGTTCCTGTAGCTACAGAATAAGCTTCTTCCAATACTGGTTCTCCTTTTTCGTTTCTTACTAATTCTCCGTTAGCATCGTATTTTTTAACCCAGTTCTGAAGATCGATTCCGATACCTCCGGTTACATCAACTGTTGTCAGGAAAATTGGAGAAATACCATTTGTTCCTCCTACGATTGGAGCAATATTGACGAAAGGCACGTAAGGACTTGCCTGTTTCCCTGTCCAAAGAGCAACGTTGTTTACTCCGGACATACGGGAAGAACCAACCCCCATTGTTCCTTTTTCAGCGATCAGCATTACGCTTGCATCAGGATGTTTTGCCTGTAAAGCTTTGATTTCTTCCTGAGCTTGAGGAGTAATCATACATTTTCCGTGCAGTTCACGGTCTGATCTTGAGTGAGCCTGATTACCCGGAGAAAGTAAATCCGTAGAAATGTCACCTTCACCCGCGATGAAAGTTACTACTTTAATTTCCTCAGCAACTTCAGGAAGTTTAGTAAAGAACTCAGCTTGTGCATAGCTTTCAAGAATTTCTTTTGCAATTTCATTACCGCTTTCATAGGCTTCTTTCAAACGGTGGGTATCCGCATCATAAAGGAAAACCTGAGTTTTAAGAACTTTTGCAGCTTCCTGAGCGATAGCAGCATCATTACCTAAAGCTAAATCCAACAATACTTCGATTGATTTACCTCCTTTCATATGGGATAATAATTCGAAGGCGAAAGCGGGAGAAATTTCTTCTACTACAGATTCGCCAAGAATAATCTCTTTCAAAAACTGAGCTTTTACACCTGCAGCACTTGTCGTTCCCGGTAGCGTGTTATAAATGAAAAAATTAAGAGAATCAGCCCTGTATTCATTAGCTGTATCTTTAATTTGTGCGATGATTTCGCTTAATAATTCTGAACTGTCAATTGGTTTTGGATGCAGCCCCTGGTTTTTTCTTTCTGCAATTTCTTGGATGTAATCCTGATACATATTCATAATAATACAAGTCTTTTCAATCTTATAGGCAGATTATAACAGAGTCAGATCTTGATTTTAGCAATTTTAGAGATGAACTGAATATAATCTGTGTTAATTTTTTAAGGAGTTTGGGTATAATATTTGATGAAAAACATACTCAAAGAATATTGTTTTTATAACCTTATGTCAGAAATTATTCTTAATAATGTTTTTATATTGTCAAACACTTAAAAATGTTCCCAAAATTACGAATTTTTAAAATTTTATGAGAATTAATTTATTTAGATTCTTTATAAATATGTTTTTTAAATAATCTATTATATTTTGATCTTCAAAGTATTTGAGTTTGGTAATCTTTTTAAAATGTTAAAAATATGCGTATTTTAGTATCACAAAAACTTACCATGAAAAATATTTATCAACTCTTTGCAGTATTTCTGTTTAGTGCTGTTCTTTCGCAATCCAGTCGCGTTACTTCACAAAGCGAAGCGAAATTTCCCGGAACAACACAGTTTGCTAGATCAAATTCTAATCGTACTGATTTGGTATCGTTATACGGAGATATTCCCTTGCTCATTCCCAAAAGAGAAAATGGTAAAGTAGGTTATGTTAATCAGAAAGGACAGATGGTGATTCCTGCAGAATTTTACATCGCTATGTTTTTTGCAGAAGATTGTAATCTGCTTAATTCTCCGAATGAAAGTGTTAGAAAATATGGGAGTAAGGAGTATGCGACGGTAGAGAAAGATCAGGTTTCTTATAGGATTGATACTTATGGAAAAAAAGTGTACCGGTATAAAGATTCGGATTTAGGAAAGTGTAAAAATACTTATGTAAAGCAAAAATACGGAGTTTATAAGGATAAATATCTTTTCGGACTTGGAGATAATAATCTTTACAAAAACTCTAAAGTTACTTTTAAATTCCAGATTCCTCCTCAATACGAAATGCTGTATGTTTTGGAAGGCAATGATCTGGAAAATCCTATGATCGTGGCTGTTGCTAATAATAAATTTGGTGTGATCAATAAAGATAATAAAATCATTATTCCTTTTGAATATGAAGATATTAAACTGAACTACAGCTGGAAGCTTGGAGGGATGTTTGATGTTACTAAAGATGGTAAAACGTATTACTATGTAGACGTGAGAAACAAAAAATATTGAAATAATCTATCCATAAGCAGAAAAAACCATACTTTTGCAGTTGAAATAAAGGGGTGCTGTAGCAGGCTGAGATTATACCCAACGAACCTAGAACGGGTAATGCTGTTTAGGGAATTCAGCTTCAGGGCTGAAACTGTATAATATCTTATCAATCCCCTTTTATTCATTAAATTTTAAAAATTTATAGAATGAAAGGATTATTTTTTTTAGGGCTTAGCGTAGGCTCTTTTGCTTTTTTACAGGCACAAAATTCCGATTCCTTGAAAATAAAGGAAATTGAAGCTGTCAATTTTACCAAGAGACTTCCGGTCGCCAAAGAGATTATTAATGTTCAGAAAGATTTAGACAGCAAAAATCTTGGTCAGGATTTACCTATTTTACTCAAAAATCAAACCTCTATCATTTCTACCTCAGATGCTGGAAACGGTGTCGGTTACACAGGATTTAGAATTCGTGGAGTTTCGGGAACGGCAATCAACGTAATGATGAATGGAGTTCCGTACAACGATTCCGAAAGTCAGGGTACATTTTTTGTAAATGTTCCAGATTTAACAAGTTCTGCATCTCAGATTTTAATTCAGAGAGGAGTAGGAACATCGAATAACGGGTCTGCGGCGTTTGGCGCAAGTATTAATGTGATTTCAAGAGATCCTGAAGAAAAGTTTTATTTTAAAACAGATGACAGTTACGGTTCATTCAATACGTATAAGTATTCTGCAGAAATAGGTTCCGGGAAATTCTGGGGAAACCATCTTTCGGTGATGGGGCGTTATACGCATATCAATTCTGATGGCTATATCGACAGAGCTTTTTCTAAGCTGGATTCTTACAACTTTACGGCTTTATATGAAGAAGGAAAAACAAGAATCCGCTTAATGGCTTTTGGTGGGAAGGAGAAAACGTATCAGGCTTGGAATGGAATTGACCGTGAAACCTGGGAGACGAATCCGAAATTTAACCCGTCCGGAGCTATTTATGACTCAGGGTGGGGAAACATCATTGGGTTTTATGATAATGAAACCGATAATTACAGGCAAAACCATTACCAGTTGCTTTGGGAGCAGAAGTTCAATGAGAAGTGGAATTTAGAAACGACATTACACTATACAAAAGGAAAGGGGTATTACGAAAATTACAAACAGGGCGATCCTTTTGCGAGATATAACTTGCCTGATGTAAATGGTGAACAATACTCCGATTTCATTAGAAAAAAATGGCTGAATAACGATTTTTACGGTATGGTTTCTACGCTATACGGAAAGTTGGGGAATGTTGATGTAAACTTCGGAGCTGTAGCCAATCAATATTATGGGAGACATTATGGAAACGTAACCGGAGTTTTTCTTCCTCAGATTGATGAGCACGAATATTACAGAGGCCGTTCTGTGAAAAATGAAGTTTCAGGTTTTGCAAAAGCTCTGGTAAGAGTTAATGACTTTGAATTTTTTGGAGATCTGCAGCTTAGAAATGTAGACTATGATACCAAAATAATCACTGCTGGAGATGATGAGGGAGCCAATCTTAATAAAAACTGGTTATTTTTTAATCCAAAAGTCGGAGCTAATTATAAAATAGAAAACGGGAAAGTTTTTGTTTCCTACGCGCATGCACACCGTGAACCAAACAGAGATGATTTGTTGGCCAACAATGATGTGAAGGCAGAAAAACTTCATGATTTTGAAGCTGGTTTTGAAAGACAGTTCGGAATTGTATCGTTTACGGCTAACCTCTACTATATGTATTATGTGAATCAATTGGTCTTGAATGGCGAATTGAATAACGTAGGAGCTTTTATCAGAACCAATTCAGGAAAAAGCTACAGAAGCGGAATTGAATTAGGAGCATTGGCAAAACTTTCAAAACAATTGGAGATTACGGGAAATGTGAGTTTCAGTAACAACAGGAATTTAGATTTTAGGATAGAAAATGATACGGAGGTGAAAAATCTTGGAAATACACAAATTTCCTTTTCGCCGGATATTATCACAAACTTGGGGCTGAAATTCAGTCCAAATAAAAATTTCCAGTTTGCTTTGATGAATCAGTATGTGGGGAAACAATATCTTGATAATTCCGAAGATAAGAATTTGCAACTGAAAGATTACCTTTTAACTGATTTTAATGCTCAGTATCAATTTACCATTGCTCATAATGAAGTTGCTTTGAAACTTTTGGTAAATAATATTTTCAATAAGAAATATGTAAATAATGGAGCAGTTTGGGATGGTAATCCTTATTATTTTTCACAGGCGGGAACCAATTTTATGTTTGGTGTAAGCTGGAAAATCCATTAATAAATTGGCTATATTTAACGTAATTATATAGTAAAAAGTAAAAGTTAGATTTTTTGAGACTGCTTCGGCAGTCTTTTTTGTTTTTAATCAATTTTAGGCTTAAAAATTATGAAAAATATAAAATATAAAATTCAAAGAGATCCTGTTTTTGATGTGTTTAAATGGTCTTTTTTCAATTGAAATCTAAATATAATAAGCATAATGATGAGAATTGATTAATAAATTCAGAAAAATAAGCTTTTTGAGAATCTTTTTTTATAATGAAAAATGCTTCAAGAAGTCAGGGAAAAGTTATAAATTTGCCACCAAATGAATATTTCAGCATACATTTTAGAGTACTTAAAACAGTTTGGAAGCGTTGTGGTTCCGGGCTTTGGTGTGTTTTCTTTAGAAAATTCAAAGGCAATTATCAATTCAGATAACGGAAGTATTCTGCCTCCTGCAAGTCAGATCGCTTTCAATCTGGATTACGAAATTCAGTCTGAAGAATTAGCTGCTTTTATTGCTGCTCAAAAGCAAATGTCATTGGGAGCTTCTAAGAGTGATTTGAAGATTCAGACCGATTTTTGGAAGAAGAAACTTCAGGCAGATCAGGTGTTGGAAATCCAGAATTTAGGAAAGCTTTCCCTACATGATGATCAGATTAGTTTCAGCGGAAATCGTCTTGAAAATGACCGCCCTGATTTTTACGGATTGGAAGAAATCAGAATTTCAGATATTAAAAACTCTGAAAAAAAGGAAAAATCGGTAGAACCTAAAAAAGATTATACATTCAATAAATCTATTCTTTGGACATTTCTTGTGGTAGTTCCCGTAGTAGGAATTGCTTATCTGGGATATTCCCAGCAAGAACTTATTTTCGGGAAAAAGTCTTTTGACAGTGTTTCTGTGCAGACTAAAACAAAGAGAATAGAGAAAACAGTTCCTGTAAAAGTAGATTCTGCAACCACGAAAATTTCAGATAGTTTGAAAAAAGACTCTTTAAGAAAAGATTCTATCATAAAACCAGCTGTTGGGAAAATTAAAACAGCTTCAAAACCTAAATCAAAATGGCAAAAATAAAAAAAGCGTCGGAGTCTTTGACGGTGATGACGAATATTGTACTTCCCAATGATACCAATCAGCTGAGAAACCTTTTTGGTGGAGAATTACTGGCAAGAATGGACCGGTGTGCTTCTATCTCTGCAACCAGACATTGTGAAAGAAGAGTGGTAACGGCGTCTGTAAATCACGTGTCTTTTGATTATCCTATTCCTGAAGGAGGGATTGTTGTGATGGAATCTAAAGTTTCAAGAGCTTTTTCCACGTCAATGGAAATCTATGTAGATGTTTGGTTAGATGATCCGATTAATCAGAAAAAGATCCATACCAATTCAGGGATTTATACTTTCGTGGCAGTGGATGAATTCAACAGACCCATTCCAATTCCGGCAATGGAACCTGAAACTGAACTTGAAAAGGATCGTTTTGCGGCTGCATTAAGAAGAAAAGAATTGTCATTGATTCTTTCAGGAAGAATGAAACCTTCGGAATCCGTAGAATTAAAGAAGCTATTCCAAGAAGCTTAAATAGTCTCTTTTAAAGAAAGACCACATAAAATTAATGTAATGATTACAGATAGGACCGACAAAAATATTTGTCGGTTTTTTATTGCTTTTTTTCTGGAGGTTTCCAAAAAATCGCTTTCCATTCCAAATGCCTTTTGCGGATATGTGATAATTAATCCTATGAAAAATAATAGAATTGCATTAAGACCGACTTCCAGCCACAAAAACATTTTACTTCCAAAACCATCTGGCTCTCCGGAAGAATAGTGAATGGGAATAATTTCCTTAATAGAGGGAAACTTAACAGCTAAAAAAACACTGTAGCCAGTCAATAACAATATGGAAAGCCCGAAAATAAACTTATGTAACTTCATAAGATGAGAAAATTGAAAAATTCTATCCTGCAAAAGTGGTTTCTCGATCTCTGAAACTTACCTTTGCAACAACAAATATAAAGAATTATGTCTTCTATGAGAATTTTACTCCTCGATAAAAATCATCCGCTTATTACTGAACAGCTTTTGGCTAAAAACTGTACCCTGGAAGAAGATTTTACGTCTTCTTATGATGAGGTTTGCAGTAAAATTGAGAATTATGACGGAGTGATTATAAGAAGCAGAATTCCTTTGGATAAGAACTTTTTAGAAAAGGCAAAAAACCTGAAATTCATCGCAAGAGTAGGAGCGGGAATGGAAAATATTGATATTCCTGTTGCTGAAATATTAGGAATACAGCTGATTAATTCTCCTGAAGGAAATAGGGATTCTGTGGCAGAACATGTGGTCGGAATGCTGTTGATTTTAATGAACCGTCTTTTTATCGCTTCCCAGGAAGTAAAAAATGGAATCTGGCTTCGTGAAGAAAACAGAGGAGATGAACTTCTTGGTAAAACGGTGGGTTTAATCGGGTATGGAAATATGGGAAAAGCAACGGCAAAAAGACTTTCCGGGTTTGGATGTAAAGTTATTTTCCATGATATTCTTCCCAATCTTTCCGATAAATATGCAACCCAGGTTTCTTTGGATGAATTAAAAGAAAAAGCTGAGGTTTTAAGTTTACATATCCCATTAACTTCTGAAACGCATTATCTAATAGATTCAACATTTATTGCAGAAATGAAAAATGAATTTTATTTTGTGAATACTGCGAGAGGAAAAAATGTGCAAACTAAAAGTTTAGTTGACGCAATTGAATCAGGGAAGGTAAAAGGAGCCTGTCTGGATGTGCTGGAATATGAGAAATCTTCTTTTGAGAATATAGAATCTGAAAATGATACCCTTCAGTATTTGCTGAATTCTGAAAAAGCAATTGTAACACCACATATCGCCGGATGGACACACCAGAGCAAAGAAAAACTGGCGCAGGTGATTGTAGATAAAATCGTAGCTTCGTTTTTATAGGAAGTTTGATTTATGTTAAATAAGTCTTAATATATCACTGATATTTAATATTTTCTTAGGGTTTTATTAAATTGCCACTCATTTTAGAAATTCATGAAGAAGCTTAGTTTTGTACTTATTTCCGCCCTGTTTTTTGGTGTTATATCCTGTCAAAAGAAAGAAGAAAAGCAGTCTGAACCTGTTTATACTTCCAATCTGCCTAATTATGGGAAGGTAGATTTAGACCATGTTTTTACTGATGAAGATAAAGTTCTTTCAGATAAGAATACCATCACTCAGTATATTGATCAGTACTATCAGAAGGTTTGGGAAAAAGGAAATCTGAGCGGTGGAATTTTGGTTGCAAAAGGAGATGAAATACTGTACGAAAACTACAGAGGTTTCGGAAGGGAAGGGAATCAAATGCCTATTGACAAAAATACACCTTTGCATGTCGCTTCGGTTTCAAAGACCATGACGGCAATGGCGATGATGAAATTAATAGAAGCCGGAAAAATAAAACTGTCTGATCACCTGACTGATTTTTTTCCAGGATTTCCTTATCCCAATGTGACGGTTCAGACTTTACTGGATCAGAGAAGCGGACTGCCGAAATACGAATATTTTATCACAAAAATAAAACCGGAACCTGCTGAATTATCCAAGCCATTTATAACCAATCAGGATGTATTGAACATGATCATTAAATATAAACCTGATTTGGCAAGAGATACTGATACCGGGTTTATGTACTGCAACACCAATTTTGCTTTACTGGCATTAGTGATTGAAAAAGTAACAAAAACACCTTTTCCGCAGGCTATGAAAGAAATGGTCTTTGCGCCACTGAAAATGAAGAATACCTATATTTTTCAGGAAAAGGATATTCCGACAGCTTCTCAGTCGTTTTATTTTGGAGGGAATAAATTATATCCTTTAGATCGGTTAGATCTTATCTATGGAGATAAGAATGTATACACTACACCAAGAGATCTTTTCAACTTTTCAAAAGCAATGTTTTCAAAGGATTTCTTAAAGCCTGAATTAATGAAGATGGTTTTCGAGCCCTACAGCAATGAAAAATTCGGGATGAATAATTATGGCTTAGGTTTTAGAATGAAGATTTTTGATAACGGAGAAAAGCTGACGTATCACAACGGATGGTGGCATGGTTCTAATTCGGTTTTTGCTCATTTGCTGAAATCTAAAGTCACGATTGTTGCTATTGGTAATAAATATTCGGGAAGAGTTTATACAGCATTGGCTTTATCTGGCTTATTTGAAAATTTTCCACAGCAAAAAGCGAAATTACATACGGTGATGAACGATAATAAAGATTCTTTGAACGGAGGAAATGAAGTTTTTGGAGAATAATGTTTACTTTTGTTCAAACGTATTCATGAAAAGATTTTTTTTATTATTCGTTGCTGCTTTTCTTTTGCATTCATGTGCAAGATTGGGTTCTCCTATCGGAGGGCCAAAAGATTCTTTAGCACCGAAGTTTCTAAGTTCCAATATTGATACCACAAGAATTAACGTTCCCAGAGATATTAAGGAGCTGAGAATCGATTTTGACGAATATATTACCTTAAAGGACATTAATAAGAACCTGAGTATTTCGCCACCTATTAGAAATATTAAGAAAATTCTTCCTTCCAATATTGCGAATAAATTTCTTTTGATTCAGTGGACGGATACTTTACAGGCAAATACCACCTATAATTTTAATTTCGGAAATGCAATAGCAGATAATAACGAAGGAAATATTTTAAAATATTTCAATTTTGCCTTTTCTACCGGAGAAAAAATAGATGATTTATATATCAGTGGAGAAATAAAAGATGCTCTTTCCACTAAAAAAAGCTCGGGGGAAAACAAAATGGTTGTCGGTCTTTTTCAGGTAAAAGATACCATGAATTACAGACAGAAACCTTATTATATTACTAAAGTAGATGATGACGGATATTATGAACTTAATTATTTGTCACCGGGTAAATATAAAATTGTAGCTTTTGAGGATGAGAATGGAAACTCAGTATATGATCCGGGTAAAGAAAAAATAGGTTTTCAGAAAGAGGCTATCGATTTTTCAAAATCAATATCAGGTCTGAATCTTAAAATTTATCCTTCTAAAAAACCGCTTAAGTATATTGAAACGAAAGAAATGCCGGGAGGGGTTACCATGACTTTTGAAGGGCATCCTGAAAATGTGAAAGTAAATCCTTTGAGTGAGAAACTTAAAGATATAAAAATTACGCATACTCCGAAATCAGATTCTGTAAAAATATGGTTTGATGCTGTGAAAAGTGATGTTGGACAGAATGTAACTGAGAATTTAAAATTTAAGTATGATGCTGGGATAAAAGACAGTGCTTTAACCACTTCATTATTCTATAAGTATAATCCGAAGAATAAAATGACCATTTCTAACGGAAATGCCCTTTTACCACCGAAATCAGACCTTACTATTGTTTCAAATTTTATAATCAATTCAATTGAGCCTGAAAAATGGATATTGAAAAAAGATAGTACGGTAACCCAGGAATTTAAAGCCAGGATTTCTGAGACTAATCCTTATCATGTGTTGGTGACTTCTAATTTTGAAGCTGGGAAAAAATATCAGTTTACGATCCCAAGTAAAACGATTTCTTCATTCTATGATAAGATAGGAGATCCTTACCGTCTTGATTTTGAAGCGGATAAAGTTGAAAACTACGGAAGCTTGGCATTCAGGCTTACCAATGCTCCTACTGCTGATTATTGGATTCAGTTGCTGGATTCTTCCGATAAAGTATTGTATCAGAAATATACAAAAGGAGATTATGTAAAGTTTGATATTTTAAAGCCGGGCGAATATATCGTAAGGATTCTTGTTGATAATAACGGAAATAAGTTTTGGGACGAAGCAGATTTGGAAAAAGAAATTTTTGCGGAAGATGCTTATGTATATTATAAACAGGCAATCGTAAGACCATTATGGGATTCCAATGAAGACTGGGATTTAAAAGATACAAGAACATTGGACAGTCCTAAATCTTCTACGAATAAAACTACAGCCCCGACCGAGGCTAAAGCTACGGAACTTAACGGAACTAATAGCACAACGGTACCAACTACAACTAAACCTATTAAGTCTGATAGAGGGATTTTAACTCCTGTAAAATAAATAATCATGGCAACTGTAAAGAAAATATTGTTTTGGGTGCTTGTCGGGTTTGTTCTCATTCAGTTTATACCGATTGATAAAACGAATGTTGCTGTTAAAAGTTCAGTCAACTTTGTGGATGTTAAAAAAACACCAGCTAAAATCAGGACTCTAATTAAGTCAGCATGCTATGACTGTCATTCGAATGAAACAGTGTATCCTAAATATGCTTATTTTGCACCTATTTCATGGTCAATTAAAAGTCATATTAATGAAGGACGGGAACATCTTAATTTTTCGGTCTGGGAGACTTATAACAAAGATTTGAAAAAAAGTATGCTTGATAAATCTATTCAAACCATTCAAAGCAAAGCCATGCCTTTACCGGGATATATGGTTTATCATAAAGAGGCTAATTTATCAGATGCAGAAAGAGCGCTACTGGTGAAATATTTTGAAGAAATGATTAAAACTAATTCTTATTAAGAAACAAAAAATCGCAGATATTTCTGCGATTCTTTTATATAGATTGTGAATATTTTTCAAAAAAGATTTTCTGAGAATCGAAGGCGATTTCTTGAAGATCAAGTTCCTTCAAAGGTACCCAGAGGGCTTCAGAAATTTCGGAGAGTTCTAGATTTACTTCAAACTTTTCCGAAACATGATATTCGTAAAAAAGATCGATCGTATTATAATCAATTTCTTTGTATTGATAAATATTAGGAAGGCTTGTAAGGTATTTTAAATTTGAGGAATCAATACTTATCTGGAGCTCCTCAAAAAGTTCTCTTTTACACGTTTCTTCTGCACTTTCTTTTGGGTCTACAAATCCTCCTGCTAAATCTAATTTCCCCTTTTTAGGTTCTCTGTTTCGTCTTGTTAAATAGATTTCGTCACCACATCTTATCACAACTGCTACTGCTCCGGCTACGTTATTATATAATGTAAAACCACATTCAGGGCAGCTCCATTTCTTTTCATTATTCCACTGTAAGGATTCTTTGCCGCAGCTAGGGCAGTATTTCAATAGCTTCATTGCGTAATGTTGATGTTTCTCGGGTGATAATTTAATATGACATCCCGAAGTTCCTCCGTTTTCAAATGGGTATAAATTTCAGTCGTGGTAATGCTTGAATGACCAAGCATTTCCTGAATGTAACGCAAATCAGCTCCGTTTTGTAAGAGGTGGGTAGCAAAAGAATGTCGGAATGTATGAGGCGAAATCTTTTTGTTAACCCCTGCTTTATCCGTTAATTCTTTGATGATCAAAAATACAATTACCCTTGACATGGAGGTTCCTCTGCTGTTTAAGAAAAGGCAATCTTCATGCTTTTTATTGATCTTGTTTTTGGAACGGACATCCTGAATGTAGTTTTTTAATAACTCGGCAGTGTAGTCTGCCAAAGGAACAAGTCTAGTTTTATCTCCTTTTCCTGTTACTTTAATGAATTTTTCAGTAAAGTTGATATTAGAAATCTTTAATTCAATAAGCTCAGAAACACGAAGTCCGCATCCATAAAGAACCTCAATGATACATTGGTTTCTTTTACCCAGATCGGTTGAAACTTCTATAGCGTTAATGATTTTATTAATATCAGGAAGGCTTAATGTATCCGGAAGGTATAGTCCCAATTTAGGGCCTTCAAGTAATGTTGCCGGATTGTCTTCTCTTATTTCGTCCTCTACTAAATATTTGAAAAAAGCCTTTATGGAAGAAATCCATCTGGCCTGAGATCTTTCGCTAAATTTTTGTTTTGAAAGTAAGAATATGTATTGCTGAATATCTTCATAGCTTATAACATCCGGGCCAATATTGTCAAGACTTTCTTCACTATATTCTTTTAATTTTTTGATGTCCCGTATATAGGCGTCGAGGGTATTTTCTGAAAAATTCCTCTCGAACCGAAGAAAAATTTCAAAATCTTTAATTTTTTCCTGCCAAGTCATTTGTGTTTTATTTTTTTAGTTCAACATCGGATATCTGCTCTATCTCTATATTATGATTTTTTAAAAATGATATTCCGTCATCGTCAGAATATTCATTAACATATACTAATTTCGTAATTCCCGCCTGCAAAATCAGTTTACTGCATTCTTTGCATGGTGAAAGTGTTAAATATAATGTTGCTCCCTTGGCTGATTGTGTTGAGGCTGCAAGTTTCAATATAGCATTAGCTTCGGCATGCAGTACATACCAATGCGTTTTGCCTTCCTCATTTTCACAGCAATTCTCAAACCCGGAAGGAGTGCCATTGTATCCGTCAGAAATGATCATTCTGTCTTTTACAATCAGAGCTCCTACCTGTTTTCTCTTACAGTAAGAAAGCTTTGCCCATTCCTGAGCCATTTTTAGATAAGCTTTGTCAAACTTATTCATACAGCAGCATTATATATTTTCGAAATAATTTTAAATACTATTAAAAACTAGGTTTCCTTTTTTCAATAAAGGCAGAAACCCCTTCTTTTTTGTCTTCCATTTCAAAAAGCTCTCCGAAGGACTTGATTTCGGTTTCAAAACCTTTGTCTGTATCAGATAAATTTACAGCTTGTATTGCTTTTGATATCGCCATTGGAGAATTGTTAGCAATCGTGTTCGCCAGCTCTTTAGTTTTTGTTAAAAGTTGTTCAATAGGAAAAACTTCATTCACTAATCCTATTTCTTTAGCTCTTTGTGCCGGAATCATTTTAGCAGAGAAAATAATCTCATTTGCCAAACCTTTTCCTACTAATTTGGGAAGTCTCTGAGTTCCTCCATATCCGGGAATTAAACCTAAGGTAACCTCAGGAAGCCCTAATTTTGCATTTTCGGAAGCATATCTGATATGACAAGCCATTGCGAGTTCTAAACCACCACCTAAAGCAAAACCATTTACAGCTGCAATTACCGGTTTAGATAAGTTTTCAATTTTATTAAACAATGAATTTTGTCCGTTTCTTGCCAGCTCTTCTGCTTTTTCCTGTCCAAAATCACTAAACTCTTTAATATCAGCACCTGCAACAAATGATTTTTCTCCGCTTCCGGTAATAATAACTGCTCTGCAAGTTGCTTCAGAATTTAATTGATCTAATGCTGTACTGATTTCCTGAATAGTCTTTGCATTTAAGGCATTTAAGCTTTCAGGCCTATTTATAGTGATGATTGATATTCTTTCTTCTCTTTGTAATAATATGTTTTCGTAGTTCATTTTTAGCCTTGTAATATTATCTTCCGCAAATTATAATTTTTTTACACATAAAAGGAAAAAATATTAACTTTTTTTCCTTTTATGTTGATTAATTGTTAATGTAAAGCTCTTATTTATTGTTTATTTGGAATGATTCATCATGTTTGCATCAATGTTTACACTTAATTGAGAAGCAACTTTCATACCCAGTTCTATATTGGCTCTGAAAAAATGACATAATTGTCGGTTGATGATTTCATCTTTCTTGGGTCCGTTTATTTCTTTCATGCTGGTTACTATGTTGTTAACCAAATTTTCTCTGTCTTGTGCAGACATTGCTTTTGAATATAATAATCCGGGTTGTGTATAATGGTCATCATCGTTTTCATTTCTGTTGTAGCTTGCTACATGAGCACTGTCAAGCTCATATTCAAAACTTTTATAAGATGAATCAGGCTTAATGTCATCAAAACTATTTGGGAAATAATTCGGTTTATCCTGATAGTGGCTGGAATCTGCCATAAATCCGTCACGTTGATAATTATTAACAGCAAAAGGACATCGGTTTACTTCCAGTTGATGGGCATTTACTCCCACTCTGTATCGGTGAGCGTCCGGATAGGAAAAAAGTCTGCCCTGAAGCATTTTATCCGGAGAAAAGCTGATCCCGTTAATTAAATTGCTTGGAGAAAAAGTAGATTGCTCCACGTGAGCGAAGTAATTGACAGGAATTTCATTCAGTTCCATTTCTCCAACTTCAATTAAAGGAAAATCTTTTTGGAACCATACCTTAGTGATATCAAATGGATTCCATCTGAAATCTCTTGCTTGTTCTTCGGTCATTACCTGTATATACATTGTCCATTTAGGAAAATCACCGTTTTCAATAGCATTACAAAGATCTTCTTGGGCAAAGTCAGGATTTTTACCTGCCATATTTAAGGCATCATCATTTGAGAAATTTTTGATTCCCTGTTTGGTTTTTAAATGGAATTTTACCCAAACTCTTTCATTTTTATCATTGATCATTGAAAAGGTGTGGGAACCGAAGCCATGCATATGTCTGTATCCGTAAGGTGTTCCTCTGTCGGACATCAAAATAAGAACCTGGTGAAGAGATTCAGGATTTAAACTCCAAAAATCCCACATCATAGTGGCGCTTTTTAAATTGGTTTTAGGAACTCTTTTCTGGGTATGAATGAAATCCGGGAATTTCTTGGCATCTTTAATAAAGAAAACCGGAGTGTTGTTACCTACTAAATCCCAGTTTCCATCTTCTGTATAGAACTTTAAGGCGAAACCTCTTGGATCTCTTGCAGTATCTGCGCTTCCTTTTTCACCTCCTACTGTAGAAAATCGAGCAAACATTCTGCATGAATTTCCAACTGCAGAAAATAGTTTTGCTTTGGTATACTGGCTAATATCATGAGTAACGGTGAATTTTCCGTAGGCACCGCTTCCTTTGGCGTGAACGATTCTTTCGGGAATTCTCTCTCTTACAAAGTGAGCAAGGTTTTCCTGAAGAATGAAATCCTGCAGTAATACGGGGCCTCTCGGTCCTACTGTTTGTGAATCCTGATGTTCAAAATATGGGGAACCGTTGCTTAATGTTATCTTTTTAGAATCCATAAATCTATCTTTAGGGTGAGAAATTTTTTGTTGTATTTTAGAAATGTAAAGGTAGTAAATATCAAAATTACTTCAATTTTTATTGCTAATAGCAAAAACATCATATCTTTGTAATAGATAATATTAATCACAATGAACATTCAGCAATTGGAGTATCTTATCGCTGTAGATAAGTATAAACATTTTGGTAAAGCAGCTCAGGCATGCTTCATTACACAGCCTACCTTAAGTGCAATGATACAAAAATTTGAGGATGAACTGGATGTTAAGGTGTTTGACAGAACTACCCATCCTATTCGTACTACGGATGTTGGGCTTCAGATCATTGATCAGGCGAAGGTAATTATAGAGTCTGTCAATGAATTAAAGAACAAAGCGAATCTTTTAAATAATATTTTAGGGGGGACTATTAACTTAGGGATCATTCCTACTGTTTCTTCTTTTATTTTGCCGACGGAAATTTTCGCATTTTTGGAAGAGAATCCAAAAATCCAGATGAATGTGAAGGAAATGACCACGGATAATATTATTAAAGCTTTGAAGGCGGGAGAGCTCGATGCGGGAATTATTTCAACTCCTTATGACTCTGCAGATGAGTTTTATCAGGATTTTCTTTTCAATGAAGAATTGATGATTTATAGCTCCAATACGGAAGCTAATAAGAAGAATTCTTATGTGGTTCCTGAAGAACTGAATGTTGAAAAGGTTTGGCTTCTTGAGGAAGGAAACTGCCTGAGAAATCAATTTGAAAATATCTGTCATCTTAAGGAAAATACACTGAAGCCGAAGAATTTAGATTTCTTAGCTTCCAATATTCAGACCTTGGTTCATATGGTAGATAAGGTGGGAGGAATAAGTATTTTACCTGAATTGGCCTTGAGTCAGTTATCCGAAGAACAGAAAAAGAATGTTTTCAGGTTCAAAAAACCTTTTCCTTACAGAGAGATAAGTATTATTTATTATAAGCCGACATTCAAGCAGAAAATTATTGATGAATTATCACATTCTATCAAAACATCTTTAGATAAAAAGCTTAATTACAACGAAAGTCCTAAAGAATTTGTAAGTATAAAGCCACAGTAGTCTGGTGATATAAATCATTAATTTCAAGAAAATTATAATTAGTAAACAAAAGGTTTGAGTATTAAAAAAATAGTGCTTAAATTTGCCAACGTTTATACACGAGGAGAAATTTGACCTGATTGCAACCTCTATAAAAAAATGCTAAAACAGTATTCTTTTTTAGGCTTTCCGGGCAATATATTTTTCTTCGATTTTTTTAATCTAAATACAATATAGAAGAATATGTCTTATTTATTTACATCTGAATCCGTTTCAGAAGGACATCCGGATAAAATTGCCGATCAGATTTCCGATGCATTAATCGATCATTTCTTAGCATACGATAAAAACTCGAAAGTAGCTTGTGAAACTCTTGTTACAACAGGACAGGTGGTGCTTGCAGGAGAAGTAAAATCAGATGCTTACCTTGATGTTCAGACTATTGCCAGAGAAGTTATTAACGGAATTGGATATACAAAAGGAGAATATATGTTCAATGGAGATTCTTGTGGAGTTATTTCTGCAATTCACGAACAGTCTCCGGATATCAACCAGGGAGTTGACAGAGCTGTGGGAGATGAGTCTTTTGAAGCTAAAGCAAATGCTCAGGGAGCAGGAGACCAGGGAATGATGTTTGGATATGCTACGAATGAAACGGCAAACTATATGCCTTTAGCATTAGATTTAGCACATACTATTCTTAAAGAGCTTTCCGCGATAAGAAGAGAAGATGCTGAAATTAAATATCTTCGTCCGGATGCAAAGAGTCAGGTTACTATTGAATATTCTGATGATCATAAACCAATCAGAATTGATTCTATCGTAGTTTCTACTCAGCATGATGATTTTGGTTCTGAAGAAGAAATGTTGAACAAAATTCGTGAAGACATCAAAAATATTTTGATTCCGAGAGTGATTGCTCAGCAACCTGAGGAAATTAAAGTATTATTTAATGATCAGATCAAATATCATATCAATCCGACAGGTAAGTTTGTAATCGGTGGTCCTCATGGAGATACAGGTCTTACAGGAAGAAAGATTATCGTTGATACTTATGGGGGGAAAGGAGCTCACGGAGGTGGGGCTTTCTCAGGAAAAGATCCGTCCAAAGTAGACAGAAGTGCGGCTTATGCGACAAGACACATTGCTAAAAACCTGGTTGCTGCAGGTGTTGCAGATGAGGTTTTGGTACAGGTTTCTTATGCGATTGGTGTTGCTGAACCTTGTGGTTTATATATCAATACTTATGGAACGGCAAAAGTTGATCTTCATGATGGTGATATCGCGAAAAAAGTGTCTACAATCTTTGATTTGAGACCTTATGCTATTGAACAGAACTTAAAACTAAGAAATCCTATTTATCAGGATACTGCATCTTATGGGCACATGGGAAGAGAAAGCTATGTAGCAGATAAAACTTTCAATAAAGGGCAGAAAAATGAATTGACTCTTAAAGATTTAGAATTCTTTACCTGGGAGAAATTAGACAAAGTAGACGAAATTAAAGCTTCTTTCGGTATTTAATTTTGTTTTTAAATAATATACAGGCTGCTTTATCTTCGGGTAAGGCAGTTTTTTTTAATTTTACACGATAAAAGATTTTAAGATGATGAATGTGAGAACTGCGATTACCATTCTTTCGGTATTTTTTCTGGGAATATCTGCAAAAGCACAATATACCATGCATAAAATGATTAATGTAGGATATGCTTACCAAAATCAAAGTTTTGGAGAAATAGGAGGGAGATTGCTGTTTCTGAAAAATGATGATGTGATTTACCGGTTGGGAGGCTCTGCATTGATGGGATCTACCAATTCCAAGTTTGTAATAATGCCGAAACTGCAGGCAGATGTTTTGTTAAATTTTGAAAAAAATGTGGATTTCTATCACTCTTATTATTTCCTGGCAGGAGTAGAAGGAACCAATAAATACGTGGCTCCAAAAATTGGAGTTTCTCTTTTTGGAATTTTAGATCTTACGGGCGGATATGCTTTTGCTATGGGAAATGCTGGATTAAACGGTAAAAAAATGGAAGGACTGAATATTAATTTTACACTAAATATCCCAACTGTATTCATTCATGATATGTTTAAGTGATTATTTTTAAATTTTTTTGATAAAAAATTAATAATAGGTTAATAGTTATTAAAAAATTATTATATTTACAACATATAAAAATTGTACTGCCTATTGATTCGACTTTACTCTAAAAAACTGTTTTGTATTTATAGTTAAAGCCAGATTAAATATCTGGATATATGCTTGTCTACAAATTTTTTATTATTGAGAAGAAGTTATGAAATCAAAATCGGATAGTTTACTTATTTCCCTTTATCAGAAAGGAGACGAGACTGCGTTATCTACGCTTATTCATCGTCATCAGAGAGAGCTTTTTACATTCATTTTTTACAAAATTAATGATGAAGATTTGGCAAATGATGTGTTTCAGGATACGTTCATGAAAATTATTGTTATGCTGAAAGAAGGACGCTATAACGAAGAAGGAAAATTCATTCTTTGGGCAAAAAGAATTGCCCACAATCTTATTATTGATCATTTCAGGGCAAAATCCAAAAATATTAAGGTTTCAGAAACCACTTTTGAAACCGATGAATATTCCATTTTTGATTTATTAAGAGAGCCTTCGGAAAACATTGAAGATCAATTGGTAACCAATCAGATTCAGGAAGATCTTTTAAAAATGCTTCAGTTTCTTCCGCAAAACCAGCAGGAAGTGATCAAGTTAAGATTTTTTGACGGATTAAGCTTCAAAGAGATTGCAGATCACACCGATATGAGCATTAATACAACGCTGGGAAGAGTAAGATATGCTTTGATTAACCTCAGAAAAATAATGGAAGAAAATAATATTAGTCTTACGAGATAATAAATTTAATTATTTCACGTTTTAAAGAAAACATTTTTCGCCTATGAAAAAAAATGATTCTTTAAAAGTGAAAGCTTTGAAACCAAAAAAAGAAACGATTGAGTTTTTGCTTAGCTATTCGAAAAGTCTTGAAATTGTTAAGACAAAGGCTAAGAATTATCCGATTTCCAAAAATTAAAATTATTAATTTTGTGCTGTATGAAAATTCAGCACATTTTTTTTGATCTTGATAATACACTTTGGGATCATCGCAAGAACGCCTATCTTACAATCAAAGATCTTTTCGCAAAAGAAGAAATTGATTTGAAATATAATATCGATTTTGAAGAATTCCATTCTGTTTATCATGAAATCAATGAAAAACTTTGGGAAGATATCCGCGACGGAATTATCGATAAGGAATACCTGAGAAAACATCGTTTTTATGATACTTTTAATCATTTCAAGGTAGATGATGAAAAGCTGGCGATGTATTTTGAAGAACATTTCTTGGATAAAATCTTAAATCATAATGAACTGGTAGAAGGAGCTCAATATATTTTAGACTATCTTAAAGCTAAAAATTATACGCTTCATATAATTTCCAATGGATTTAAAGAAGTAACGGAGAGAAAGTGTATTTTATCGGGAATTGATGCCTATTTTCAAACAATTACCAGCGCGGATACCGTTGGAGTAAGAAAACCCCGACCTGAAATTTTCGAATATTCTTTAAGTCTTTCTGATGCCACTAAAGAAAATAGTATTCTGATCGGTGATGATTGGATTGCGGATGTTGTAGGTGCCCAGAATTTCGGAATGGATGTTATTTTCTTTGATGTTTTTAATGAAAATAAGGGCGAAAATTTAAAAACCATTAGATATTTATTGGAAATTAAAAATTATTTGTAAAATATTAAGAAATAAATTTATTTTTGAGAAAAATAAATACAAATGTTCTTTTTATTCGGTACAGGAAAATCTACTTTAAAAAATCAATACCCTTTAACAAACTGCGCTTGTCCAAATTGTAAGCAAATAAATACAATGTATGCAGGTACTATTGCCAGGTATTTTCATTTCTTTTTTATCCCAATTTTTCCAACTTCAAAAAATAATATTGCAATCTGTGGTCATTGTAATGCTAATTTCCCTTATCATACGTTTACGGATGAAATGAAGCAAAGCTTCGATTCGCAGTATGGTGTAAATCCGAATTCCAGACCGATATGGCATGGCTGCGGGTGTTTTCTCATTTTAATGGCTATTTTCTTTTTCATTGTCATGCTAATTATTGGCTGGTTCAAATCAAAGGATGAACCTGAGAAACCGGCAGATAAAAGAAAAGAATATTTAAGTGCAGATGTTCATAAAACAACTTTACATCCTTCAATGGAGACCGACAGTACTTCCTTTTATATTAAAGAATGTCTGGATAATATTCTTCAGGATGAACTTGATAAAAATGGGATAGGATACTTCTCAAAACAAAACGGGAATAAAGTATTAGTCATCCTTCATATAGATGATATGAAGAGGATCAAATCTTCCGAAAGACATTATATAATCAGCTTTGTAAAAAAATGCCTTGAATTGCACGATGGGTATGAGGATAAGGATCTTTATATAGGTGTTGATGGCAGATGGAATATGGTACTTGTTTCCACACCAAACGGCTCAGATACAAAAGGAAAGTTTGCAGATGAAACACTTTTACTTCCGTTTTACGATAAACCACAGAACAATATAGAAACTGTAGAAATAAAAAAAGATTCAATCTATGATAATAGGAACGGGAAAAAATAAAAGAGTTGCAGAACATATTAATAATATAAAATGCCCTAATTGCCATGAAAATGGTAGTCTTCTAATGGAGGGCTATCAGGAATTCTTGGTTTTCGGATTACCTGCTTTTCCAACTTCTAAAACGGTACATGTTACCTGCTCTGCTTGTAAGAAATTTTTTCCACCAAGTTCAATAACCAATGAAATGTATCGAGGAGTACAATACATCAAAAGCAAAACAAAGCCAACCATATGGATGTATCTTCTACCAATACTCACTGTTATTTTGGTGTTTTTCGGGTGGATGTCATCCGTAAGAAAAGCTTCTAAAAATATTTCGAAAATTGAGAAAGTAAAAATTGGTGACATTTATACTATCGAAACCGGAGATTTGTATTATAACAAAATGGAAGTTCTATTTTTGAGAGATGATGATGTTATTTTTCATGAAAGTGGGCAACCTTCCACTAAGTTAAAAGAGATTGGTTATATTGATCGCTTCTATGGAGATACGGTGGCTTATTCTAAAAAAGATCTTCTTAAATTAAACAGTGATCATAAAATCGAAGAAATCGAGCATAATTGATAAGCCCCAAACGTTTCAAGATTTGGATTTATAAAAGTTTCGGCGGCACCAAAGGTGCCGCCGAAACTTTTTTTATCAAATAGTAAGGATTAAAGTCCTAAACTTTCTCTTACTCTTTTAATTGTATTCGTTGCAATCACTCTTGTTTTTTCTGCTCCTTCTTGAAGCTTTGCTTCTAGCTCATCAAGGTTGTTCATATAATAAGAGAAAAGTTCTCTTTCCTTTTCAAATCTAGTAAGAATTAGATCCAGAAGCTCTTTTTTCGCGTGTCCATAACCGAAGTTTCCTGCTAAATATTTAGCTCTTAATTCTTCAGTCTGTTCAGGAGTTGCAATCAGTTGATAGATGGCAAATGTTTTATCAGTTTCAGGATCTTTAGGCTCTTCTAAGGTCTTAGAATCCGATTCGATGCTCATTACCTGTTTTTTTAATTCTTTTTCAGGTAAGAAAATATTGATGATATTTCCCATCGATTTAGACATTTTACGTCCGTCTGTTCCCGGAACATATTTGGTGTCTTCCTGAAGTTCAGATTGTGGCAAAACAAAAACTTCACCCATTTGATTGTTAAATCTTGAAGCAACATCACGGGCGATTTCTAAGTGTTGAAGCTGATCTTTTCCTACAGGTACAATTTCCGCGTCATATAGCAAAATATCTGCAGCCATTAGGATAGGATAGGTAAATAAACCTGCATTTACATCCTGTAATCGGTCTGCTTTATCTTTGAATGAATGTGCTAAAGTTAATCTCTGATAAGGAAAAAAACATGATAAATGCCAAGAAAGTTCACAGGTTTCAGGGATATCACTCTGTCTGTAAAAAAATGTTTTTTCGGTATCTAATCCACAAGCAAGCCAAGCCGCAGCAATCTCGTAGGTGTTTTGTTTAAGTTCTTTCGCGTCTTTTATCTGTGTTAATGAATGCAGATTGGCGATAAATAAAAATGATTCGTTTCCTTCCTGTTTTGAGAGTTCAATTGCAGGAATAATTGCACCTAATAAATTACCAAGGTGCGGTGTTCCGGTGGCTTGAATGCCGGTAAGAATTCTTGACATTGTTTAAAATTTATTTTAAAAATTAATGAACTGCAAATTTAAGGATTTCTTCAGCAGATTCCACAGACTTTCACATTTGATTGTACTTTATCCTTTATTAAAGATTAATTTAAACGCAAAGATTTTATTTCCCAGCTTATTATTTTTTAGAAAGCAAAGACAATTCAATTTACTTCGTGAAGCCTGAAAACATAGCTTCATAAAATCAACTTGTTGATTAAATTGGCTCACTTAAAACTGTTTATAATTTGAAATAAAACTTTGCGTCAAAAAAATTTCACAAATCTGCGAGAACAAAAAATTAAGGAATCAAAATCTTTTTTCCTCCGAATTTAGGCTCAACTCCAAAGATTAGATCCCAATACGCTTTGGCTTTAGCGAAATATTCTCTTACATTGGTCTTTAAACCTGCGTATTTATTAACATCTGCCGCGTTATATCCGAAAGCTTCCATTCCGTTTTGTCTGGCTAAGAATACGGCTCTTTCGTTATGGAACTTTTGGGAAATGATCACTAACTTAGTTTGCCCAAAGATGTCTTTAGCTCTCACCACAGAATCTAGGGTTCTGAAACCGGCATGATCCAGAAATATTTTATCTTGTGGAATCCCGTTTTTAACGAGCTCCATTTGCATATCTTCCGGCTCGTTGTAGTCTTTTCTGCTGTTGTCACCACTTACAATGATATATTGTATTTTCCCGCTTTTATATAGGTCAACAGTGGCTTTAATTCTGTTGTAGAAATAGGCATTTGACATTCCGTTGCTTAAATTTTTTCCTGTTCCTAAAAGAAGGGCTGTTTTCGTCTGAGGGACATCTGCCATAGAGTAGGAAACGAAAGTACTACTGTCTTTCTTAATGCTGTAATTCGCCCAGGTGATAAAAATAATTCCTGCAACGAAAAGAAGCAGGAAGAATTTAAATATTGTTTTAATACTTTTTTTCATTGTGTGTATCGTCCTAAAACTCTAAACCATTCGGGAATGCTTTTTTTCTGAAAACTAATAACAAAATTGCTCCTACTGTGATTGCTGAATCTGCTACATTAAAAATATATTTAAAAAATTCAATATGCTTTCCGCCAATTAATGGCCAGCTTTCAGGAACATTCCAGTCTACTAATGGGAAGTGGAGCATATCCACTACGCATCCTCGCATAAAAGTTGAATAGCCATGGCCAAAAGATGTTATTTTTGAAATCCCTCCATAACCAATCCATCGGTCAATACTTGGATCATATACAGTTCCGCTGTCGAAAATCAGACCATAAAACATTCCGTCAATTAAATTTCCGATGGCGCCTGCAAAGATCATTGCCATTGGGATTAGGAGATAATTTGATTCCCCTTTTTGTAACCATTTTTTAAATAGATAAATCATTCCTCCGATCAGACAAATCCTTACAATAACCAGAAAGTACTTACCGATTACTCCACCAAAATGAAGCCCGTAAGCCATCCCAGGGTTTTCAACGAACGTGAATTTGAATCCCGGAAGAACAGAAATGCTGTCATCCAGATTGAAATGAGTTTTAATATAGATTTTTGAAGCCTGATCAATCAATAAAATAAGAAAGGTTACCAATAATATCTTTTTCATTACAATCCTTTTGGTTTATAAGGTTTTCCTATTTTTTCGTTTTTCTTTTCAACGATGTTCTTGATCGTCTTGTTATTGTGATGCGTATTTTTGGTATGGAATTTTTCGAATTTGATATTCATTTCTTTTAAGACACTTTTCAGCGCACTCAGTTCCATTGCATTTTTGGTGTGTACAATAATTGATTCCACTTTGTATTAATTTAAAATTTTATTTTTTGGATAATTCATCAAGCCGTTTTCTGTCTTTTTCAGATAAATCGTTGATTCCATTTTTACCCATTTTACTCAAAAGCCTGTCGATTTCTTTCTCCCTGTCACGTTTATCGGAATTGAATTGGTCATCAATGGTATAATTCCGTTTTTCATCAGGAAAGAATTTGTTTTTAATCCACTCCTTATTGAAAAAGGCAAGAATGGCAATGATGATGATTCCTAAAATTAATACTTGGCTCATGAGGACATATTAAAAATTAGGTTTATAAAGTATCCGATGAATACGATATAAACCCAAATTTATTTTACAAACCGATATGGTTATTTCTGCATATTTTTCGCTTCAATGCTCAATGTAGCATGAGGAACAGCCAAAAGTCTTTCTTTAGGAATTAATTTACCCGTTACTCTGCAGATACCATACGTCTTATTTTCAATTCTTATTAAAGCATTTTTAAGATCGCGCACGAATTTTTCCTGTCTTCCTGCTAAAATAGAATTCTGTTCTTTGCTCAGTGTTTCAGCTCCTTCTTCAAAGGCTTTGAAAGTGGGGGAAGTATCATCAGTCCCATTATTCTGGTCGTTGATGAAGCTTTCTCTAATTAGTTTTAAATCGTTTTCTGCTTTTTCTATTTTTTCTTTAATGACCGCCTTAAATTCTTGTAAATCAGCATCACTGTATCTTACTCTTTCGTCTGACATATTCGTTTCTCTTTTTTAATAAAATTATGAAATGGAATTTGAAAAACAATAACTATATGTTAATTTTTTTCAACATTTACCTTAAAATTAACTTCATCTATTTCGATTTCGTTAAAATTTGAAAGTGAAGATACAATTTCTATTTTATTTGACAAGACTTCTGCAGAAATATATTCTTCATTTTTCTTAATATCCTCCAGGAATGGTGAATTTTCTTCCAATGAAATAGTAATTCTGTCAGTAAGCTCAAAGTCTTTATCTTTTCTCAAGTTCTGAACTCTGTTAATGAATTCCCTTGCGATCCCTTCAGATTTTAACTCGTCTGTTAACGTCAAATCTAATGCCACAGTTGTTTTTCCATCAGAAGTTACCGTCCATCCCGGAATATCTTTTGTTGAAATCTCCACATCATCAAGCGTGATTTCGTATCCCTGAATGTCTAATTTTCCTTCTTTTTCTAATTTTGAAATGTGTTCTGCATCAAGATTTGCAATTTCTCCTCCCACCAATTTCATGTCTTTTCCTAATTTAGGACCAAGCGCCTTGAAATTGGGTTTGATCTGCTTTACAATTAAATGTGCCGCTTCTTCAGCATTGATTAATTGAATTTCTTTTACGTTTACTTCCTGCTTAATTAGCTCTGAAACTGCAGAAATCTGCTCTTCGGTTTTCGAGTCTAAAACAGGAATTAATACTTTTTGTAAAGGCTGACGAACTTTTACGTTTTCTTTCTTTCTCAGAGAGAAAACCATACTTGTAATGTTCTGTGCCAAATGGGTTTTTTCAACCAGATCCTGATCGATTAAACTTTCATCAGCAACCGGGAAGTCTGTCAGGTGAATGGATTCTGCACTTTCTTTTCCTGTTACTTTATTTAAATCCTGATACAACTGATCCATAAAGAACGGAGCAATTGGCGCAGATAATTTGGCAACAGTTTCCAAACAAGTATATAAAGTCTGGTAAGCTGAGATTTTATCATCTGTATAATCCCCTTTCCAGAAGCGTCTTCTGCATAATCTTACGTACCAGTTTGATAAATTGTCATTCACAAACGTGTTGATTGCTCTTGCCACTCTGGTAGGTTCATAATCTTCGTAGAATGCTTTAACTTCTTTAATTAATAAATTTAATTCAGATAAAATCCATCTGTCGATTTCCGGTCTGTTTTCAACATCTTTTTCAGAATAATTGAACCCGTCAACATTCGCATACAATGCAAAGAACGAATACGTATTGTATAATGTACCGAAGAATTTTCTTCTGGTTTCATCAATTCCTTCGATATCGAATTTTAAGTTTTCCCAAGGATTTGCATTTGAAACCATGTACCAACGCGTAGCATCAGGTCCATAGACTGCTAATGTTTCAAAAGGATCAATTCCATTTCCTTTGGATTTCGACATTTTCACACCGTTTTTATCCAAAACAAGTCCGTTGCTCATTACACTTTTATAGACAACTGAATCGAAAACCGCTGTTCCGATCGCGTGAAGCGTATAGAACCAGCCACGAGTCTGGTCAACTCCTTCCGCGATAAAATCTGCAGGGAATGCTTTGTTATTGTCGATCAATTCTTTATTTTCAAAAGGATAGTGCAACTGTGCATAAGGCATCGAACCTGAATCGAACCAAACGTCGATCAGGTCGCTTTCACGCTTCATGGGTCTTCCTGAATCTGAAACAATGATGATTTGGTCAACGATGTTTTTATGTAAATCAACCAAAGCATAATTTTGCTCAGACATATTTCCGATGATAAAACCTTTGAACGGATTTTCTTTCATGAATCCTGCTGCAATAGATTTTTCGATCTCGTTGTATAATTCCTCAACAGAACCGATGATTTTTTCTTCCTTCAAATCGTCTGTTCTCCAGATTGGCAAAGGAATTCCCCAATATCTTGAACGGGAAAGATTCCAGTCGTTTACGTTTTCCAACCAGTTCGCGAAACGCCCTTCTCCTGTTGCTTTTGGCTTCCAGTTAATTGTTTCATTCAGTTCTACCAAACGGCTTCTAAGCGAAGTCATTTTTACAAACCAGGAATCCAACGGATAATATAATAACGGCTCATCTGTTCTCCAGCTGTGTGGATAGGAGTGAACGTATTTTTCTACTTTGAAAGCCTTATTTTCTTTTCTTAATTTTAAAGCAATTCTTTCATCCACAGAAAGATAAGTCTTCAAATCTGCAATGATTGACTTTAAATTCTCTTTCTGAATGTTTAATTCAGTATTTTTTTCGTCTTCGCTAAGATATTCTCCTTTTACGTATTCATTCGCAAAACCATAGATATCATCGCTTACGACAGATAAAAATCTTCCCTGTAAATCTACTAATGGAATTGGGTTTTCGTTTTCATCCAGAACCAACATCGGCGGAACTTCAGGTTGAGCTTCTTTGGCCACTTTCGCATCATCAGCACCAAAAGTAGGCGCTGTATGAACGATACCTGTTCCGTCTTCTGTCGTCACGAAGTCTCCCGAAATTACTCTGAATGCATTTTCAGGATTTTGATAAGGAAGAGCATATTGCAATAGCTGTTCATATTTGATTCCAACCAAATCAGCACCTTTGAATTCTGCTAGAATTTGGTAAGGGATAACTTTTGTTTCAGAAGTGTAGTTCGTAAAATCTTCATCTGTTCCTTCAGCATATTTTTTAGCAAATTGTTTTCCGACTAAAGTTTTAGCTAAAACAATATTGATAGGCTCAAAAGTATATTGATTGAAAGTTTTAACTAAAACATAATCGATTTTCGGACCTACTGTTAAAGCGGTGTTAGAAGGCAACGTCCAAGGAGTTGTCGTCCATGCTAAGAAATGTACATCTCCAAAACCTTGTAAAAATGAAGGTAGTGTTTCCGGTAATGTTTTGAACTGAGCAACCACCGTTGTGTCAGAAACATCACGGTAAGCTCCCGGCTGATTGACTTCGTGTGAAGAAAGTCCGGTTCCTGCTTTTGGAGAGTAAGGCTGAATGGTGTAACCTTTGTACAATAATCCTTTATCATACAATTGTTTCAACAACCACCAAACCGTCTCCATATATTTTGATTTGTATGTGATGTATGGATCATCAAGATCAACCCAATACCCGATTTTCTCAGTAAGGTTGTTCCAAACGTCTGTATAACGCATTACTGCTTCACGACACGCTTTGTTGTAATCTTCAATAGAAATTTTTTTGCCAATATCTTCTTTAGTGATTCCTAATTCCTTTTCCACACCAAGCTCTACCGGAAGTCCGTGGGTATCCCAACCCGCTTTACGGAAAACCTGTTTCCCGTTCTGGGTTTGATAACGACAGAAAATATCCTTCAACGCTCTGGCCATTACGTGGTGAATTCCAGGCATACCGTTTGCTGAAGGCGGACCTTCATAAAAAACAAACTCAGGTTGCCCCTCACGAATCTCAACACTTTTATTGAAAGTTTTATTCTGTTTCCAGAATTCCGCTACATTCTCTGCTACGTCAATAAGGTTGAGGTTTTTGTATTCTTTAAATTGGCTCATTGTAATATCTCAATATCGTTGATTAATTAAGTTGGCAAATTTACTAAAATTTGTCGGTTTATAATATATGTTTTATTTTGATATTTCCAATTAAAAAGTTCTGTTTCAGAAATATAAATACAAAGATTAATTTTCAGTGAATTGTGAATTTTAAATTGTGAATTTTTTGAAGGTTTTTGGTCGGTTCAATTTTGCATTTTTTAATGCTTTACTCTTTTAATTTAATTAAATACATTTGTTGTTTAAAAAAGCAAACAATTGGAATTTTATCCACCCATCGAAAGAGCAACGAGTAAAGAAATTAAGATGTTTCAGGAGAAAAAGCTTCAGGAGCTGCTCATTTATCTTGAAACTCATTCTCCTTTTTATCAGAAACTTTTCAAAGAGCATACTATCAATATTGCAGATATTCAAACCCTGGAAGATTTGCAAAAAATTCCAACAACGGTTAAGAATGATATTCAGCAGAATAATGATGATTTTTTCTGTATCACTCCTGATAAAATTGTTGATTACAGTACAACTTCCGGAACATTGGGAGATCCTGTAACATTTGGTTTGTCAGATCATGATCTTGAAAGATTGGCCTATAATGAAGCCGTTTCCTTTGCCTGTGCAGGGATTCAGAAAGGAGATGTTGTACAGATGATTACCACTATTGACAAGAGATTTATGGCAGGACTTGCTTATTTTTTAGGATTAAGAAAAATGGGAGCAAGTGTTGTTAGAATGGGGCCCGGAATTCCTGAATTACAATGGGATTCTATTTTCAGATATAAACCGAAATATTTGATTACGGTTCCGTCATTTCTGTTGAAAATGATTGATTACGCCGAAAAACATGGGATAGATTATAAGAACTCCAGTGTGTATGGAGCGGTTTGTATTGGAGAAAGTATCAAAAATCAAGATTTTACAGATAATATTCTTTCACAGAAAATTAAAGAAAAGTGGGATGTTAAATTATTCTCAACGTATGCTTCCACGGAAATGAGTACCGCTTTTACAGAGTGTGAGTTTCAGCATGGAGGACATCATCACCCGGAACTGATCATTACCGAGATTCTTGATGATGAAGGAAAACCTGTTCAGGAAGGAGAGAGTGGAGAATTAACGATTACCACGTTAGGAGTTGAAGCGATTCCTTTGCTGAGATTTAAAACAGGGGATATTGTTAAAGCACATTATGAACCTTGTCAGTGTGGAAGAAATACAATGCGTTTAGGCCCTGTGATCGGAAGAAAACAGCAGATGATCAAATATAAAGGGACGACTTTGTATCCTCCTGCCATGAATGATATTCTGAATGATTTTAATGGAATTTTATGCTATCAGATTGTTATTCAAACTAATGAAATTGGGCTTGATGAGATTATTATCAAACTGAGTACGGAAAATAATGATGAGAATTTTGTACATGAAGTGCGGGATCATTTTCGAGCAAAACTCAGAGTGAGTCCAAAAATTGAAGTAATCAATTTTGATATTTTATCTAAAACCGTTTTCCATCCCAATAGCCGAAAGCCTATTACTTTTGTTGATTTGAGATAAATTAATTATTCAATTAAGGAGGAAATATTATTGTTGAATTACTCCTTATTGATAGGGGAATGTTATATTTGCGCAAATTTTAAATAAATCATGAAAAAAGTATTTTTATTGTTCTTTGTGGCGATTGCAACAACCGTTTTTGCTCAAAAGTTTAAAATCCAAAGTGGAGATGCCAAATTCCTAAAAGGAACTGATGTCGTAAATGTCGTTTTTGATTATTCAGAAATGAAACTTATGAAAGAAAACTACACTGAAGGAGAATATATTCCTAAAAGAGTAGAAGAACTTAATAAGAAAACAGAAGGCGCAGGGGATCTGTGGAAAAAGCAATGGGAGAGAAGCAAGGAAGAACTTTGGAATCCGAAATTTATTATGCTGTTTAATAAAGTTCTTTCAAAAGAAAATATTAATACAAAATTGAGGGAAAATACCCAAAGTCCTTACACTTTGGTCGTTAAAGTAAAATGGATTTATCCGGGATGGGATGCAGGCATCATGAAACAACCGGCTAAAGTAACCACCCAGCTTACTTTCATCGAAACGGATTCTAAAAAAGTATTATGTGATATAGAAAGTACAGATGCTCCTGGAGATCAGTGGGGAAGTAATTTTAATAATGAAACAAGAGTAGGGGAAGGATTCGCAAAAACAGGAAAAACTTTAGCTCAGAGAATTGAAAGAGATGTTAAATAATCTTTCATTAAAATAAAAAAAGCGGTCTGAAATTCAGACCGCTTTTTTTATTGTTGATTTTGCTGCTCAAGCTTTTCCAGCTTTATAAGATTTGCTAAATTTTTGATAACAGTATCATGTTTTTTCACAAAAGGATTGTCTTTGTTCCATACATAACCTGCTAAAACAGCGCATATTTTTTTCTTTACTTCCGGATTTTCGGGTTGGTGGAAAAATAATTCCTGAAGATTTCCGGTGTACCATTCTTTCACGTAGGTAGTGAAAACATCTACGCCATATAAAATATAATCTGCAAATTCTGTTTGCCAGTCAACTTTTTCACCGTTTAATTGTCTTAAAGCTAATTTTGCTGCCGTCATTCCTCCTTCAGTTGCAAAAGCCATTCCTGAGGAGAACACAGGATCTAAAAATTCTGAAGCATTTCCTGTTAAGGCAAATCCGTCTCCGAATAAGCTTTTTACCGAGCAGGAATAATCTTTCAGATGTCTTGGTTCAAAAAGAAAATCTACATTTCCAAAACGCTTTACATAATAATCGGAAAGAGAAATCGCTTTTCTCAGGGCTTCTGTCGTGTCTCCGTTTTCTATGAGTTTGTCAATGTATTCTGTAGGTCCTACGATTCCTAAACTGGTATTTCCATTTGAAAAAGGAATGACCCAAAGCCAGACTTCAGTTTCAATAATATCAAAAGAGATCAATGTTCCTTCTACCCCTTCTTCCCTGTTAAGATCTTCTACATGAGCAAAAATGGCGGAGTGGGGAGATAATTTGGAAGGTTTTTCCAAATCTAACAATCTAGGGAGAACTCTTCCGTAGCCACTGGAATCAATCACGAATTTTGCGTGGATTTCTTTTGTCTCGCCATCTTTATTTTTTACAGTCGTTACAGAATCTGTTCCGTTAAACTGAATATCAATAACTTCTGCTTCAAATTCAAGATCAATTCCTTTGTTGATAACTTCCTGAGCCAATGTGTTATCAAAATCGGCTCTCGGAACCTGCCATGTCCAATCCCAACCTTCACCGAATTTATCACTAAAATCAAAAATACAAACTTCGTCTCCTCTTAAGAATCTTGCTCCAAGCTTTTTTTCAAAACCCATTTTATCCAAAGCAAGGAAAAGTCCGGCTTCATCAAAATGATCCATTACTCTCGGAATTAAACTTTCGCCTACAACCAGTCTTGGAAATTTTGTTTTTTCAACAACTTTCACGCTGACATTGTTCTTCTTTAAGTATGAAGAAGATACGCATCCGGAAGGTCCAGCTCCGATTACGAGAACGTCAACAAATTCTTTGTTCATCTTTGATTTTTTATTTTGATAATTACTTCTATCTTTGCCGCAAAATTAGTGACAATTAATTAGATATTACAAAATTATATATTATTACTTTTAATTGATGAAAATAAATAACTTTTTAGAACTGAGGGATTTTCAGAAGATTATTATCGAAAAAGAAGCCATAGAGCTTAATGATACTGTTTTGCAGAGAGTTGAAGAAAGTTTTCGGTTTCTGAAAGATTTTTCTAAGAATAAAGTAATATATGGAGTGAATACCGGTTTCGGACCGATGGCTCAATTCAAAATTAATGATGATGATACGCATCAGTTGCAATATAATCTGATCAGAAGCCATTCTTCAGGGATTGGAAATCCGTTGCCGGAAGATGAGGTGAAAGCTGCCATGTTGGCAAGATTAAATACATTATCACTGGGGAATTCGGGAGTGCATATTTCTGTTGTTAATTTACTTAAAGAGCTTATTAATAGAAATATTACGCCGCTTATTTTCGAGCATGGAGGAGTCGGAGCGAGTGGAGATTTAGTGCAGTTGGCTCATTTGGCTTTGGTTCTGATTGGTGAAGGTGAAGTTTTTTATAAAGGAGACAGAAGATCAACCAAAGACGTTTTTGCTCTTGAAGGGTTAGAGCCTATTCATGTGGAGATTCGTGAGGGATTGGCCTTAATGAACGGAACTTCAGTAATGTCTGGAATTGGGGCTGTAAATGCTTACAAAGCAAATCAATTGACTGATATTTCTATCAAACTTTCCTGCGCTATTAATGAAATTGTTCTTGCTTATGATGATCACTTGTCGGCGGCGCTAAACGGAACAAAAAGACATGCGGGTCAGCAAAAAATTGCTGAAAAAATGAGAAATCATTTATCGGACAGCAAATTGGTGAGAAAAAGAGAAGAACATCTTTATACTCATTTTGAAGAACAGGATAAAGTTTTTAAAGATAAAGTTCAGGAATATTACTCAATCCGATGTGTTCCGCAGATCTTAGGACCTGTGTTGGATACATTGGAATTTACAGAGAAAGTTCTTGAAGATGAGATCAACTCAGCCAATGACAATCCAATTATTAACGTTGAAGACCAACACGTTTATCACGGAGGAAATTTCCATGGAGACTATATTTCTTTGGAAATGGACAAACTTAAAATTGTGGTTACCAAACTGACCATGTTGGCTGAAAGACAGCTTAATTATCTTTTAAATGCTAAGATCAATGAAATTTTACCACCTTTTGTAAATTTAGGTAAATTAGGTTTTAATTTTGGGATGCAGGGAGTTCAGTTTACAGCAACCTCTACAACAGCGGAAAGCCAGATGCTGTCAAATTCAATGTATGTTCACAGTATTCCTAATAATAATGATAACCAGGATATTGTGAGTATGGGAACAAATGCAGCGGTAATTTGCAGAAAGGTGATCGAAAACGCATTTGAGGTTCTTTCTATTGAAGCGATCACGATTGTTCAGGCGATCGAATATCTTGGATATCAGGATGAAGTTTCTTCTGCGACGAAAGCGTTGTATGATGATATCAGGAAGATCGTTCCTGCTTTTTCAGAAGATATGATTATGTATCCTTATCTTGAAGAAGTTAAAAAATATTTCAAGAACATGTAATTATTGATGAGGTTTACTTGTCAATACTATATAAATTAAGATTAAAAATACCATGAAATGTGCTATTGTAACAGGGGGCTCCAGAGGAATCGGAAGAGCAATCTGTTTGAAACTCGCAGAAGAAAAAAATTATCATATCCTTATCAACTACACTTCCAATGAAGCTGCGGCAAAAGAAACCTTGGCTGCAATAGAAGAGTTGGGAACAACCGGAGAAATTCTGAAATTTGATGTAGGAAATGCTGAAGAAACTCAACAGGTTTTAACAGAATGGCAGGAAAGCAATCCAAGCGCTGTAGTTGAAGTTATTGTAAATAATGCAGGAATCACAAGAGATGGATTATTTATGTGGATGCCGAGTGAAGACTGGAATTCTGTGATCAATACAAGTTTAAATGGTTTTTATAATGTAACTAATTTCTTTATTCAGAAATTGTTGCGTAACAAATATGGCAGAATTATCAATATGGTTTCTGTTTCCGGGGTGAAAGGTACTGCCGGACAAACCAATTATTCTGCAGCAAAAGGAGCTTTGGTAGGCGCTACAAAAGCGTTGGCCCAGGAAGTGGCAAAGAGAAATATTACGGTAAATGCAGTAGCACCTGGATTTATCAGAACAGATATGACGCAGGATTTTAATGAAGATGAATTGAAAACAATGATTCCTGCCAACAGATTTGGAGAAGCTGAAGAAGTAGCAGATTTAGTTGCATTTCTGGCGTCAAGAAAATCTTCTTACATTACGGGAGAAGTAATTAATATTAATGGAGGAATCTACTCTTAAATAATGTAACAATTTAACAATGTAGCAATTGAATTCGATTTAAAAATTGTTACATTGATAAACTGATACATTGCTAAATTTTAAAAGCATGGAAAATAGGGTTGTAATTACCGGAATGGGAATTTATTCTTGCATCGGAACTTCTCTGGAAGAAGTCAGAGAATCCCTATATCAAGGTAAATCCGGTATTATTTTAGATAAAGAAAGAAAAGAATTCGGATTCAGATCGGGACTTACAGGAGTCGTTCCGAAGCCGGATCTGAAAAATCTATTGAACAGGAGACAACGTGTAAGCATGGGAGAAGAAAGCGAATACGCTTATCTTGCGACTATTGATGCACTTAAACAGGCCAATTTGGGTCAGGATTTCCTGGATGCCCATGAAGTTGGTATTTTATATGGAAATGATAGTGTTTCTCAGGCGGTCGTAGAATCTATTGACATTGCCAGAGAAAAGAAAGATACAACACTGATGGGATCCGGAGCCATCTTCAAATCGATGAATTCTACCGTTACGATGAATCTTTCAACGATATTCAGGTTGAGAGGAATTAATCTTACGATAAGTGCAGCTTGCGCAAGTGGATCGCATTCCCTTGGGTTGGCTTATATGATGATCAAAAACGGTTTTCAGGACATGATTGTTTGCGGTGGAGCGCAGGAAACCAATAAATATTCAATGGCTAGTTTTGACGGGTTAGGTGTTTTTTCAGTAAGAGAAGATGGGCCCACAAAAGCTTCAAGACCTTTCGACTCAGCCAGAGATGGACTTATTCCGAGTGGAGGAGCGGCAACTTTAATTGTTGAAAGTTTAGAATCTGCACAGAAAAGAGGTGCAAATATCATCGCAGAAATTGTTGGCTATGGATTTTCATCCAACGGAGGACATATTTCCACACCCAATGTTGACGGACCGGCTTTAGCAATGAACAGAGCTTTGAAGCAATCAGGATTAGAAGCCGGAAATATTGATTATATTAATGCTCATGCGACTTCTACACCTATTGGAGACGCTAATGAAGCAAGAGCTATTCACGAAATTTTCGGAAGTGAAGTTCCGGTAAGTTCTACGAAGTCAATGACGGGACATGAATGCTGGATGGCAGGAGCAAGTGAAGTGATTTATTCCATCCTGATGATGCAGAATGATTTTATCGCTCCGAACATCAACTTAGAAACTCCTGACGAAGACGCTCAAAAGATAAATCTGATCTCCAAAACAAAAAGTCAAAAAATTGATGTATTTTTGTCGAATTCTTTCGGATTTGGGGGAACCAATTCTGCATTAATAGTTAAAAAATTTGATTAAAAACATGGAAAGAGAAAAAATTATTGCTATAGCAAATGATTTTTTGATTAATGAATTCGAAGTAGATGGAGATGAGATCAGCGGAGAGGCTAATCTTAAGAAAACCCTTGGTTTAGATAGTCTGGATTATATTGATCTTGTAGTCGTAATAGAATCTAACTTCGGAGTGAAATTAGGAGAAGCAGACTTTAAGCAAATGGTGACATTTGATGATTTCTATACGACCATCGAAAATAAAATCACTGAAAAAAACGCATAATTATCGATTAAAATCTACTCTAAAATGTAACAATATAGCTATCTGACAGTTTTCAATGTTTAACATATTGTTACATTGTTAGAATACTGTATTGCTAAATTAGAACTATGAACAAGTGGAAAGGTAAATCCAAAGGCAGTATTTTAGGATATAAAATATTCGTCTGGTGTATTAAAAATATAGGGATCCGGAGTTCATATCTTGTTTTATACTTTGTTGCTGCCTATTATTTTTTATTTCTGAAAAAAAGCAATAAATACATTTCTTATTACTTTCATAAAAGACTTCATTACAGTTCTTGGAAAACAAAACTTTCAGTATTTAAAAGCTATTTTACATTTGGTCAGGTGCTAATTGATAAAACCGCTATTTCTGCTGGGCTTAGAAATAAATATACGTACGAATTTGACGGCATTGGGAACCTTAAAAACCTTTTGGCAGAAAAAAAAGGAGGAGTATTAATAAGTGCTCATATCGGAAATTTTGAAATTGCCGAACGTTTTTTTGCAGATATTGATTTTGATTGTCAGATCAATTTGGTGACTACAGATCAGGAAGTTACCGTGATTAAAGAATACCTCGAAAGTGTAGCGGTCAGTAAGAGTTCTATTAAGTTCATCTATGTGAAAGAAGATATGTCGCATATTTTCGATATTAATGATGCTTTATCCAAGAATGAACTGATCTGCTTTACCGGAGATCGTTACTTTGAAGGTTCAAAATATCTGGAAGGAGAGCTGCTTGGGAAAGCGGCAAAATTTCCTGCAGGTCCGTTCCTTATTGCTTCCAGATTGGGAGTTCCGGTTGTGTATGTCTATGTAATGAAAGAAAAAAATCTTCATTACCATTTATATGCAAGAGTGGCTCAAAATATCAAAAAGCGTGATTCACAAGGGCTTTTGAATTCATATACCCAGAATCTTGAATCCACGTTAAGAAAATATCCACTTCAATGGTTCAATTATTTTGATTTTTGGGATGATATTGATTAATTCCATACTTTTACTTTCTAAAAAATTAAAACTTAACCATTAATTTATTGAGGAATTAAAGCTTTATTCTTAAAAGAAATTGCATTTAATGTTAAAATAATTCCACAATCAAAATAAAACACAGCTTTTCTCCTTTGAAAAAAGAATTTGACATACTTGTGATCGGAAGCGGATTGGGAGGTCTTGTTTCGGCTCTTATTCTGGCTAAAGAAGGACAGAAAGTGGGTGTGTTGGAAAAAAATAATCAATTCGGAGGGAACTTACAGACCTTTTCACGGGACAAATTAATCTTTGATACTGGTGTTCATTATATTGGAGGACTTTCAGAGGGGCAGAATCTTAACCGGTTTTTCTCTTATTTGGAAATTATGGATGAGCTTCAGCTTCATAAAATGAATGAAGATGGGTATGACAGAATTACATTTGGAGAAGATGAAACAGAATATCCCCATGCTCAAGGCTATGAGAATTTTGTTAATCAATTGGCTCATTTTTTTCCTGAAGAAAGACAGAATTTGGAAACCTACTGTGAGGAGATTCAGGAAATCTGTAATTATTTCCCAAGATATAATGTCGTTGGAAAAGACAATTATAATGAAGAAATTCTCCACTTAAATACTAGAAGATTTATAGAGTCAATCACCTCGAATGAAAAATTACAGGCGGTATTGCTGGGCTCTAATTTCCTTTATGCCGGAGACTCAGAAAATACTCCTTTCTATGTGCATGCTTTAACGGTGAATTCCTATATCCAAAGCGCTTACAAATGTGTGAAAGGTGGAAGTCAGATTTCAAAACTCTTGGTGAAAAAACTCCGCGAATATGGAGCAGAGATTCATCGTCATTCTGAAGTTTCTGAAATGATATTTAACAATGACAATATTTTGACTTCAGTAAAAACCAAGTCGGGAAAAGAATATTTTGCTAAGAAGTTTATTTCAAATATTGAAATCCGTTCATTGATCCCATTAATTGGAAAAGAAAGATTGAAAAAATCTTTCCTGAATCGTGTTCTGAGTTGGGAACCTGTTTCTTCCTGTTTCAGTGTGTATTTGGTGCTTAAACCGAATTCGATTCTGAACTACGATTATAATATTTACCATTACTCATCTGAAGAATTGGTCTGGAATGCCTATCGCTATGACAAAAGTCTATGGCCGGAAACCTATATGCTTTCCACAACACCCTCTAAACATCATCCTGAATTTGCAGAAAGTTTAACTGCAATTTCTTATATGGATTTTGAAGAGGTAAAAGAATGGGAAAAAACATTTAATACAGTTGCAGATGAGCATGAAAGAGGACAGTTGTATGAACAATTCAAATTAGAAAAAGCTGAAAAAATGATTGCTGCTCTTGAACAGAAAATTCCCGGTTTGAGAAATGCTATAAAAAAGGTGTATACTTCTTCTCCTTTATCCTATCGTGATTATATCGGAAGTTTTGACGGAAATATGTACGGATATGCCAAAACCTCCGAAAATCCTTTAAAAACAATGGTTTCTCCCCGTACAAAGATCGATAATCTGTTCCTTACTGGACAATCTGTAAATATGCACGGAATTTTGGGCTGTACCATTGGTGGATTCAATACTTGTGCAGAGATTCTGGGAAAAGAGGTGATTGATGAAAGACTAACACAAATGATTAATAAAAGTGAAAAAGAAAAATAATATACAGTCTTTTGTCATTCTGAATGAAGTGGGACACAATGAAGAATCTAAATTAAAAAACGGAAATTCTTTCTATCGTCCGAATGACATTTGGCAATTTTTATTTAGTATTCTTTTTATTGCAAGTTTTACGTCGTGTGGTATTCGAAAATCCATCAAACATGTTCCTGACGTAAAACAATATTCGCTTGAAATTCCAAAAGTAAACAAGATTAATGATTCGACTTTTAGTTTTAATCAGAATTATTTGACGAAAAATAAACAGCAGCTTTGGGAATTGTATATTAAAGGAAATCCTTTACAGCTAGGTTACAATAACGGAGCTTTGACGCAAAATCTGATGCAGAAGCAGGAAGAAATATTCTTTTCAAAAGTAGAAGGTTTTGTTCCATCGAAGTTTAAGCAAGATTTATTACGAGGCTTCTTAAAATGGTACAACCGGAAAATGTATCTGAACATCCGCGAAGATTATCAGGCTGAATTGTACGGTTTATCCCAATATTCATCGGATAAATATGATTTTATTGCTCCGAAATTTTTGCGAAGCATGTATCTGCACGGAGCGCACGACATTGGTCACGCGATGCAGGATTTGATGGTGGTTGGCTGTACTTCTCTCGCAGTTTGGAATGAAAATACAGAAGATGGAGATTTACTGATCGGGAGGAATTTTGATTTTTACGTAGGCGATGATTTTTCTAAAAATAAATTGATTGAATTTGTAGAGCCGGAAGAAGGATTTCCTTATCTGGCCGTAAGCTGGCCGGGAATGATCGGTGTCGTTTCAGGGATGAATAAGGAAGGAATTACAGTAACGATCAATGCCGGAAAATCTAAAATTCCGCTGACGGCAAAAACGCCGATTTCTCTGGTAACAAGAGAGATTTTACAATATGCCAAAAACATTGATGAAGCGATTGCCATTGCCAAAAATCGGAAAGTTTTCGTTTCAGAATCGATTTTGGTGGGAAGCGCGAATGATAAAAATGCCGTAATTATCGAAGTCTCTCCGGATAATTTTGGAGTGTACAAAGTGGAAAATATAAGCCGTGTTTTTTGTACAAACCATTTCCAGTCGGATGCTTACAAAAATGATAAAAGAAACCAAAAGCATATTACAGAAAGTCATTCTGAGTACCGTTACGAAAAATTACAGGAACTCTTGCAAGTAAATAAGAAGCTTAATCCTGAAAAAATGGCAGTAATTTTAAGAGATAGATCGGGCTTGAAAGGAGAAAAGATCGGCTATGGAAATGAAAAGGCGATCAACCAACTTTTAGCGCATCACGCGGTAATTTTTTCGCCTCAGAAAAAACTGGTTTGGGTGTCTTCAAATCCTTATCAGTTGGGAGAATTTGTTTGCTATGATTTAAATGAGATTTTTTCGGATAAAAGATTGAAAAGTGGTGAATTTGCAAAGTCAGATTTAAATATTGCTAAAGACCCTTTTGTAGATTCTAAGGAATTTAAGAATTACGAAGAATATAAATTTGCCAGCTCTGAGGTGAATCATGCAATTGATGATAAAAATGTAATGCTTGCGGATGATTTTCTGCCTCATTATCGGTCTTTAAACCCGGATTTTTGGGTGGTGTATTATGAGTCCGGGAAATATTATTTTAATAAAAAAGAATATTCCAAAGCAAAAATAGAGTTTGAAAAAGCTTTGACTAAAGAGATTACAACGGTTCCCGATAAAGAAAACGTCGAAAAATATTTGAAGAAAACGTTGAAGAAATTGAGGTAGTTTCAAGGTTTCGGCGGCGGCAAAGCCGCCGCCGAAACAAACAAACCAGTAACGAATTCAGAAAAATCAGCTAATCTCCGGACTTACCCGATTCAAAAATAAAAACGTTGCAACACCAGAAATAACCGAAGCTGTACTTGCTAAGATCATACTTCCGATCACATATTGCAGAAGGTTATTTTTTACGAGGTCAAAATTCAGTTCCTGGCTTAAAATGCTGCTGTCGCCATGTACGAAAGGTGCTCCCAAAAACAATGAAGCAGCAATAATAAAAGGAATAAATGGTGGCAAGCTTACATTGGAAGCCACAAAAGCCAAGACTTTATTTAATTTGAAAAGAACGGCTAAAGAAATTACCAGTAGGGTCTGAAATCCCCAGAAAGGAGATAATCCTATAAAAACGCCTAAAGCTATGGAAAACGCCTTATTGCGGTTGGTTCCGTCACTTTCTAAGACATCTTCCTTGATGAAGCGTTTAATGCTTTTTTTTTTGAAATTATTCACGAAGTTTCGAGGAATAATGTAAAGCAAAGTGATCGTTACCAAAATGGTATTGAGAATGCTGATCCTCGTAAAATCTTTAAATGGCCTGAAATGCGAAACCCTTTCCGCAGGATCATACAGAACTTTTATCGGAACATTTTTCACAGGAACGTGTCGCCATGCTGTTCGTACAATAATTTCAATTTCGAACTCGAATTTTGGAGTGAAATATTTCTTCGGAATTCTGTGTAAAGGATACAATCGATAGCCTGATTGCGTATCTTCAAGCTTAATTCCGGTCTCAAACCAGAACCAAAAATTAGAGAAACGGTTTCCAAAGCTGCTTTTCTTTGGAATTCCGTCCTGAGACATATTTCGGTTTCCAATTAAAAGAACATCTTCATTGTCATTAAGCAAAGTTTCCACAAAAACAGGAATATCATCGGGATAATGCTGTCCGTCAGAATCGATTGTTATCGCATAGTTATAACCGAGTTCTTTTGCCTTTCTGAAGCCTATTTTTAGACCATTTCCTTTTCCTTTGTTTTCAGGTAAGCTGATGACTTCAATTTGGGGATGTTGGCTTAAAATTTCCTTTGTAGAATCGGTAGAGCCGTCGTTGACAACAATGATATTTTCTGTGTATTCTAAAACACCGTCGATCACTCTTTTCAGAGTTTTTTCATTATTGTAAGTAGGTATTAAAACGCAGATCTTTTTTTCAGAGATTGCATTTTGTACTTCAGGCAGGGTCATTGTTTTATTTAAAGGTTGCTTTTTCGGCTTCGGTCATCGTTTTGGATTGTGCGGCGAATCTTTTGATATAACTTTTCAGCGCAGTGTTTTGTTTGCTGTAATTATTTAAAAGAAAAGCTTTATCATCTTTAAGACTTCCTCTGTATCCTACAATTTTAGGAATATTTTCCTGAACGCTCATTCGGATCACTCTCAATTCAACGTTGTTCGGATTACTTTTAATAATCGCTTCAAGACTTGTTGCGCCGGATTTTACCAAAGTTTTTCGATTGTTTTTGGTAATTTTGGCTTCCATGATGTGGGCTGCAGCTTTATAGCCCTGAATTACAGCATCTGATCCGGATGTTTTTTCTGCAATATTGATAAATTCTTCCGTATTTGCATTGGACGAATTGGCCTTTGCGTAGCTTTCTCTCAAAGATTCAAGACCTGATTGGAAAAAAAGAATAAAAGCCGTTAAGAATGAAAAAATGAGCTTCATTTTGATGTTTTTTGGTAGTTTACTGACATTTTTAATGCAATAGTCTCGCCAAAAGACGTCGTATTTTTTACTTTTACTTCTTCTTCGGTCTGAGTGATATCGAGTTGCAGTTTCAGTTCCGGCGTTTCAAACGGATTGATGATCGCCATAAATTTCACATTGGATGCCGTTTTTAAAAATAAAGGCGACCCTGTGAATTCTTCAGAAAGTTCTTTTACGATCTGCATCATACAAACTCCCGGTGTTACCGGATTTCCCGGAAAATGACCTTTGAAAATATCATGATCTTTATTAAGGGAAATGTTGGCAATATAACTTCCGTTTTCCGCCTGTTCGTATGATTGCAAAGTATAAAAATCTGTAAGAATGGTCTGCATGTTATTCTGTTTCAGTTATTTGAAATAGTTTTATGTTGATCTTGAAATCTTTGTGTTGAAGATCAATACTATCCGCGAAGATATGTTTTTTTGCATCAAAAGTAAAATCGATTTTTTCCTTATTATTTTTCGTGTAAATGATTTGTTTCAATAAACCATTTTCTTTGTTAAAGAATAAATAATAGATTTTTTTATCAACTTTAGAAAGATAAATTTTCGAATTCTCATTTTCAAAGCTTTCAGTCACAGGATATTCTCTTTTTAAAAGCTGTTGAAAGTCGTTCTTTAAAAAGTTGATGACGATTTTTTTATCTAAATCAGGAAGAACATAATTCAGTTTAAAATCATTATCAGAAATTTCAAAATCGATTAATTTATTTCCGAAATCTGAAGTTAAAACAACACGATGCGTCGTTTCGTTAATTTTTTTTAATATCAAAATTCCGCTAACGTGATTTTTATAAATATCCATCTGGCATTTATAAACATAATCTTCATTGGAAGAAAAGTATAAATTTTCAACCGTTTTTTCAGAATTAGAAACAGGTTTTGCATCCGTAAGTTTGTAGGTTTTACACGAAACAAACAGTAAGAAAATCAGACTATAAACTGAATTCTGAAGCAGCAATCGGCGCATTGATCTTGGTATTTTTGAAAACAATATTCGTCGTGTCACCTGAAGCTTCCGTCATATTCACCTGAGAAACCGTTGATTGTCCTTTCGGAAAACTCAATTCGATCTGCTTAATATATTTCAGCAATTGAGCCGATTTCGGGGTAAATTTTGCAATGTTGAAATTGGCATTTTTCAAGTAAGTCACAGAAAATTCAGGATCGTTAAACATTTGTCCGTTTGAACTTCCGACAATCAGTTTATTGATTTTTTCAAAAGTTTTACTTTTCGCATCGACAGAAGATTTTTTCCCCTGATCGTTGATGAAAATTTTATTATCCTTGAAAACAATGCTGTATTGATAAGGTTTCGTATACTTCCAGCTCAGCATATTCGGAGTCTTTAAAGACATTTTCCCGTACGTTACGATGCTTTTATCCAGAAAATCCATTTTTTTGGTTTGGGTAAAATCTGCCTGTAAGGTTTTTATTTCTTTGGTTTCCGAAGAAACTTTGGCTACAAATGCTTTTGATTCTGTCGCCGACATCGCCGTGTTTTGAGCAAAGACAAAAGTCGAAATTAATAAAAGAGTGCTTAAAGCTATATTTTTAATCATTGTTTAACGTCTTTAAATTTAACCGCAAGGATGACATGGATTTCACAAAGGACACGATTGAATATTTAATAATTCTTGTGTTCCTGGTAAAATCCTTGTGGACTTAGTGGTTTTCAAATTTATCAATTGTAAAAGTTAAATAATTTTTATCCTTCAAAAATACTAATAAATCTACCAAAACATTGTACGTTTTTTCCGAAGTGTCGTGAAGAAGAATGATACTTCCTTTTTTCAATCCTTTGGTAACTTTTTGGTAAATTTTTTTCTCATCTTCTGTAATCGTATCGAGAGAGCGGACATTCCAGCCGATACTTTTTTTGGGAGTTTTTTTGATGGCTTTGGCAATATTCGGATTCGTAACACCAAAAGGTGGACGGTATAAATTCGTCTTTAAGTTTCCAATTTTCAACATCACTTCATCACATTTTTCAATCTCTTCAACCATTTTTGCGGTTGACAAAAAACCTGTCGTGTTCGAATGTGAAAAAGTGTGATTTCCAACCGTATGACCTTCTGCAATAATTCTTTGGAACGTTTTGGGATATTTTTCAATCTGTTTCCCGATGCAGAAAAAGGTAGCTTTTACATTGTTTTCTTTTAACAGATCTAAAAACTTCGGTGTAAATTCTGTCGGACCATCATCAAAAGTCAGGGCCACTTCCTTGATCTTTGTTCTTTTATGAGTAATGCTGTTAACAAAATATCCTAATTCAATATCGAAAGAACCCCAAACAACAACCGCAGAAAACAATAAAAAACAAAACAAATACACCCAAAAAGTCCCATGAAACGCATAAATAAACACGTTACAGAAAAGATAAAATAGAATAAATGGGTAATGTTTCATCTTTATTGTTTTTGAATTTGGTTTAAAATATCCGCAATTGTATCAACAATATCATTCTGAATGGAGCAAAGCGAAATGAAGAATCTCAACTTAATATTCTTAATCCTTAAATATAATTCTTAATGTTTCAGATTAAAATTAACCATTAAGTTTCAGTTTAGGTGTTAAGATTATTAAGAGATTTCTCCTTCGTCGAAATGACAATTACACTGTTTATTTTGCTGAGTGAAAGGAAAAATTTTTTCAAACATTAAAATAAAATCTTGAGCCTCTATGTTAAAATTCTAAATTCTCAAACCTAACAGGTTTCAAAAAGCTGTTAGGTTTTGCTTTTAAACTTTCCCCAACAAAACCAAACTATGATCACTTTCTCCAAGATGATTATAAAGCAAAATATTTTTAATCCCTTCTTTCTTCACAGAATTAATCATTATCACTTCCGGAATTTCCTGATTTTTAAGAATATGACAAGCCATAAACGTTGAAAAACCACTCGCCGTATTAAATTCTCCGCTTAAATGTTTATAATACAACAATGCTGAATTTTCAAACAAATTCATTGCTTTCGTGTAATAAACATCCGATTTCGCATCTCCGCTGAAACCTAAAATCACAGCATCAATATCTTGAGCAGATAAATTATTTTTAGCTAAAAAATCTTCAACAAATTGTTCCGTTTCTTCCAAATCTAATTGGCTATTGATCTGGATGTCTCGCAATTGAGCATAAGAATTTTCCGTTTTATTTTTCCCTAAAACAAAAAAGCTTGCGCCTTCTCCCCAAATGACGCCGTCTGTTGTTGAGTTCAGATAATTAACGGGAAGATTTTCTTCTTTTTTAATGGTTTTGTTCAATCTGTACAATTCCATTGTCCGGTCGGTTTGTTCGTCTGTTGAGCCTACCAAAACGTTTTCCGCTTCGCCATCATTGATCTGTAATTTTGCGTCTAAAAACGAAAATTCCAGCGACGAAGAGGTGTTGACATATGTAAAATTGTACGCGTGACATTGCAATCCTAAAGCAATTTGCCCCGCAACAGTATTGTGTGTAGATTGAATAAAAAATGTCGGAGTGAGAAACTCTTCATTATTATCCAATACATTTTTTAGGAATTTTTCAGAATCCTGGGAACAGCCCATTCCTGTTCCGACGATAATCGCGTCAGGATTTTCGATTCCGGCTTCTTTCAAAGCGTATTGTGAAGCTACGGAACTCATTTTTACTGTTTTAGACATTCTTCTGCTTGCTGCAGGCGGAATGAATTCCTTGTAATTGGGTTCGATCGCTTTTAAAACCTGAGATGAATTTTCAAGCTTAAGATTTTGGAAAAAATTCTCGTTTAAAGTGTCCTGAACCGAGATACAGGCTGCACTGTTGATGTAAACTGCACTCATGATTTTGAGAAAATTAAAGTTGAACAATTTCCTCCAAAACCAAACGAATTGGAAAGAACATGGTTAATATTTTTCTCTTTGAGCTCAGTCACGGGCGTTAAATCAAATTCTTCCATTTTGGTTTTAAAATTCAGATTCGGGAAAATAAGATTGTTTTGAATGGCCAATAAAGAATATACCGCTTCAATTCCTGCCGCCGCTGCCAAAGTATGCCCCGTAAAAGCTTTCGTAGAACTGAATTCGGGAACTTTATTTTCTCCAAAAATTCTGATCATAGCAATACCTTCCGACAAATCATTATTCGGAGTTGCCGTTCCATGAACGTTGATATAATCGATATTTTCTTTGTCTAAACCTGAAATTTTCAATGCTTTTTCCATGGCTAAATAAGCTCCCTGTCCATTTTCCGAAGAAGCGGTTTGATGATGTGCATCGTTCGCATTTCCGTAGCCTGAAAGATAACCTAAGACTTTTTTATTTTCTTTTTTAACGACTTCATCAGATTCCAGAACGATGAAAGCGGCTGCTTCGCCGAGATTCAAACCTTTTCTGTCGTTGTCAAAAGGTGTGTTGTAAGAATCCGTCAGAATCATCAGCGTATTAAATCCATTCAATGTAAATTTTGAAAGAGAATCTGTTCCACCAACAATCATGCGATCCAAAACGCCGTTTTTAATGAGTTTTGCACCCATCATAATCGCATTGGCTGCAGACGAACAAGCGGTACTGATCGTTGAAACCATGCCTTTTAGACCCAAATAATCTGCAATCAATAACGATGAATTTCCTGCATCGTGAGCGTCAATATATTTTTGCTTTTCAGGAAAGTCTTCGTAAGTGTAGAAATATTTTTCGGTAACGTCCATTCCGCCAACGCTTGTTGAAGAAATTAATCCGGTTTTATATTCATTAATGTCGGAAATTCCGGCACTTTCTACGGCTTCTTTTGCAGCAATCATTCCTAATAAAGAAGTTCTTGTCGCATTATTATCTTCATTTAACTGAAGTTTTTCAATAAGTTCTTCATTTGACAATTTTATTTCGCCGGTTTTAATATTTCCGGAATGACGAGTCTCAAACAAGCTAATGTCTGAAATTCCATGTTTTCCGGATTTTAGCGAACTCAAATTTTCTTCCACATTGTTTCCAATTGCGGAAATGATGCCCATTCCTGTTATGGCAATTTTTTGACCCATTTTAATTTTATAATGTAACAATGTATCAATTCAACAGTGTAAGAATACTGGTAAACTGTTAAATTGATACATTGCCAGATTGAATTATTTCGTTCTGTTTTCTTCAATGAATTTCGCCATGGTGTCGATAGAAGAGAAAATTTCTTTCCCTTTTTTCGGATCGGCTAATTTAATTCCGTATTCTTTATCCAAAAGCACGATCAATTCCAGAGCGTCGATAGAGTCCAATCCAAGACCTCCGCCGAATAACGGATCTGTATCTTTGATTTCTTCTACTGCAACGTCTTCTAAATTAAGAACTTCGATGATTTTGTGCTTTAATTCTTCTCTTAAGTTTTCCATAAAAATTATTTTAATGTACCAATCTAGCAGTGCACCAGTTTACTAATGGATAACTGCGAATCATTGTTACATTGTTATATTGTTAAATTGTTACGTTAGTTCGTAAGCAAATATACAAAAGCTTTATAACTTTCCTGATAGAGTTCTACCCAGCCACACAATACTTGATGAGCCTTGCCTGACTGCAAAATCTGCGCTGCGTAATCGGTTAAAAAATTTTCATCAAATTCGTCCAAAACAAAAAAAGCATTCTCTGTCTGCATTTTATGTTTGATGCTGATTTCGCCAACGCAAATATTGGGTAAAGTATACACAAAAACCGCAGGACTCGGAAAATAATTTTGCTGTGAATTGATGCTTTCTTGATATTTGAAATCGGTATCTAAACTTGATGATCTGTTGGCAAAAACCAAAGCTGTTCTGCTGTGGTCTTCGTCCTTTAAAATCATTTCAGAAGCGAGAAAAGCGAGTTTGCTTAAGTTATCCATTTTATGAAATTTCGGATAATTCAATGCTAAACTTTTATAAGCTTCTTTCGCAAAATCTGAAAAATTTTCAGTGGGAGTTTCAAAAATGATCTCATTGTTGAGAACGATTTTTGAATTTTCTATGGTGCAAATGTCTGTTTTCTTCATGGTTTCATTTTAACATTTTTCCAAAACAATGGCTGCATTACACCCGCCAAAACCTGAAGCCGTTTTCAAAATATATTTGATTTCTGCAGGTTGGTTTTCTTTAATAATATTCAAAGGTTGAGAAGTTCCCGTTTCTTCGAAATTTTTAGACGGAATTAAAATATTCTTCAAAGCACTTTCCATTGAAATAATGCTTTCTAACAATCCCGATGCTCCCAAACAATGTCCATAATAACCTTTCATGCTATTTAGAGGAACATTTTGTAATTCCATTCGGTTGAAAGCGATGGCTTCCATTTCGTCGTTGTATATGGTTGCTGTTCCGTGTGCAGAAATAAAATCTATTTTTTCTGCTGAGATATTGGCTTCTGTCACTGCATTTTTGATGCTTGCAAACAATCCGTCACCGGTTCTTGAAGGTCCGGAAATATGATTAGCATCATTAATGGCAGAGTCTCCTAAAATTTTAAAACTAAATTTTTCGTTTTGTGAGATTCTTCCTTCGTCAGAAATCGAAGATTCGGCGTTTAGCCAATGACAACTTGTTATATAAACTGCAGCCGTGGCTTCACCAATATTGATTCCGTCACGGTTTTTGTCGTAGGGTTTGCAAATTTCTGTTCCAATGGCTTGAAAAGAATTAAATCCAGAAATCACAAATTCTGAAATTTCGTCTCCCGCAATGACAAAAGCATCTTTATATTTTCCTGCCTGAATTATATTTTTTGCAATAGCAATCGCCATTACTCCAGAAACACAGGCATTGGAAACAACAATTGGTTTTGTTTTAAATCCAAAATAATCAGCAATTTTTTGAGCTAAACTGGAAAGAAAAACGCCTTCCGGTAAAGTCTGTTGGTTTTTTAATAAGCTGATATTCCCTTTTGTAGTTGATAAAATAAAAGCGGTTTCGTCTGAAATATGATGTTTTTCAACCAAAGGTTTTAAGCTTAGCAAGAACATTTTTTCAAGCCTTGTGAAGCTTACGTTGTCATTGGCTAAACGCCGAATCTCCGATTTCTGATCTCCGTCGAAGAATCTATTAAATTCTTCATTTAATTTCTCAGAAGCAATCATGGAAGCATAAAAAGGCTTCTGATTTTCTATGATTTTATGTAAAGCTACGCCTGATTTTCCTTCCAAAAGGGCATTCCAATTCGAAGAAACATCAAAACCTAAAGGTGTGACGCAGTTGTAATCTGTAATGTAAACTTCCTTCTTCATTATAATCCCATTTTATCTTTCCAGGCCTGAAAAAACTCAGGATTATATAAGCATAAATTATTGTCAGAATCCAGGAAAACCTGAATGGTTTCTCCTGAGCAGACCAATTTATTGTCTTCGTTAAAAAGCTCGTATCTGTAAATCAATTTCGCAGAATTTGAATTCACGAAAGTAGTTACAATTTTAAAGGTTTCCCCGTATTTTAATGGAAGAAAATGTTCACAAGTGCTTTTCACGATGGGAGTAACGTAACCTGCTTTCTGAATATCAAGATACGTCAAGCCATGCTGTCTTCCGAAAGCTTCTCTTCCGTCTTCGAAATACACAATATAATGTCCATGCCAGACAATTCCCAACGGATCTGTTTCGTTGAACCTTACGCGGACTTCCTCTGTACAAGTTAAATTTTCTTTAGACTGCATTTTGTTTTCTTTCGTAAAATAATGAAATAGCGACCATAGCTACATAAAATAAAAATAAGAAAGTGATTTCTTTGGCAATTCCGCCGATTCCGCTGTTTCTTAAAATAATGTCGTAGTACGCATTCAAGCCCCAATTCATAGGAGAGAATTTGGCGATGGTCTGCATAAATTCAGGCATTAAAAATACCGGAACCCAGATTCCGCCGACAGCAGCCAAAACAACAACCGAAGTTGCCCCAAACGGCGCAGACTGTTCCTGCGTATCGGCTACTGTTCCCAATAAAACACCAAAACCAATCGCTGCCAAACCTGAAAATAGGGTCACAACAATAAGCTGGAACATTTTTCCTGTAACATCGAACTGTGGTAAATCCATGTAAGGGAAAAGGTAAATTCCTACCGCAACCATCAGTAAAAACTGAATGATACAAATAATAAGATAAGTAAATGTTTTTCCTAAAATATGGATAAAATAGGGAGTCGGGCTGATTCTCGCTCTTACACTTGTTCCCTGACTTTTTTCTTTCACTAAATTAATCGATAAAGGAACCACAATAAAGAAGATGGCAAATAAAGCCCAAGCCGGAACGTTGTGCTGAACGGAATTCGGCATGACGTCCATGTTGTCTTTTTTCGGTGTGATTTCTTTAAAGCTGATTAAGTTTTTATTTTCTTCCAGATTTTCTGTCGTTCCCAGCTGATCCTGGAAAGCTTTGTAAATCTTTTTGTTTTCGATTTCAAAAACCATTTTGTTCACGGCATTCATGACATTGTTTTTGAAGCCGATATTCGTAGCCGGATCGAAATACAGATGAATATCTTTCGCTTTTGAAACCGTTTTCTTCACGGCGGAAGAATCTGTTTCCAAACCGAATGAACTGACGATGGTCTGAACTTTAGAATCAATATTTGAATTGATATCTTTTGTTAAATTCTTAGGAATAACAATTGCCATTTGATAATCGCCACCAAAAACAGCATCCTGAGCGGATTTTTCAGTAAAATTGGTCAGCAATTCGAATGTTTTGCTGCTTTCGAGTTCCTGTTTTATATTTTTTGAAACTTCTGATTTGTCGTTATCAATAAAAATAATTGGAATTTTTGAACCTTCCAAATTTTTAAACGTAGAGTCCTGAATCAGGGTAATCGTGATAATCAACAATAAAGGCATCACGAAAATAATGACGATTCCTCCGATATCTCTTTTCAGCAGAAGGATTTCTTTAACGAAACTTCTCCACAATTTATACAACAACATCTCTTAATTCTTTTCCGGTTAATGAAATGAAAACATCTTCTAAATTTTCGGCACTTGCCACCCGGTTCACCAATTCTTCGGGAGTTCCAACAGCATGGATTTTTCCGTGGTCGATGATAGCAATTTTTGTACAAAATTCCTCCGCTTCCGAAAGGTGATGCGAAGTATAAATAATACAGGTTCCTTTTTTATTCAGATCCAAAAGATAATCAATGATAGCTTTTTTAGACTGAACATCAACGCCTACGGTTGGTTCGTCCAAAAATAAAACTTTCGGATTATGCAGCGTTCCCGCGATCAGATTGCAGCGGCGCTTCATCCCTCCTGAAAACTGTTCTACTTTTTTATCTGCAAATTTTGATAAACCCATGATCTCCAAAGATTCATCAATAGCATTTTTTAAATTTTTATGGCTTAAACCATACAGGCTTCCAAAGAACATCAGATTTTCTTTGGCGGTCAAGGTTGGGTATAAAGCGTATTCCTGAGGAACGATTCCAATGATCTGTCTTAGTTTGAAACCATCTTTTTGAGGAGACAATCCATTGATTTTAAAACTTCCCGATGTAGGCTTTATTAAACCCGAAAGCATGGAAATTAACGTTGTTTTTCCGGCTCCGTTTGGACCGAGAATTCCGTAGATTTCGTCTTTTTCAATATTCAACGAGATATTATTTACAGAAAACTCTTCTGCATTTTTGTACTTTTTGTAAAGATTTTTTATTTCGATGATGAAATTTGACATCCAATATTTTTATATTTAATAAACAAAAAAACTAAGCTTTAAATCTTTGATTTTCTAGCTGTTGTTAATAAACAATTTTACCAATCTGATTCTTCATCATATTCAAGCAATTGTCGTCCAAATCCTAATTTGTCTAAATCTTCTTTTTTAAATTCACTTTGAAGTTGTTTGATTAAATCGTCATAAATTTTATCATAATTTATAAGAATAGCTTTGTAGACATATTTTTTATTTGAGGGTGGCCAATATGGTTTGTTGATATAAGTATTATTTTGTTCTATATATTTTAAAATCCTTAATACTCTTTCATTTTTATATGCGGATATAGCTCTTGAGAAATAAAGGATATCATCAAATATATTATCTTTTGCTGAAAGTTTACCTTTTATTTTTTTATTAAAATAATCTTCCAAAATCGGAAAGAATTTTTCGTCGGGATATTTTTCAATACTACGAAGAATCCACGTTATGCAATAATCATTATTGATATTTTGTTCAAAAATCTGGTGGAGTAAATTTAAATCTTCTTTCTTTTTAAATTTGCTTAATGCAAAACAGGCAGATAATTGTTCTCCGCATCTGGCGCTTTTTAATTTAGCTCTTTTTCTAATCAAGTTATAATACTTTTCATTTGGATTAATATCCTGAATCATCCAGGTAGAAGTTTCTAAATAGGGATGTTCGAGTAAAACTTTTTCTACCAAATACTTTTTTTGAATTGGGGATAGACCATTTTTCTCATAAGCTTTTCTAATCATCAAATCAGACACATTAAATTTACTTCCAGCATCTTCATAATACCACCAAGTTACTTTCGCTGTATCACTTAGATGGTTTTTTAACAAATCAAAATATTCAGGTTCTTGTCTATTTACAATTGTTTTGTATCCTATGACTCTTAATATAGGATTTTTTGAATCCATCAATTTAATTAATTCTTCCTTTGTTGCATGTTTTTCAATGAATTTTCTTGCAATTGTATCTTTTGAAGGAAGTGATTTTTCATTTGAAAGACTTTTTAAGGAAGGCTGTAATTCAGTGCTGAAATCAAAAATGTCATATTTATATTTTTCTTCTTTACACGAAACAAAGAAAAAAGAAAATATTATTATTTTAAAAGCAGTTTTAATCAATTTCCACATTGCCTTCTTAAAAACTTAATTATTGGTGATTTTAGATCGCTTTTCTCAGTTTTTTATAGAAAGCTTCTTCCAGATCTGCAATATGAAGCATTGTTTTTGATAGCTGGTTGTAAATATCACTTTTCGAGTTTCTGTTTTTGTAAACACGTGCGATATCCACCGCAAAATCTCTCCAAAGATCACCGATTGCTGTAATTTCTTTAGAAAGCTTTCTCAATTCATCATTTTTAAGGATCACCGCAGCTTCCTGTAAGAAAGCTCCGTAAATGAATCTGAAACCACCGCCTCCGGTTCCGATTTCTTCCTGCATTCTGATCAATTGTCCCAAATAATGATTGGTCGTTTTTGTTCCTTTTTTTGCCGCCCATTTCGGGATGCTTTTGGCTACCCAACGCATGGCTTTTACTCCAATAATAGGAACGGGAGCCAACATATTTTTGCAGGTATCTTTAATTCCTTTTTTGATCGCTTCTTCCAGATTTACATTTTCGGGAATGTAAGTAGGGTAGTACATATGACCTTTTGGCGGAAGAGCGCCTTTTGCATATCTTACTTTTTCCAGTTCGGATTCGGTAAGCGTAGTGGTGTAATCCATCACAGGATCACTGATCAGGAATTTTCCGTCTTCTTTTCCGTAAACAACTAAGTTGTGAGCGTTGAAGTGGAATTTATATTCTTCAGGGAAATAGGTAAGGTTAAAAACGCCGACCTGAAGCCCCGTCGGGATATTATTTTCTAAATTTTTTTCCAGCGCTTTCTGAGCTTCTGCCGGATTTGAGAATTTAATTCTTTTAATTTTTATTCCCAGTCTTTTTGCCGCTTTGCTGAAAATCGCACCGGGCATCGGGCGATAACTGAAACCGGGAGCGAAATTCACTTTTAAAAAAGGAAGATATACAAAGAACAATCCGGAACCGATTCCGAAGATCATGGGTTCGCTGAGATTTAACCCTTTGTTTAACAGTAAATTAGAGGCAACACCGTTTTCGCAATGTGCGGTCTGATGGTGTTCGAAATTAAGTTTCATTTTTGCTTTTCTCTTTTTATCACGGAAAATAATTGCGTCTGGATTACGTAGAGATTCTTCCTTCGTCAGAATGACAAAACGGAATGATTTTCTATTTTAAATTAATTATTTACCGTTAAAGTTTTTTAGTTCATCCACTGAAATTCCGAAAGCGTCGGCATATTTTTTCAGTACGGATTCGCTTAGTGTTTTAAAAATTTTTGGTTTTGCATGTCTTTTTACGCGCCACTGCCACATTCCGACATAGGCTGCAAGAACCTGTAGATCCATTTTATTCAGTTCCATGAAATAAATAATAGGACTTACGATATTATTGGCAACATTTTGTTTTGCTTCTTCAATACGCTCATGAATCAGCTCCATTGATTCTTCCAGTGCTGCTTTTTTGGCGTCCCAACCAATGCTGTTGGCTGTGGTGTAATTGTCATTTTCATCCGTCACATACAACACTTCGGTCATGTTGGCTGACTTCAGATTGCTTTCATCCTGAGGAAGGTCTTGTTTTTTCATTGGCTTAGTGTTTTACTTCTTGAATAAACAAATTAATTTCAGCCCGTATCAACAATTCATCATTGTTAAATGTCTCACAGAAGATATGGCAGATATTTTCAAACTGAGAAATCAAAGAAGCTTTTGAAATGATCTTATCACCCACTTTCGGTAAGGCGAAAACTTCAATTTTCTTAATGTTGGTGATGAAACCGATGACCTTCGTGTCTGCATCAGGATTTTCGAAGAAACTTTGTCCGAGAATGGATGAACAGGTCTGTGCTAGATTTTCGATCAAACCTGCTTCAACGAATTCATTATTGTGAACAAAAACATTATCTTCTTTTATCTCAAAGGAAGTGATCACTTTTTCCTGGGTTAATTCCAAGATATAATCCGCCATTAACATCGGTTCGCGATGTGGCAAAAAGTTGTGGATATTGATGATATTTTCTTCCTTGATTTCCATTATATTTTATTTTACCAGACCTCATAAGTTTCAAAAGCCTATGAGGTCTATTAAAGTATAAATTACATTACAACCGTTTTCATCTGCGATTTTGCAATCACCTCATCGTTGATCTTTGTGACAATGTCGACTAAAGTTACCCCCATCATTTCGTTAATAATGGACACTTCTGAAGTCAGTTGGTCTCCCAATTTCGGTAACTGTATGGCTTCAAAAGTTTTGATAGCACCAATATAACCGGTTGGAGCTTCTTTTCCTAATAAATAATATTTGTATCCGGTATGCAAAGCCACACTCTGTGCCTGATGTTCTACCAAGCCTGAAGCCTGAAAAATTCCGTCCTGAACAAAAATGTTTTCCTCTTTTATTTCAAATCCTGAAACCAATTGTGTTTCTGAGTAGGCTGAAATGCTGTTTACCATTACAAAAGGAAATCGCTGCGGAATTAAGCTTTCCACAAAGTTTTGGTCAGATGTTGGTAGTTTGTTTTCCATTAGCAAACCGTTAATAAAGCACAAGAATACGCGAATCTTCCACTCTCAGGAACACAAAGAAGTACTTTTTCTCCTTTTTTCAGTTTTCCTGAATTCATTAATTGTTCTAAAGCGATAAAAATAGATCCCGCTCCGATGTTTCCAACTTCAGAAAGATTATAGAACCACTTTTCCCAAGGAAAATCCAAGCCGACATTGGCAAATTCTTCTTTTAAACCTTCTTTAAAATATCCTGAAGAGATATGGGCCAAAACATGATCAACAGCCTCCGGATCAAGCTGGTGTTTGTCGAAAGATGATCTTAAACTTTCCGCACCTTTTACCAGAATATATTTATCTAAAATTTTTGTGTCCTGCTTTAATGCAAAGATGGATTGCTTCAGCCATTCGTCTGATGGATAATCTGCCCAGGATTTCAGGCTTCCGTCCTCCTGCTTTTCGCAGCCAGCGTACATACAAGCTTCGATCTCGTGAGCGTATGAATAGAAATCGATCCATTCTACTTTTAAATTGGTCGCATTTTCTCTTGGTTTGTTTTCCAGCAAGAAAGCTCCGGCTCCGTCTGAAAGCATCCATCTCAGGAATTCTCTTTTGAAGGCGATGATTGGTCTCTCTTCAAGCAAAATTAGATTTTCTGCTTCATGATTGAATTTATCTGCAGTCATCCAGGCCGACATTCTTTCAGAGCCTGCACAAACAGCTTTTTCCTGAACTCCTGCTTTCACGGAAAGGAATCCGTAGTTCAGGGCATTCATCCCTGAGTTGCAAAGTCCTGTTGCGGTATTAATTTCAATAGATCTTCCGATGTTGAGCTCACCATGAACCATTGAAGCGTGCGAAGGCTGAATCTGATCGGGAGATGTAGTTCCTACAGATAATAATTTCATGTCTTCCTTTTTGAAATTTTCATCAAATAGTCCCTCAATCGCTTTTGCTGTGATCTGAGCATTCGTATGAGTAGGATTTCCTTCTTTGTCTAAAGCGTAATATCTTGTCGTGATTTTATTATTTCTTAAAATAAGGGCTTTTGCTTTAGATTTTGCGCCATTTATATAACCAAGATACGTTTCCATTTCGTCATTAGAAACCGGCTCATTGGGTAAGTATTTTGATGCTTTTGTTATAAATACGTCGTACATTCTATTTTAAATTAATTCCTTGTAAATATTCTCTCTGTTTTTTTCTTTTAAACCAAAAGATAGGTGTTGTTAATAAGTGTAAAACCAATACGATAGGTGAAATGATCCATATCGCAGCCATCAAATATACCTTAAAGAATTTGATCAGCAATGGTCGCTTCTCTTTTTTCTTCATGATAAGATTAGACCAAATAGTGAAAATTTTATTTCCTACTTTCTCTACTCTTACCAGGAATGCGCGGATTTCCACGGCACCGTTTTTTACCAGATCCGGCTGAAGAGTATTTAAATCATTATTGCTGAAATGCTTTTCGATAATTTCCCCATACTTCACCGATCCGTTGATCTCTTCATCTGAAACTCCTGCTGCAGGAAGCAGTCCTGACTTTTCTTTTTGTCCGCCGATCATCCAGCGAATCACGGTCAATACGCTTGTGTAATTGTCATGTCTGTCTACCAAAGCGATATTTCCTACCAGTCTGGCTTTCATGTCCTTTAAATATACTTTCAGTTTTTCCTGAGAGAACATCCACATATTTCTTGTCCCTGAAACGGTAACAACGGGAGTGTCTTTCAGAATTTTTTCTGCATAGCTGCTTTTTAAGAATGAAATGATAGGAATAGAAGGTGTTAAATACCAAACCTGGTATCCGAAAATGATAAGATCATATTTTGTGTTCAATACCTCATCGGATGGCGGAAGAATTTCACTTGGGATCTGTAAATACGATTCAGGAAATGTATTAAAGAATACATCATTCGGCCACGGAAAAGGAAAGTCCTTTTTCATCTTAATATTATAATAAGTAACATGGTACTCGTCTTTTTTATCTTCGAAGGGACGGGCTATGTTCTTTACAATATCTTCGAGTTGACCTGTCTGAGTATAATAGAGTACAAGTATATTCTTCTTCATGTGTTTGTTATTATTTACAAAAATATGTTTTTCAACGGTATATTATGTATGTCTATATATTTTTATTGATGCTGAACTGAATTCTAAGGTGTAATTTTCATGTTCTAAAGAAAAATTTTCTTCGCAAATAAAAATAATTTTCTGAGGAAGTTCTTTTAAACGGTTAAGATCAAAAGAATCCACAGAGATCAAAAGAGTATCAATTTCTTTGTCAATTTCAGAGAAGTCTGTAATGTATTTGATCTTTCTCTGTTTTACAATATAATTATGCTGTGCAACTTCATGTTTTTCCGGGTCAGTCATAAAACTGGATATCTTTCTGCGTGCCTGTTGCAATGTAAGCAAAATATCTTTTTGACCGTAATCATCAGCAATATGAAGAATGTTTCCGTCTTTTGGAAGATGTTTATTCAGTTCAAAATAGACCGATTTGTTTTTGTTAAAATCTTCTTTTACTTCTTTTACGACATCAGCATCTTTGTATAAAAAGCTTAAAAATAATTTCTTTTTAAAATAGTTTTCACCTTCTAATTCATTTCTGAGTTTTGAAAATTCGTCTCTGAAATACGCGTTGATCTTTTTTGTTCTTTCAGAATATGTTTTCCCAAAATTCAGATTGTCTTTAGGAATTCGTTCCCCGATTTTTACAGTAATAGCTCCGTCATAGATAATGAAGTCTCCTTTTGGAAGCACTTCCGAGTTTCCATGAATATAAACCGGAACAATATCTAACCCGAATTCCTGTGCTATATAAAATGCTCCTTTGTGGAATCTTTTTACATCATTGGTATATGAACGTTCTGCTTCCGGAAATACAACTAAAGAATAACCCTGTGCTACTTTTTCTTTCAATTGATCCATACCATTTTCAATGCCTTGAGAAACGGGATAAAATCCAAGAGCTTTTACCATTTTTCCGAAAATAGGCGAATTATATACCCAGTCATTAACCAGATAAATAATTTTATGATTGGCCATCGCCAATGCAAGAGTGTCAAGGAAAGAAGTGTGATTGGCTATGATTACGGCAGGTTTGCTGAAATCTTCATTAGGATTTCTTATCAATCTTTTCTTTACAAAAGGATTGGTATATAAAACGGAAACTAAAAATTTAGCTAAGATTAATTTGATAATCTCTAAAGTTCTTCCTTTTGATTTTTTCGCAAAAATACTTCCGAATGCAGAGAAAATTAATCCTCCCAATCCGTAATATAAAAAGGAGAAGACAGAATTGATAAATAATCTGAAGGTAATCGGTGAAAGACCTTTTTTGACCCTGTTTGTAATTAATAATCTAAACCAGAACGGATATAAAGTTGAGGTAATAATAATTACAGAGAACATTCCGATTAATGCGACTAAAGCCAAAGAATGTAATGCGGGATGTTTGGCAAAAATTAAAGAACCAATAGAAAGTACTGTGGTGAAAACAGCCAGGATAATAGAGGTTCTGTAAGTAGGCAGTTCATTTTTTCCTGTGGTATGTTCTTTCTGCATGGCCTGTGTAAGGAAGATGCTGAAATCATCTCCCACTCCGAAAACCAGAGTACAAACAACCGTGCTGAAAATATTGAGTTCTAATCCTAAAAAATAGAGAATTCCCGCGGTCACAACTCCTGTTAAAACAATGGGAAACATCGTGAGGACGGTCAGTTCAAAATTCCGGAAGAAAATGATAATTGTTATAATGATGGCCAGTAAAGAATAATTGATCAGGGTATTAAAATCTCTTTTCAGTAGACCTAAAAAGTTTTCATTCATTTGTTGACGGTCAATCGCCAAAGCATCATGCTTTTTTTCAACATCTCTGATGAAAGCATCTCTTTTTTTATCATCTACTTTTACAACATTCGAAACGGTATAAAACCCATTTTCGTTGCTTAAAAACTCAGAAATCTGTAAAGCTTTTACTTTTTCATAGTCTTTTAAGGTTAAGGTAGAATAACTTTTATTTAAATTTTCATTAAACTGATTAAATGCCGAACTGTTGAATCCGAATTGGTTTCCGTTTTTGATCAGTTCGGAAATCGTTTGATTTTTCTTATGAGTGTCCCAGAATTTTTTCCAGTTTTCAATCTTTTTTTGCTGGTCTTTTTTCGAGAGAACAATATTCCCGAGAGAGTTGTAGCTTAAAACTTTTCCCTCTTTCTTTTCTTTTTCTAAAAACTGACTCAGCTGAGAGTTTCTGGTTAAGGCCTCGCTTTCTGAATTTCCGTAAGAAATGGTATAAATAGATTTTGAGGTAATGTCTGAAAGCTTCTGCAGTTTGGCTTCACTTATTTTTAGATCTTCAGGGATATAATTTAAATCTCCAATGTCTTCATTAAAACCTACATGTCTGAAACCGAAAAGACAGATCAAAATAATCACGGAACAGCCGATAATTAAAGGCTTGTTTTTTTCATAAGGATAAGCACCTATTTTATCGATAAAGTTGGTGTTGGTCGCTTTTTCTTTTGTCTTCGGTTTGTAGAGTTGAGGAACAATGATCAGTGCAGTAATGGATGATAAAATAACTGTGATTGCTGCAAAAAGTCCCAGGTCTTTCAGTGCTTCCGAACGTACAAAAACCAGACAAAGAAACGAAACTGCCGTTGTAGCGCTACTTAAAATAATAGGTTGCGTGATTTCTTTGTAAAGCTCTTCAATATTGTTATTATGCTTATAATGTGTTAAAATATGAAGTGCATAGTCGATGGTAATTCCTACTAATATAGCTCCTACACTTAAAGAAATAGCTGAAATTTTATCTTTAATAAAATATAAGATCAGCAAAGCCAATAGAACGGAGAAAACGGTGGGAAGAAAAACAATAATGGGGGTGAAAACGTTTCTGAAATAATAAATCAGCAAAAGTAAAAGTACCGTCATAGAAATAATGACTGTATTCTGAATGTCTTTTTTGATTTGCTGGGCATTGGCAACAGCAATCACCGGAGAGCCGAAATAGCTGATTTCTGTTTTTCCTTTGAATTTTTTGTTGAGGTTGTTTTTTATTTCATTTAATTGATTAACGAAAGCTTCATTATTTTTGGTGTCGTTGCTTTTGTTTTTAGGATCGATGAACAGAAGGAGGTTTTTCCCGTCTTTGGTAACGATATAATTGTCTTCCAGCTTAAAATCCTTACTGATATTTAATGCATTTAGTTTTTTGATACCTAAAAAAGTGATTCCCAATGGATCTTTTTTTATGAAATCTTTAGTGACCAGACTTGTTGGGGAAACAAGCGATACATAATTATTTTCAACCTGCTTTGCGATGCTGTCTTTTTGGAGTTTTCTCTCAATTTCTATGTAATCGTTTTCATTTAAAAATAAAGGAAGATTCTGATTGACGAAATCGAAGGTTTCCGAAATTTCATTATCGTTTACTTTTCCCTGAACAGAGCCAATGTATTTTTGTAAAGGCTCAATTTGGGTTAAAAAAGAATCGGCAGTTTCTGAAAGCTGAAATTGATCTTCTTTGGATTTATTTTCAATAATGACAATGATCTTATCTGAAAAATTAAGTTGCTTGAGAACTTTTGCCGTAAGATCGGATTTTTCATTTTTAGGAATTATCTGATTGATATCTTCTTCAAAATTAATTTTCGAAGCAAAAAAAACGCATAAAACAGCTATTCCTACTGCAGTAAATACAGAAAGAATCTTATTTTTTGAGATGAGATAATATAAAAATATGAAGAAACGATGCATTACATTATAAAATCAAGTTTGCAAATTTAAATTTTTAGGAGGGAGTTCAAAATTTTTATTAAGAAAGTTTGATTTGAAAATCAATAAAATATTTATAGCCCGAATGAAAAAAACTTATACTTTTGCAAATAATGTCTTTCTAGAAAGACTTTGAAACAAAATCATTCTAATTCGAGGAACTGTTTTGTATGCATAAACTGTTTGATGAAAAAATAAATGACTTTTTATTTGTCATAATTTTCCCGTTCCTTCTTTTATTCATGGCATATTATGGCTTTGAATCTTCTTATGTGAATATGAAAATGTGGGAGAAAGCTCCGGATTTTATGTTTTCTTCAGTATATGCTTACCGGGTTATTCCTAATTACTTAAGCGTTCATGCAGGTGATATTTTTACTCAAATAGTAAATGGATTTCCTGATCTGAAAATTTTTCTACTAAAGCACGGAAGCTTATTTTATCATAGCGTTTTTCTTGTAAACAGCTTGTTTTTTGTTTTGTCTTCGGTTCTTTTATCTTTAATTTTTAAGCTTAATCCTTCAGTTTTTTTTCACGATACCAGAATAAAAAGACTTGTACATTTGCTGGCTGTTTTTTTTATTGTAATCACACAGTATGTGCCGACAAATTGTGATAGTATAGCGGTCTTTTTTTATCTTTTCGGAATTTTTTTGAGCTTAAGATATTTTCAATATAAAAAAATCAATGATTTTCTGTTATTAGTTGTCTTGGTTTTTGTCTCCACTTTTGTAAGAGAAACGGCCTGCCTGAATATTGCTTTCTTTGCGGCTCTTTTTGTGAATATAAAAAAGTTGGATTTTAACCGCATAAAAGAAGTTACTTTTCTTGTGGTAGCTTTTTTATCGGCCTATTTTGGATTGAAATTTTTTATTCCTCAACAGGTTTCCTTTGCGGAAGGTGTTTATGTAGTTAAAAATTTTACCAGTCCTTTTAATTTGGCAGGTTTATGCTTCGGGGTTTTGGGATTGTATTTTGTGTCTCAAATTTGTACACCGAATCAACAGATTATATTGAAAAAATATCTTCTTTTTTCCTCTCCCTATTTGGCAATGATTGCTTTTGTGGGGATTTTCTGGGAAACGAGACTTTTTATACCTTTACTCCTGACCGGCTTTGTGGTAGCTTCTCATGAGTTGAAAAAATACCCTACTGTTTCATGAGTATCCTGCATCCATATTATCTTATTGCTATTATTTACATGATGATCTTCAGCTTTCAGGAAGTTTTTTCCAAGAGGGTTGATAAGAAATGGCTTTGGTTTTTAGGGGGTTATCTTATTATTGTCGCGGGGCTTAGAGATCAGGTAGGACCGGATTATGGAAGTTACCGGGGAATATATATTTATTCGGGAACAAAAGATTATATAAGCATATTTATGAAGGCTCTTAATCTGGATGGGCCGCAACCTATGGAGCTGGAATGGCTTTTTGTATTGATCAATAAGATTATGCTTAATGTTTTCAATGCACCTTTTTACATGCTTACCTTCGTGATTGCCATATTCACGATCTTTTTTAAAGTAGAATATGTTGAGGATAATACTTTTTATCCGTTCACCTTCATGTTGTTTATGTTTATTCCCGGTTTTTTTATTGGGGAAAGCGGACAGATTAGGCAGTGTTTGGGATCGTTTATAGTCTATTTTGCCATTAAATTTATTAAACAGAGGAAGCTGTTTTATTACCTTCTGTTTATTTATATAGGTGCCGGTATTCACAATGTCTGTTATATTTTCTTACCCATGTATTGGTTGGTTCGTGTACCTCTCAATAAGACCTGGATGCTCATTCTTATAGTTGGTTCTGTAATCCTATCTCCTTTTGAAGTCTATCGTGTTTTCGGAGATTTCTTGACGAGTATTGCTTCTCAAAGTGAATTGGTAGAGGGTTTTAACGGATATATTGATGAAACAGTACAGAGGCTTAACGGAGGATTCGGAATTCCTGAGGTCATGATGGGAATTCTTACCTTTTTCCTTTTCTTTTTCGACACAAAAATGAAAGAGAGTTTTCCCTACTATGAATATCACAGGAATTATGCCGTTATTGGGATCTGTTTTTACTTTATTTTTAGAAATAACCCTATTTTTTCTTCTCGTTTGGCGGGTGCATTTATTGGATTCTCCTATATCATCATTCCGAATGCAATGTACGTGGCTTCTGAGAACACTAAAAAAACAATTTATACTTTTATAATCGCTTTGGTTATGTTCAATTTTGTCGTTTTCTCGAGTTTTAAAAATATTGTAAACGGAAGATTTACGATTGAACTGTATAAAAATCATCTTCTACCATAAATCTGCGCTTTTTGCTTTAAATAGGGCGATACGTAATGTATCGCTTTTTTCGTTTTGTCTGTTTGGATTAAAATTAATCTTAAATTAATTGTTTCTGTGTAATATTATTATATTTTTGCATTCAAACATGGGTGGTGAATAATTTATTAGTAAATGTATATGTTTAGTTTTTGTTCAAATTAAATATATTAAATTTTAATTATTAATAATTTTTACCATATATGATTTTAGAACTTGTAAAATTCACTTTTTTGAGAATAATAAGTTTGAGAAATAATAAGCTTATTCGGCTGGCAGCCTTATTCGCGATGTTTTTGATTCCTGTTTTTGGTTTTTCTACTATGAAAAATGACTCCTTAAAATTGAGAATTTCAAAGGAGGGTGATTATAAAACAGGAGTTTCAACAAAACAAAACAATCAATATTCCAAGACTTTATTGAAAGATTGGACAAAAGCACCCAATAGTTATGTTTTTGATCCGAATTCTTCTTATGGGGGGATTTATATTCCAGTAAAAAAAGCATATGCAATCTGGCAGACTAATTCTTTTTTTGGTACATCTGGTGTGCCTTCCGGTACTGTTACTGCAGATGTTTTGTGGGAAGATGTTCACGGTCTGATCAAAGCCAATACGAATTACAGTCTTGAAATAGTTGGGGCTGGAGAAGATGCGAAGATCAAAATTCCCATTAATAAATCGAAAGAAGGTAACGCTGTGATTGCGTTTAGGGTAAATGGAGTGATTTTCTGGTCTTGGCACGTTTGGGTTACGGAAGATCCTGGTAACGGATCAACCTATAAAAGCTTTCCGGGAGTTAAAAGAAAGAGGAATGACGGAACTGTGGAAGTAATTCCGGATTCAGAATGGAAGTGGATGGACCGGAATTTAGGAGCTGTCAGTAATTCTATCACAGGAACAGAATGGAATAGAAATGGAGGATTGCTTTATCAGTGGGGAAGAAAAGATCCTATTCCTCCTTTGGTAATGAAAGGTGGAGATTTTTATGAAGTTTCGGGTACAATAGGGAGGATTCGACACAGAGCGGCAAAAAATTTTGATAATGCAACGAACTTCGATAATCTACGACAATTTGTACTGCTTTCAAATGCTACGGTTAACAATAATATCCAGCTTGCTGTAAAAAATCCTTTAAGCTTAATTTATGTAAACAAGGACGATAATTCGGGACCTGCGTATTACAATAACAATACAAATTTGATGGTGAATTGGTTTGGAAAGTCCTCTACACTAACTGATAATAAATTGTCTGAGCTTAATTTATGGTCAGACAATTCCGAAGGGAAAATCATAACAGATTATAATAATCCTGATAATGCAGCGGTATACAAAGACAAGTCGTCGTTTGATCCTTGCCCGAATGGATGGAGAATTCCTTCTATGTTAACCGCGAATTTAGGTTCGGCGTCTTATGTAGACGATATTCGTATAGATTTTTCTCCTTTTGGAGTACAAACCAGTTTAGGAAAGGATGTATTTGAATCTAACGGATATCATATCATCAAGCCAAATAATACCAATGTACCTTCATTTTTACAAGGAGTAAAAGTATATCCTAATGTAGGTTTTGATTTTTCTAATGTAGGAGGAATGAATATGGGGATTTTCCCCGGAACCGGCCAATTAACCATAGATTCCCAAGCGGGTCAGTATACAGATCAGCATCATATGGGATTGTGGACGGCTACGATGGCGAGACATTTTGATACTACTCCTGCAGTAGGTGCAAGATCGATGTTTATGATCTCAGATCAATATCAGACTGATGTACCGGATCCTTCCAAGCCTAATATTAAAGGGAGGTATTGGTATATGCCGACATCTGCGGTGAAAACATCAGATGCGAATGCCTGCAGATGTTTAAAAGATCCATTATACGTCATTGATGATTATGACTTTCCAACTGAATATTTCAGCGCACCAGTAGAATATGTTGAGGGTTTAAATAATCCCAATACGTATCAGATAGTAAAATCTAATACTTTATCTACTGTTGAAATTCCTGTAAGTAAGGCATTTTCTGTACAAAGTCAGTTGCTGGGAAATGAAGCAATTTTAAATGCCGTGAACTTTAATAGTTTAAAAGCGAATGTTCTTTGGACAACCAATACATCTTTAATAAATACAGTAACTGTAACAAACCCATCTCCGGGATCAGTTGCGGTATTAGGTAATTCCAAGATTGTTGTCAATATCAATCCGAACCAGAGCGGTAATGCGGTTATAACTTTGCATAACGGAAGTATTACAAATCCTGTGTACTGGTCATGGCATATTTGGGTGACGGATACGGATGTAAGCAGTTATAATTATACAACTGAATTGCCAGACGCTACAGCAACTAATTATGTGAATTATATTCCTAAAGGAGATATTTTAAAAACAGAATTCATGGACAGGAACTTGGGAGCTACTGATGCTTTTCCTCAGGTTGCCGATCCTTTGACTCCGACTGCTGCTGAACTCGCAAAAATTCGTGCATCGACAGGTTTGCAGTATCAATGGGGAAGAAAAGATCCTATTCCATCATTTCAAAATGCTGATAACAGATCAGGTTATAATGTGTTTTTAGGTAGTGTTTCGAGCAATGGGACTGTTGCTTATACTACGCTTACTCCGGCAGTGTATAATGATCTTGCCGGTAACTATATTGTTCCTTATACTACTTATTCGAATGCCTCAAATGCAAATGTTTTATCTACAGACAGGCCTTCGCAAAAAATTGCAAAAGTAATTTCTTATGCGGTAGGACATCCTATGGTATATATGATACCAAGTAGCTTTGCTTCCTATAATTCTTCTGTTCCCAATTATACCAACGGAACAGACTGGCTTGCAACAGAACCTAATCTTGCTGCGGATAGATGGGGAAGAGGTGGTAAAAAATCTCCTTTTGATCCGTGTCCTGCGGGGTGGAGAATTCCTGATTTGACAGGTGTTACAATAGTGAGTAATAAAGATTTTGGAATCTCTCCTTGGTATAAAAAAGATAAGAACGTAGCAACAAGCTATAGTGTTGCTAGTGATTATTTAGGAACCAGGGTTCGAAACAGTACTTCTACCACGATAGGCTACATGTATAATGATGCCAGCTATCAGGTTGGCAATTATCCCAACTCGGGTTCTAGAGGCTTTAGAAGCGTAACGGCCAATCAAACTGCTCAGGGAACATTTAATGTAAACAATTTTCAGTATCCCGGAGTATGGACAGATGCGCTTACTTCCAATTATATCGGAAGACCCGTTAATATTCTTTTTGATGCCGCATCAACTGCAAACCGAATGATTGCTTTTCATGATAATAATGATCCTTACTTTGGAATGAATTGCAGATGCGTAAAAATGAAATTTGATCAGAATGGCGAGGAACTGGGAGTAATACCTAAAAATATGGTAACTGTTGGAGTGGGTGGCTCTTCCGGGAATTTAGCAACAACTAATCTGGATAAAGAAGAGGATACACTTGTTTTATATCCAAATCCTGTTCGTAATAGCTTATATGTAAAAGGAGTTGCAGGTAAACTGTATCAATTTCAGATATTTAATGCTGCCGGACAACTTGTTTTGGCGGGGCAGTTTAAAAATAACCAGGCTGATCTTTCCGCTCTTCCTGTTGGAGTGTATTTAGTTAAAATCAATAATTACGAAACAGTAACGAAAATTATTAAACGATAGTTTTTTAACATCTCATCTATTTAGGAGGAAACATATAGTATTAAAATGTTTTTAAATTCATACTTTTGATTGAAAGGAATGTATGATTAAAAAATAAAATTCTGTATGTTTCTTTTTTTTGTGGAAATTCCCTAAGTAATGACCGTGTTAGAAAAAATGATCTCTCGTTTCAACAGTAAGAATTTTATTTATTTTCTCATTGTAATAACCGCAATTTATACGCTTGCCTTTACCTTTTTGCATAATGTCCGGTCAGATGGCTATATTTTAGGAGACTGGCTGGTAAATTATCAGGATGGAGGTTTTAAAAGAAGAGGTCTGTCCGGAAGTTTCTTTTTCCTTGTACAGGATATGACGGGAGTGAAGCTGAATATTTTAGTCTATATTTTTCAGGTGATCATCATCTCGTTGTTTTTTTATTACTATTTTAAAATCATACAATATAAAGAAGCTACCTTTCTATATCTCTCTTTATTGCTTTCTTCAATAGGTTTTGTCGGCTTGCTGAACTGTGTCGATTATGTTGGAAAAAAAGAATTTATTGTATTCTTTTTATTTGCATTCTTTGTCTACTTAATAGATAATAACAAGCTTACCAGAATCCGGGAGTGGGGATTTTCTATAGCTCTTTTTGTATCTACCCTATTTCATGAAGTTACCTTGTTTTTTATCCCGTATTTTCTGATAACACTATACTTAAAAACGGGAAAGATAGAACTTGAAAGATATTTGAAATATATTCTTGCTGTATTTATTCCGGCCGTTTTACTTATGCTTTTCGGAAAACAAATCAATGAGGGACAATCGCTGAATATTTTAAAAGAAAGAGGAGTTATATTTACCAGAGGAATATTTTTTTGGAATATAAATGAAAGGCAGTATATCATACAGCACTTTAATGAATATAAACTGTATTTTTTAAGTTTAGGAATAAGCATTTTTCATATTGCATTTTACCTGAAATATTTAACAGAAAGAAAAATAATATCCATTCTCCTGATAGGAGCTTTTTTATTTTCCCTGCCTCTTTTTTATCTGGCAATTGATTGGGGAAGATGGATGTATATCCATATGATGTTTATCATCATTCTTTTTGGTCTGTTACTGAAAAAAACGAACTCAGCATATAGTTCAGAAACAATAATTATAAATAAAAAATTTTACGTAACGCTGCTTATTATAATTCTCTCACTCATTTATCGGGTAGAGATGTCGGGAAGAGGTTTTACATTCGAAGGGTTGTTCTACAGGATATGTATAGCACCAATGGATTTGTTAAATAAAATGCTCTAAGCAGACCTATATAATAAAAAAGCTTTACTTTTGCAAAAAATTTTTAGAATGTCGAAAAATTTAGTAATCGTCGAATCACCGGCAAAAGCAAAAACTATTCAGAAGTATTTAGGTAAGGATTTCGAAGTGAAATCCAGTTTTGGACATATCCGAGATTTACCTAAAAAAGGAATGGGGATTGACTTGGCTACCTTCAGTCCCGATTACGAAGTTTCTGCAGATAAAAAGAAGTTGGTAACAGAACTGAAAGCCGCTGTGAAAAAAGCCGAAATGGTTTGGCTGGCTTCCGATGAAGACCGCGAAGGAGAGGCTATTGCATGGCACTTGGCAGAAGAGTTGAAACTGAAGCCGGAAAACAGAAAAAGAATCGTTTTCCATGAAATTACTAAAAATGCCATTCTAAAATCAATTGAAAATCCTAGAGATATAGATCAGAATCTGGTAAATGCACAACAGGCAAGAAGGGTTTTGGATAGAATCGTAGGTTTCGAAATGTCTCCGGTACTTTGGAAAAAAGTAAAACCCGGATTGTCAGCAGGAAGAGTACAATCAGTTGCGGTAAGATTAATTGTTGAAAGAGAAAAAGAAATCCGTGAATTTGTGCCCAAAGCAAGCTTTAAACTGGATGGGATTTTCTTAAATAAAGCTGCACAGGAAATTTCGGCAAAGCTTAAAAAAGATTTTGATAAAGAAGAAGATGCAGAAAAATTCTTAGAACAGGCAAGAACTGCTGAATTCAAAGTTTTAAATGTTGAAACCAGACCGGGAACGCGTTCTGCTTCTGCACCCTTTACAACTTCTACTTTGCAGCAGGAAGCTTCTTCAAGATTAGGATATAATGTGACCAATACAATGCGTCTTGCACAAAGGCTGTATGAGGAAGGATACATTACTTATATGAGAACAGACTCAGTAAACCTTTCTCAGGAGGCTATAGAAGGTGCCAAAAAACAAATCACCTCAGAATACGGAGCAGCATATTCTTCACCAAGAAATTACACAACAAAATCTGCTTCAGCACAGGAAGCTCACGAAGCAATTCGTCCGACAGACTTTGCTGTAACAAGTATCGGAGATGCTCAATTAAACAGATTGTACCAGTTAATTTATAGAAGAACACTGGCTTCTCAGATGGCCAATGCTAAAATTGAGAAGACTGTGATTGAAATCGGAAATGCAAAACTTCCCCAGCATTTTGAAGCACAGGGTGAAGTAATCATTTTTGATGGTTTCCTGAAAGCTTACGGAATTGTGAAAACTGAAGATGATGATGAAGAAAACAACGAAAAATTACTTCCGAAAGTAAGCGTTGGAGAAGTTTTAGAATATAAAAAAATTACAGCAACCGAAAAATTTACGAGACCAAGCGCAAGATATACAGAAGCAGGTTTGGTGAAAAAGCTAGAAGAATTAGGAATTGGTCGTCCATCTACGTATGCACCGACAATTCAGACGATTCAAAACCGTGAATATGTTGACAAAAGAGAAATCGAACCGCAGACAAGAGAAGTGGTGAAAATTTCTTTGGCAAAAGATAAAATCAAAAAAGAAGTCCTTGAAGAGAAATTCGGTGGGGATAAAAATAAGTTCGTTCCAACGGACACCGGAGAAGTAGTAAGTGATTTCTTAACAGATAACTTTAAAGAAATTTTAGATTACGGTTTCACGGCAAGAGTAGAAGAAAGCTTCGATGAAATTGCCAACGGTGATCAGAAATGGAAAGAAATGATGACGAATTTCTACTCAAAATTCCATCCGAGAATTGAAGATGTAGAAGAACATGCAGAAAGAGCAACAGGAGACCGACTTTTAGGTGTTGATCCGAAAACAGGTAAAAATGTTCACGCGAGAATCGGAAGATTCGGTGCGATGATCCAGATCGGAGAAACGGATGATGAAGAAAAACCAATCTTTGCATCCTTAATGGCGGGCCAAAACATTGCAACCATTACTTTTGAAGAAGCACTGGAATTATTCAGACTTCCATTTGATTTAAATGAAGTTGACGGACAGCCTGTTTCGGTTGGCGTTGGAAGATTCGGACCTTATGTGAAGTGGGGCGAAACATACATCAGTATTCCGAAAGGTGAAGATCCACTTTCAGTAGATCAGAAACGTGCGGAGGAAATCATCAATGAAAAGAAAGTAGCAGATGCACCGATTGCAACATACAAAGGGGAGCCTGTAACAAAAGGAACGGGGAGATTCGGGCCTTTCATCAAATACCAAAGTATTTTTGTCAATGTTCCGAAGAGATATGATTTTGAAAATCTTTCTCAAAGCGATATCAATGAACTGATTGATGCTAAACTGGAAAAAGAAGCTAACAGATATATCCAGCAGTGGGAAAAAGAAAAAATCTCCATTGAAAACGGAAGATGGGGGCCATTCATCAAGTTCGGAAAAGCAATGTTTAAAATTCCGAAAAAAGCGGATGATACCAAATATGAGAGTGAAGAGTTGAAAGACGTTTCTCTTGATGAGGTTAAAAAATGGATTACCGATCAGGATCCGAAAGCTTTTGCAGAGAAAAAGAAACCTGCAGCGAAGAAAACGACTACGACTAAAAAAGCAACGACAGCAAAGAAAACAGTTGCTAAAAAGAAATAATTAAAAAGCACAGACTAAATCTGTGCTTTTTGTTTTTAGATGCTGTATGTTGATGTAAGAGTTATTTTTTCAATGCTTTTTAACTTTCAGTATTGATATGTTTTTCATCCATTCCAAAGCAGTGTTCATTGGTTCTTTAGAGTTTGAGAATGCGGTATTATGTCCTAATGTTGGAAATAATTTGTATTCATAATGTTTACCTTTGGAAATTAATGTATTGAGATGTTCAATTGATAAATTCACAGGAACCTGAATGTCTTTGCCGCCAAAAATCCATAATCCCGGAATTGATAATTTGGAAAGAGCATTTAACGGATTAGTATCTGTAAACTCATATTTGTCTGGATCATTCATGGTGTGGTTTCGGGCATCTTCTTCGGTATGTGTAGCCCAAAAATTTGAATTTCCGTTAGTGTAAAACTGAAACCTAAGCTGTTCCTTTACCGTTATCAATGCACCACTGAATATAGTCATGAATTTGACTTTGTTATTTTTCATGGCAGTCAATGGAATTATCCATCCAGCCTGGCTTGCGCCAATTAAACCTATTGGTATTTTATTGTTTGGTAAATCTTTAAATAATACATCTACTGCAGCACTAGCATCCAGAGATAAAAGAGTAAGATTTGAGGCGTCAACATTATTGGTTCCGACTTCCGGTCCTGCATAAATACCTGCAGATTCTCCGACACCGCGTTTGTCATAGGTTAGAACCGCAATGTCATTTTCAGCCAATAATGTCGCAAATTCGGTCATTCTTTTTTCCTGTCCGGATCCATGCACTATTACCACGGCCGCAGAAATGTGCTTCGGTTTAAAAATTGTTCCAGCAAGCATATCTCCTTCGCTTAGAAACTTTATATTTTTAGTAGTAAAGTTTGGTGCAATTGCTGATAGGTGATGGGTAGCACACAAAAGAAATAATACTAGAAGGAAATTCCTGTAATATTTTTTTGTTATTGTGACATTTTTACAATGAATCAGTTTTTTGATGGTTTTCATTTGAATTTATTTTTTTATTAGTGTAGTCTGGTTTTGTGTTTGTTACATTGTATATAGTATGTTTTCTGTTATTAATCAGATGGATAAGTTTTTATGGTCGACTCAATGGCACTCACTATTTAACCTGAAACTGCAGGACACTGCTTATATCCGTTTCTTCTAAATTAGCTTTCAAATAATAGCAATGGAAAAACCTTTCACCCGTAAAGAATTTCTAAAAACTTCAGCTTTAGGTATGACTGCTGTGTTTTTCGGATCATCATGTACACGTTTATTATCTTCAGAAGAAAAACCCTATTTCAATGTGAAACCAATTGGAAGACAATTTGCTTTGGAAGAATATTACATCTGGTGTTCTTCTCCGATTTGGGGTGAAGATGGGAAAGTTCATCTTTTCTATTCCCGTTGGAAAAAAGAAAAAGGAATGGGAGGCTGGCTCAACGGTTCAGAAATTTGTCGGGCAGAAGCCAATTCGCCATTCTATCAATTTGAACACAAGGAAGTTGTTCTTGCTCCAAGAGAAGGATTCTGGGATGCAACAACGTGTCATAATCCTTTAATTAAAAAAGTCGGAAGCCAATATTTACTGTTTTTTATGGGAAATTCCAATGGAAAAACCAATACAAAAAAAATCGGATTAGCAACATCTAAAAGTCTTGATGGAGAATGGATACGATCTGATCAGCCTTTACTCCTTCCCGGAAAAGAAGGTTCGTGGGACGATCATTGTACAACAAATCCAGCTTTTGTAAAAGGAAATGATGGAAAATACTGGCTGTTTTATAAATCATGGAATACTAAAGAATATGAAACACAAAAAGGACCAATCCGCGGAAACAGAAAATACGGACTGGCAAAGGCGGATTCTCCATTGGGGCCTTACAAAAAAATATCAGAAAATCCGGTGATTGATTTCTCATCATTACCGAATAATGTTCAGTTGGAAGATGCTTTTGTATGGAAGCAAAAAGGAAAATATCACATGGTTTCCCGTGATATGGGATTCTTTAATCATGAATATGGCTTGCATTTAACCACAAAAGATGGAATTCATTGGTCGCAACCGGAGATTGCCTATCTCAATATGAAAAGGTATATCACAGAACCAGCTCCTCCAAAAAATCTAAATAGATTTGGGCGATTGGAGCGTCCCATGATTTTATTGGATAAAGATGGAGAAACGCCGAGGTTTTTATTTGGGGCTACACAAGGTGGTAAATTTGAAACTTCTACGACTTTTGTTTTTGAGATTTTAAGATCTGAAATTTAACAATTATATCAGATTGATAATTCGTTATTTTTTACCAATAAAAATGTTGCATGGACTAAATTGATAAGGTTTTTTGTAAGTTTGTGAAACTAATGCGGATTATACATGAATTTCGAAGACTTTATCATTTCACCAAGAAATTTCAAAACTGAAAACTGGCAAATAGGAAACCAGATCACAAAAGATATTAAAGAAGATAGTATTGTGCTTCTTTTTATTTCGGATTATAGAGGGGCAAATGGAGATGCAGAGGTTCAGGATTTTACAGGAATCAGAAAAGAATTTTACAAACTTTCACAGCTGGATTTTGAAATTCCGGTTGTTGATTTAGGGGATTTGGTTTCGGGGAAATCTGTTCAGGATTCTCATTATATTTTACAGGAAGTGTTATCTGCTTGTCATTATAAAAGAGCAATTCCTGTGATTATTGGTGGTTCTAATGACTTTGCTTTTTCGCTTTTTTCGGCTCTTAACTTTCACACAAAAAATATTAATTATACTCAAATCAGTAATATTATTTCCCTGAAACAGGGCGAAATGATCAATGAACATACTTTTTTAAGCAAAATTTTCGGAGCTAAGAATTTTTCTATTAAGAATTATCATCACTTAGGCTATCAGAAACATTTAAATGAAGCAGATTCTGTAAGATTAGTCAAAGAAGTGGAGTTCGATATTATCCGTCTTGCTGAAATGATGAATTCCACAGAGAAAACCGAACCTTTCTTCAGAAAAGCGGATCTGGTAACGGTTAACTGTGATGCAATAGAAAGTTTCAGTGAGCCTTTTTCGATGAATCCGCAGGTGAATGGCTTGAACCGAAGAGAAATCTGTGCTTATATGAAAGAGATCGGGCTGAGTGAAAATTTAAAATCCGTAGGAATTTTTAATTATAATATTTATTCTGAAAATCAGCTGAATCACCAGCTTTTGGCACAAATGATCTGGTATCTGATTGAAGGAATCAATATTCAAAAGTCTCATCCCAAAGAAAGGCACTATGAGGTGTTTTATGTATTGGTGGATGACAGGCAATATGCTTTCAAGCGTGATACGTTCAGCAATCTTTGGTATTTTGGAGAAGATGAAAATATAGAAAACTGTATTCCTTGTTCGAGAAAGGATTTTGATGAGGCCAAAAAAGGCTGGCTGAATGCCCGGTTTACGAAAATTTAATCTATGAAAAACGTTCTCCAAAAAATTTCTATCATTGTTCCTGTGTATAATGTCGAAAATTATTTGGCAAAATGTCTGGATTCTTTGGTGAATCAAACCTATCAGAATATTGAAATTTTGATAGTTGATGACGGAAGTACGGATGATTCCGGGAAAATTATTAGTGATTTTTCGGGAAAATTTCCGGAAAAGATTAAATCTTTTTATAAAAAAAACGGGGGACTAAGTGATGCCCGAAATGTTGGAATTGATAACGCAACCGGAGATTATATTGGTTTTGTAGATAGTGATGACTATGTTGTAGAAACCATGTTTGAAGAAATGCTGGATCTTGCAGAAAAGCATTCTGCTGAAATGGTAATCTGCAATCTTCAGAAAGTGGATGAGAGCGGAAATGTGGTGCAGAAACTGACGCAGATTCCCAATATGCCTGAAAAAATAGATCTTGAAACTCATTTTTCAGTTTTTTCAGATATTAGCTATTTTGCTTGTAATAAATTATTTAAAAAAGAGCTTTTTGAAACCAAAAGATTTAAAAAAGGAATTTCTTTTGAAGATATTCAGCTGATTCCGCAATTGCTTTTGGAGTGCAAAACGATTGCTCAGACCCAGAATTTCCATTATCAGTATCTGGAACGTCAGAATTCGATTTCAAAAACCCATAATGAAAAAGGACTGGATATTTTGCAGGCGGTTGAAGATGTGGAGATTGCTTTTGAAAAATCAATATATTCTCATAATAAAAAAGAGCTGAAAAACTTTCAGATCTTGGAAGGCATTTATACCTTCTTGGCTTACCTGGCTTTTGTGAAAAATGAAAACTTATTTTATGAAATGAGTGATAAGCTTGATGTTTTCAGGAAAAAAAAGGCTATTAAAATTAAAGATATATTGAGTTATAGTCGTTTTGATAGAAATTATATTTTATCTTTGTCTGTAAGGAAAAAAATTTTCTATCTGCTGTTTTTTGCAGGCCAGAAGAAGCTGATAAGGAAATTAGTATAAACACAAATGCAGGCGAAGGTAATAATTAGATTGTGAATATGTCAAGATATAAATCTTAATTCGATTTTTTAATACTGTAAGTGCCTGAACAATAAAGAATGCAGAGTTTTGAGCTGTTCTTAGTGGGGAAAGGGATTTCTATTTTTTACGTGAAAATAGGGTTAGGTTTCCTGTTCTCTTTTTTAATTACTTTTTTTTCTATTCCTACCATCATAAAAATTTCCAGAAGAAAAAATTTAATGGATGAGCCTGGAATAAGAAGTTCTCATCTGAGAAAGATTCCGAATCTTGGCGGAGTTGCCATGTTTTATTCTATCGGAGTCTGTGCTTCTATTTTTGCATATGAACTCTTTGAGCTTTATAAGTTTTTATTTGCATCATTGGTTATACTGCTTTATGTTGGAATCATGGATGATATTGTAGTAATGAGAGCTTACAAGAAACTCATTGCACAGATTGTGGTGTCGTCATTAATCGTGATTGGCTCGGATATCAGAATCAGAAGCCTTTTTGGGATTTGTGGTATTTATGAAATTAATTACTATGTGAGTGTGGTATTCAGTATACTTACTTTTATTGTATTAATTAATGCATTCAATCTTATCGACGGCATTGACGGTTTGGCGGGAGGGTATTCTTTGATATGCAGTGCTCTTTTCGGGATCAGTTATTATCGTTTGGGAGAGTATAATTATCCTTTAGTTGTTTTTTCGGCAGTAATTGTGGGGTCAGTTTTGGCATTTTTATATTATAATTTGTCCAATTATAGAGCCACTAAGATATTTATGGGAGATACAGGATCTATGTTGTTAGGATTTCTGCTTGCATTTACCAGTATTTGTTTTATAGATATTTTTATTGATAAGACAGATCCTGCAGTACCTCGTTATCATTTGCCTGCGGCTCCTGCTGTTGCTGTTGCAATTCTTATTTTACCAATTGTAGACACGTTGAACGTCATGATGATAAGATTGGTTAATCGGAAATCTTTGTTTAAAGCAGATAAAAACCATATTCACCATAAGCTTTTAAGACTTGGTCTTACCCATAGAAGATCTTCTTTTTATATTATTACTTACTATCTTTTCATAATAATTGTTGCGAATTTCCTAAGACATATCAATGTAGGTCTATTATTGACTATTGTTTTATGTTTAGGATTTATTGGTGCATATTTACCAAATTTTGTATACTATTTAAGAAATAATGTAAAGAAATAGTTTTAATTTTTATTTTTGCAAACAACTTAAATCTGATGAAGAATTATAAAAATTTATTCCTTTTGTTACTGGCTTTTGTTATGACGTCTTGTATCACAACAAAAGAAGTGCGATATATGCAGCCTAATGAGAGTTTGGTGATTAATGAAGAAGGGCTTGTTCCATACAATATACCGGTATATCGAATTACCAAAAACGATATCCTTAATTTGAATATTATTACAACTCCTAAAGGAGATGCCGCTCAGTTTTACTCGAGTTATAATACATCAGGAGGAACAAATTCAGGGCAGATTGCAAATAATGCAATGACAAGCATAAATAACGGTAACGGAAGCCATGGTGGTAACCTTAATTTTTATTTTAATGGTCTTAAGGTAGACTCAAAAGGTGATATCAATGTATTTGGAATTGGTTATATTAAAGCTGAAGGGAGAACTATTGAAGAGATCACTCAGGAAATCCAGCTGAAAGTAAATGAAAATTTTCAGGATGGAAAATCTGAAGTGCGTTTAAATACAGACGGTATTACCTATTATATTCTTGGAGATGTAGAAACAACTGGAGTTACAGGAGAAAAAGTTGCCCATAAAAATACACTTACCATTACGGAAGCTCTTGCGATGAATGGTGGGCTTAACAGAACGGTTGACAGAAAAACAATTGTGATTCATAGAAAACTTCCGGAAGGCATCAAGATTGCTAAAATAGATCTTACCCGTGAAGATGTGATGAATTCTCCCTATTATTATGTTCAGAACGGTGATGAAATTTACCTGAATACGAGAGCGAAAAGCTTGAATGGTTTTGGAAAAGACCCTATACAAACTATAACAACAGGAGTTTCTCTTCTTACAACGGCTTTGTCAATCTACTTACTTATAAAAACACTGTAATCATGATTCCCGAAAAATATGTAAGTCTATCGAAAAATGATTCCTCGAAAGATATAAGTGGGGCTTTTTCTTTATTTGATATAGAAAACTTCATAAGAAGGATCATAAAGAACTGGTATTGGTTTGTTTTGATGTTTTTTATTGGATACTCTCTTTCATGGGTGTATAGTAAATATTATGCACAAAATATTTATGCGTCCAATCTGTCCTTAAGCGTTTCTAACAATACGGCAAGTTATTTTACCCCTAATCAGTCCATCAACTTTATCTGGGGACAAGGAGGTAATCAGGATGGGATTTATCTTAAAAAAATGCTTTTGTCCAGATCTCATAATGAGTTTCTGGTAAAAGAATTAGGGCTTTTTGTGAACTTTTCTACAAAAGGAACTTTAAAATCTACTTATTTAGATAAAAATGATTCTCCGGTATTTTTAGAGATTGATAGAAAACATTTACAGCAGGTTAATTATCCTATTACTTTATTACCAAAAGGAAATAACTCTTACGAAGTTGTGCTGCCGGAAGAAGGTCATTCAGGGAATTTATATAACTATGAAATAGAAGGTTTCCAAAATATCTCCGAATTTCCTAAACCTGCCAATAAAACGATAAAATTAAATGAATGGTATACTTCTCCTAATTTAAGATTTAAATTAGTACCGAACCCCGTTACTCCTGGCATAAAGCTGGATAATATTATTGTGAATTTAGAAACGGTGAACCAGACGGTAAACGGTATTGTTTCAACCATTAATGTTGATTTTGATAAAGAAATCAATACCATTATGATTATTACAAAAACAGGATTTAATCTGAATGGAACCGTTAATTTCTTGAATAAATCGGTTGCTGAACTTCAGAAAAAAAGATTGGCGGATAAAAATATTATTAATAAAAATACAGATTTATATTTACAGAACAGCTTAAACGAGATCAGGAAAAAACTTGATTCAAGTGCATTGGTACTGAACTATTTAAAGACATCTGAAAAATTATATGACATTAAAGACAGAGATGAAAAATCTTTAAATAAAATAAAAGATTTGGAATCTAAAAAGGCAGATCTTCTAAGCAAAGTAAACTCACTGAATTCTATCAGAACGACGATCGATAGTCAGAATTTTGACAAAATGATCAGTACAGGAGCTGCAGGATTTGAAGATGGTTTCTTTAGTGCATCCATATCTGAACTGAAAGCGCTTTATCTTAAAAGAAGAGAAATGGCTTCTATCTATAAGCCTAATTCTGAGCCTATGATTGAAATCAACAGGCTGATTAATGAAGCTAAGTCTGGTTCATCAAATTCGCTGAGAAACTACTACACTCGTTATTATGATGAAATTAATAAAATTGATAAAGAAGTAGCAGCTGCAAATTCCGACCTAGTCGCTTATCCTGAAAAAGAAAGAAAGTATCTTGATGCAGAAAGAGGGTATAACATGATTGAAGCTACTTATAACAGCTTGTTGGGAAGACAAAATGAAGCTCAAATGAAAGTGGCTACCAATCAGTCGGATATAACGGTTATTGACCCAGCTAAAAATTTGGGGCAATTGCCTGTAGGACCAAATAAAAAAGGAACTGAGCTAGGAATTATAGGAGGTTTTTTATTTTTACCGTTACTGTTTATTTTCGTAGGTGAAGTTCTGGATAATAAAATTAGAAATATTAAAGAGCTTTTAAATGTTACAAAAATACCAATGCTGGGAGTAATCGGTAATAATAATAACGAAAATATGCTTACCGTTCTTCAGTCTCCAAAATCTTCTGTTTCAGAAGCATTTAGAGGAATAAGAGCCAATATCAGATTTTTATTAAATGAAAACCAGAAAAGCAAGGTTATCCTGATTACTTCCTCTATTGGAGGAGAAGGTAAAACATATGTTTCGATTAATTTAGCTTCTGTATTAGGATTAAGTGATAAAAAAACCATTTTACTTGGAATGGACCTGAGAAAGCCTAAGATTTTCGGGGATTTTAGTATTGATAATAAATACGGAATTTCTAACTACCTTACTGGTGAGGTTTCGATAGATCAGATTATTAATAAAACAAAGATTCCTAATTTAGATGTAGCTACTTCAGGGCCTATTCCACCTAACCCTTCAGAACTTTTAATGAGTGAAAGAAATATTGAGTTTCTTGAAAAGCTTAAAGGAATGTATGATTTTATCATTATAGATTCTCCGCCGGTAGGATTAGTAGCAGATTCTTACGAACTCATGAAATATTCTGATGCTAATATTTATGTAGTTCGTCATGAGTATACCGAAAAATATATGCTTAAGATGATTACTGAGAAATACCATAATCAAGAAGTAGGAAATTTGGGTCTTGTTTATAACGACTATAATACAAAACAAGGTTATGGCTACGGTTATGGCTACGGTTATGGCTATGGTTACGGCTATGGTTATGGTTATTTTGATGAAGATAAAAACTATAAAGAACCACTATTAATTAGAATAAGAAATAAAATACAGCAAATATTGAGAAAGAAGTAATATTTTAGCATGCTGTAATAAGTGAATTTTTGAAATGAATTTCTTCTTTATGCAGAAAAAGAAATAATTTGAGGACTTTGCCGTTTACTTTATAACAAATTATGTTTTTTTGTTTATTTTTAACTAAACATTAAGAATATCATTAATATAAAAATGTTTTATATTTGCAAAAATTAATTTTTAAAATAACCATAAATCCATATTCTTTTATGAATAAAAAATTATTGTTTAGCTTTCTTACCGTTATGGGAACAATGGTAAGCATGAAGGCACAAAGAAATGAATTGGGAATCCGACTGGGTATGAGTAACCTGGTAGGTGATGTAGGAAATACCAATTATATTTTACAAAAACCGTTGAGTATGGATAGAGTTTCTGATTGGGGAGTTCCGTTTTATGGTGGTTTATTATATAGATTTAATTTTAACCCTTATCAAACGGTAAGACTAGATTTGGGATACAATCAAATTCAGTTTAGCGATAAAGCTGCTAAAGAACAATATAGAAGAAATAGAAATGCTTTTGGTAAAAATAATGTTTATGAGGCTAGTTTAAGCTTTGAATATAACTTTTTACCAGTGAATAATGAGCAGATGGGAATGTTGAGCCCTTATATTTTTGCTGGGGTAGGAGCTATTATGTATGATGCTCCGAAAACTACTTTAGTGAATGATTTCAGAAGAGATGCAGATGGAGTGGCACAAGCGCCAATTAATGAACAGGATTTTACTACCACTCCGGTATATTCAACAGGGAAGAAAATAGCAATGCACGTTCCTTTTGGAGTTGGTTTGAAATATAAATTCAATCATAACTGGGCTGTTTTTGCGGAAGCAACATTCAGGTTGACTCTGACAGACCAGTTGGATTATAGTAAGGTTTTACCAAAAGATGTGAAATCAACATATAATTCTGATATCTTATCTCCGGGAGGAGGTTCACTGTTGGGAACAGGAAATTATTACATTGTGTCTCAGGAAAGAGAAGCTGCTTACAAAGGAACTAGAACTATCGGAGATGGAGACTCCAGAGATTGGTTGAATACTTTCAGTTTAGGATTGACCTATTCTTTTGGAAGACCTCCGTGTTATTGTGATTAATCAAAATATGTCGTTGTTAAAAGATAAAATAGATCCCGAAAACCTCCCACAACATGTTGCCATCATTATGGATGGAAACGGAAGATGGGCAAAATCTCGGGGAGAAGAAAGAACATTTGGTCACAAGAATGCCATTGATGCGGTAAGAAATGCTATTAATGCTTGTAACGAAATTAATATTCCTTATTTAACCCTCTATACTTTTTCCTCGGAAAACTGGAACCGACCAGATGACGAAGTAAATACATTAATGAATTTACTTATGGAAACTTTATTGCTTGAAGCTGAAGAGATTTTTAGCAAAGGGTTAAGAATGCATGTGATCGGGAATTTGGAAAAATTGCCCCCACTTGTAAAAGATCAGCTGTTAAGAGTTATAGAACTCACCAAAAATAATTCAAAAGGAAATCTGATTCTTGCAATTAGTTATGGCTCTCAAAATGAAATTTTGAATTCGGTAAAAGAAATCAGTACCGATGTGAAAAATGGGAAGCTTGAGGTAGATAAAATAGATGAAAAAGTATTTGAAAGCTATTTGTATACAAAAGATTTCCCACCTGTTGATTTAATGATCAGGACAAGTGGAGAAGTAAGGATCAGTAATTTTCTACTTTGGCAGATTGCCTATGCTGAATTACAGTTTTTAGATATACTTTGGCCAGACTTTACAAAAGAGATTTTCTTCCAATGTATCTTAAATTATCAGAATAAGGAAAGAAGATACGGGAAAACCGGAGAACAAATAAACGTTCAGTAAAAGAATTAAGAAAAGAAAGACTACGATAAAATGAAGTTTAGATTATTACCCATCATAATGTTTGCTGCTTCTGCACATTTTTATGGACAAGTAACACCGCAGGATAGTACAAGAGTAAGCTCTTCTGTACATGCAGAAAATCAAGCAGGGACATATACGTTAAAGGATATCGTCGTTGATGGGGTTAAAAAATATACACCCGCTCAAATTCTGAGATTTACAGGATTAATGAAAGGTGAGTCTGTAGATATTCCGGGGCAGAAGATCAGTACTGCTGTAAAGAAACTTTGGGATACTCAGTCATTTTCCGAAGTGGAAGTATATGTTGAAAGTATTGAAGGAGAAACGATTGTTTTAAAATTCTATCTGCAGGATTTAAAAGAACTTGGTGAAGTAAAATTTACAGGAAAAGGAATTGGTAAGTCTAAAAACGAGAAACTTGCTAAAGATAATAATCTAAAACCTGGAACTAAAATCACACAGAATTTGGTTTCAAGTTTGAAAACAAATATTCCGAAAGATTACGTTAAGAAAGGATTTGCAGATGCTAAAATTACCATTAAGGATAAAATAAATGCAAGTGATCCTGCCTTAGTGGACTGGACGATTGAAGTTGATAAAGGAAAAAGAGTCAAAATCGATCATATTGAATTTGAAGGAAATAAGAATGTTACCGATTCTAAGCTAAGAAAAAAAGCGTTCAAAGAAACGAAGCAGAAAAGATTCGGAATTGGGGGGATTCTAAAATCTTCCAAATTTGTTGAAGATAAATACCAGGAAGATAAGCAAAGCCTTATCAGTTATTATAACTCTTTGGGATATAGAGATGCTGCAATTGTTTCAGATTCCGTATGGAGAAACAAAAGAAACAATTACGAGATCAACGTAAAATTGAGTGAAGGTAAACAATACTATATTGGGGATATTACTTTCACGGGAAATACTGTATTTGCAACAGAATATTTACAAAGAATTTTAGGATATAAGAAAGGAGATATTTACGATGCTGTAGGATTCAATAAGAAAGTAGGAGAAGACGGTGGTAAAGAAGATGATTCTGATATCAAGTCAATCTATATGAATAACGGATATTTATTCTCTAATGTAACTCCTGTTGAAAAATCAGTAGATGGAGATAAGATTAATCTTGAGATCCGTATCAACGAAGGCGAAAAAGCTACTTGGAATAAAGTAACTTGGAGTGGAAACGTAACGACTCATGACCACGTTATTCTTAGATCATTAATGACAAAACCGGGAGAACTATTCAGGAAATCCGATATTAAGAGAACGTATTTTGACCTGGCCGGGATGTCATTCTTTGATCCTCAGCAGGTAGGACAGGATATTCAGCCAAATCCACAGGATAATACTGTTGATATCGGTTGGAAACTTGTGGAAAAAGGATCTTCACAGGTACAGTTACAGGCCGGATACGGAGGAAATAGCTTCATTGGAACATTAGGATTAACGTTCAATAATTTCTCATTAAGAAATTTCCTTAAGTTCAAAGACTTTAGACCTGTTCCTCAGGGTGACGGACAAACGTTGTCTATCCAGGCACAGGCAGGACAGTATTTCCAAAACTATGGTATTTCATTTACAGAGCCATGGTTGTTCGGAACAAAACCGACTGCACTTTCTGTAAGTTTGAATACTTCTAGAGTAAATTACAGTGATGCATACGGAAACTCTCAGAAATTGAATATTTTCTCTGCTTCAGTAGGGCTTAACAGACGATTGGGCTGGCCGGATGATTACTTCTCATTGTATACAGGTTTACAATATCAGAAATATAAGTTTAGTAATTATCCATTTGAATTTGGTAATACTACTGAATATTATGGAAATGCAAATAACCTCAGTATAAATTTAGGATTAAGCAGAAACTCTGCGGGTATTGATCCAATTTTCCCAACAGTAGGTTCAAATGTAGAACTTACAGCTAAGTTTACACCACCGTATTCATTGTTTAGTAACAAAGACTATTCAACAATGAGTCCTGTAGATAAGTATAAATGGATGGAATTTTATAAAGTGAAATTCAAAGCAGATATTTATAACGAAATTGCGGGGAAACTTGTGTTAAGGTCTTCTGCTGAGATGGGATTCATGGATGGATATAACAAAGAACTTGGTGCACCGCCTTTCGAAAGATATTATGTAGGAGGTACAGGTTTATTCGGAGGAAGATATGACGGTAGAGAACTTATTCCACTAAGAGGATATGAAAATGCATCTACTTACGGAGGAACATCTGAAGATATTACTCAACGAGGAGGAGGAACTATCTATAACAGATTTACTTTGGAATTGAGATATCCGATTTCAATGAGTCAGACGGCTAAAATCTATGCACTTACTTTTGCTGAAGGAGGAAACGTATGGAACTCTTGGGGTAAGTATAACCCTTTCCAGCTAAAGAGATCAGTCGGAGTTGGGGTAAGAGTATATATGGGAGCATTTGGACTTATCGGATTTGACTTTGCATATGGATTTGATAAAACAATCAATTCAACAGATCCTTCAGGCTGGAAGACCCATTTCTTGATGAACCAATCTTTATAATAATATGAAGAACTTTAAGACCATTTTCGCTATTTTTTTCCTGATATGTTTTGGAATTTCAAATGCCCAAAAAGTAGGTGTTGTAGATACTCAGGCCATATTAGATAAACTTCCGCAGTATAAAGAAGCAGAAGCGAGATTAAACTCGCAGATTGATACTTGGCAGACAGATCTCCAGAACCTTCAGGCAGAGTATGAGAAAAAAAGGTCTGCTTTTGAGAACGAAAAAGTTCTGTTGATAGGAGATCAGTTAAAGCTTAGGGAAAAAGAAGTGATGGATCTGGATAAAAATATTAAAACAACGACAAGCTTACGTTTTGGTACCAATGGAGAAATTAGTAAGCTGAGGGCCAATCTAGTTCAGCCTTTTCAGGATCAGATCTGGAACGCGATTAAGACGATGTCTGAAAAAAATGGATTGGGCATAGTTCTTGATAAAAGTAACGACGTTAATGTTATTTTCCTTCAAAAAAGATTTGATTATACAGATAAAGTCTTAGATATTTTACTAAAAGGAACAACAACAAAAGAGAAAAAGAATTAGAATTTCCTTAAAAAGTATAATTAAATTTGTTTTGAAATTAACTTTTATTGAAATTTGCAATCTTAAAAATTAAATTATTTATTTACCAATTATGAAAAAATTAAGTGTATTATTTACAGCAATAATGATGGTTGTGTCTGTAGGTATGGCAAAAGCTCAAAAATCGGCTACTTTAAACGTTGCGGCTGTTCTTAATGCGATGCCTGAAAAAACTAAAGCAGATGCTGACCTAAAAACATTTATCGATAGCAAACAAGCTGAGATTAAAAAGAAAGGAGATGCTGGTCAAGCAAAATTAAAGCAATATTCTGAAGAAGCTTCTAAAAAAACTGCTGAAGAAAACAAAGCAAGAGAAGCAGAATTGCAAAAAATTCAGGAAGAAATTGCTCAAATGCAGGATAAAGCAATGAAAGACAGTCAGGCAAAACAAGATGCTTTATATGCTCCGATTGAAACAAAATTAAATGCTGCTATTGAAAAAGTAGCAAAAGCAAACACAATTGATTTTGTATTAGATGCTAATTCGTCTGCTCTTATCTACAAAAATGGTCCAGACATCACAGCTGATGTTAAAAAAGAATTAGGTCTTAAATAATTTTAGAAATTAACAAAGATTTATAAAATCAACCACCTCTAATCGGGGTGGTTTTTTTATTTTTGCACAATGGAAAAAGAAGTATCAACAACGGTAAAAGTACGCTTTAGCGACTGTGATCCAATAGGTCACCTAAACAATGTGAAATATTTGGATTATATGTTCAATGCAAGAGAGGATCATGTGGAGACATTTTACGGGTTTACTTATGAAGAATATACAAAGAAAACTGGCTGTACTTGGATCGCCATTCAGAACGAAATAGCATATCTGAAAGAAGTTAGATACAATACATCTGTTGTTATTAGCAGTAAAACAATCGATATTCAGGATAGAACTGCCAAAGTTGAAATTCTAATGAAAAGTTTGGATGAAAAAACAATTCATGCAGTATTATGGGTTACTGTTATTTATTTTAATGTAAAAACAAGAAGATCTGAAGTACACCCGGAAGACATAAAAGAAACATTCCATAAATTCTATATGGACCTGGAACAAAAAGACTTCCAATCAAGGGTTAAATTTTTAAGATCTCAAAACGCAAAAAACTCATAATATAAAGATGAAAAAAATATTAGTAATAGGCAGTAACGGACAATTAGGAAGCTGTATAAAACATATTGCAGAGAATTTTGAAAATAAATATGAATTTATATTTACAGATTCACAAGCTCTTAATGTGACAAATTCAGAGCAGATACAAAGTTTCTTTTACGATAATAAACCGGACTTTTGTATCAATGCTTCCGCATATACCGCAGTAGATCTTGCAGAAAAAGAACCTGAGAAAGCTTTTGCTGTAAATGCGGAAGGTGTTGCCAATATCGCAGAAGCTTGTGCCGAGTTTAAAACTGTTCTTATCCATGTTTCCACAGATTATGTTTTTGATGGAGAAACCAACCTGGATTATGCAGAAGATGATTTTACCAATCCAATAGGAGTTTATGGACAATCGAAACTTAAAGGAGAAGAATTAGCTCTAGATATCAATCCTAAGACAATCATTTTAAGAACGTCCTGGTTGTATTCAGAGTTTAATAAGAACTTTGTAAAGACAATGTTGAATTTGTTTTCTCAAAAAGAAGAGTTGGGAATTGTGGCAGATCAGTTTGGGCAGCCAACTAATGCCAACGACTTGGCAGAAGCAATAATGGAAATCATCGAAACTAAAAACAAAACATTTGGTATCTTCCATTTTTCAAACTACCCCGAAACTACTTGGTTTGAATTTGCTCAAAAAATTGCAGAATTTTCAAAATCAAGTATTAAACTAAATCCACTGACAACCGAGCAATATCCAACTCCGGCAAAAAGACCGAAGAGAAGTACTATGTGTTTAGATAAAATAGAGAAATTTTATAAAATAGAACCTAAGCATTGGGAAAATAGCTTAGAAGATTGTGTTGAAGTTCTTACAAAATAAAATAGTACTATGAAGAATTTTTTGATAATAAGTTTTATTACTCTTGTCCAGATTGTAAATGCTCAAAGTGTTTTTCTTACTAAAGTTGAAAAGACACATGATAATACAGATCAGACTTTATTTAAAATAAATGACGAGATAAAAGAGGCATCTTATTTGGGAGAAATAGAAGTTCAGGGTTTTTCAAAAGATGATGCGGCTGTGTTTTCTTTAATATATAAAAAAGCAAAGGAAATCGGTGCCAACGCTTTTTCATTAAAACTTTTCGAAAATATTGATGGTTCTACTCAATCATTTAATCCCTCTAATTACAGATTCAACCTTTATTTTATTTCAAGAGACAAGCTTTTAAATCAAACCGGAAATATTTATTTGTTTGCTTCTTCAGATAAAGAGCAAAAAATAAGCATTAATAAAAAAGACCTTATTCTAGAACCCAGAAGTTTTTTTGTTTTAAAACCTAAGAATGAAGAGGTGTATGTTATTTCTACCAGAAAGCTTTTAGGTTCTACTATAAAACTGCAACCGAGATCTAATGATGGAAATCAATACTTTCAGATGTCTTCAACAAAAATAAAATCCGATGACTCAGGAAGAGGAGGGTTAAATTTAAAAAGTGGGGATATTGTTGGTCTGGAGAAATCTTACGCAGAATTTCTAAGTACAATATATAAAGAACATAAGCAAAGTAATTAAACTTTGCTTTTTTTATTTCTTAGTTTGAGCATGATTTTCTTTCTACTCATAACCTCTAAACGTTAGTTTAAAAATATTTGGTCACGGAGTCAGCTAGTTAAGTTCAAATATGAATTTAAATTTAATTTTATGTTAAGTAAGTTTGGAAGTGTAGGGTTAAAGTCTTTATCTTTGCCCCACTGAAAACGAGAGTATATCAGTAAGCGCAGAAGAGCCTTTAGATGGGCAAAAAGATTAAGAAAATCACTTTAGGATACGAAGAGAAACAATCAAAAATTTTTAGAAATAAAAGTTGCGGGAGTTAAAAATTTTTGTATCTTTGCAGTCCGGTAAAACGGGAAGCGCAGGAGTGGGATTGAATGGTAAATAAAGAAATTAAGGTCATCAAAAAACTTTAAAAAATTCTCAAAAAACATTTGGTCATAAAGAAATAATTTTTTACTTTTGCACTCGCAAATACGGAGCGCCACTGACAGAGAGAGTGCTTCGGAAAAAGCGAAAGATTGGAAGATCATTGACATACAATATAACAACCAAGTAAGGAAAAACTAAAGCGTTAAAAACTTTGAGTGAGTCAGACAAACATACAATGGAGAGTTTGATCCTGGCTCAGGATGAACGCTAGCGGGAGGCCTAACACATGCAAGCCGAGCGGTATTTGTTCTTCGGAACAGAGAGAGCGGCGTACGGGTGCGGAACACGTGTGCAACCTGCCTTTATCAGGGGGATAGCCTTTCGAAAGGAAGATTAATACCCCATAATATATTAAGTGGCATCATTTGATATTGAAAACTCCGGTGGATAAAGATGGGCACGCGCAAGATTAGATAGTTGGTAGGGTAACGGCCTACCAAGTCAGTGATCTTTAGGGGGCCTGAGAGGGTGATCCCCCACACTGGTACTGAGACACGGACCAGACTCCTACGGGAGGCAGCAGTGAGGAATATTGGACAATGGGTGAGAGCCTGATCCAGCCATCCCGCGTGAAGGACGACGGCCCTATGGGTTGTAAACTTCTTTTGTATAGGGATAAACCTTTCCACGTGTGGAAAGCTGAAGGTACTATACGAATAAGCACCGGCTAACTCCGTGCCAGCAGCCGCGGTAATACGGAGGGTGCAAGCGTTATCCGGATTTATTGGGTTTAAAGGGTCCGTAGGCGGATCTGTAAGTCAGTGGTGAAATCTCACAGCTTAACTGTGAAACTGCCATTGATACTGCAGGTCTTGAGTAAGGTAGAAGTGGCTGGAATAAGTAGTGTAGCGGTGAAATGCATAGATATTACTTAGAACACCAATTGCGAAGGCAGGTCACTATGTCTTAACTGACGCTGATGGACGAAAGCGTGGGGAGCGAACAGGATTAGATACCCTGGTAGTCCACGCCGTAAACGATGCTAACTCGTTTTTGGGGCTTCGGCTTCAGAGACTAAGCGAAAGTGATAAGTTAGCCACCTGGGGAGTACGTTCGCAAGAATGAAACTCAAAGGAATTGACGGGGGCCCGCACAAGCGGTGGATTATGTGGTTTAATTCGATGATACGCGAGGAACCTTACCAAGGCTTAAATGGGAATTGATCGGTTTAGAAATAGACCTTCCTTCGGGCAATTTTCAAGGTGCTGCATGGTTGTCGTCAGCTCGTGCCGTGAGGTGTTAGGTTAAGTCCTGCAACGAGCGCAACCCCTGTCACTAGTTGCCATCATTCAGTTGGGGACTCTAGTGAGACTGCCTACGCAAGTAGAGAGGAAGGTGGGGATGACGTCAAATCATCACGGCCCTTACGCCTTGGGCCACACACGTAATACAATGGCCGGTACAGAGGGCAGCTACACAGCGATGTGATGCAAATCTCGAAAGCCGGTCTCAGTTCGGATTGGAGTCTGCAACTCGACTCTATGAAGCTGGAATCGCTAGTAATCGCGCATCAGCCATGGCGCGGTGAATACGTTCCCGGGCCTTGTACACACCGCCCGTCAAGCCATGGAAGTCTGGGGTACCTGAAGTCGGTGACCGTAAAAGGAGCTGCCTAGGGTAAAACAGGTAACTAGGGCTAAGTCGTAACAAGGTAGCCGTACCGGAAGGTGCGGCTGGAACATCTCATTTTAGAGCGTCTTTAGACGTAAAACAAAATTAGTGTCCTAGACACAAAGTACTTATTCAAAGTAAAGCTTTAGTTTTTTGTTTGGTTGGTTTATAAGTAAAAAGATAAAAGTAAAAAGAGCCAAGTAATTGGATCGTAAAAAATTACTCATTACTAATTACTTATAAATATATAAAAAATAAAACCCACTAGAAATTAGTAAAAGGGAAAGAGATTGAGAAATGGACAGGAGGAAAAGGATTACTTATTACTCATCACCCATTGCTCATACAAAGTCTCGTAGCTCAGCTGGTTAGAGCGCTACACTGATAATGTAGAGGTCGGCAGTTCGAGCCTGCCCGAGACTACTAATTAAGGCGGCTGGCAAATGGCTTATAGCTTATGGCAAAAAAGCCCGAAGCAATTAGCAATAAGCCAACAGCAACTAGAGGGGGAATTAGCTCAGCTGGCTAGAGCGCCTGCCTTGCACGCAGGAGGTCAAGGGTTCGACTCCCTTATTCTCCACAGTTTTGGAAGACTGATTTAAAAGTTACGGATGGAGCCAAAAACAACATCTGTTCATCAGTCGGAAAAGAAGAAATTAAGATCATTGACATTAACGGTAAAGACATCACAAAGAGAAAACCGAGCACTTATAAGTGCTTGAGTAACCTAAAAATAGGAAAGAAATCGTTAAGGGCGTATGGCGGATGCCTAGGCTTTCAGAGGCGAAGAAGGACGTGGTAAGCTGCGAAAAGCTCGGGGGATTGGCACACACGAATTGATCCCGAGATGTCCGAATGGGGCAACCCGGCTAGTTGAAGACTAGTCACCTCGTAAGAGGAGCAAACCCGGAGAACTGAAACATCTAAGTACCCGGAGGAAAAGAAATCGAAGAGATTCCGTAAGTAGTGGCG